>JBMAAL010000031.1:0-55623 GCA_050281725.1 Sphingobacterium sp. | reverse complement strand
TACTGTGGATTAACTCGGGTAAATCCAGCCGGCAGCTGTTGACTTGTCGGTACATCGAAAACAATGTTTCCCTGATAAACAAAATTGACCGGTTGATCGGTAAAGGTTAACATCGTTGATTGGGCGGATTGGGATACCACATTATTTGCGATATGCCCATCCGTTGGGGGTAATGTCCGGTTATTTCCTCCTTTTCCTGAACCAATATCAAACGACTGTTTACATTTAATCATTGTATTGGCCACAACTTTCACCCGCTTGACTTGAAAGTACCCGCTTAGAGGCGAATTTGGCACGCCGTCCATAATCGCCAACGCAGCTTTTTGCCCCGTACCAGCCATATTCTGGAAGTAATTGTTATAGACCAAATGGTCTTCACCTATGATACGAATACCACCGGCCGCACTATTGCCATTACCGACAAAATAATTGCCATAAACGGCAGAACCATTGCCATGTCGCAGGCATAAGGTTCCCTGACTTTCATAAAAATAGTTGTTGCGGATCGTATCGGCCCCCATCTTATTGGATATAATTTCGGTTTCGCCGTTACAGCGCTGAAAGATATTATCTTCAATGGTTGTGAGCGCACTGGTCATCGACCAGTCGCTGGTGCCAATGCGGATAGTTTCACCGCCATTGTCTGGTACCGCAGCACGCTCCCCAAAGAAGTTATGATCGATGCGGTGTTTCATTGGTTTACTGGTCCCCCATACGACCATGGTCGGTCCCTGGTGGGTCTTTCCTTTTAAATAGCAGTGGTCAATACGATGATAAGAACCGTTAATGGAAACCCAGCGGTAGTCGGTCGTTGCTGCCGGTGGATTATAGTCCACAATTGACGTATTGGTAAGGCGACAGTTTGACGAGGAAGAAGTAAAATCTACCACATTTTTGCCTGTCGTATACCCTTCCTGGAATACCAGTCCATCCACAACAAGCCATTGTCCCGTGATACTAACGGAAGAAGTACCTTTCATGATAACAGCTCCACGCTGCTCTGCCATCAATACAATGGGCTGCTGTTTTGTTCCCTGCGCACTGAAGGTTAATTCCTGATCGGTCCATTGCCCGGACTTCATAATAACCGTGTCTCCGGGCTGTAAGCTCAATGCCTGAAGATCTGCTGCCGACTGAATGGTGTGGCATTGCACACAGGCAGTACTGTTTAGAGTGAGTTTTTCGGCGGGCGATTTCTCACAGCTAGTTCCTACCGCCAATAGCAGCAGAAGTGAAGCAATAACTGAATTCTTTTTAATCATATTTAAATTTGTTTAAAAGGTTCTTTTGTTAAAGTGCTCCCGCAAATGGATAAACGGTGGTATTTCCTTTGCTGCCAAAGACATGAACCACGCCGTTGGTTACAATGTATCCCCCGGACCGATTGGTTGTTTTATTGTTAATTTGAATCGGCGCCAAATCACTGTTATTGACCAGGCGTAAGACCATCAGCCCTTCCTGATCAAAACCTTTACCTTCATTCATGTATCCCAGCAGCGAACTTTTACTGGCAACAGTATTGGCTGGAAGCATGGTCTTTGCTTTGGTGTTTTCAATGGTCAGCTTATCAAAGTTGTAATTCCCTTCCAGCATGAGGTAAAGGAAATAATTACGGACATCATCTTTACTGTAGTCTTCCCATTTTGTCGCCGGTCTCGTAATGGGTTTGCCTGTTCCGTCCACCCCGGTCACAATTGGAAAGTCAAAAAAGAGGCCTGCCGTCACTTTTTTCGTTTTCACATCCCAGGTCTTTATGCCGTCATTATGCAAAAAAATAAAGGTTCGATCTGTCTTTTCAAATTCTTCCAAAGGGATACCAGCATATTCTAAGCCTTTTCGCATCCATTTGAAAACCGTATCTGTTGGATTTTCCACTGTTTCGTAAGATCGGTTCTCCAAAAATTTTCGTGCACTTATGCCGATATTGGGATCTAAAGTTTTATGTTGGTAATCGTAATTTTTTTGCAGTTCCAAATCGAAAAGTGAACAACTTGTCATTAATAGACTTACCGCGATGATAGCGCTATAGGTCCATTTGGTCTTAAACATTCTTTTCATGACGCTCTGATTTAAATTCTTCTATTAATCTGTATATCCGGGATTTTGAACCAATGATTTATTGGAGTTTAAAACATTCCGGTGAATGGGCCAATACACTCTGTTTGTTGGGTCTAAAAATCCAGGTTTTTCCAAATTACCCGCTTCTTCCTGTCGACGTTTTAAGATGGGGTCCATCACTTCCTTCACGCGTCCAGTGCGTACCAAATCAAACCACCTTTTACCTTCACCAAAAAGTTCCAGGCGACGTTCCTCCAAAATCGCCGTTTCCAGCTGGTAGCTTGTTGCGATAGTTGCATCATTCGCATCATATTGTGGCAGGCGCGCGCGCTTGCGGACGAAGTTTAAATATTTCAGGGCATTGGTCCGATCCCCTAGACCATTCAACGCTTCAGCATATAAAAGATACATGTCACTCAGGCGGTACATGGTTAAATAAACTGGAAGTGCCTGGTTTGTCACAGGCCATGGATCCGCTTTGGTTGGGTTCGCATCCGTAGGATACCACTTGATAAATCGATCTCGCTTGTTGCTTGGCAATCCAAAATAGACATCCAATGTTTGTTGAGGTCTGATATCAGGACTCGGCGAAGTGGTCGTCTGCGGCTGAAACCAGCTTGTCCACACGCCTTCATCGACGACAATCTGCTTGTTGTTAGGTGACCATGAGGTCTGCATACAGGCACAGCCATTTTTTAAGTAGTCCCAGTGGATGCTCCAAATCGTTTCTTTACTGGAAGTTGGATTGACAAAAATAGTTTTCCAGCTTGCGCCATCCTGTAAATTGCTTTCATTGGTTCCGGCATAACCTACACCCGTAGGAGACTTGGTCAAAAAAAGACGTGTTATCCATTTTGTCGCATTCGAATAGTCCTTTTTCCACATATACACATCCGACATAATCGCACATATTCCTGCCCCTCCGATTGTCCATAGGGGGTTCTTCGCGTCTTTATCGATCAGGGAATAGGCTTTTTCCAGATCCGGTATAATGACCTCGTTCAATAGCTTATCTTTCGGTTCACGTGGGCTGGCAGCGGGCTGCTGCACATCCTCATAGGGTTCTAGCCATATCGGAGCATCGCCCCAAACACGAACGAGATAGAAATAGCACATGGCTCGAAGGGCATAACACTGCGCAAGATAATCCTTCAGCATATCCGGAGTAATACGGCTATCCAATTCTGCTGCCTTTGGAATATACTTGATATTGCTATTGATACGCCCGATGGCGGTATAAAGCCCACTCCAGTCTGAAAACTGATTGGTTGGCGTAAGGCTATTTAATACGATCTCGTCCACATAGTCTTTGGTGTAGCTGATCGCCCGGTCAAAATTATCGGCACGATACTCGCCCCAATACAGGTATTTTTCGAGGTAGTTGTCTTTGTTATCCTGATAGTTACCCTTACCAACCATTTCAAGCTGAAAGGCGCTATACATTCCTGCTATTGCGGCCTGCACATCGTATAAGTTTTTATAATGCTGGTCAAGTGCAACTTCGGCCAGCGGTTTCTCTTCCAAGAATTTGTTACAGCTTCCCAACGTAGCTGATAGCAGTAACAGTGCTAAGATCTTTGTTTTCATGTCAAAAATATTTTATCTGTCCCATCCTTCAGACGGGACTTACCCTAAAAGCTATATGCTAAAAATTGATGTTTACGCCAAATCCAAACTCCCGTCTCCTCGGGTAACGGCCATCGTCCTCACCCGGTGTCAGCGGATTGTTTGTACTAAATTCAGGATCGTAGCCCCGGTAATTGGTCCATGTCAACAGGTTGCTTCCGTAAACGAAGGCTGTAAGCCCTTTCATTTTTAATCGGTTGATCAACTGCGGATCGAAGGTATAGGCTAAGCGCGCGCTTGATAAACGAACAAATGTCGCATCTTCGATATAGAGGCTATTTTGGTTGGTTTTCATGTTGCCGCGGTTGTTTCGCTCCACATAATTTGGGTATTTGGCCACATCTCCAGGTTTGCGCCATACGTTATAGACCATGTCCGGTGAACCTGCCCCTGTATTGGTCGGGTAATTTTGACGCTGGAGCAAGGCATTGTAAACTTCACCACCAAAGGAACCATTAAAGAGTACATTTAGCGTAAATCGTTTGTATCTAAAGGTCTGCATAATACCAAAATAGAAATCAGGTGTCGCGTTACCGAGGATCATGCGATCTTCGTCATTGATCAAACTATCCTTTTTGTTGTTCAGCCATTCAGCATCCCCACCTTTCAATTTGCCATCTGGTGCATAGAGCTGATGTACTGTTCCCTGATAATCGTTACCATTGAAGGTATATACTGCTTTTCCATCACGATACATCGGTTTCCCCTGATCGTCTAGTACGAGTGTCAATTTCTCCCAGTTGTCGTTGTAGGCGTTGGACTCATCCCAGGCGTAAACCCCTAAATTGCGCCAGCCGTAGAAATTCCCGATACGGCCACCTTCTTCCGCGTACCATTTATTACCCGGAAAAAAAGGAATGCCATCCGCCAGTTTCACAATCTTACCCCGTTCAAAGGAAATATTACCATTCACCTCCCAGCTAAAATCACGCGTCATTATTGGTTTTCCGCTGATCACAAACTCCATCCCGCGGTTGCGGATTGTTCCTAAATTGACATTCACTTTGGCGTAACCGGTTTCTTTGGCGAGCTCTCGTGGATACAATAGATCGGTTGTCGTTTTGACATAATAATCTGCCGTAAATCCCAATCGGCCATTTAAGAAGGTCAGATCTAGCCCCACATTATTCTGAGTGGTTGTTTCCCACTTGATCCGATTATTTCCGAATGTACTTGTCAATGCAGCTCCGCCGACACCATTATAAGACCCGCCAAAGGCCACTTTCGTATACGATTCATAATCGCCTACTTTGTCATTTCCAAGCTGTCCGATGCTGTACCGCAATTTAGCATCTACTAATGCCGGCTTCGCCCATTTCATGAAATTCTCGTCCGAAAACCGCCATGCAGCAGATGCCGATAGGAAGTTCCCCCATTTGTTTGTCGCGCCGAACCGCGATGAACCATCCCTCCGATAGGATCCCTGAACGAGATAGCGTCCTTTGTAATTGTAGCCAATCCGGCTAAAAATAGAAGCAGAAGCATTGGCTGTTGCCGTGGTATAGGTTTTTGAAGGCGTCAGGTAATCCGGAAAGGTCACCAACACTTCTTCATTGACACTATTCATATATTCGGAGTGAAAACGATCATAACGTCTGCGATCTGAGCTGAACCCCAATAAAGCCGTGACATTATGATCCTGCGCAAACGTCTTATTATAATTCAGATAGGATTGAAACTCCCAGGTAAACGTTTTATTAAACTCATTTGTTCCGCTATTCTGATCCTTGTTTGCCGAAAGAAAACGCGGCGAGAATTGGGTGTTCTGTAAATTGTCCAACCGTGCATTGAACAAGGTTGTGAACTTTAAGTCATCCCTGATCTGGTAATCCAACTGATTGTTAAATTGCCCGGAATAGGTTTCATCCAGATTTTTCTCAAACAAAGCATTGGCTACAGGATTCCGTTTCGAACCGATGTAGCTTGTTAAAGAACCATCGGGATAGTAAATCAAGGAATACGCTGGCCGGTCCATAACGACGCGGATCGTATTCCCGATCGGAATTGTATTGCCTTTCTGCCAGGAAAAGGAAATATTGTTGGAATACTTCAACTTGGATGAAAACTGATATTCCACATTGATGCGTGACTGCAAACGTTTGGCGTAACTATTCAGAATAATAGATTTATCATCCAGATAATTCAAACTGCTGTAGTAACGGAGATTTTTCTGACCACCGGAAACACTCACCTTGATTTCCTTCTTCTGTGCCAGATTCCCCAATAAGAGCCTTTGCAAATCGTTATCGGAATTAAAGCTTGGATTGATGGAATCCGTATTGGTATTGAGTCCTTGAATATAGCGGAAAGCCCTTACTTCAGCCGAGTTACTGACAGGGATGTAATGAGCTAAACGTCCGAAAAGATGGTTGTAATTGACATTGACCATCGGTCTTCCTTCCGATCCGCGCTTTGTTGTGATGAGGATAACGCCATTGGCTGCACGCGACCCATAAATAGATGCAGAAGCTGCATCTTTGAGCACTTCGATATTCTCGATATCTGTTGGATTTATGGTGGCGCCATCGGGGTTGATTACCCCGTCGACCAGATATAAAGGACCATTTCCCCCATTCAAGGTCGACGTGCCCCGCACTTGAATAGATCCTGTCGCCCCTGGTGCCCCACCACCGTCATTGACAATAAGCACCCCGGCAGCCTGCCCCTGTAAGGCATCGAAAAGATTAATAGGCTGCCGTTCTTCGATTTTCTTGGCATTGACGGAAGAGATGGCTCCCGTGAGGTCACGTTTCTTTGCGACACCACCATAGCCCGTGACAACAATCTCATCCAGCGCATTGTCACTATCTTCCAGCATGACATCAAGTTGCCGCTGGTTACCGACAGTGCGCTCCTGCTCTTTCATGCCCACTTGACTAAAGACAAGCGTACTGGATGGTGCAACCTCCAGCTGATATTTCCCCGCAGCATCTGTACTTGTGCCCTGACTTTTCCCTTTGATACGAACAGTGACTCCCTGCAGTGCATCTCCCTTTTTGTTGGTCACCTTTCCCGAAAGCCGCATGTTTTGTTGGGCAAAGACCGGTAAGCCTATACTCCCCATAGCAAGAAACAGGAAGAGTACAAAGCATCCCATTTTTGTGATACTTTTTATCATAATAAATCAGTTTTTATGGCGATTGTCTATCATGAGAAGATGATCGATAACTCGGCCATGCATTTAATAAATTGGTTATTTTTTATAATTAGTTACCTCAAATATCAGTGAATCCCCGAGGTTAAACAGTGTATTTTTTGGTCTTTTTAGCGGTAAAAAATGGTTTTCAGAAGCTTAAAACATAGATTACTGTTTAAAACAGCATCATTGCCCCATGAATTCAAACTTTACAGTACCGACTGTATTCGGCTTATTTTTGCTTGCCGTTGAGATATCCCCTTCCAATTTGCCAAGCGCATTTCTTTTAAAACGTATCCGCCGCCAGGAATAAGCACCCTTGTCATAGTCGAAACTTACGCCATCATCATCATATAGGTTGTACAGCCCTTCCTTTTCGCCGTAATGCCGAATGATCAAATTGACTTTTTCTCCAGCTGTGGGCGCATGAAGCCTTGCCGTCGTCATTGGAATGATCCCACCATCTTTTACATAGACGGGTATACGATCGTCTTCGGGTTTGGCGACGATTTCCTCTCCATTACCGACATAACGTCCCGAATAGAAATCGTACCAGTTGCCCTTCGGCAGCAGCACCTTTCTAGTAGATTCTCCCGTAAACAAAGGAGCAACCAATAGATATTCACCACACATATATTGATCTTTTACCTCCCTGTTTACCGCTTCCAAATAGGGATTCGTTTCCAGGTCTTGGTTGCCTACCGTCGAATTTATTTGCCCCTGGAACCCATCTTCCAGTACCATGGCCCGAAAAGGAGGCGTTCCTTCAAAATGGTATTTTGCAAATTCAGTGTAGAGATAAGGCATCAATTCCATCCGCAGCTGCGCATAATACTTCACTTTGTCGGCCACTTCGGGGAAAGACCATGGTTTTGTTCCACTGGACCAGGCATTGATCATCGCCATTGGTGAGAATACAACAGTCTGGAAACGGCGCAACCATTCCTCCCCCGTCTTGGAGCCCCTAACTTCTGGCGTCCATAGTAAGCCACAAAAGCCACTATTGACTAGCGCCGTAATAAAATCCTGATGGCTATAATAATCGTTATAGATCACATAGGGCATGTTGTTGGCCCCAGCGTTGGATGCCCGTACGAGTCCAAACGTTCGTTTATTCTCCTGACGGTATAGACTATCGGTCAATTTCTGGGCAAGTACACCGTAGGTTTGTCGCATTTGTATACCACTGATCCCCGAGGGAAATTTGGCCATATCTGGCCATAGGTAGTAGTCGTAACCATCGACCTCGTCAATCTTATATCCGCTGATTCCAATATTGATTTGTGATCGGCTCAGCTGTTCTGCGAGGATACGCTTTGCATCCGGATGATTTAAATCAGGCACAGTGCCATTCCACACGGTGTGAGATCCTGTAAAAGGCTCAATTGATTTGCTAATGGGAGCGTCGGGTGAGACATACGGATTAGTCCAGAGGTTTAGCCGAACACCTTTTTCAGCCAGCGTTTTCGCCAAGGCTGCCGGATTTGGAAAACGTCCTTTGTCCCATTCAAATGAACAGGGATAAGCTTTAGACTGCCAGCCCGGTTCGAGCCCGATAAAATCAAGCGGAAAACCATGTTCCTCAAATTCGGCCACTTCTTTGACAACATCCGCCGCTGTATAAAGCTTCTGCACGCGTTGTGTAAAACCAAGGCCCCACTTCGGTGGCAAGGTGCCGCCACCACAAAAGAGGTTATAGCGCTTTATTGCATCAAGAGCGTTGACACCGGCAAAGACATACACTTCGGCCCCTTCCGTAGGCACATACACCTCTACAGCATCCGAGTAAGGTCGGGAATTCCAGCTTTTATCGGTATTGCGGTCTTTTACTTCTGCGGGGCCTTTTGCATCTTTCCGTACGCCTGTTCCTACATAATACGTTAAATATTGTGCTGAGTTGACCAATACACCATATCCTCTGGAAGAGACATAGAACGGAACGGGCGCATGAGTGCGTCCATTATCTTTACCACCATAATGGTCGACATGCAGGTTAAGAATCTTGCCCCGCTGATGTACTGTCTGAAAGTTAAGTCCCAATCCATAGATCTGTTCGTTTTTTTCCAGCGGAAACCGCAGGTATGTTTTACCATCGATCAGTTCGGCATGCACATCCATCTTCGGCAAAGGAAAATCGACAGACTGCAGCTGTTCAAGCGTTTCCGCCCGGGGCTTTGCTCCGGCAGCACCGAGCAAAGTATATGTATCCGGCTTTCCAAATGTACCTTTCCATACACCAGGGTATTGTTCCTGAAAGCGAATGCTTTGTGCTGGCGCATCTACCGCAAACAATACCAACAAAATTGTCCATAATCTCATCATAGCTGATTATTTTTTAGTAAAGCATAAACACACCAAAGTATGGGTGCCTGCCCATGCATATCCCCTGTTTTCTGTTGTCGATCGAGATAATACTGGTAATCATTTTTTCGGTTGGTACCCTCACAGACGTTGGTGATATCACCGTCTTTGTTGATGTAGCCTGTCAAAGCAATCCATGCCTTGCGTGCGATCGGCGTATATTCCTTTGCATCGAGCCAGCCATTTTTTATGCCCATGATAATTGCATAAGTAAACATGGCAGAACCCGAAGTTTCCACCCAAGATTCAGGTTTATCAATCAATTGCCCCCAAAGGCCATCTGGTCGCTGATACTGCTTTAGGCTCCTGATCATCTTTTGGTAAGCAGCCAATATTTTGGTTCTATTGGGATTGTCCATTTTTAATGAAGACAGCAGCTCGCTCATTCCCGCAGCCATCCAGCCATTACCCCGGCCCCAAAAGAAAGGCGCATCAGGTGCGTGATAAAAAAGGCCATTTTCTTTTTGAATGGTATCGAGATAGACCACCATTTCATGCGCTGCCCGATCCATATACTGCTGATCTCCCGTCACCTGAAAAGCTTTGGATTGAATCATGGTAATCATATACATATCGTCGATCCAGTAGCGGGTCTGCCAGGTAAGTCCTTTATCGAGGAATTTCTGGTAACTGTCTTTGACCACCTGCGGGGAGTCAATCGGAATAGTCCATTGCGCATTTGCAAAACGCATTCCCATCGTCTTGAATTGCTGGTCTTTTGTTTGTAAGTAGAGTTCCAGTGGCACCGTCCCAAAAACGGAGAAGTCCACATGCCAAGGACGTGGAACAAGATGTTTTTCGGCGTCGAACAAAGGCATAAAGCGTTGGGTCAATTGTTCCAACAATTTCTTATCATTGCTTACTTCGGCATACTTCAATGCTCCATACCAAGCACAGACTTCGGGATACGTAATATTTTTTGGCGGAGCTGGCGGTTTAAAACTGTTATGCGGACTTGCCACAAAACGTTGGGCCACGAGATCACCTATTAATCTGGGATCAGCCTGCTTTGGCCAATTGACCAGGTCTGTGCTTTGTGCGAAATCACAAAGAGACATGCAGACGCCAATACCCACAAGTATGGAGATACAGAACTGCTTCATCATCAGTTGGGTTTATAATTTAGTTATAAACCAAATATCAGCATGCCAGTCTAATTTAAGGGGGTAGTTTTTGTTCGTTTAGGTGGAGAAATTGATATTTACCTAGGCATCTCCGTAGCTTAGTTGCACTGGATCAGCACGCTTATTGTACTTTTCTCATTTTTCAATAGGTTTATGCAACGGTTGTGTAAACAGTGCTATTAATGTGCTATATCCGTGCTTAGGGAGTGCTTTATCCCTACTGGAGGATAGTAGTACAAAAACACGAATGGAGATTATAAAAAATAAAAAAATCCCCGACCTTTAAAAGATCGAGGATTTCTTTTGGCATTTAAATTAGGTCGGTATAACTTAATTAAAGATATAGCGAATACCTAACTGCATTTGGTATCTGGAATCAATACCAGTATTATTTCTGAAAGTCTGCTCTTTAAGATTTTGACTAACAGTATAGGTTGGTTTGTTATCAACTACACCTTGATATTGCATAAAGTTGGTAATATTAGGTGTTTTTGTAACACCCCATTTGCTACTCAATAAGTTACCTACATTAATAATATCAAAGGAAACCTGTAACCTGTGATTGTCTTTCGTTTTTAATACTTTAGATAATTCTTGCATGATACGAATATCAAAACGGTTCATCCAAGGATATTCAGCACCATTTCTCTCCGCATATTGCCCCCTCCGTGTGCTCAAATATTTATCCTGGCTAATATATGCATCAAGTCTTGCCCATTGTGCATCTGCAGTTTCAGCTCTAGTTTTATCCTTAACTTCCTTGATATCAACTAAAGCAATATCTGCGCGATCTTTTGGCACGTACATTAAGGCATTTGAGAAACGTCTATCTGCATTAAGTATATCGCCACTTACCGTATAGTTGAATCGTGTTGCACCGAAGTTATCGCCATATGGTCTGCCTTCATAAACCAGCCCTATTCTCGTTGGAAGCTGCGGCGTAATATTAAAGTTAACATTTACAGCAGCAATGATTCTATTTCTCACCATAAAACTTGAATAAGCTAATACCGGAGAATTTGGATTGCTTACAATGGCATTACCTGTATACGCAGAGTTTGCTTGGGAGCCTGGATTGGAGGTAATATCTTTAGCGCTGCTATAGGTATAAGCTACCATGGCATCGCCGTATTTTCCAAAACGTTTTTCCAACTGCGCAGTAAGACTATAAGCATTTCCTTTAGAAGTATTATCCAATACAATCGCCCGAGTAATAGAAGGATTTATCTGTCTTGCATTACCAGTGGCTAACCAATATGCTCTTGTATCGCCTGTACCCGAAAAATTGCCTTTTGGATCAGATAAGTTCGCGTCTCTATGATAAACTTCATTGATCGATTTCGTATAAATCCCCTCCAATGTTGCTTTCATATCCCAAGGAAGACGGTATTCTACAGCTAAGTTTGAACGCCAAATTTGAGGCATTTTAAACTCCTTAGAAGTAAGGTCAATCTCATAAGTCGCTGGATTTTGTGGATTCGCAGGAATGTAAGCTGCAGGATCAGGATTAAACGGCTTATCCGTTGGATTATTAATAAACATATTACCAAAGGTCATACCAGTTTGTCCAGCTTGGTTCGTTAACCATACTCCGGGAACACCACCTGTAAAAATCCCTGTTCCTCCACGCAATACAAAAGATCTATCATGTCTGATATCCCAATCAAATCCCGCTCTTGGTGAAACTAATACACGTGTTTTCGGTAAACGTGAAACATCAAGCTTTTCTCCGTTAGCAAATGTCATTCCCAACACTTTTTCATTGGTAACGATATCTGTTGTATACACAGGAATATCCGCTCTCACTCCATAGCTCAATTTAAAGTTTGGCTTTACAAACCATTCATCTTGCGCATAAAGTGCTATTGGCATCATACTAAAATCAGCCGATGGGCGGCTAACACCAGGAACCACCGAATAGGTCAATTGATATAAGGAAGGATTTACAGTTTTATCGCCATTAGCTGCAGCAATAAAATCACTCATACTCTTATATCTAAACTGACCATTGATAAATTGGGCAAAAGAGTTACTAAACTTTTGATAACTTAGGGAACCACCGAATGTAAAAGTATGTGCCCCAGCGAAAATATTAAAGTTATCGGTAATACTAAATAAATTTTGATTAAGCTTATTCAAACCAGAAAATGGTTCCTGCCCAAAGGAAATATAATTCGCTCCGTTACCGTTCTCAATATCAACAGTTGGAAAAGCTGTCCCCATTGGATCTCTGTAGTCTCTAAAAGCTGAATAAACGACTTGTATTTGATTCGCATATTTACTGTTAAATGTTGAGTTTAATTCAGCAGTAATGGAATTGATATTATTATTCTGACGATATCTTAAGTTCGAGAAGATCATCGAATTAAGACTTGGTCC
Source organism: Sphingobacterium sp. (assembly GCA_050281725.1). Lineage (GTDB taxonomy): Bacteria > Bacteroidota > Bacteroidia > Sphingobacteriales > Sphingobacteriaceae > Sphingobacterium. The sequence goes on along the minus strand of JBMAAL010000031.1, from coordinate 42,939 downwards.
ACGACCACTATTACTGTTCGATGGACTTGGATTAATATCTCTATAGGAATCTAAGTGGTTATAACGAAGGGTAAATTTATGCTTTTCGTTAATATTCCAGTCGATTTTGGCCGTAATATTATTCGCTTTTTGCTCATTGTTAAATCCTTCATAAACACCTGGATCGTAGCCATAGTTATCGATCAGGGTTTTCTTTATCAAATCTAAATCAGACGCTTTAACATTTGACTCATTTGCTCCGCCCGTACCACGGTTCGCAAGGATATTAGAGCCCGGCGTAGTACGTTTAGTCGTTTCACCGTTTAAGAAAAAGAATAATTTATTCTTAATGATTGGACCACCAACGCTAAATCCAAGCTGATTATTTTTATATGATTCTGTTTTCGGTAATTTCTCGCCATCAACTTTATAACCTTGAAGATCTTGATTTTTGAAATACCAATAAGCCGATCCAGTTACGGTATTCGTACCAGATTTTGTAATCGCGTTGACACCTGCTCCAGTAAAACCACCTTGTTTTACGTCATAAGGAGAAAGGTTGATCTGAATTGCTTCAATCGCATCCAATGAAAATGGCTGAGCACCAGTTTGACCTCCAGGAAGAGACGATAATCCAAATGCATTGTTCATTTGTGCACCATCCAATGTCAAAGAATTGAATAAACTATTTCTTCCAGCAAACGAGAAACCATCTCCTTGTGAGTTCGCTTGGGGATTTAATTTCGTTAAATCTGTGATACTTCTGGAAATAGCCGGCATTTCCTCAATTTTCTTCCGACTCACAATAGTTGAAACACCAGTTTTGGTTGCACCTCTGCGCGCTGTCACCGTAACTTCTTCTAAAATTGTGTTTTTATCTGCAAAAACAGGATTTAACACAAATGGCTGTCCCAATTGTAAGTAGACATCATTATAGATAATAGGGTCTTGCCCAACATAAGTTACTTCAATTTTGTAAGGTCCACCTACACGCATATTGGCTAAGTTGAATCGACCAGCAGCATTTGCCGAACCTGTATAAACGGTTCCTGATGGCACGTGTGTAGCCTTAATCGTAGCACCCGAAGTTAGACTGCCGTTTGCTTCTTTTACAATACCTGTAACGCTACTTGTCGTAACCTGAGCTTGTACAGCACCATAGCTGGCCATAACAAGAGCGAAAAAGAGTAAAGATCTTTTCATATAATGTGATTTGTTAAAAAATGTTAAGCAAAATTACTAAGAGATTTTAAATTACAAAGGACTTAATATAAACTTAACACACTAAATCACACATACTTCATGATATACAGCCCAATATTACTATATTAACATACAATTTATTCGCAAAAAAAACGTTATAACATGTTTTAAACCAGCATATCGCCTCAAAAGGACCGACCTAAAATAGTTTTCCACATCGAATCGGCAAAATTCTTTTGTAACAACATTCTTCCAATCGGAATTTAAGTTTTTAAAAAAAATTAGCTAATTTCCAGTCAATTGAGAATTTTATTAAATAACTCCATTTTTGTAGCAATTGGCCTACTATACGCCTGATCTTATCGAAAAAATCTAAACGATTGTATACGCTTGATGGTTTCTATAAAAAATGTTTCAAAAACCGAGAACTTTTCAGAAATTCGCACACCTATTAATTTATGCTTCATGGAAGACGGTATTCAAAATTCTTCTTTTCAAGAACCTGCAGACATTAAACTGTCTCCAGCAGGACTCTCCTTCTTGGCTTCAGCGGCCAAATGGGCCAACTTTCTGGCCATCGTCTGTTTTATTTTCATCGGTATCTCTGCCATAACTATGGTCAGCCTTATCTTCGGAGCCAGTGCATTGTCACTCGGTGCCGACGAATATGTAACAGCTGGGGCTTTATCCACCTTTGGTGTACTTTATCTTCTATTTCTTGCTTTCTTCTGCCTTCCCATCTATTTCCTGTATAATTTTGGATCTAAAGCAAAAAAAGCAATAGAAAACCGCGACAGTATCCAATTGGAATTATGCTTAGATGCGCTCAAAAAACACTATAAATTCATTGGAATCATGGTTATTATCACCATTGCATTTAACTGTATGGGCTTGATATTTGGAGTTATACTTGGTATCAATGACGCCATAGCCGGAGTATAATTAATAAGCCATAAATAAGGCACAAAGAAAAAGAGTCGTCTGCCAATGGCAGACGACTCTTTTTCTTTCGTATAGACTATCTATTTTTTATAATATTTCATCGCGTTTGGAATCAATTTCTGAATATCCGCAATCCGTCGCTCATCACTCGGGTGGGTACTCAAAAACTCAGGCTGCCCTTTTTGGCTACCCGATGCCATACGCTTCCAAAAATCTACAGCTTCATTGGGATTGTAACCGGCTAAAGCCATAATGATCAAACCCGCTGCATCCGCATCAGATTCGTCGCTTCTCGAAAATTTCAGTTGCGCCAAGTTGCCTCCTAATCCATAAAGATTGTTAAAAACACCAAGCGTACTGTTTCCAGATACGCCAGCAGCTGAACCTAAAATTTGTCCACCCAATTGTAACGCTATCTGATTCGAAGCCTGAGCCACAGAATGTTCTTCAATAGCATGGGCTATCTCGTGTCCCATTACTGTTGCCAAACCTGCTTCTGTACGTGTTACTGGTAATATTCCAGTATATACCGCAACTTTACCCCCGGGCATACACCATGCATTCACGTCATCACTCTTCACCAAATTAAATTCCCAATTGAAGTTAAATTGATTTGCGCGACCTGTGCTCTGCAAATATTGATTAACCGCCGTAGCAAGCTTATTACCAACGCGTTTTACCATCGCCGCATCAGCAGTTCCGGTGACCACCTTAGCACCATTCTTCGATAAAAAATCTTTATAAGCTAATGCTGCTTGCTGGTTAACCTGATCAGCACTCACTAATTTTAAATATTTTTTTCCGGTAACAGCTGAAGTTGCACAGCCTGACAGCCCCGATGCCAGTGTTACGCATGCTAATACGATAGCCGAATACTTTAACATTCCGTTCATATGTCTATATTTTTCTTTCCATGGTCATATGGAATATCCAAACGATGTTCATTGCGTTTCCGCTCTTCCCACATGGATATTTCACAATAATTATTAAATCGTACTTAGCAAATACAATTATTGTGCCTATTCTTTTTCCTTAGCCTTTTTCTTGAAGAGATAAATCTTGGATTCGTGCCCCTTTAACAGGCGCTCAATATTCTTTTGGTGGGTAATTAACAACAGAATACAGATGGCTATGCCGTAAAGCAGCACAGAGGGTATGGTTGTTTTAAAAATAAAGGCCAAACTAAAGGGAAATGCAAATCCCGCTGAAATGGACCCCAGCGAAACATAATGTGTTGTCAGCAGGATGATGATAAATACAGAAACACAGACCAAAGCGGCAGGTGTATGGATCGCGAGAATCATCCCACAAAGTGTTGCCACCCCTTTTCCGCCCCTAAATCCGGCGAATACAGGAAATAAATGCCCTAATACTGCGATAACGCCCAATGCCAACTGAAAGTTTACAAATTGGACATCACTCGTGTTTTGCCCCAGCTCTATTAAATAAGCGAGGTTTGTTGCCGTCCAGCCTTTAAATATATCTACAAACATCACGATCGACCCCGCTTTAGGGCCCAATACGCGAAAGGTGTTAGTTGCCCCAGCATTACCGCTACCATACTCACGAACATCTACCCCATAAAATGCCTGTCCCAACCATACCGCTGTAGGTATGGACCCAAACAAATAAGCTAGTAATACTGCAGTTACTAAATAAATCGATATCATTAATTAAATCAGTTCTTATATTAATTTGGCCTTCAGACTAAGATCCAAGCTCTTTACACTATGTGTTAAAGCGCCTACTGAAATATAATCTACCCCGGCCTCCGCATACGATCGAATCGTGTCAAAAGTTATTCCCCCAGAGGCCTCTGTCTTGAATCGATGGTCAATAATCTGAACAGCTTTGGCTACATCTTGCGGTGAAAAATTATCTAACATGATCCGGTCCACTTCGCCAAAGTTAAGAACTTCATCAAGCTCCGCAAAATTTCGGACTTCAATTTCTATTTCTATTGGTTTATTTAGGTTCTTTCTGTAATCATTTGCGCGCTTTAGAGCCGGTACAATACCACCACTATAGTCCACATGATTGTCCTTAATTAAAATCATATCAAAAAGGCCAAAACGATGATTGGTACCGCCTCCTATACGAACGGCTTCTTTCTCCAATACACGCAACAATGGTGTCGTTTTCCGTGTATCCAAAACTTTCGTATCTGTACCTTTGAGAAGGTCTACATATTTTCGGGTTGTCGTTGCAATACCACTCATACGCTGCATAACATTCAACACCAAACGCTCGGCCAACAAAATACTTTGAATATTCCCTTTAATATAAAAAGCGATATCACCTACTTTAACCTGACTTCCATCTTGGATAAACACCTCACAGGTCAAACTATCGTCAACATAGGCAATAATCGCCTGTGCTACTTCAACCCCGGCCAAAATACCATTATCCTTAACAATCAATTTGGCTTCACCTTGTGCCCCAGTTTCAATCGTCGAAAGTGAGGTATGATCTCCATCGCCCAAATCTTCTGCGACAGCCTGTTTTACAAAATGGGCCAAATAGTCCTTGATTTCCTTCTCCATAAATACTATTTATTGGGCTAAGATGTGGAATAATTTTTTAATCGAAAAATAGATTTATAAAAAAAACGTGGCTCTGTTTAATTTTTGTCGATTCTTAGCTCTTCAATCGAATGGTTATTATTTCCTACGCCGATCTTAATAAAGACACGGTAGTTGGCTTGTTCCGTTGATAATGTAAATGTAAAATATTGATAGCCATTGTTGGCATTGCTGGCTTGCGTCAATTTTACAGCCTTGGGTTTGTGCTGATTAAAAAATGTACTCAACATGATTTCAGACTGATATTTTGTATAGACCCCATTCTCCCCCAAAATAGACAAGGTTAAGTTTGAACCGAAATACTTGGCCATATTTTTTGCATTGCCTTCTTTCAAATATGACTTCAGTTCCTCTGAAATACTTCCTAAAGAATCATCATCACCACCAGGCAAAGCTACCTTTACCGCTGTATTCACTTCTCTTAAATAATGACCAAAGGCCGCAGAGTGTACAAAAAGACTAGTAATAAGTATAAATGCGCAATAGCTTAAAAATTTCATATAGCTCAACATATTAGAGAACAGCTTCTATCATCCATATCAATCATTAGGTAGCTCCGGCTTTTACCGAACATAAACTATGCCACAAACCTATAAAATTCTTAGGGATTAACAAGGGAACTTTTTAAGATGCGTTGATAGATTCTAAAATTAAGATTATCTTTGTTATACGATGAATAAGAAAAAAGTTGCACTCATGATCCTAGACGGACTAGGATATGGAAAACACGATAAATCAAATGCAGTTGAAGCTGCAAACACCCCATTTTTAGATCATTTATTAGAAGCTTATCCAAACTCGAGCTTAGAGGCTTCTGGTGAAGCTGTTGGTTTGCCTGCAGGACAAATGGGTAACTCGGAGGTTGGCCACATGAATCTTGGCGCCGGAAGAATCGTCTACCAAGAATTGGGACGTATTCACAAAGCTGTCAATGACGGCGTATTCAATTCGGATCCGATCATTCAAGATGCCTTTAAATATGCATTAGAAAATAACAAAAAGGTACATCTTATCGGATTACTTTCCGATGGTGGTGTACACGCACATACAAAGCACTTAAAAGGCCTATGTGATGCTGCAAAACATGCTGGCTTGACAAGTGACCAAGTATTTATACATGCATTTTTAGATGGCCGTGATACAGATCCAAACTCCGGTATTGGCTATGTCAGGGATTTACAAGCTTATTTAAAAACGACAACAGGTACTTTTGCCTCTGCAATAGGCCGATATTATGCCATGGACCGCGACAACAGATGGGAACGTGTAAAATTAGCATACGATCTTTTAGTAAAAGCGGAAGGTGAAAAATCCAATGACCTTGTTGCATCAATCCAAAAATCATACGACGAAGGTGTAACCGATGAGTTTGTGAAACCAATCGCATTGGTTGACGCCAACGGGACCCCGGTAGCAACAATCCAAGAAGGTGATGTGGTATTCTGTTATAACTTCAGAACGGATCGTGGCCGCGAGATTACCATCGCTTTAACTCAAAAGGCTTTTCCAGAATATGATCTACAACCATTAGATCTATATTATGTAACCATGACATCTTACGATGAAACATTCCAAAATGTCAGAGTGGTCTTCCAAAAAGATAACTTGACCAATACCTTGGGTGAAGTGTTAGAGGCAAATCATAAAACGCAAACGCGTATCGCCGAAACAGAGAAATATCCGCACGTGACATTTTTCTTTTCAGGAGGTCGTGAACAACAATTTGAAGGTGAAAACCGCTTGTTGGTTCCATCACCAAAAGTAGCGACTTACGATCTTCAACCAGAGATGTCTGCTCAAGGAATCACTGAAGCTATCGTCAACGATATGGAAACACTTCAACCTGATTTTATCTGCCTGAATTTTGCAAATCCAGACATGGTAGGTCACACGGGTGTTTTTGAGGCTGTCATAAAAGCAGTAGAAACTGTTGATCAATGTACAAAAACGGTTGTTGAAACAGGCCTTAAAAATGGTTACTCCTTTATTATTTTGGCCGATCATGGTAACTCCGAGTTTATGGTCAATGAAGATGGATCGCCAAATACGGCACACACCACCAATTTGGTTCCGTGTATCTTAATTGACGATCAGTATAAGAAAATAGCAGATGGTAAATTAGGTGATATTGCCCCAACCGTCTTACAACTTTTAGGCGTCAATATCCCCGTTGAAATGACAGGAAATGTATTGGTATCAGAATAATAATTTACTTAAAAATAGTGGCAGAGCACTTTCCCTTTTTCTGGGCAGTGCACTGCTTTTATGGAGCTGTGAGTCTTCCTCCTCTTCAAAAGGTCCTCAGAAATCTTCAGATATATTTTCTGTTGATTCATTCTTTACTGCCGAGGTCAATCGCCTGCAGCAGCTCAACCCCTCGGTTCTAAAATCTGTTAACAAAGACGGGGAAAAAGAACAACGTGAACTGAAAATCGGCAACTGGAAAAATGAATTCTCCGCCTTTCAAGCTGCTGACATCAGTAAAAACTTCGATCCATCACTGTATGAAGTCAAAGCAGTAGACTGTGTGACAGAATTTACGGCTAAAAAGAAAGATCTACAAATACAGAAGTTACGCATCGAGTTTGACAAAAACGAAAAGGTAAAACATATTGCTATCGATAAAAAGATAACAAATACCTTATACGATAGTCAAGAAAAATTAGACTATTATACGGACTCGCTTTATCGCATTGTCAAATTGCAAGATGTCCAAGGCTTGGATGCCAATCAATATGAAATTGAAGGCAAGTTTATCCCTTCCAAAAAATAAACAACCTTATCGATCAAAAAAAGTGTCTATCCAAAAGATTGGATAGGCACTTTTTTTGATCTGACGGGTATCCCCGACCGCATCCTTTCGATAATCGATTCAAAATAATAAATGCAACACAATTGCTTTGTATTATATTTTCCTTACCTTTGATCTGATTAACAAAATAACTCAAGAGAAAACGTGGGTTTAAACATAGTGGTTTTAGCGTGAAAGGTATCTCATTGAACAAATTTGCAGCATTAATGCTCTTATTGACCTTCTTAATTGGTCAGTTCATTGTGTATACCCATGCGCATACGCAAACTGCACTCAGTATTGTAGACAGTCCTGCAAAAAAACACCACACGGATCATCCCAAGTGCTCCATTTGTGATCAAAACTCACACCCACAAATTCTTTTCCATTTTACACTGCATGAATTAATACTTCCGACACAGCAGGTTGAATTTGGCCTGTTTATCACCGGGGATCAAATTATTCGATCACTGCTTTCTGGTAATCGTGGTCCCCCCATCGCTTAATTTTTACATAAGTCCAATAATGTCATTCATATACCCTTCTCATTATTGCGACAAACGACTTCATACAAGTTTTTAGAACTCGACAATCTCAAGAATTCATACAATGAGTTATTGGGCTGCTGTTTTCCTTGATGTTATATACGTAAAAATTATTCGTACAGATGAAACTTAAAATTATAGGCTGTATTTTTATGCTTGCCACTTATTTCTCCATATTTCCAGCTCTCGCCGCAACAATCAGCGGTAAAGTAACGGATGCGAAAACGAATCTTCCCATTGCTGGTGCTACAATAGCGCTGCAACAGCTTCGTTCGAGCACCGCATCAGACCAGCAAGGTCATTACAGCTTTAAATCACTCCCTTCGAGTGGACGATATTTGGTTGAGGTCCGTTTCTTAGGGTATCAGTCCGTTGTTAAGGCCGTCGATCTCACTTCGGAAAATCTTTCCCTTGATTTCGCTCTAACAGAAAGTATTATTGAAACCAATGAAGTCGTTGTTACGGGCACATTGGTCACCTCACAGAGCCGTCGCAACAGTACATCAGTAGCTGTCATTTCCAAAGATGAACTGCAGGGAAATGCAACGAATCTGATTGATGCACTGGCCCGACAAGTCCCCGGACTAAGCCAGATCACAACAGGACAAGGTATTTCAAAACCTGTTATACGGGGGCTCGGTTATAATCGTGTCGTCACCGTGAGTGATGGTGTTAAACAGATGGGACAGCAATGGGGTGACGAACATGGTATTGAAATTGATCAAAATCAACCGGATCGTGTGGAGGTCCTACGTGGTGCAGCCTCTTTGATGTACGGATCTGATGCTATCGGCGGTGTAATCAATGTGCTTGAACCAAATGTTCCTACAGCAGGGCAAATTAAAGGTGAAGTACTGAGCAGCTATTCCACCAACAACGGATTAACCAATAGTTCGGTTATGCTTACCGGTAATGAAAATGGCTTTGTATGGCGTGGTCGTGGTTCTTATCAAAATGCCTATTCGTATAATACGCCAGCAGGCCGATATGGCAATAGTGGTTTTAACAACAGTAATTTCAGTGGTATGCTCGGGCTGAACAAGCAATGGGGCTACTCTCATCTGAATTTTTCGTACCTGAAAAATAATATCGGCTTTTACGATGCCGAACCTGGTGACCCGCTTTACATCAACTCAAAAAGCCGTACCTTGGACTTCCCCAAGCAGGACATCCGTCATTACAAACTGGCGCTCAACAATAACTTTGTCATCGGTTCCGGTAGTTTAAAACTTGATCTGGGCTATCAAAAAAATCAACGCCGGGAACTTGAAGAAGCAACGCCTTCCTTATTCTTTGATCTGAATACGTATTCACTTGACGCAAAATATTCGTTAAGTGAAAAAAATGGCTGGCAACATGTATTTGGCATTAGTGCTAGCCAGGAGCATAGTTTAAATAAAGGTGTTGAATTCTTAATTCCAGCCTATGATCAGTTGGAATTGGGCGCCTTTGGATATGCTAAGAAAACCTGGGGCGAAAATACCTTTAACGTCGGATTACGCTATGACTACGTCAACAACAAAGGCAAACAGCTCTTTATTGAAGACGAAGAGCAGTTTGCCGGTTTTAAAAATAGCTTCAGCAATGTGAGCGGAGCGCTTGGATATACCCATATTTTCAGCGAAGACCTCAATTTCAAAGCAAATGCGGGTTCGGCTTTTAGAGCCCCTAACCCCGCTGAACTCGGCTCAAACGGGGTGCACGAAGGGACTTACCGCTATGAAGTGGGAAATGAAAACCTGAAACCTGAACGAAGTTACCAAGCGGATGCAACGCTGGAGTTTGGACATAGCATCGTCACAGGAAGTATCGGAATCTATGAAAACTATATCCACAACTTTATCTATGCCTCAACAACAAAAGGCGATACCAAAACTGTGGTGGGTGAAGATGGCGATTCGCATACCTACGACGTATATCGCTATGGCCAGGTCAACGCCAATCTTTATGGTGTCGAAGGAACCCTTAATTTTCATTTGTTGAACTGGATACACCTGGATAATACATTTAGCTATACCCATGCACAGAACAATACATTTAACAGACCCCTTGCATTGATTCCAGCTGGTGTTGTACACAATACATTGCGACTTGAGCCTAAGATTAGCGGCTTGAATGCTTTCTATGTTTCTGTGGGCCTGGACAATTATTTCAAACAGAACCGCATTGATGAAACCTTCGAGACCCCAGCAAACTCGTATACCTTATTGAACGCAGGGATCGGTACAACATTACATCTCGGATCGCAACAGCTCAAAGTATTTGCTGCAGCTTCAAACTTGACCAACAAACGTTATTACGATGCACTGAGCCGATTGCGCCCAGGACGTCTTTCACAGGAAGACACGAGCTTTGGTGTCTATAACATGGGTAGAAACATCACCTTCGGTGTGTATATGCCATTGAGCATAAAGTAAATTTAGCTTAGCACAAACGAGTCGATTAAGATTAGTACACAGTAAAATAGAAAAAGGCGGGATCGTAGATTCCGCCTTTTTCTATCTTACAATTATTTGGGATCATCTGCTGTTGCTTCCCTTGCCAAAGCCACTTCGTCGGGCATGGCTTCCAACGAGGAATCTAATGCAAACAAGGATTCATCTGAAGCGCGGTCACCCCCGGCGATTTTCAATTTATCAATCAATTCCAATGCTAACTTCTCTTCCTCGATCTGCTCCTTAACAAACCACTGCGCAAAGTTCCATGTTGCCCAGTCCTTCTCCGCCATCGCTAAATTGACGATGTTATAGATCGCTTCAGTATTATCGACCTCGTGTTTAAAAACGCGATTAAAGCATTCGGTCAATGATTGCGGGTCAGCTGGCGGCTCTGCGATAGCTTGTATTCTAGGACGACCACCCCGCTCAAGAATATACCCCATAATCTTAGTCATGTGATTACGCTCTTCCTGCGCATGTCTATACAGAAAATTGGCAATCCCGCCATAACCCTGATCATCTGCCCATATTCCCAACGCCAAATAAATCTGTGCAGCCTCAGCTTCTTTTGTCATCTGGCTGATTAAAATTTGCTGCATTTCCTTTGACAATCGATTCGTTTCCATAATATTCATTTTGATTTAGGAAAAGAACAGTCTCAGCACTTATTTCGTTTGAAATTTATCAAAACAAAAACGGCTAAAATTAGCCCGTTTAAATGAAAAGCAGCTCATTGCTAACACAGCGATTCCAACAGGCACAAAAAAAGGGAAAGCCAACAGGCATTCCCTTTTCTATACTTTTATAGCGATACTATTTCAAGTTATCTCTATATACTTTCGCTTTTTTGATTTCAGTTTGAATATCTTTCTTCGATGCATCAAAGCTCAACACTTTTTCGTAATCCTTGATTGCATTGTTATAAGCGTCAGTTGCCATTGCCTTATTGTAGTTAGGCGTACCTTCCGTTCCGATCAAAATACCTAAATCACGATTCGCAATCGCTCTATTTTGATAGAATTTCGAATCAGTAGGCGTAATGGCAATTGCTTTTGAATAATCCTCAATAGCAACTTTCAACAACTGCTCTTTGTTGGCAACAGATGTTTTGTTTGTGGATTGGGTAGCAAGGTTGTTTGTTGCTTTCGCTTTGAAGTATAAAGCATTTGCATTTTTACCGTTCAATGCAACTACTTTTCCAAAAGTCTCTGCTGATTTTTTATAATCACCATTTTGAAATTGAGAATAACCCAACATGTATAATACATCCGGATCTTTCCCTTCCTGAGGTAGGGCCTTTGTCAAGTATGATTCTGCATTCTTGAAATCACCATCCAAAAGAGCTTTCTGCCCCATTCTCACATTAGCGTTGCTATGCTCAGCCTGTTTAGGTTGTTGTGCATTCGCGCTAAAAGCAACTAAAGCAAAAACCCCAGTAAACAAACCCAATTTAAATGATTTTAAATTCATATCTAAATAGTTACGTTTTTATATTCACTCTTTAATGATCACGTGTGATCGTTTCTACATTTGTAAAAAAACCGCCGATTGATTTCTTTAAACCTAAGAACTGCCATCGGCGCCCCTTTCACATTCCAATATTACAATTATTATGCCTATTTCTCCAACAAATGGCAGATAAATTTTATTTAACCTGCCTTTTTTTCCTATTCTAGAAAATAGATTTGTAATTTTGCTCACTTTTAGCAATTGGCACTTCCCTTGCAATATAGGGGAAACAATAATAGAAGCTTAAAATTTGAAAGTCAGCCGTCAACATGTCAGCGACTGCCAAATACACAAAATAAATACTATGAGCAAATTCGAAACTTTTGATTTCAGTCAAGCAATTCCAATCGTTGCAGAGGATACCGAATTCTTCCCCCTACTTACACAAGAGGATGAAGATAATATGGCGAATGCTGAAATTCCAGAAGCATTGTCTATTTTGCCTTTACGTAATACCGTATTATTTCCCGGTGTTGTCATTCCGATTACCGTAGGTCGAGATAAATCCATTAAATTAGTCAAAGAAGCCTATAAAGGCAGCAAAACTATTGGTGTTGTTTCTCAAAAGGATATGACTGTAGAGGACCCAGGATTTGAAGAACTAAATAAAGTGGGCACTGTAGCTCATATCATTAAAGTACTCCAAATGCCTGATGGTAATACCACCGTCATTATCCAGGGAAAACAACGGTTCAACTTGTTGGAGATTGTCGAAACCGAACCTTATTTAAAGGCGCGTGTGGAGAAATTCAACGAAGCGAAGCCGAAGATGACCAAGCACTTTAAAGCGACAATTTCTACCTTAAAAGAAATGGCGCTGCAGATTATCCAGCTTTCGCCAAACTTACCGAGTGAAGCTGGTATAGCCATCAAAAATATTGAAAGCCCCTCGTTTCTGATCAACTTCATTTCGTCGAATATCAATGTCGAAATGATCAGAAAACAGGAACTCCTTCAGATACCCAAAGTAGAGAACCGTGCCAAACTCTTATTGGAACTGCTGACGACAGAAATCCAGATGTTGGAATTAAAGCATCAGATTCAGAATAAAGTACGTGTCGACCTCGACAAGCAACAACGTGACTATTTCTTGAACCAACAGCTCAAAACAATTCAGGAAGAGCTGGGTGGTAATACCCCCGACCTTGAGTTGGAAGAGCTTAAAAAACGGGGCAAGAAAAAGAAATGGAATGTTGATGTAGAAAAACATTTCACAAAAGAACTCGAAAAGCTATCGCGTATCAATCCTGCTGCTGCAGATTATTCGGTACAGCTCAATTACCTTGAGCTTTTGTTAGATCTACCCTGGAATGAAACAACAAAAGACAATTTTGATCTAAACAAAGCACAAAAAGTGCTCGACAAAGATCATTACGGACTCGAGAAAGTAAAAAAACGTATCATTGAATACCTTGCGGTATTGAAATTAAAAAATGATATGAAAGCACCTATTCTTTGTTTGGTAGGCCCTCCGGGAGTGGGTAAAACCTCTTTGGGAAGATCCATTGCCAAAGCTTTAGGACGTAAATATACCCGTATGGCTTTGGGTGGTGTACGCGATGAAGCAGAAATCAGAGGACACCGCAAAACCTATATCGGCGCAATGCCGGGCCGTATCATTCAGTCCTTGAAAAAAGCAGGGGCAGCAAATCCGGTTTTTATCCTGGACGAAATCGATAAAATGAGCGCAGATTTCAAAGGAGATCCTTCGTCGGCCTTATTGGAGGTATTGGATCCGGAACAAAACACGCATTTCTATGACCATTATGTCGAAATGGAGTTTGACCTTTCCAAAGTGATGTTTATTGCGACAGCCAATTCTTTGAGTTCTATTCAACCTGCGCTATTGGATCGGATGGAAATTATCGAAGTGAATGGTTATACCATCGAGGAAAAAATCGAAATTGCGAAAAAACACCTTTTGCCAAAACAACGCGAAATGCATGGAATGGCATCCAAAGATGTCTCGTTAAAAGCGAAGATCATCGAACAGATTATCGAGGATTATACACGTGAATCTGGTGTCCGCGGATTAGAAAAAAAGATCGGCTCCGTCGTACGTGGTATTGCAACACGTATTGTCATGGAAAAGGATTACAGTCCAAGTATCAACGAACAAGATCTACTCGATATCCTAGGTGCTCCAATATTTGATAAGGACATCTACGAAAATAACAATGTTGCCGGTGTTGTAACGGGCTTAGCCTGGACTTCCGTAGGTGGCGATATCTTATTTATAGAATCTTCACTGAGCCCAGGAAAAGGACGTTTGAGCCTGACCGGTAATTTGGGTGATGTCATGAAAGAATCTGCGTCGATTGCGCTAGCCTACCTGAAAGCCCACGCTTCGGATTTCGGCATTAACTATCGCGTTTTCGACCACTGGGATATCCATATTCACGTTCCTGCAGGCGCTATTCCAAAAGATGGCCCTTCAGCCGGTATAACGATGCTAACCGCACTGACATCGCTGTTTACCCAACGTAAAGTGAAGGAAAAACTAGCCATGACAGGTGAAATTACGCTACGCGGAAAAGTATTGCCTGTTGGCGGTATCAAGGAGAAAATTCTTGCTGCTAAACGCGCGAACATCAAAGATATTATCCTGTGTAAATCCAATGAAAAAGACATCCTGGAGATCAAGGAAGATTATATCAAAGATATGCAGTTCCACTATGTGACTGAAATGTCGCAGGTGATCAAACTCGCGCTATTAGAAGAAAAAGTAATGGGTGCCATCGATCTGGCACAAGATATAGAAAATACAAAAAAAGTGAATTAACAGATACCGAAAGGTTTTGAATTAAAGGGGCTATCCAAATTCTTTGGATAGCCCCTTTTTTATACAATCTATACCTATTCCGCTCACAGATTATACGCGTTTAGATCCCAGCTTTTCATGTAAAAGATCCTCATCCAAACTATTTTCATATTTTGAAATGACCAGCGTTGCCGCTGAATTGCCGATCAAATTGGTTATCGCCCTTGCTTCGCTCATAAAACGATCCACACCAAAGATCAATGCAACAGATTCCACCGGCACATGGCCAACAACTGGCAAGGTCGCAGCGAGGGTAACGAAACCACTTCCTGTTACACCTGCAGCACCTTTGGAGGTCAATAGCAACACCAGCAATAAGGTAATTTCCTGCTCCAGGCTGAGATGCATATTGAGCGCCTGCGAAATAAAGACCGCTGCCATGGTCAGATAGATACTTGTCCCATCCAGATTGAAAGAATAGCCCGTGGGGATAACTAAACCCACAACAGGTTTGGCACAGCCCACATCTTCCATTTTCTGCATAATTCCAGGCAATGCGGACTCTGAAGAGGATGTCCCTAGTACAATCAGAATTTCTTCCTTGATATATTTTAAAAACTTAAAAACATTCACCTTGAGATAAAAATACAATACCGCTCCAATCACGATGACCACGAAAATAAAACAGGTCAGGTAGAAGCTCAACATCAGCATACCGAGTTTGGATAAGGCCTGGATCCCAAACTTACCGATCGTAAAACCCATTGCTCCCATTGCACCGATTGGCGCCAGGTACATGATCATTTTGATAATGGAGAAGAGTACTTTTAGAAAAGATTGCAATACATGGAGGACAGGCTCAGAAGCTTTCTGCCCTATTTTTGTCATACCGATCCCAAATAGTACTGCAAAAACGAGTACCTGCAACATGTTGTCCGAAGCTACCGCAGCAATCACATTATCTGGAATGATCCCGATGATAAAATCCATAAAACTATGTGGTTTCTTGGATTCTGAGATGTAATGGGATATCGAAGATACATCAAGGCTCGCTGGATCGGCGTTCATTCCGGTACCCGGCTGTATCCAATTAACAAAGACCAGACCGATAATCAGGGCAATCGTGGTCATAATCTCGAAATAGATAATGGAAGTCAAGCCGATTTTTCCCACTTTTTTCGTATCCTGCATTCCCGCTATACCGATCACAATAGAGCTGAAAATCAATGGCGCAATAACCATCTTGATCAGCTTAATAAAAGCATCTCCCAATGGTTTTAGCTTGACAGCAAAGTCAGGGTAATAGATCCCACAAATAATCCCCGCAAGTATCCCGACGATGACTTGAAAATAGAGACTCTTAAAAATATGCTTCATGATAGATTTATTTACGGACAGCAAATTCCCTTTGCTTTAATTGGTTTTTAATTTAGGATATTGACACTAATTGGTACGAATATATAAAAAAAAAGGGACGCATAAATGCATCCCTCCTTATTATAATTTTGAACTTAGCTGCTGAAATATGCTCTCACATTCTTTCCTTCAATCCAGTTCATATAAGCTTTGTTAACAACCTTGTTTCCACCAGGTGTTGGGTAATCACCCGAGAAATACCAATCACCTTTATGGTCCGGACAAGCTTTGTGAAGATTATCCAACGTCTGGTAAATTACTTCAAGCTCCGCTTTCAGGTGGTGAGGTCTTACGATGCGAGCGATTTCTTCCGAGATTTCTTCATCAGTAAAAGGTGCGTAGATCGCTTTGACATAATTCTCGATCTCATTAACATCTTGGGTCATTGACAACACACATTTTTGATAAACTTCATCGATAATATGCGCCATACCACGTTGCTTGAGGAGATTAATTGCCGCTTCGAATGCGACAAACTCACCCATACGTGACATATCAATACCATAACAATCTGGGTAACGAATCTGAGGAGCCGATGAAACAATCACGATTTTCTTCGGATTCAGACGATCCAAGATCGTTAGAATACTTTGTTTCAATGTTGTTCCCCTAACAATCGAGTCATCAATAGCAACGATCGTGTCTTCGTGATCCTTTACAATACCGTATGTCGTATCGTATACGTGTTGTACCATATCGGTACGGTCCGCATCTTGTGTAATGAAGGTACGCAGTTTAGCATCCTTCACATTCAGTTTTTCGAAACGAGGTTTAATACTCAAGATTTCATCCAATTCTTCATCAGAAATTTTTTCTGAGCGATTCAATAAAGTATCTTTTTGAAAATCCCGAACGTAGGCATTGATACCATCCATTAGGCCGTAGTAAGATACTTCGGCAGTATTTGGAATAAACGAGAATACGGTGTTTTTGATGTTATTTTTGACAGATTCCAATACCTGAGGTACCAGTAATCTTCCTAATTCTTTACGTTCTTGATAGATATCAGCATCTGATCCACGTGAGAAGTAAATCCGTTCGAAAGAACAAGAACGTTGTTCTACGGGCTGTCTAAACATCTCTTGGGATACTGTACCATCTTTTTTAGCGATCAGGGCATGGCCTGGTTTAATTTCCTTCACAGCACCAATAGGAATATTGAATGCAGTTTGGATGACCGGTCTTTCCGATGCTACAACCAGGATCTCCTCATCCTGATAATAAAACGCCGGACGGATACCAGCTGGGTCGCGCATAACAAAAGCATCACCATGACCAAAGATACCTGCGATGGTGTAACCGCCATCCCAAGTTTTGGCCGAACGCTTCAATATTTTGGTAACATCAATATTTTTAGCAATCAGCGAGCTGATCTCAATATTAGAATGACCTTCTTTTTTGAATTGATCGAAAAGATCTTGGTTCTCATCATCTAAGAAATGGCCAATTTTTTCCAAAACGGTTACGGTATCCGCTTTTTCCTTTGGATGTTGTCCCAACTCATATAATTGTTGCAACAATTCGTCCACATTGGTCATGTTGAAGTTACCCGCTACCACCAAATTACGAGACATCCAATTGTTTTGTCTTAAAAATGGGTGACAGCTTTCGATACTGTTCTTTCCATGCGTTCCATAGCGCAAATGTCCTAAAAGTACTTCTCCCGTAAAACTTACGTTATCTTTTAACCATTGCGTATCTTTTGACTCCTCTGGAAATGCTTTCTGAACAGAAGCAAATTTTTTCTGTACATATTCGAATATGTCTGCCACAGCAGTTGAGCCCATAGCTCTGTAACGCGAAATGTAACGATTTCCAGGTTTTACATCAAATTTAATGGTTGCAATTCCAGCCCCGTCTTGTCCACGGTTGTGCTGTTTTTCCATTAATAGGTACAATTTGTTGATGCCATAAAATGGCGTACCATATTTTTCCTGATAATAAGATAAGGGTTTTAACAGGCGAATTAGTGCGATTCCGCACTCGTGTTTAATAGCGTCGCTCATATCTTGATTTGATGTCGCAAAAATAAGAATTATTTAGCACTTAGCGATCGCCCCGCTCACTTTTTCCGCAATAAAATTACAGTGAATAGACAGAGACTCTTTGGGATAGCTCCTGAGAACCTATTGGGCAATAAAAACAGGTACTTTCACTGCATGCCGCAGCTTGTTGACCGTCTCGCCAAAAACAAAATCCTTGACACCACTGTGACCATGGCTTCCCACGACCAACAAATCGGCCTTGTACTTTTCACAAACTTCGGCAATACTCTTGATCCGGTTATTGTAGCCCAATTCATATTCCGTTTGATGTCCTTGCGACAATAGAAAGTCAGCATATAATTTTAGCCGTTCTAGATCCTGCCGTGATTCAAAATCATCCGTTGACTCTCCAGTATATTTTACAGATGCACTTTCCACAATATGTACAACTACAAATGTGGTATCTGCATGCGACAGCTGTAAGGCATATTGAATGACTTTCTGATCAGAATTTGAGAAATCCAACGCAATCACGACTTTCTTAAAGGAGCCCTTATGTTCAAAATGTAATACTTCAAAAGGTGGGTGAACCTCCAGTTCGGTCGGTTTCGATTTCAGTAAAATTGGATATAATACTGTCATGACAAGCAAAGCGAACAAACCGATAGCCCCGAGTATAAGTAGGACCGTTACCAAAATATTATTTGCCTCTCCAATCCAGCCAACAATCTCGTCGTAAACTAATTTAAAATTCAATACAGCAATAATCGCTGCTATCAACCAAGCAAATACTTTCGTCAAAGGTTTGATCGCAAAAACGCCCATCTTGACTTTATCGCTCACAAAATGGATCAACGGGATGACAGCAAAAGCGAGCTGCATACTCAAGATCACCTGACTAAAGATCAGCAGCTGTCCAACACGACCTTCACCCGAAATGAGTATCACTAATACTGCCGGAATAATAGCCAAAAGGCGGGTTATAATCCTTCGTAGTGTTGGGCTAATCCGCAAGCGAAGGTATCCCTCCATCACAATCTGTCCGGCTAGGGTCCCCGTCACCGTTGAGCTTTGCCCTGCAAGGATCAAGGCAACAGCAAACAATTTTGAGGCCCATTCCGTCCCCAGAAGATTGCCCAATAGGTGATAAGCATCTTCAAGTTCGGCCACGTCATGCATACCGTTCTTGTGAAAAACAGAGGCTGCAAGAATCAATATTGCCGCATTCACCAAAAAGGCCAGGTTCAAGGCGATGGCACTATCCCAAAAGTTATACTTGAGCGATTTACGGATAGAAACCTCATTCCGGTCAATCTTCCGTGTCTGTACAAGGGCCGAATGCAGATACAGGTTATGCGGCATGACGGTCGCACCTATAATTCCTATGGCAATATACAGTGCAGCGCTATTTGGAATACTGGGTATAAATCCTGTCGCAACCTCCGCAAAATCGGGTTTCGCCAAAAACATTTCCACCATGAAACACATGCCAATCAGCGCGATCAGTCCAATGATAAAAAGTTCCATTTTCCGCATCCCCAGCTTCTGTAGATAGAGCAGTAAGAAGGTATCTGCAAAACTGATCATTACTCCCCAAAGCAAATCGATTCCAAAAAGGAGGTTAAGACCGATTGCCATACCCAGGACCTCAGCCAGGTCACAGGCTGCTATTGCAATTTCAGCAAGCACATAGAGCACAAAATTCATCCTCTTGGGATAGGTTTCGCGGTTACATTGTGCAAGGTCTTTACCGCGTACAATACCCAAACGGGCACACAGATTCTGCAGCAATAAGGCCATGATGTTACTCATCAATAAAACCCAGATCAGGGTATAACCAAATTGGCTTCCCCCCGCAAGATCCGTAGCCCAATTGCCTGGATCCATATAGCCTACACTAATGAGATAAGCTGGACCAAAGAAGCTAAGTATCTTTTTAAATTTGGATTTTCCTTGATGGACATCTACACTTTCGTGAATGTCAGATAGAGATTTATGATGAGATTCGTCGTAATGCATAAAGTACTGTAAGTGCAATATCGCTTATTGTCAGCGTTAAAGATAAAAAGCTTTACATTATTAGGCAATTAAACCGCGATATAATTAGAATTTAAATGCCAGTTGACCAGAATTTTCCTTTGACTGGTTGCCAAATTGAATAAAATCGATAACCTCATACTGGCCTAAATCAGGCTTAAACTGTCTAACATAAACACCCTTGCACATAAAGCTTAGGTCGACAGACCGCAACAGTTCCTTTGCAACCTCAAGCCGTTCTGGCTCCAGCTGTCGCCCAATCGAAATATGCGGTTCGTCACTAATATTAATCAAATCAAACTGGGCTAATGTCTGAACAACTCTTTTCGCTCGGTCTCTTAAATAACTCCGCGCATGTACGGTCGGTGCAATATAGAAAGCTCCGCCAGCAAACGATGAAAAATGATCAAAATAAACATACTGACTCCGCTCATAGGCTAAGGCCTCTTGCAAAGCCTCAATTGCTAAGGCTAGTTTATCCTCCTCTGCTTTAAAAGCACATATCGTTACATGGGCCTTGGAATTGCAGCTAGGGTACCAGCCCTTGTTTTCGTCGGGGAACAGCTCGGCTAATGACGCACGCAATCGCCGTTTCAAGCCATCCACCAAAACAATACCAGCTTCATCAGGTTGAAAAACAAACGAATATTTATTGACACTACCCTCCATAACAAAAATCAGTTTTCGATCAGTAGGTAAGATAACAAATACAGGGGAGATAACAAAACCTAAGTTCAGCGTTTAGGCAATAAGAAAAGCTACCATCCGATCCCATAATCTTCACCATTGTTGCTGCTGCCGCCCCAGAGTGTATGGTGTTGCTGGTCGAAATAAATAGCATTGATCGGTCCACTGGTACGATCCCCCAACTGTATACTATACCCCATTTTCTTCAATTGTTCAATAATTGCTGGAGCGGTACTTTTGTCCAATAGCAGGCTGCCTGAGCGCGGTTGTCGATCATCAATTTTCGTCCCGCCCAAGGATAGCCAGAGCTGGTTGCTATTTATATTGGCGGCCTCACTGGCTTGCTGTGGAGTCATACCAAACTCAACCATATTCAAAAAAAACTGAAGCAGGTTTTGATCCTGTGTATCTCCGCCTTGCACAGCAAAAGAAAGATAAGGTTTTCCATCTTTCAAAGCCATTGAGGGAGTCAGTGTGACACGTGGTCTTTTGCCTGGCTCGACCACATTGAAGGGATTAATCAACGAATCTAAGACAAAACTCTGTAAGCGCTGGCTCATACCCACACCGGTATTCCCGGCAATACAGGCCGGGAGCCAACCACCGCTCGGTGTGATCGAAACGACCCAACCGTCTTCATCCGCCGCTTCAACACTTGTGGTGCCCCGCAATAAACGGTCGACATAAGCGCTATCTACCGCTAAAGAGGCCAAAAGAGCTGTTTTTGGCAATTCCGTTAGGGACGAACTTGAGCTCGCATCATGTTTGGGCACAAAATCATTTTTCAGCTCCGTATGTGGCGTAAACTCCTTCTTACGCTGCTCCAGTAACGAAAGATACGGATTCTGCTTACCTTCATAGGGATAAGGGTCTCCGGGAAGTACATTCGGGGTATTTTGCTTAAGATCAATGGTTGCAGCCCTCGCCTTGGCATAGGACTCATGCAAAAGACCACGGATAGGTGTCTTGGGCTTTCCATAGGGATCGCCGTAATAAAAATCCCGATCGGCGAAAGCCAAGTTCATAACCTGATAGAGTGTATGAATATAAGAAGCAGAATTATACCCCATTGCCTTTAGATCAAAGTTTTTCAGCATCTGCAGACTCTGTAGCATGACTGGACCCTGTGTCCATTCTTGTAATTTATACACATCAATCCCCTTATAATTGACATGCAATGGTTCCTCCTCAATAGGTTTCCAATTGGCCAAGTCTGCTTTCGTGATTAAGCCACCTTGCTCCTTACTGCCACGGACAAATTCATCTGCAATATCGCCGGTATAAAAGCGTTCATAGGCAGCCATGATTGCAGCTTTCCTATCTTTTCCAGCTGCTAGGGCCTTCTTTTCCGCTTCTACCAATTTGGACAGGGTCTTATGCAGATCCTGCTGCACAAAAAGCTCTCCCGCCTCGGGAGCTTCCCATGATTTACCTTCATGTACTAAAAACACCTTTTTACTATAGGGCCATTCTTTAATGCGGTCTTTGCCCCGCTCTATACTCGTTGCTGTTTGTGCATCAATGGGATAACCCGCAGCCATTTCAAGAGCAGGAGCCAATACCTCTGCAAGACTTTTCGTTCCATAATGAGCCAACATATAGCACAATCCGCCGGGCGTACCCGGAGTAACCGCAGCAAGCGGACCATATTCGGGTGGAAATTCATAGCCCTTTGATCTAAAGAAATCGACTGTCGCTCCGCTGGGTGCTACCCCCAAGGCATTTATGGCAATAACCTTCTTTAATTTCGGATGATAAATTAAGGCCTGCGTCTCTCCGCCCCAACTCAAAACATCCCACATCGTACAAGTCGCTGCGAGCATGGCACAAGCAGCATCCACCGCATTTCCCCCTTGCTGGAATAGTTGGGCACCCGCAGTTGATGCCAAGGGCTTACCCGTAATAGCCATCCAATGTTTTCCATGTAAAGGTGGTTTCTGTGTACGCTGAGCGGAACTCAGCATCGGTGTACAGGTAGTAAGCAATCCAAACAGTGTGATCAGTAGCGAGGGGCATCTTCTTTTCATAGCAGCAATCTTTCGTTAAGCAATGGTTTTAGTAAAACCAAGATAGGTATTTTTAAAACAAACAAAAAACTCCTATCAACCGAGATTGATAGGAGTTTTTAAAATCTTATTTGCTCTTGTTTTACCAATAAATAGAATATAATGCTGTAACCAATAGCGCTACGATCAATGCGATGACCAAAAACGCCCGGTGTGGTTTAAACATCGTGGTATCAACTTCCAATCCAGCTGGCACGACACCACGCTTATTGTCGATAATACTAATGAGAACCATACCGACAATACAGATCACGAATACGAATCCCATTCTATCCAAAAATGGAATTTCGTACACTCCAGTTGTTGGATTCGGAACGGAGAAACCTGTTGATGACAAGAATGA
This sequence comes from Sphingobacterium sp., assembly GCA_050281725.1. Classification (GTDB taxonomy): domain Bacteria; phylum Bacteroidota; class Bacteroidia; order Sphingobacteriales; family Sphingobacteriaceae; genus Sphingobacterium. Next base: position 19,655 of record JBMAAL010000031.1, on the reverse strand, counting down.
CAGATCGACCCAATCCGGCAACTTTTTGAAGATGATGGAGAAAATAAAACCACCAATTGTTGCGAACAAAGCTGCATTTGAAGTTGCTTTCTTCCAGAAGAATCCTAAAATGAACATCGCAAAAATACCTGGAGACACAAAACCTGTATATTCCTGAATATATTGGAATCCACCTTTTTTATCAATACCCAAATGTGGAGCAATCAGCACGCCCAAAATCATGGCTACCACAACAGTTAGCTTACCGATGTTGACCAATTTCTTGTCCGATGCTTCTGTATTAAATACTTTTTTATAAATATCCAAGGAGAAGATTGTTGCGATACTATTTGCTTTACCTGCCAAAGAAGCAACCACTGCCGCTGTCAAGGCTGCAAACGACAGTCCCTTCAAACCAGCTGGCAATAAATTCAACAAAACTGGATAAGCGTGGTCAGGGTTTACCTCACCATGTTGCATCATTTCGTTTTGGAACAAGCCATCTTTCCACATTACATAGGCTGCAATACCCGGCAACACGACAATGATAGGCATTAATAACTTCAGAAATGCGGCAAACAAGATACCGTTTCTCGCGGTTTTCAAATCTGCTCCAAGTGCGCGTTGCGTGATGTATTGATTACATCCCCAGTAGTTCAAATTAACGATCCACATCCCCCCGATCAATACGGTTAGCCCCGGTAAATCGAGATAGTTCTCGTTTTTACGATCCAGAATCATATGAAAGTGATCGGAAGCTTTTTCGGTCATCAAGTGATAGCCTTCCAATACTCCTGAGCCACCATAGTGCTCTGAAACGAGGTTCAAGGCCAGGTAAGTGGTCGCCAAACCACCCAATACCAGAAAGAAAACCTGAATAATATCCGTATAGCCGATTACTTTCATTCCCCCCAATGTAATGATCACCGCAAAAATCGCAATGGCATACATACAGGCGTCCAGACTGATACCGGAAATGCTGCTGACCGCAATGGCTCCCAAATAGAGGATGGATGTCAAATTAACGACAACATACAACAATAACCAGAAAACGGCCATGATCATCGCTACAGTTCCATTATAACGTTTATGGAGAAACTGTGGCATTGTAAAGATCTTGTTCTTTAAATATACCGGGATAAAAAATACCGCAACGACAATCAGTGTAATGGCAGCCATCCACTCGTAAGTCGCAATAGCCAATCCCATCTTAAATCCGGAACCGCTCATACCGATAAATTGCTCGGCCGAAATATTGGACGCAATAAGTGAAGCTCCGATAGCCCACCAAGTCAATGACCCCTCAGCCAAAAAATAGTCTTTGGAGCCTACAGATTCAGATTTCTTGCGATAATACACCCATAATCCATAACCTGCTACAATAACAAAGTATATCAGGAAAACGATGTAATCTTTTGTGCTTAAATAATTATTCATGTATTGGTAATTGGTTTAATTTGATCGCCTAATATAGAAATATTTTTAGAACTATATATATCTATTGACCAAATTTTCTAAATACTCCTGTTTACCACTAATCGTTTTCGGCTCACCTAATTCCACTGCTAAATCCCTTAAGTTCTCCAGGGTCAATGTCCGTTCTTCAAATGATGAGCCATGGCCTGTATCAAAAGAAGCATAACGATCGGCCCGTATTTTTTTATAATCCGAATCTTCGAGAATACGCTCTGCGGTAAGAAGTGCGCGTGCAAAGATATCCATACCACCGATATGTGCATAAAACAAATCTTCAGGATCTGTCGAATTTCGACGGATTTTGGCATCAAAATTCACACCTCCACCTTGGAATCCACCACCTTCTAAAATAATCAACATGGCTTCGGTCAATTCATTGATATCATTTGGAAATTGATCCGTATCCCATCCATTTTGATAATCACCGCGGTTGGCATCAATTGAACCCAATTTACCGGCATCTACAGCAACCTGTAACTCGTGTTGAAAAGTATGTCCGGCCAAAGTTGCATGATTTACCTCTAAATTTAATTTAAAATCATCCAAAAGATTGTACTGACGTAGGAAGCCCAGCACGGTAGCCGCGTCATAGTCATACTGATGTTTTGTAGGCTCACATGGTTTCGGCTCAATAAAGAAAGTTCCTTTAAAACCGTTTTTACGGGCATAATCCTTGGCCATATGTAAAAACTGTGCAAGATGCTCCTGTTCACGCTTCATGTTCGTATTTAAAAGGCTCATATACCCTTCTCTTCCACCCCAGAACACATAGTTTTCACCACCAAGTGCGATCGTTGCGTCCAATGCTGCTTTGACCTGTGCGCCACCATGTGCAAGAACATGAAAATCCGGATTCGTTGCGGCACCATTCATATAGCGTTTATGGCTAAAAAGATTGGCTGTACCCCAAAGCAATTTGATACCGCTTTCCTGTTGTTTTTCCTTCGCATAATCAACAATCGTGGAAAGGCGTTTTTCATTTTCAACAACATTATCCGAATAGTCAACTAAATCGACATCATGGAAGCAATAATAAGGGATGTTTATTTTACTGATAAATTCGAATGCTGCATCCATTTTATCTTTTGCCCTAGTGATCACATCACTGCTTTCATCCCATGGAAATTGATGTGTGGGGCCGCCAAATGGATCCGATCCGTTACCATTGAAAGAATGCCAGTACGAACAGGCAAACTTAAAATACTCTTCCATAGTCTTGCCAGCAACAAGCTGTTTTGGATTGTAATAACGGAAAGCCAATGGATTTGTACTGTCTTTTCCTTCGAATTGAATTTGACCAATGCCTTTGAAAAATTCCTTTTTCCCTTTGATAATATTCATCTTATTTTTTATTTATTTGTTTGTTTAATACTTCCTTCCATTGCTGATAATGCTCCTCATATTGCGCTACAAATTGCGGTTCGACAGTATACACAGGCTTCAACGAACGAAATGCCTCTGTAAAGTTTGCATAATAGCCACTCCCTATACCGGCTCCAAGAGCGGCTCCAATACTCCCGTCATGATTGAAGATCTCCACAGGAACGTCTGTTGCCCCCACAAATGACTCCCTAAAAACGGAGCTCAAGAATAAATTTGCATACCCAGCACGAATCATATTTGGATACAAATTGTTTTCACGCATGATATCCAGGCCATAGCGGAAGGCATAGGCAATCCCTTCCTGTATAGCGCGTAAAATATCGCTTGTCTCATGTCTGTTCAAATCTATTGCTGTAATTGATGCCCCCACCGTTTGATTATTGAGCATGCGTTCGGCGCCATTGCCAAAAGGGACAACCTGTAACCCTTTGCTACCAATAGGAGATGCGCCGGCCAGCGCATTAATCTGTTCGTAGGATAAATCGCGTCCCAGTAACCTTCTGCCCCAACTATTCATAATACCGGTCCCATTGATACAGAGCAAAACCCCTGTACGGATATCATCCTCGTGATAATTGACGTGTGCAAATGTATTGACGCGCGATTCACGGTCTGCAATCAACTGGTCGCTCACCCCATAGATAACCCCAGAAGTACCTGCGGTCGCCGCGACCTCGCCAGGTTGAAGGACATTGAGGGAAAGTGCATTGTTGGGCTGGTCACCAGCTTTATAATTAATAGTCACCGTGCCAGAGAGGCCAAGCTCCTCGGCAATAGCTGTTTTAATCTGTCCATGGGTCGAAAACACCGGTAAGATCTCAGGAATAAGATGATCGTCAAAGCCATAATAATCCATGATGGTATCCGACAGCTTATTGTTTTTGAAATCCCAAAATATTCCCTCAGACAGGGCTGAAATAGAAGTCGTCACCTGCCCCGAAAGTTTCATAGCGATAAAATCGCCCGGCAGCATGATCTTATCTATTTTTTCATAGATTGCCGGTTCATTAGCCTTCACCCAAGCCAGCTTAGAAGCGGTAAAATTCCCAGGAGAATTCAAGTGATGACTCAGATTAAAAGATCTTCCGATTTCATCGAAAGCAGCATTTCCTATTTCTACAGCCCTGCTATCGCACCAGATAATTGCATTTCGCAGCACGTGCTGATCTTTATCGACTATAACTAAGCCGTGCATCTGGTAGGCTATGCCAATGGCGGAAATCGCTTTGGGGTCGTATAACCCTAACGCATTTGCCTTCAACAAAGCCTGTTTAAAGTAGTCCCACCAATCGAGCGGGTTTTGTTCAGCCCAATTGGGCTCCACCGTTATAATGGGAGCTTCTACGTCCGGATATTGCACCGAGCAAACCTTGCGTTGCGAAGATGCCTCAACAATCGAAACCTTTACGGAAGAAGTACCTACGTCTATACCTAATAAATACATGGTAATTAATTGAAACTGGTTATTTTAAAACAAAGGCGGAAACAAACATTGCAACCGGTTGCATAAAAGTAGGATATGTTTCTGAATTATCAAAATATTAAATAAAATTATTTACTTTGGAGCGTGAATAAAAAAACGACGATTTACGATATTGCCCGTGCGCTTGGAGTGACAGTCTCTACCGTATCGCGCGCATTGAATAATGTGCCTACGATCAGCGAGGCGACACGCAAGCTTGTGCTTGACAAAGCAAAGGAATTAAATTATAGTGTCAATAAGCTAGCCTCCTCCCTTTCCTCGGGCAAGTCCAATACAATTGGAGTCATTGTGCCGACCATGCAAATTCATTTTTTTGCGGAAGCGGTACATAGTATTGAAAAAGAGTTAAAAAAACACAATTATAGTCTATTGCTTTATCAATCGAATGAATCTTTTGAGGATGAAGTTAATGGCGTGAAAACTTTACTGGAAGCCCAGGTTGACGGCATTATTGCTTCGCTATCGCTGGAAACACAGGAAACCCAGCATTTTCAGGAAGTGATCAATCAGCGCAAATGCCTGGTTATTTTTGACCGTACGCATAAAAATATTCCTGCTCCCATGGTTAAACTTGACGATTTTAAAGCAGGCTACCTCGCTACACAGCATTTGCTTGAACAGGGCTACAAAAACATTGCCTTTATCACAACGGATAAAGAAATAGCGATTTTTCAGGATCGTTTCCATGGTTTCGAAGCCGCCCTAAAAGATGCGCAGATTTCCCCGCAGAAAGACTTTATTATCCGCGGCGACTTATCCATTGAAGCCGGCATCAAAGGCACCGAACAGATTCTGAAATCTGCCGTCCAACCGGACGCCTTTATTGGTGGCGATGACTTTACTGCTGTCGGGATTATACAGGCATTAAAAACTGCAAATATTGCTATTCCAACGACTGGTGTGATCGGTTTTGCAAACCAGACCTTTTCTTCCTTTATCACCCCCACACTGTCAAGTATCGATCAGCAGGCCAACAAGATGGGCGAAGAATGTGCCAAGCTCTTTCTGAAAATGGTCAAACAAAAAAGTCCGTACGAAGCAATCGAACAGATTGTTCTTGACCCTATATTGATAGAAAGAAAATCTACGAATAGAATAGACAAATAATCAGTACCTTTGCCTAAATTTATTTAAATGCAAGCCCGGCAGAAATTTAGGATAATAAGCATCTGTTTATTATTTGTCATTCAGGCCCTTTTTTTAGTGGCCATCTTTGTAGAAAATATACATTCTTATATTGTATTAGCTTTTATCGGCCTACTGTCCTTACTGATCTTATACAGTTACCTCAAGTCGCCCATTCATCATCACAGGCATGAATATGAATCGATTAAAATCGCTATTTGGGTACCTATAGGTGCTATTTCCTCCTATTACTTCAATCAGATCTTCGGTTTGGGTCCTGTTTTGGGAGCAGCACTGACAGGTACCATAGCCTCTTTCATTCCCAATATCAACAAAAATTCAACCTATTTACCCCACCTTCCGGCAGCAATTTATTGCGGTGCATTTGTAGGGATGTCCAATGCGCAGGTGGCGCATGGGTTTTCTTTTATTTTAGCAGCCAGTATTTTTACAGCGATCTTTCTGATTGTATCGAAAAGTTTATTAAATGGTGTCGGCGGTAAACTGGGAACATTGGCCTTCCTGGGGGTGTCACTGACTTACCTCCTGTTATACATTTTTAAGTAATATGGAAACATTCATTTTTTACCTAGTTGGAGTTATAGGGAGCACGGCGACATACTATGTCAATACCAAATTTCACCAAGGAGCCGTGCGTTCATCAGCATTGCTGACATTACTTGTAGCAGGTTTTCTTCATTTCTTCCCGCAAAGTGTTTCGCCCTATCTTGCACAATATATTCCTCCAATTTTTATCGGTGCATCATTTATAGGTATGGTATCAAAAAGTCAGTTATCAACTTATTTCGGTTTAGCCCTTGCCGGCATTATCTTTACAACGATTCTGCTCAATACAAGCAAATTTTTCACCGGCTACGGTGGTGCACTTGGAACTTCGGCCTGCATCGCACTGTTGGTCGTATTGAGTATCCCTTATTTCAAATCACCACGGAAAATGACCGTTGGATTTCTTCAGCTCCGCAAAACAATCTTAAAAAAACAGGGAAAAGTTTCAAAAAGACGAGTAGATTTGTTTAAATAAAAAGCATAACCACATGAAACCTTTATTTCTGATTTTTATTACCCACATCTTGTTCCTGGGCCGTCTGAGTGCTCAACAAGCGACCATTAACCTGGTAAATCAAGAACGAAACAGCAGCTACAGAGGCCTAAGTGTAGTTGATGATACAACTGTATGGGTAAGCGGAAGCAATGGGACAGTTGGGCTCAGCACCGATGCTGGAAAAAACTGGCAATGGGTCAATCCAATTGGCTACGAAAAAACAGATTTTAGGGATGTCGAAGCATTTGATGAGAATGAGGCCTTAATTATATCGGCCGGTTCCCCTGCCATTATCTTAAGCACACAGGATGGTGGTCGAAGCTGGAAAGAAGTATTCAATGACAAGCGGCCCGAAATATTTTATGATGGTTTTGCTTTTACATCAAAAGGGGTCGGTATTGCCTTTGGCGACGCCATTCAGGGGAAAATGCCGCTATTAAAAAGCATCGATTTCGGAAGGTCCTGGAAAGATATATCTGAGAATATGCACTTTACCATTACCGATGGAGAGGCCGGTTTTGCAGCTAGTGGAACATCAATATATTGTGATAACAACGGAACATACTGGATTGCCACCGGTGGAACTGCTGCCAATATCTACAGCAGCAAGGATCTGGGTAACACATGGCAACGTTACAGCTGCCCCATCATTCAGGGGACAAATAGTACAGGTCCTTTTTCTGTCGCATTTTATACGTCGAAAACGGGTATTGTCGTGGGTGGCGATTACAAAGCGGATAAAAACAAAGACAAAAATAGCCTACTAACCAACGATGGCGGTAAAACATGGTTTCCACCACAGACGGCACCTGCTGGCTTTAAGTCGGCCGTTATTTATCTTTCAAAAAAACAGCTGATCAGCACGGGCACTTCGGGTACAGACCTATCGAATGACGGCGGAAAAAATTGGACACCTGTCGGAAAGGAGAGCTTCAATGCCGTCCAAAAGGCAAAAAAAGGTCGATCGATATTTTTAGTGGGCGATAAAGGAAAAATAGCGAATTTAGCATTATAAGCTAAATTCGCTATTTTCTGCAACACTGCGCATTATTTCTTATAACACTGACGTTAGGTTTCGCAGTCCAAAAACCGAGATTTACTCACTTATAAACCACTACTTACGCGACAAACGCGATTCTTCCAAATCCAGGGAATACTCGATCTCTTTAATAACATCGCTGTCAAAAGCCTTGCTTTCCTTGATCTTGTACAGACCGTCACGACGCAGCGCTAAAAGTTCCAGCATAATTTTATTATACAAGCCCCTAACTGCAGAAAGCTGCGCGCGCGTATCCTCTTCTTTCGCTCGTTCGGATGCATTTACGCTTCGGATAATCTGCTCTTTGACGCGAGCGATTGTCTCATGTTCCAGCATTTCCTTTGCATAATGTTTATCCAGATACGCAATAGATTCTTTGCCAAGACGTACACGGATCTCATCAATTTGCTCCTCCATTGAAGCTTGCTCATCAACCTCTTTAATTTTTATCAATTTAATCAAAAAAGGCAATGTAAGCCCCTGAAAAACAAGCGTCACTAAAATAACCACAAACGTAATGAACAAAATCAGATTTCGGTGTGGGAAGGCCGTTCCATCATATAACGTCAATGGTATTGCCAATGCTGACGCCAAAGAAACCACTCCGCGCATACCGGCCCAGCCAACGACCAGGGGCAATTTCCACCCTGGACTCTTTTCCTTGATGCGGACCCGTTTGAATAATATCCTGGGAACAAAAGCCGAAAGATATACGGCGATTAATCGCAAAACAATCACAATTACACAGATGGCCAAGGCATAATCAATAGCTTCCTCCATGGAGTATTCCCCCAATCCATTGATGATCACCGGAAGTTCAAGACCAATTAAAATAAAGACAAATCCATTTAATAGAAAGCCCACTGTCGCCCAAACCTCCTTCGTCTGGATGCGTGTATGGTAGTTGAGGTAATCACCTGCCCGGAAGGAAAGAAACAACCCGCCACTAACAACCGCCAGGACCCCCGACCATTCAAAATGCTCCGCAACAATATACATCAGGTAAGGTGCGATGAGGGTAATGGGTGTTGAAATACTGGACGATTTAGCGACATAACGTAAGAAAATATAGAGGATGTGACCGATAACCAAACCAACTACAACGCCCATGACCGATAGCATCAAAAACTGTGTCGTCGCATTGCTCATCACAAACTGACCCGTAAGAATTGCGATGGAAGCAAATCTAAAAACAGTCAATGAGGCCGCATCATTGACCAGACTTTCTCCTTCCAATATCGCAATTCCCCGTTTAGGAATACTCACGCCTTTCAGGACAGAACTAGCAGCCACAGCATCTGGGGGAGAAATAATTCCGCCCAGCAAAAAGCCCAGCGCCAGGGTGAAACCAGGAATAATACTGACTGAAAAGTAGGCGATGGCCAACGATGTGAAGAAGACTAAACCAAAGCCCATGATGAAAATAGATCGTCGCCACTTTAGAAAATTCCCCCAATTGGTATACCAGGCTGCTTCAAAAAGCAAGGGTGGCAAAAACACCATAAATACAATATCAGGATCGACACTAATGACAGGTGCACCCGGAATCAGCGAAATCACCAGTCCACCAATAACCAACAGAATGGGGTATGAGATTTTTAAGCGTTGACTCAGCACAAATAACATGGCCATAAAGAAAAACAGCACCATGACCAATAAGAGGTTGCTGTGAATTTTCTGACCTGCCTTTCCGCCTACGGCCGCTTTTACATCCGCATACGGTACCGACATGGACATGCTATATTGACGAAGCTTCCATTCATTGTCCAGCTTACTTAATACTCCCACGCCACGAAAAGACTTGGTATTGATCTTAAAGGATTCATCAAACCAAGCTGTCGTACTATCTGCATTAAAGCTGATATGCCGCTTGTCATAGGTGTAGGTCCAGGCATTTTTTGGATTGAAATATTGACCGGTGAACTTCTCTGCATGTGCTTTATCCCACCTTTCATCATGATCGGTACCCAAAATAACTCCATCTGAAGCAATAACATTCAAAAACGGGCCATACCTTACCTCGCCCGAGGTTTTGTGCCAACGATCTAACAGCCCATTGATTTCGTCCATAGGCTGCTGGGCACTTGTCGGAAAGACAAATAAGATTAAACTAAGAAAACAATACGTACCTAAAATGATCTTTCTAATCATACGTTATAACACTTCGTAATAGCTAAGACAATCCTCTTTCGCTGAGATCAGTCTTAAAACAAAAAGCTGCATGTGCAGCTTTTTGTCTTTTATTTAATTATTTCTTCAATTTCGCTGATAATCCGCTGCGCGATCTGCTCAGCAGCTTCAGGCGTAGGTCCCTCCGAGTAAATCCGAATAATCGGTTCGGTATTGGATTTACGCAAATGTACCCATTCATTTTCAAAATCTATTTTCAATCCATCGATTGTCGAATGGTCTTCATGTTTATATTTTTCCTCCATTTTGTCCAATAGGTTGTCAATGTCCAATTCCGGAGTCAGGGTAATTTTGTTTTTTGACATAAAGTACTGCGGCAAAGAAGCACGGTATTCGGAAGCTTTTTTACCAAGCTTAGCCAAATGCGTCAAGAAGATGGCTACGCCCACCAGCGCATCACGGCCATAGTGAGATGCTGGATAAATAACACCACCGTTTCCTTCTCCGCCGATGACAGCATCGACTTCTTTCATTTTTGTAACCACGTTGACTTCACCGACAGCCGCTGCATAATATTCGCCACCATGTCCTTTAGTCACATCACGCAGTGCGCGTGTAGACGATAAATTAGAAACGGTATTTCCTTTTTTATGCTGCAATAAGTAATCCGCTACGGCAACTAAGGTATATTCTTCACCGAACAACTCACCATTTTCCATCATAAAGACCAATCGATCCACATCTGGATCCACCGCAATCCCTAAGTCCGCCTTGTTTTCAATAACCGCAGCCGATAGATCCGTCAAATTCTCTTTTAATGGTTCTGGATTATGCGGAAATAGACCGTTCGGCTCACAATGGATTTTATAGATTGTCTGTACACCAAGTGCATCCAACAACGCTGGTATAAATGTACCACCGGTACTGTTGACGGCATCCAAAGCAACTTTAAAATTAGCCGCTTTGATGGCTTCTTTATCCACATATTCTAACGCCAACACAGCGTCTACATGTTTCTGTAAGTAAGAATAATCTTTATGAACTTGTCCTAGTTCTTCCACTTCGGAAAAATCAAAGTCTAAGGATTCACCAAGGGCCAATACCTCTTGTCCTTCGGCATCTGAAATGAATTCGCCCTTTGCATTCAATAACTTTAGCGCGTTCCATTGCCCTGGGTTGTGTGAAGCAGTTAGGATGATACCACCAGCTGCTTTTTCCATCGGTACGGCAATCTCTACCGTTGGCGTTGTTGAAAGGCCTAGATCAATCACATCAACACCGATGCTTTGCAGGGTTCCAATCACCAAATTACTTACCATCTCACCAGAAACACGCGCATCTCTTCCAACAACAATTTTTTTTATACCACTCTGCTTAACAATTATTTTGCCGTAAGCAGCTGTAAACTTAACGATATCTATCGGGGTAAGTGCCTCTCCAGCCCGCCCGCCTATCGTACCTCGTATTCCTGATATTGATTTAATTAAAGTCATTTCTTTTGAATTGATTAACGTGTAAATTTAGCACAATGGCAATAAAATATCGAATTAAAATTATAATTAATGAATATTTAACGTATATTTGTTGCAACAAAGTTGTTTTTAAAAGAAACAACCGTTTGCAATGAAATTATTTTTACTTTTGAAAAGTGAGTTTTTAAAGTTTGGGAATTTCATTGTCATCAGCAACATTTATGATTCAACAATTAGTACACATCGATCAAGAGATTTTTCTGGCCATTAATCAAGGCTTGAGTAACCCCGTATTTGATTGGTTATTGCCGATATTACGCAATCCATACACATGGGCACCCTTGTATTTATTTCTGATCATATTTTTCATTAAGACCTATGGAAAAACAGGGATCCTAATTGTTGCCATGACCTTGGTTACTTTCGGAATTTCCGATGGTATATCATCTCATTTGATCAAAAAGACTGTAAAAAGGATTAGACCATGTAACGACGTGGAATTTAAAGAAAATGTCAACATCCGAGTGCGATGCGGCTCTGGCTTTAGCTTTACCTCCTCTCATGCGGCCAACCATTTTTCCCTAGCTTTTTTCTGGATTGTACTTTTCCGGAGAAGATGGAAACATGCGCTTTGGCTTTGTATTACCTGGGCAACCCTAATTTCAGTCTCTCAAATCTATGTTGGTGTCCATTACCCGTTTGATGTCCTCTGTGGCTCAGCCTTAGGTATCCTGATTGGATTGGCAACAGGCTACTTATTTAAACGGTTTGTGCCTAGCTTTTTTAAAACTGAACACGTATAATGAATTCAATTTTATTGATTTTAATTTTATTCATCCCTGCATTTGCAAGTGGAATTGCTGTATTTTTTGTACAAAAGAAAGGAACCAGTTTCCTTAAACTTATTCTTTCTTTTAGTGGAGCCTATTTATTCTCTATTACTGTGCTTCACCTCATTCCGCATGTCTATCAATCCAACAATACTTCACCTGAAGTATTGGGTATTTACGTACTTGCTGGATTTCTTTTCCAACTATTTCTTGAACAGTTCTCCCAAGGGATCGAACATGGCCATATCCATACCGAAAATGATCACGACCACCACAGCCATCGTTTTCCAATCGGTATTATGTTCAGTCTATGTCTTCATGCTTTCCTCGAGGGAATGCCACTTGCGGCTACACATCAGACAGAACTTGCACTAGGCATATCTATTCACCACATTCCGGCCGCATTTGCATTGGGAAGTATTCTAATAAGCACACATTTAAAGAAAAATACGATCCTCATTACACTTGCTTTATTTGCGGCAATGACCCCTTTTGGCTTTTTACTGAGCAAAGCCATCAGTGCGGGTGAAGTAGGGAATATCCAGCAATATTTTGATAAAATCATGGCCGTCGTTATTGGTATCTTCTTACACATATCGACGACGATACTTTTTGAATCGGGCTCCATTGACCATCATAAATTCAATAAAAAGAAAATGATCGCTGTGATAGCAGGTGTTGCGATTGCACTGGGAAGTTTCTTATTTGTCGGAGAACATGATCATGGGCACGATCAACACCAACAACCGCATGATCATGAACATCATGACCATGCGCATTAATTTCTTTAGCCGCGAAGTTTATCCAACAGTGTACTTAACGTCATTGCCTCTTCTTCGCTAATTCGATTGGGTAAAAGATCCTTCATCAGCATTTCCTCATCAAGATTCTTAAGAATCTCCAAGCCCTTCTCGGTGATAACCAAATCCACAGCCCTTTTATCTCCACCCGATTGACATCGTGAAACCAATTCTTTGGAAACCATGCGATCAATCATACGCGAGATGTCAGGGGTAGTACTCAACATTCTTGATTTAATCAGATTATTGGTTGCAGGCTTAGGATATTGGCCCCTCAATATGCGCAAGACATTAAACTGTTTCAAAGTGATCCCTTCTTTGGCAGCTCGCTGTTCAAGCTCATTGTTAATCCAATTGTACGTATATAGAATATTTACCGTACAACGATGCCATTCATTGCTGAATTTACTTACTTTGATTTCGTCCTCAATCTTCATTCTGGTTGATAATTAATCGTTCTGAATAGTAAAGATAGCTGTTTTTTACTAAATACATAACTATGACATTAGAATCATTCTAAATGGTAGAAATTCTGTATATTTGAAGAATTCAAAAAAACAGGCAGATGCGTAATAGAACTAGCTTAGATAAGCTAAAAAAAGGGGAAAAAGCGGTAATTATAGATTTTGATTCACACGAAATTCCAGCTAAATTTTTCGAATTGGGGTTTATTCCCGGTACTGAAGTAGAGGTGAAACATATCGCACCTTTGGACGGTCCTATATGTCTAAATATTAGTGCTAATAACGCCTTAATTGCTATCCGCAAATCAGAAGCCAAAGTCATCCTTATTGATCAGAAATAATGAATAACCCGATTATTGCACTTTTGGGTAATCCAAATGTGGGTAAAACATCTCTATTTAACCGGATTACAAAATTAAATCAGAAAGTAGGAAATTATCCCGGTATTACGGTCGAAAAACGTGAGGGGCAAGTTAAAGCCAACAACAAAGTTTATCGCATTATTGACTTACCGGGCACATATACCCTGTTCCCAAGTTCACTGGACGAAGAAGTTGTTTTCAACACTTTAGTCAATAAAGAAAGTAGTTTCAGACCAAACCTTGTCGTTGTCGTCGCTGAACCTACGAACTTAAAGCGGTCTATTATTCTTTATCAGCAGGCCCGGGAACTCGGGTTGCCGGCAATCTTTGTCATCAATATGATCGATGAAGCTAAAGAAAAAGGAATTACAATAGATGTTCAAAAACTTGAACACTTATTAAATACAAAAGTATACGAAACCAACGCCCGTACGGGGCAAGGTATCGATCAGCTCATCAAAAACTTTGATGCTGTTCCACCCATGTATATCAGCAAATTCAGCCTACCTACGGAAGCTGATGCTGCATTAGAAGAAACCAAACGTCTTTTTCCATTAGATACGGAATACCACACCTGGCAATACCTGGCCAAAGGCGAAGTATCCTTTTTATCGAAAGAAAAAAATCAGGCTATTCAACAAATCCGTGAAAAACACCAATTACGGGCCGAGAAGCTTCAAAAAGACGAGGCCATTTTGCGCAGTAAATCCTTAGATGGCAGCCTTGCTGATATCTATGTAAAGGATGAATCCTCCAATAAAAACAAAACCAATACGATTGATAGCATCCTGCTTCACCCTATCTTTGGCTATGTCATCTTCTTTGGAATCCTCTTTTTAATCTTCCAGGCAATTTATACCTGGTCTGGACCAGCTATGGATTTTATCGATGGTTTATTTGGTGATCTTGCAGCCTATATACAAACAGCATTGCCTGCAGGGCCATTGACCGACCTGCTCAGTAATGGTATTATAAAAGGTATTGGGGGAATTGTGATCTTCATTCCACAGATTGTTATTTTATATATCTTTATCTCGATCATGGAAGAAACGGGCTATATGAGCCGTGTTGTTTTCCTGATGGACCGCTGGCTTCGTCCCTTTGGCCTGAATGGAAAATCAGTGATTCCATTGATTTCGGGCGTAGCCTGTGCTGTTCCTGCAGTCATGTCTGCACGTAACATCGAAAATAGCAAAGAAAGATTGGTCACTATTCTGGTAACCCCTTTTATGACCTGCTCAGCACGTCTCCCTATTTATATCGTTCTGATCGGACTGGTGATACCGGACACGAAATTAGGGGGTTTTCAAATACAAGGTATTGTATTGTTTGTGATGTACCTACTTGGAATATTCGCAGCTTTGCTATCCGCGATTATCCTAACCAAAGTCATCAAGTCGAAACACAAATCATTTCTAATCTTTGAACTCCCCACCTATAAGACTCCGGATTGGAAAAATGTAGCCTTAAATGTATGGGAAAAAGCATCAAGCTTTGTCTTCGGCGCAGGTAAAATCATTTTAGCCATTTCCGTTATCCTATGGGCATTGGGTAGTTTTGGTCCGAACGATAAATTTAGCCGGGCAGAGGAATATGTGACAAAAAATAACCCTAACCTGTCCGAAGCAGATTTAGAGCATGAAGTTTCATCGTATCGCCTGGAACACTCTTTCCTTGGCTATCTTGGCATGGCTATTGAACCTGTTGTTGAACCACTGGGCTATGACTGGAAGATGGGCATAGGTCTTATTTCTTCGTTTGCTGCCCGTGAAGTTTTTGTAGGCACAATGGCCACAGTATATAGCCTTGGTGACGAAGTGGATATCGAAGATGAAGCATCTAAAACAACGGTATTAGGCAAAATGAAAAGCGAAATCAACAGGAATACCGGTTTACCGGCTTACAATTTAGCTTCTGGTGTATCCTTATTACTGTTCTATGCTTTTGCTATGCAATGTATGAGTACAATTGCGGCAGTAAAGAGGGAAACAGGCTCGTGGAAATGGACTTTAATACAGCTTGGTTTTATGACAGGCTTGGCCTATTTCAGTGCTTTAATTGCTTATCAACTTTTAAAATAAAAAGCTATGGATAATTTAACAGTACAATATCTCATCGTAGGAATGCTCGTTTTGGCGGCTGTATGGTATGTCGTTAAAAATGTCCGAAAATCACTAAAGGGCAAGCCGGGCTGCTCGAAAGGCTGCGGATGCGACTGCGGTGTAGAAAAAACACAAAAAGCAAATTAATTTATCTTTTTGAGTAGCATTTGCAAATAAGATTTCGTTATTAGTTAGAGTGGCCAAAAATCACACTAGCTACTAATTCATAAAGCGCCGTATTTCCAAATTACGGCGCTTTCTATTTCTTAGCCAAACATGGCTCCCGCCATTGTTTATAAAAAAACAACGAAATGCATCAAAACCGCAACAGAATGTGCACGAATACCTAAGTGTTTTATTAACTTTATGCGCTTAGGGCAAAAGATGCGCTGGGAGCCACGGTATTTGTCGGCACATCATACAGCGGCAGCAATTTTAGCCAATTCGATTCTGGTACAGAGAGTAAACATCTTCACAGGTTTCCCCTGCCCAGGATCGGTCAAAACAGACTAGTAACCGTATTAACCATACACATGGAGAAACAGAACAATAAGGAAGAATTAAAAAGAGGACTTCAAAATAGACATATTCAATTAATTGCCCTGGGTGGTGCAATCGGAACTGGCTTATTTCTAGGTATCGGGAAGGCTGCCACACTGGCTGGGCCGGCTGTTATCCTCGGTTATGCTTTCGCCGGAATTATTGCTTTTTTTATTATGCGTCAATTGGGCGAGATGGTTGTTGAAGAGCCTGTTTCAGGAAGCTTTAGCTACTTCGCCAATAAATACTGGGGTTCTTTTGCAGGTTATGCTTCAGGCTGGAACTATTGGGTCCTGTATATCTTAGTGAGCATGGCCGAACTCACAGCAATAGGTGTTTATGTACAATTCTGGTGGCCCGAAATACCCTTATGGGCATCAAGTTTATTTTTCTTCTTTGCAATCAACGCCCTTAATCTTGCCTCTGTCAAAATTTATGGCGAAACGGAATTTTGGTTTTCCATTATTAAAGTTGTTGCGATCATTGCCATGATTGTTTTTGGGGTATACTTACTGGTAAGCGGTACCGGAGGTGAGCAGGCAAGTCTCAGCAACCTGACTTCACATGGCGGTTTTTTCCCAAAAGGCTGGTTTAACGAAACAGCGGATGGTAATTTTGAAGGTCTCCTTTCTGCCATGGCATTGATTATGTTTTCTTTCGGTGGCCTGGAGCTTGTTGGTATCACTGCTGCGGAGGCCGAACATCCCGAAAAAAATATCCCCAAAGCGACCAACCAGGTTATCTATCGGATCTTAATCTTTTATGTAGGTGCATTGATTATTCTTTTCTCTTTGACACCATGGACGAATATCACAGCCGATACAAGTCCCTTTGTACTGGTATTTGACAAACTCAATGGGTTTGAATTTACCATCTTCGGAAAGACCTTCTACTTCACAAAAATTATTGCAAACGCGTTAAATCTCATTGTTCTTACTGCTGCACTATCTGTTTATAATAGCAGTGTTTATAGTAACAGTAGAATGTTATATGGACTGGCAGAGCAGGGAAATGCACCCCGTTTTTTATCAAAACTAAACAAGAACCATGCGCCTATCAATGCAATTTTAGTTTCGGCACTATTCGCAGCGATCTGTGTATTTATCAACTATGTTGCACCGAAAAATGCCTTGGAGATCCTGATGTCGCTGGTGGTATCTTCACTGATTATAAACTGGGTGATGATTTCCATTACACACTTGTATTTCAGAAAGAATAAACTCGATGCCCACTTGCGGACCAAATTCCCATCCTTTCTATATCCCTTAAGTAATTATATCTGTCTGATCTTTTTGATCGCCGTACTTGGCATCATGTGGATAACAGGGATGAAACTTCCGGTAGAATTGATCCCTGCTTGGCTTATATTACTCTATGTGAGTTATGTATTGATCAAAAGAAAGAAATCTTAGTTCACAGAACCTTGATCTTATCCATAAAAAAAGCCTGGTTCATTGCATGAATCAGGCTTTTTTGCTAAAATTTAATGTGGGTATTCCTCCTCGAGAATAGCAAATTCATAATTGTCGCTCCAACCATCTTTTAACGGCAAAATTTTCCGTCTGCGAGCCTCTTTGACCATGCCGACTTTCTCCATTACTTTAGCGGAAGCGATATTTTCAACAGCACAACCGCCCTCAATTCTATGAAAATTAAGTTCCTTGAAACCAAATGTCAGGATTCGGTTCAATGCCTCTGTTGCATAGCCCTTATTCCACATTGTCGGAACAAGCTTAAACCATACTTCTGCATTTCGATAGCGTAGCTTGACAACGCTGATATTAATTAGACCAATAAAATCCTTTCCTTCTAGAGTTTCTATATAAAAGGTATAATCCTTTCGGACATCGGATTCATGTATTTGCGCTGACCAAGCTTCCACCATTTGCGCCGTATGGGCTATTCCATCCGGAAATCCACTCGGATTAAACAATGCAGATTCAGGGTACATTAATAGGGAATGGATATTTTCCAAATCTATTTTCTCTACGGATCTGAGCTTGAGCCGTTCTGTTTTAATTTCCATTTTCAAAATTACACAAATGGCTTAATTTTCTACTGCCATTTGACACTAATAACTAAAACAAGCCCAGCTGAGTGCCTGCATCGGGTAAGCGGAAAAGATCCTTTCTCAAGGATGGAAGTGTCCCATTATTCATATATTTCTTGACGGAAAGCTTGAATAAATGCTGTAAGCTCTCGGCCATATGGCCATCCCCTTTTATCCTCCGTCCAAAATCGGTATCGTTAATTTTTCCACCATGACAGGCTTCAATCCAGTGTAATACCTTTTCAGCTCGGTCAGGATAGTTCTGATAGAGCCAATCCTTAAAGATACCACCGATCTGTCCATTGAGCCTTACGATGGTATAAGAGGCTGTAATTGCTCCCGCATCTGCTCCCGAACGAATCAAATCTGCAATCTCATCACTATTGATCCCCGGAACGATGGGCGCCATCATTAGCATGACGGGTACACCTATCCCTGTCAATCCCTCGATCAGTTTCAACCGGGCCAATGCCGTTGCAGTACGTGGTTCCATTTTCTGACGAACCTCCTCGCGCAACGAATTGATGGTCACGGCAACGGAAACCAGATTGTGCGCTGCAAGCTCGCGCAAGAGATCAAAATCCCGCCGCATCAGTACATTTTTGCTGATGATAGAGATCGGATGCTGGTATTTGACCATCAATTCTAAAAGCGAGCGTGTGATACCCAGCTTCCGTTCAATCGGTTGATAACAGTCTGTA
This sequence comes from Sphingobacterium sp., assembly GCA_050281725.1. Lineage (GTDB taxonomy): Bacteria > Bacteroidota > Bacteroidia > Sphingobacteriales > Sphingobacteriaceae > Sphingobacterium. The sequence continues at coordinate 656 of JBMAAL010000031.1, read as the reverse complement.
TTGCCGGAAAGCATAATCAAATCGGGCTGATAGCTCGATTTTCTAAACTCCTGTTCGAGAAGCTGAGCGGCATTATGTTTTACCAAGATCTTACGCTCAAAATCCAATCCTGCACTAAAACCCCAATACTCATGCGAATTGCGCGCATAACAGTAAATACACCCATGTTCACAGCCCTGATAGGGATTAATGGATCTTTCAAAACGGAGATCCGGACTATTTGACTTGGAAATAATGGATTTTGGATGAGTCGGAATAAATTGTGTTTTTTCGGCCCCCAAAAACTCTTCATCCAGCCCTTCAACATGCTCCTGCACGTATTGGTTAGAAAAAAATTTGTTATTGGGATTGATCTGCGCCCCTCTACCCTTGAAATATTCCGATGAATTCATAAGTTAAAATTACTAAAATTATTAGTAAAAACAAATTAAGATTTCTCAATTTTCACAATGAGGAAAAGCGAATATCTTCTAGTTTGAAGTCCAAATAAAGCGTATTTTAAACCAAATAAAAATCCCTATACTGCATCAACAGTATAGGGATTAAAATTCTTATGCTAGAAATCAGTCCAGCTTCTATTTATTTCATTAAGAAACCACCACCGAGTAGATCATTGCCTTCATAAAAAACGGCCGATTGTCCAGGAGCAATACCTT
>JBMAAL010000030.1:0-56144 GCA_050281725.1 Sphingobacterium sp. | reverse complement strand
AATAATGTTCCAATATACGTGAAGCACTTTGATACAAAAGCTTACGCAAAGGATCATCAAATTTCGATTCAAATGGCGGCCCGGGAACTCCGTTATACTTGGTTTGAGAAGTTACGACATGAACTGCAGTTCGATCGAATTGCAGTAGCTCAACATTTGAACGATCATATCGAAACGGTACTCCTGAACCTTTCACGTGGAACCGGTCTCCAGGGACTCCAGGGTATTTTCCCTATCCGGGAACGCATCATTCGGCCTCTACTTTTTCTGAAAGCAAGCGAAATTGAACATTTTGTTGATATGTATGGGATTGCTTATCGAGACGATCAATCCAACTTTTCAACAAAATATGCGCGTAATAAAATAAGAATTGATATCATCCCACATTTTAAAAAACTTCAGCCAGATTTTGAGATAGTCTTCGAGCAGAATATCAATCATTTTAAGGAATCTTACCAGCTGTTGCAGCAATTTGTGGAGCCCATCCGGAGAAAACTGTTTTATCCTATAGATGAGGGCTGGGGAGTTCGGAAAGAGGACCTGGAACCCTATATGGATAATTTGCCTTTACTCTATGAGTTGTTTTCGGCATTTAATTTCTCAAAAGCGGTACTAAGTGATCTTCAACAGGCTTGGACAAGAGAGTCTGGGCGTATTTTTCAATCCGATGCCTACCATATGCTCTTGGATAGAAATGAGCTTTTTATTCGTGAAAAGGAATTTATTTCTCCCGACGAGGCTTTAATCACCTCCGAAACTTCGACTGTGGAGTGGAAACACTATTGTTTTCATGCCGATGTTTCTTCGGATCTAGCTATTGTCAAAGCGAGTGAGGTTGCAAAGTTGGATTATGATGTATTAGTTTTCCCACTCACGATTCGATCATGGAAAGTTGGCGACAGCTTTTATCCTTTAGGTATGGAAGGGCGGAAGAAGTTGAGCGATTTTTTTATCAATAAGAAGATCAGCTTATTTGAAAAGGAAAATATTCCGATCGTGGTGAATGGAAATGGAGATATCCTATGGGTAGCCAATTATCGCATGGACAATCGTTATAAAATTACCGCCAATACAAAAAAAGTCCTTACTTTAGTTTGCAGAACTGATTAGCAGCAAAAATTGCTGATGTTAATCAGCGCCAAGGGTCTCTGTTTTGAGAAATAATGCCATATGGTTGATAGTCAAACAATGGACCCTGGTGGTGACAAAATCTATAGAAGTAAAAACGAAGTTATTGAGGAGCTCTGCTATTAGGAAACAATGGTGTGAAGTCTCCAAATTAATAGCTAAATCTTAAGTAAATGAAAGAAGGTGTACTTTATTCGGAAAATCAATATTTAGGTCGTGACCGTGTTTGGATCAGCGTGCGTTTAGTGCTCGTACTTTTTTGTTTTACGGCATTTTATTTGAATTTAGACCATTTGATATCGAGCCAATTGTTCTTTATCGTAGGAGTAGGTATTATCATCACGTCTATTGTTATGATGTATATGGTGTTATTCCGTACAGAAGTATTTCAAGACCATATACTAATTAGTGGACTATGGTCTACTCGTGTCGTCAAAATCGATCTTGCCTCTATTACAAAAATAGAAAAGGCGCCTTATAGCACATTCTTTTTCAATAATCCAGTTTATAATCTGCATACAAAAGGAAAGATTAAATTCTTTGCTGGTGGCAAAAATGCTGTTTTTTTAACAGATAAAGATGGTCTTACCTACGTATTGGGAACACAGCGCCAGGAAGAGCTCTATCGAATGATTATGGAAACAAAAGGGCGATTAGGAAAGTCTTAAAATTTGTTAATAAATTCTTATCTGACATTTTAAAGACAACAGTTTATCGAGTTATTGGTTAAATTTGAGAAAATAGCAACGAATTAACTATGGCATTTTTAAAATTTATACTTATTACATTCGCTGTTTACTTTGTAGTAAGATTCTTATTTAGATTATTTTTACCATTTGCAATGCGTAAAGCAGCTGAAAAGTTGATGAAAAAAGCGCAGCAGCAAGGTGGAGCATACGGTAGCCAAGGATCAGGCGGTACATTTTATTATGAATTTAATGGTCAAGGACAACAGGAAAGTAAAAGGTCTCAGCCCGAAGGGAAGGTACATGTCGATTACATTCCACCGAAAGAAAGCCCTGAACGCAAAGGGACTGAAACCGCAGGTGAGTTTGTGGATTTTGAGGAAATAAAATAATTTTTAGCAATCCAAATAGCGTATCTTTGTGCTATGTGGCTGAAGCAACTTTCTGTTCTAAATTTCAAGAATTACTCGGAATCATCTTTGGAATTTCTTCCCGAGGTAAATGCGTTTACGGGGAATAATGGTGTTGGTAAAACCAATCTTTTAGATGCGATTCACTATTTATCACTCTGTAAAAGTTATTTCAATCCAATTGATTCGCAGCATATTAAATCAGGTAATGACTGGTTTATGGTACAGGGGGAGTTTGATAAAGAATCAATTAGTGATTTCATTTCTTGTAGCCTTAAGAAAAATCAGAAAAAGCAGTTTAAAAAAAATAAAAAGGATTATCCCCGACTAGCTGACCATATCGGCTTATTTCCTTTGGTCATGATATCCCCAAATGATAGCATCATCGTAACAGATGGAAGTGAAGAGCGCAGAAAGTTTGTGGATAATGTGATTTCCCAGACAGATAATAAATATTTAGATACCCTAATTATTTATAATAAGTTTTTAGCCCAACGTAATAGTCTCCTTAAACAAGCGCGTCAAACCAGTGTATTGGATCTGGGCCTAATCGAAATTCTCAATTTTCAACTTGAAGAAGTAGGAAATATTATTTTCCAGAAAAGAAGGTCTTTTATGGAGGAGTTTCAGCCAGAGTTTGATCGACACTATCAATTCCTTACCGAGGATGCAGAGTCTGTTCAATTACACTATGAATCGCCTTTAATGGCTGATTCTTTTCTAAATATTTTGGAGAAGAATTTGGAACGTGACCGTATTCTGGAACGCACAACTCAGGGGATACATAAAGATGATCTGATCTTTACCATTCACGGTGGAATGCCGTTAAAAAAGTTTGGCTCTCAGGGTCAACAAAAATCTTTTCTAATTGCACTGAAGCTTGCGCAATATTCTTATTTACAACAGAAAAAGGGTTTTAAACCTTTACTTCTTTTGGATGATATCTTTGATAAACTTGATGATCGCCGTACACATAAACTGATGCAGATGGTTTCAGAAGATGATTTTGGACAGATTTTCCTGACGGATACAGATTCCATGAGAATTCAGCGAATCTTTGACGAAATCAGCCGCCCTGTTCGTATATTTGATATTGAAGGAGGACAAGTCAATGTATAAGAAGCAAGCTAAAAAAAGCCTAGAATTCATTCGGTCAAGCGACGATATGACGATTAAAGAGGGGGTTGAGCGTCTTTTGGAGGCTTATAAACTACGAAGGAAATTTGATGAAACTTCGATCGCATCTGTTTGGCCTCAATTAATTGGTAAAGCTATTGCTAATCGCACACAGCAGCTATATGTTCGTGATAAAAAACTGTTCGTACGGGTAGAGTCTGCTGTTATTAAGAATGAATTGGCGCTTATGCGAAGACAAATTCTAGGAAGAGTAAATGAATATGTAGGTCACGTCATTATTGAAGAAGTCGTGATTTTATAAAACCTCCTTTCATGTTAGAACAACTCTTTCAAGATTTTTTTCCTATTTCTGAGGCTAGTGCCTTAAAACTTTTCTCAAACTTCGAGCATATTGAATTAAAACGAGGTGATTATCTGATCAAGGAGGGCGATTATTCTTCCAATCTGTTTGTGATAGAATCCGGATTGATCCGTCAATATGCTTGGTCGAAAAAAGGAGAGTTTACACAATGGATAGGTACAACGAATCATTTTGTGACAGATCTTGCTTCTTTCATTTTTGACAGACCTTCCATATGGAATTTCCAATGCGTTAGCGATTGTGCGGTATACCGTTTGTCAAAGTCCGATTACCAAAGGATGGAATCCGAAATTGTGGAATGGAATAAATTTGAGAAGGCTTTTTTAGCAAAATGTTTTTGCAGCATGGAGCAGCGAATCTCGGATTTTATTTGTCTAACCGCTGAAGAAAGATATGTCCAATATTTTGAACAACATAAATTATTATTCCAACAAGTACCCCTTCAATACATCGCCTCCGTGTTGGGTATGAGCCCAGAAACCTTGAGTCGTATTCGAGCAAAAATAAGTTCTTGATAAAAGTCAAGAGTGAGCTCCCAGTCTTTTTCTAGTTTTGTTCTATAGCTGTTAGCGAACAGCTTGCTTAATAGCGCACACAACCAAAATTTGATGTTATTTATACGTCGTTGCGGGACATATTAAGCTTGCCTAGTTTGTTTGCAGTTGTAATAATTGATATTAAGACGAAACTAGAAATAGCATCACATACGCCTTATTGGGATTTGAAGTAGATGAAGGAGTATGTACTATTTTGTCGTTTCAGCGATAAAAAGAACACAAATGAAAAAGATTGAAACGAGTATTCTCATTGACGCGACAGCAGAAGAGGTATGGCAGGTGTTAAGTGAATTTAAGGCTTATCCCCAATGGAGCCCAACTATCAAACAGTTTGAAAAGCAACCGGTGGTAGGAAAACGTTGCAAAGTATTTTTAGAACAGCCAAACGGATTTAAGATCAAAATGAATCCAAAATTCCTATCTATTGAACGGAATAGAGAGCTGCGCTGGAAAGGGAATTTATTCTTTCCCCGTATTTTTGATGGCGAACATTATTTTAAGTTAGAACAGGTGGGAGATGCACAGGTTAGATTTGTCCAAGGTGAGCTGTTTTCTGGATTGTTGGTTCCTTTTCTAGGAAAACTACTTATAGAAACAAAGCGCGGATTTGACCTTTTCAACATAGCGATAAAAAGACGGGTAGCATATAGTTCTTAACTTTCCACAGGAATCTGTTAGTATAGTTTTTTTATAAACACGTTATTTAACAAATTTGTCGATGACTGCTAACTTATGCACATTTTTATGTGTATAACCCTCTAGTTTTACACATTTTGTTGTTTTTTGGAATACTTTCACTTTGTGTTACTAACAATTCTATGTTGATAAGTGGCTACTTGTACACATTTTATGTTAATACGCATAGGTCATCAATCTACTTATTAACATTTCTCATGTTAATAAGTAGGTTTTTTTGTTAATTAGTATGTTAACGGGAGTAGTTTATGCACAAATTACCAACAATGATGCCGCGGTAAATTTTGCAAATAGGTCAATATGTCGAATTTCTATTGAAAGTTGGTTCTTATAGGAATTGCTCCAAATCACCTTTTCCTTCACGAATTACATCAAAAGTTCCTTCTGTAAGATCAACCACGGTAGATGCGACATTATCGCCATAACCGCCATCTATAACAGCGTCAACTAGATCTTCATATTTTTCGTGAATTAATTCGGGATCAGTAGAATATTCAATAATTTCATCTTCATCGTGAATGGAGGCTGTCACAATAGGGTTGCCTAATTGTCTGACAATTTCACGAACAATATTATTGTCGGGGACACGGATACCCACAGTCTTCTTTTTGGAGCTTAGGAGCTTAGGTACTTTAGTTGTTGCGTTAAAAATAAAAGTAAAAGGTCCTGGCAATGCTTTTTTTAATACACGGAATACGGAGGTATCGAAGGATTTTGTGTATTGCGAAATATCTGTTAAATCATAGCAGATAAATGATAGGTTCGCCTTTTCTGGTTTTAGCCCCCTAATTTCACATACGCGTTCTATGGCTTTTTGTTGCGTGATATCACAGCCAATACCGTATACAGTATCGGTAGGGTAGATAATTACACCACCACGGCGAAGAATATCAACCGCCTGTTCTATTGCCCTGGGATTGGGATTGTCGTTATATATCTTAATGAGCATTTTTATTTTTGTTAAGTACCTGAATTAGGTCTAATCTCAGGCCCTATTGTAGGATGTCAATGGGGCAATGGTTATTATCTGCATTCAGATACGCTATATATAAAAGAACAACAGCCAAAATATTTTGTTTTGGCTGTTGTTCTTTATATTAAAACTCTGCGTTTTTCGGTGTACGTGGGAATGGAATGACGTCGCGGATATTCGTCATTCCCGTCGTGAATAAAACGAGGCGTTCGAAACCTACGCCGAATCCCGAATGTGGTACCGATCCAAAACGGCGCGTATCCAAGAACCACTCCATTTCTTCTGCAGGAATACCAACTTCAGCCATGCGATCGAGTAAGCGATCAAGATTTTCTTCCCGTTGCGAACCACCGACCATTTCACCAATACCTGGAAAAAGAATGTCCATGGCACGAACTGTGTTTCTTCCTTGTGCATCCGGTTCATTTTGCTTCATATAAAAGGACTTGATTTCGCGTGGATAGTCTGTTAAGATAACAGGTTTTTTGAAGTGTTTTTCCACCAAATAGCGTTCGTGTTCCGATTGTAAATCAGCTCCCCAATCATCAATTAAATATTTGAATTGTTTCTTCTGGTTTGGTTTGCTACGCTTTAATATTTCAACGGCATCTGTATAGGTAACGCGTTCAAAATCGTTTGTTAAAACAAAGTTCAATTTCTCTACCAGATTTAATTCTGAGCGTTCCGCAGCTGGTTTCGATTTCTCTTCTTCCAACAAGCGATTTGTTAAGAACTCAATTTCTTCTGGACAAGTTTCCAAAGCGTATTTAATCACATATTTCAGCAACGCTTCGGCCAAGTCCATATTGTCTTCCAATTCATAGAAAGCCATTTCGGGTTCGATCATCCAGAATTCAGCCAAATGGCGTGTTGTATTTGAATTTTCTGCTCTAAATGTCGGACCGAACGTATAAATGTTTCCAAATGCCATGGCACCGAGCTCCCCTTCTAATTGGCCTGATACAGTAAGGTTCGTCGATTTCCCAAAGAAGTCTTCTTTGAAATCGATATCTCCGTTTTCTTTACGTGGCGGGTTTTTTAAATCCAAGGTTGTAACCTGAAACATTTCTCCAGCACCTTCCGCATCCGAACCTGTGATGATTGGTGTATGCATGTAGACAAAGTCATTTTCCTGAAAAAACTTGTGTACCGCAAATGCTAAAGCATTACGCACTTTGAATACAGCATTGAATGTTCCGGTACGGAAACGCAAATGCGCAATTTCACGTAAAAATTCTAAGCTATGCTTTTTGGGCTGTAATGGATATTTTTCGGGATCAGAGTCGCCAATAATACGAACATCAGTCGCTTTAACCTCAACTTTTTGCCCTTTACCCAGTGATTCTACCAATTGACCTTTTACGCGAACTGCTGCTCCAGTGGTGATCCGTTTTAAGATATCTTCAGGTGTATTTTCAAAATCGACTACTGCTTGAATATTATTGATTGACGAACCGTCATTGATTGCTATAAACTGATTGTTACGGAAAGTTCTTACCCAACCTTTAACAACGACCTCTTTGCCAAATTCTGTGGCATTCAATAGTTCCTTTATTCTTGTGTGTTCCATCTTAATTTTTGGAGATTGACTTGTAAAAGATGCTTTGTTAGAAAAGCAATACAAAAATAAGCTATTCTGTTGGTTTATTGGTTATAAATGTTGATTTAATTCACTTGAAGATGGTTCGTGAATGTGCAAAGGGAAAATATTTTTTGAAATAAAGATGCGTGAAAACGCAGAGCAGGGGAAACGACATATAGCTCACTTTGCTATGGAATATCGGCTCGTTAAGAAGCGCTCTTTTTATCGTTGTGGTTTACATAACAAAAAACGCGGACTATAACTAATCCGCGTTTTTGTTATGATGATTAAAGGAATTAACCTTTTAATACTTTCGTTACCAATTCAGCAGCTTCTTTCAATAAGATTGCAGAATAAACTTGTAAACCGGACTCATCAATTAATTTTTTCGCTTCTTCAGCATTCGTACCTTGAAGGCGAACGATGATTGGAACAGGGATGTTACCGATTTCGCTGTAAGCATCAATTACGCCTTGAGCAACACGGTCACAGCGAACAATACCACCGAAGATATTAATTAAGATAGCTTTTACGTTAGGGTCCTTTAAAATGATATTGAAACCAGCCTTTACAGTTTCAGCATTTGCAGTACCACCTACGTCCAAGAAATTTGCGGGTTCACCACCAGCTAATTTGATGATGTCCATTGTAGCCATTGCTAAACCAGCACCATTTACCATACAACCTACGTTACCATCTAATTTAACGTAGTTTAGGTTTGATTCACCAGCTTCAACTTCCGTTGGATCTTCCTCTGTGACATCACGCATAGCAGCGTAATCTGGGTGACGGTATAATGCGTTCTCATCAAGATTTACCTTCGCATCAACTGCTAAGATCTTGTCGTCTGAAGTTTTTAATACCGGATTGATCTCAAACATAGAAGAGTCTGTAGAATCGTATGCTTTGTAAAGAGCGGCAACAAATTTTACCATTTCTTTGTGTGCAGCACCAGAAAGACCAAGATTGAAAGCAATTTTACGTGCTTGGAATCCTTGTAAGCCTACTTTTGGATCGATTTCTTCTTTGAAAATCAAGTGTGGTGTTTTTTCTGCAACTTCTTCGATGTCCATACCACCTTCTGTAGAGTACATAACGATGTTACGTCCTTTAGCACGGTCTAATAATACAGACATGTAAAATTCTTTTGTTTCGCTCTCGCCCGGGTAATAAACGTCTTGAGCTACCAAAACTTTGTTTACTTTTTTACCTTCAGGTCCAGTTTGAGGCGTTACTAATTGCATACCAATGATGTCAGTTGCTCTTTGTTTGACTTCATCTAAGTTCTTAGCTAACTTGACACCACCACCTTTACCACGGCCACCAGCGTGAATTTGAGCTTTAACAACAACCCAATCAGAATTGTAGTCTTCTTTCATTTTTTTGGCCGCTTCCACAGCTTGCTCTGGAGTATCTGCTACGATACCTTCCTGTACGCGCACACCAAAGCTCTTTAGTATTTGCTTTCCTTGATATTCGTGAATGTTCATTTGCAAAAATATTTGGCGTAAAAATATAATTTTTTGGGGGATAAGACAAGGGATAAGTTGCTCTTTTATCTATTTTTTGACATTTAGACAAAATAAAATGGCCGGAATAGAGAAATAACAGCTTATTTATTCAAACTCGTGGTATCGTAAATTTATTTATCTTTGTCCTATGATGTTACATGCCAAAGGAATTCACAAAGCTTATGGATCATTACCAATTTTGAAAGGTGTTGATATCGCTGTTGAAAAAGGGGAAATCGTCAGTATTGTTGGTGCCTCAGGAGCCGGTAAAAGTACGCTGTTGCATATTATTGGTACCTTGGATAAGCCTGATCAGGGGGCGGTTTTCATCAATGGTGTTGATGTTCAAAAATTGAATGCTAAAAAGCTAAGTGCTTTCCGAAATGAACATATTGGTTTTGTTTTTCAATTTCACCATTTGCTACCTGAATTTACGGCCTTGGAAAACGTTTGTATTCCAGCTTTTATACAGGGAAAGGGGAGGTCCGAGGCAGAAGCTAAAGCAAGAGAATTGCTGGAATTATTGGGGGTTTCTCATCGCATTGACCACAAGCCTGCTGAAATGTCTGGCGGCGAACAACAACGAGTTTCTGTGGCGCGCGCTTTGATCAATGATCCTTCCATTATTTTGGCCGATGAACCTTCGGGCAATCTTGACTCAGAGAACGCGGCTGCTTTACATCAATTGTTTTTTGATCTTAGACATAAATTTCAACAGACATTTATTATCGTTACTCATAATGAGGAGCTTGCCCGAATTTCGGATCGAACGATTCATATGCGCGATGGGTTAGTCGTGTAACAGTAATCGGGATTATAACTATATTTTTAATGAAGAAAATACTCATAACTTTCGGGACCAGACCTTTGGCGATGCGTATCGCTAAAAGACTTGGGGCTGATTTCGAAATATTATATGCAAGTTCGGAAGATATTCCCGAATTGCTTTTAGCATCAGGGAAATATGCCAAAATTCCAAAAGGTCTTCTTCCTACTTTTGCGCATGAGGTACTCAAATTAAGTTTAGACCAAGAGGTTGATTATGTGTTGCCTTTGGGTGGTTTTGAGCTGGAACCATTGTCCACTGCCAAAGTTTTATTTGAGGAATATCAGATCTCCGTTCTTGTCCCAGATAAACAGCTGCTTGAAACTATTCCTGTTATGGAAAATCCACCTGCTGAATTGCCTTATAAACTCCTTTCGAAGGGCAACAATTTATTGGATTCGACGAGATTTGACAGGCCATTGGATGGATTGTTTGTCACTTCGGATTCGGGCGAGGACTTAGCGCTAATCTGTGTGTCCAAATAGAACCTTATTTTTGTGGCCAGTGTCATTAAGGTTTTGACGATGTCGACACAACCCTTAATTTTAAGCTTTTACTTATCATGATGTTTCCAGAAGATAAAAAGGTATATGTTTTTGAATTAGACGATGTTGTTTTTCCTAAAAAGGATTACTTACTTCAAGTATATTATCTTTTTGCTAGTTTTATAGAATTTACAGAGACTGTTCCGCCTCAAGCAGATTTGGTTCAATTTATGAAAAATCACCTTGAGTATCAAGGTGAGTATTTATTGTTCGAACATGCGCAGCAAACTTTTGGATTTGATCCAAAATATAAAGAGAATTTTGAGCGGCTTCATGTCAATGCAATTTTGCCGCTACGGTTACATTTGTTCGATCATATTAATACGCTGTTTAGGCAGTTAAAAGCCGCAGATAAATATGTATGTATTTTGACGAAAGGAAATCCGCTAGAACAACTCAATAAAGTTAAATTTGTGGATTGGGGTGAATATGGGGATGAGATAAAAGTTTACTTTCTGGATGAACTCGTTTTTAGGGGAATTGAACCACTGGAGTTCCTTGCCCATGAGTTTACCGTAGAAACGACCGCAATTCAATTTGTAGACTAAGTTTACAGTAAGTATCTTTGTTTAATCTACCAACAATAATTGTCATTAAAATCGTCGTCAATATTGTTGAAAAAAAATTATGATTAGGGATATAAAAGCCCTATTTTTATATAAAGCCCTTGGATTTATGAATAAAGTGAACAAGCCTGCCACGATTAAAGAAATTGCCAAGAAGCTCAAAATCAGTCCTTCGACAGTTTCTAGAGCATTGAATGATCATCCAAGTATTGGATTGGTAACAACAATGCGGGTTAAAAAAATGGCCGAAGAATTGAATTATGAACCCAATCAGACGGCTATATTCTTCAAGCAGCGTAAAACATTTACGATTGCTGTAATCTTACCGAGTTTGTCTGAACCGTTTTTTTCTTTCGCCATTAGTGAAATTGAAAATGTGGCGTCAGAACACCGATATACTGTTCTGATGGGGCAATCTTTGGATGATCCTGATCGTGAAGAGCAAATTTTAAAAACATTTAAAAACCATCGTGTTGACGGGATTTTAATGTCTATAGGTAAAAAGACGACTAATTTAGAATTTATTGAGAAATTGGAATCGTCCGGTATCCCGATTGTTTTCTTTGACTGTGTGCCTAGTTTACCCAATATCAATAAAGTACAAAGTGATCTTTCTACGGGTATGAACGAAGCTGTGGACGCCTTCGTAGCTCGTGGACACAAAGTTATCGCGCTTGTAAATGGGCCGAAAACACTGCCCGCTAGTGAAGACAGAAAAGTAGCTTACCTATCGGCCATGAAAAGGAATGGGATGGATATCCTGGAGAAGAATATCATCGAAACGGATTTGAGTACGGAAGGGAATGAGAAAGCGATGGACCATATATTCGCGATGTCTGAGCGGCCTTCAGCCATTATATCTTTTAATGACTTTGTTACACTTGATTTGATGAAAGCGGCTAGACAAAAGGGGCTTGTCTTAAATCAAGATATTTTCTTTATTAGTTATGCCAACTATCCGTTATGGCAATATATGGAAAATCCGCCAATGGGGCGCATAGAGCAATTTCCAGGCATGCAAGCGCGTAAAGCGGCTGAAATTTTATTTGAACGCATTGATAATACCGAAATTGTCGATCAACAGATCGTCTTTAAGTCACGATTGGTTATGTAATCGCTATTATCCATTCGGTAATAAAACTAAAAAGGGGAAAATCATTAGATTTTCCCCTTTTTAGTTTTATTTGTTTTAATACTACAAGTGGATCACTTCACCGTAAGCATCAGCACAAGCTTCCATAATCGCTTCACTCATTGTTGGGTGAGGATGGATCGTTTTAATCATTTCATGACCTGTTGTTTCCAGTTTGCGGGCAACAACAACTTCTGCAATCATTTCTGTAACATTGGCTCCGATAAGGTGTGCGCCTAGAAACTCACCATATTTAGCGTCAAAGATAACTTTAACAAAGCCATCTTTCGCACCAGCAGCTGAAGCTTTTCCTGAAGCTGAGAATGGGAATTTACCAACTTTAATTTCATAGCCGGCTTCTTTCGCCGCTTTTTCGGTATAACCTACAGAAGCAATTTCTGGGGAGCAATATGTACAGCCAGGGATATTATTGTAGTCAATAGGTTCAACATGTAGACCTTTGATTTTTTCAACACAAGTGATCCCTTCTGCTGAGGCAACGTGAGCCAAGGCTTGGCCTTTAACGATGTCACCGATAGCATATACACCTTCGATGTTTGTTTTGTAGAAATCATCTACAACAACGCGGCCGCGATCAGTTTTTACACCAACCTCTTCCAAGCCGATATTTTCGATATTTGGAGCGATACCAACAGCCGATAATACAATCTCTGCTTCGATAACTTCAATGCCTTTTTCTGTTTTGATAGAAACTTTGCTCAACTCACCTGTTGTGTCAACGGATTGAACTTCAGACTTCGTTAAGATGGTGATACCTTGTTTCTTTAAGCTTTTCTCTAATTGTTTTGAAATTTCTTCATCTTCAACAGGAACGATTCTATCCATAAATTCTACGATAGTTACTTTTGTTCCGATTGCATTATAGAAATAAGCAAATTCAACACCGATAGCACCTGAACCAACAACAACTAGAGATTTTGGTTGTTTAGGAAGTGTCATTGCTTGACGGTAGCCGATAATTTTTTTACCATCTTGAGGTAAATTAGGCAATTCACGTGAACGTGCACCAGTCGCTAGGATGGTATGTTTTGCCGAATATTCTTTAGTAGAACCGTCTGCTCCTTTCACATCGATTTTACCACCTTTTTTAATTTTTGCAGTTCCATTGATGACGTCGATTTTATTTTTTTTCATCAAGAACTGAATACCTTTACTCATTCCTTCAGCAACCCCGCGACTTCTTTTGACAATAGCTTCAAAATCAGCCTCACCACCTTGAACATTGATGCCGTAATCAGCGGCATGGTTTAAATATTCAAATACCTGAGCACTTTTCAATAATGCTTTTGTAGGGATACAGCCCCAGTTTAGACAGATTCCGCCTAATGATTCGCGTTCAATAATCGCTGTTTTGAACCCTAACTGAGCGGCTCTAATGGCAGCAACATACCCGCCTGGACCACTACCGATTACAATGATGTCGTAATTCATATAAATAAATATTCTGTAGTTGAGTGTTATAGCTTCAAATGACAAAATATGTGAAGCATATATTCATTCAAAAGTACGCATTTTTTCTGATGAATATGAACTATTTATTGTAAAATTGGCGGTTTCTGATAAAACACTGTCGCTGTTTCTAGGTCAATGTCACATCTTGGTAAAAGGGGGAAAAATAATAGATAAACCGTATTTAGAGTCTTATTTTTGAAATTCACAATACACAGTTTATCATTATGTTAAGAATATTCAGACAGATCGCTCTGTGGGAAGCAATCTCCACCATTTGCTTGTTTTTTATTGCTATGCCGTTGAAGTATTTTGCGGGAATCCCCGAAGCAGTCAAAATAGCAGGTTCCATTCATGGCTTCTTTGTTGTTATTTTTGTGGTTATGCTAATCATGTCAACTGTAGAATACAAGTGGCCTATATTAAAGGCAGTGAAATATTTCTTGGCTTCTTTGATCCCTATTCTTGGCTTTTGGGTGGAATTGGATCTTAAAAAAGAAATTGAAGGAAAGAGACAGAAATCATAGTTTTTTTAAATACAAATGCCTGAATTTTTGCGAAGGGCTAGGTAGGGGCGAAAGAAGGAAAAAGATACGAAATTAAGAAAGACAGGAGAGAGATGTTTAATCCTCTCTACCTGTCTTCTCAATCCCCATATACGCATAGGTAATGCTATCTTTTCCGTGAGGAGCTGGATTACCATTTTCATCCAGGTTGACAAAAACCAATTTATCGATCGATAGAATTGTTTTTCTGGATATTTTATTGCGGACCTCGCAGCGCATCGTTAGCGATGTTGTTCCAAAATTGATCGCTTCAATACCCAGTTCAAGTATATCGCCTTGTTTGGCTGAGCTTACAAAGTTAATTTCTGAAATAAATTTCGTAACCACTTTGGGATTTCCTAACTGAACGATAGCATAAATGACCGCTTCTTCATCAATCCATCGCAGGAGTGTTCCACCAAATAATGTTCCATTGGGATTTAGGTCTTCGGGTTTGACCCACTTTCTTGTGTAAAAATTCATCGTGTTTAGGTAGTTAAGACAAAGGGGAAAAGTTGCCTTTTCCCCTTACGTATTCGATATTTATCGCCTAAGCGTGTATTGCTCTATTTGCTGTAGCTGCTAGCGCCGCCTCTTTGATTGCTTCCGTATAGGTTGGGTGTGCATGGCAAATACGTGCGATATCTTCTGCAGATGCACGGTATTCCATAGCTACGGTTGCCTCACCAATCATATCTGCTGCACGAGGACCAATCATGTGTACACCTAATACTTCGTCAGTTGTCGCGTCTGCCAGTACTTTTACAAAACCGTCGGTGTCACCAGATGCTTTTGCACGACCAGAAGCTTTGAAAGAGAATGATCCAGCTTTGTATTTTACACCAGCCTCTTTAAGTTGTTCTTCAGTCTTTCCAACAGAAGCAACTTCAGGCCAAGTATAAACAACACCTGGAATCAAATTATAATCAATATGTGGTTTTTGACCTGCGATATATTCAGCAACATATACACCTTCGTCCTCAGCTTTGTGTGCCAACATTGCTCCAGTGATCACATCACCAATTGCAAATACACCTTGTACAGCTGTTTCCAGATGGGCATTAACTGGGATCTTCTTACCTCTTTCTTCTACTGTGATGCCGATATTTTCTAATCCTAAGCCTTCAGAATATGCGGTACGACCAACGGCTACGATACAATAATCACCTTCTAAAGTTACTTCTTGTCCTTTTGGATCTTCAGCAGTTACTTTTACAACTTTACCTTTCGCGGAAGCTCCAGTCACTTTATGACCTAAATAGAACTCCATGCCCAACGATTTTTTCAAAACACGTTGTAGTTCTTTTCCTAAGCCACCATCCATTGTACCGATGATAGATTTTGCAAATTCAACAACTGAAACTTTTGAACCCAAACGAGCATAAACTGAGCCTAATTCCAAACCAATAACACCGCCACCAATGACAATAAGGTGTTTAGGTATCTCTTTTAGGTTAAGTGCTTCGGTTGAGGTAATGATTCTTTTTTTATCAACAGGTAAGAAAGGCAATGAAGTCGGTTTCGATCCCGTTGCGATAATTACATTTTTACCAGTGATCTGCTCTGTAGAACCATCTGCTTTCGTTATTTTGATGGTGTTTTTGTCCACAAATGAACCCACACCCTGAAAACTGTCAATTTTATTCTTCTTGAATAAGAAGGTGATACCAGCAGTATTTTGGCCAATGACATCGTCTTTACGAGCAATCATTTTTGCCATGTCTACTTTCAGGTCTTTCAAGCTGATGCCGAATGCATCAAAATTGTGCGCAGCATTGTGGTAATGCTCCGAAGAATCTAAAAGCGCTTTTGAAGGAATACATCCAACGTTAAGACAAGTACCACCAAATGTGCTATATTTTTCAATAACAGCTGTTTTTAATCCTAATTGGGCACAACGGATAGCTCCTACATATCCGCCTGGACCACTTCCGATTACAATTACGTCGTATTGCATTGATTACGTTTTATTTTTTTGTACCACAAATTTAATGATTATTAATGGGATAGGAAATCAAAACTTACGATTTGTCAGCAAAGACCCTTACTTTACATTTTTTTGATAAAAGAATGGAAATTATGCACCTTGAGGAGGAATGGGGCGGTGCTTGTAAGGGGATAAATCTAAAAAAGGATATTCAAATTTTGAATATCCTTTTTTACTTATTTGTTATTCTGCAACAATTTTTCCTTGCATGACACCATAGTGACCTGGGAAGCTACAAATAAACGTATAAACTCCTTTTTCAAGTGTAAAAGTGATTTTATCAGTTTCTCCAGGTCCCAATAATTTTGTGTGGGAAACAATTGAAGATAAAGCTGATTTTGGAATATATTCGTCTGCAGCAGCTGCAGCAGCCTCAGCACCAAAAGTTGGAAGGTCAACACCTGGTTTTAGGATAACTACGTTATGTCCCATGGACTCTTTTGGCATAGTACCTGCATTTTTGAAAGATAATTCTACTGGCTCACCCGCTTTTACACGGAATAAATCCTTATTATATTTCATTTGATCGTTACCTTCTAAAGATAAGCTGTTGGAAATAGCTACGTTTTCAATACCAGGCACTGTTTCTGTTGCTTGGCTTTCGGTTGAAGTTGTCGCTTCTGTACTAGTTGATTTTTCAGACTTGTCACTGTTTCCACCACAAGACGCAATTGATAAAGCAACTGCAACTGCTGGTATCATAAAAAGTTTTTTCATTTGAATGATTGTTTGTTTATCTTTTATTTATTGTAGGCATTTCCGCAGCCTTTAGCGGTTTAGTGATGAAGTTATGATGAACTTGATTCCTTTCTGGATGTGCGTTCATGAGGAATAACATCAAAACATCTTGTTTAGTTTCTAAAATTAATGATTTCATTGATAAATTGAAACTATCATTTCAATTTTGACAATAAAGTATCAATTGTTTTATATAATTTGATAGGATCGAATGGCTTTCCGACAACTTCATTGGCTCCTGCATCGAGCGCTTCCTGTTGTTCGGCTTGGAGCACAGAGGCTGAAATGGAAATAATCGGCATGTTTGCGATTATCGGATTCGTGTTTCGACGTATTTCCTTGATCGCTTCAAAACCACTCATGAGTGGCATATGGGCGTCCATAAATACCAGATCAATTTTTTTCTTATTGATTTCTTCTAATGCAATGAGGCCATTGGTCGCCAAAGTGATATCGCAATTCCAGCTCTTCAGGATATTCGCCAGCATAAAACTGTTTAATTCATTGTCTTCAGCAATCAGAATCATCGGAAAGTTGAACTTGGGTAATTCTGTATAGAGTACCTGCGTTTCTTTCTCTACCGGTTTGTCTTTGATTTTGTCAAAGGTACATTCAAAAGAAAATATACTTCCTTTACCGTATTCACTTGAAGCAAAAACCCGACCATTGAGCAGCGCAGCAATACGTTTTACAATTGCAAGACCTAATCCTGTACCGCCAAACTTTTTGGTGATACTATCCTCTCCCTGTTCAAACGCAATAAATATCTTTTCCAGGGCGTCTTCTACAATGCCGATTCCTGTGTCTATAACCTGAAACCCTAAACAAATGCTATGGTTATCTTCTGTTAGGAGCTGAATCTTTAATACAACAGAACCTTCCGAGGTGAATTTAAAACTATTGGAGATAAAGTTGGTCAGTATTTGTTTTAATCGAAGTGGATCTGTTAGAAAATAACTTGTGATCCGATCGTCTACATCAATTGAAAAATTCAGCCCTTTGTAGTTGGCTTTATCGATAAAAAGATTGTTTAGATCATCTGTAATATCGTGCACTGATGTCGACTCCATATTAAGTTTCATCATACCCGAGTCAACTTTTGAAAGATCCAATATGTCGTTGATAATAGTCAGCAGATTTTGAGAGGCGGAATCGAGTTTATTGATCCAATTTTCTTGTTCTAGAGTCAGTTGAGAATTTTTTAGCATCTGTGTAATGCCCATAATACCGTTAATCGGGGTACGGATCTCATGGCTCATATTGGCCAAAAAGGTTTCCTTGGATTTTCGAGCAAGATCGGCCTCTTCTTTAGCTTTGAGAATCGCCTGTTTTGATTCTTCTAAGGCTATGTTTTTCTCTTTAATTTCTTGCTGTATTAGTAATTGCTGGACAAAAGATTTTACTTTCGCTATGGTTGCTTCCGGGTTAAGCGGTTTATATAAATAATCCACAGCACCACTATTTAGTCCCTGAATAAGGTATTTGTCTTCTTTTGAAATCGCTGTTACCATAATAGGGATAATATGGTTTGTTTTCGGATTCTTCTTTAGGAAGGAAACAAATTCAAAACCATTGATCTCGGGCATCTGCACGTCAACGAGTGCTAAATCGATATCCTCTTTCCAACAGATTTTTAAAGCTTCGTTGGGATCTGTGCTCGTCACTATATTTATATTTTCGATATCCTCCAGTAATGCTGTTAGACTGATAATATTTTCAATTTTATCATCGACAATCAATATATTTATCTTCTTCATTTTAGCAAATCTAAATACAATTTTAAGTCAACTGTTTGACGTAGTCTTTTATTTCTTGAATGCTCAAAATGCGTTCCTGCGCATCGAGTTGAATAGCTGCTTCGGGCATGATGGGAACTTCAGCAGTCACGGGGTCTTGTACAAATGTCTTCCCGCCGTATCGTTTTATCATTAATAATCCTTGTGCACCATCCTGATTCGCCCCAGAGAATAAGATAGCTGTACAATTTTCTTTATATATTTCGGCTACGGATTCAAAAGTCACATCAATTGATGGTCTGGAATATTGAACAGGTTCTGAGATATCCAAAGAAAAGCTATAGTCTGGTTCAACTAAAAGATGATAGCCTGCAGGGGCAAAATAGATCGTCCCATTTTCTATCGCTTCCTTATCATCTGCAGTTTTTATTTTTTGAACAAGTGCTTTAGATAGCGTGTCCTCAATACTAGAAGCATACTTAGGGTTTCTATGTACAATGACAATAACGGGTACGCGAATTGGCCGTTCCAATGACTTTAAAATATTTAGAATCACACTAAACCCACCTGCAGACCCCGCTAACAAAAGAATTTTTCTTTCCATTACCTACTACCCAATTTTTTGGTAAATATTCTGTTTTTTGTTTACGATCTTAAATTTAGCAGCATCTTTATAGTTGATTAAAGATTCTTTTGCTCCCAAACATAAGAAGCCTAGATGGCAAAGTGAATGATAGAATAAATCCAGGACTTTATTTTGCAATTCAGTATCAAAATAGATCAATACATTACGGCAGGTAATCAGTTGAAATTCATTAAAAACGCCATCGGATACCAAGCTATGCATGGAGAAAAGGACATTTTTTTTAAGACTATTATTAATGGTAGCGGCGTTGTACATCGCTGTATAATAATCCGACAATGAGTTTTTCGGTTCCGTTTTAATAAAATTTTCCGAGTATTCCTTAACTTTTGTAAGCGAATAAATACCGCGTTTTGCCTTTTCTAACACTTTGCCATTAATATCGGTGCCATAAATAAACGCCCGTTGGTAAAGATTTGCTTCCTCTAATAAGATAGCCAGCGAATAGACTTCTTCGCCAGTAGAACAACCTGCACTCCAGAGTTTTATATGTGGATAAGTTGCGAGATAGGGAAATACATCCGTTTTTACAGCTTTATAAAAATCGGGATCCCTAAACATTTCAGTCACATTGACTGTAATTTCCTGTAGGAAATAGGTGCTGAATCCGGGCTGATTGATCAAATTGGACTTTAGCTCCTGTAGATTGAGCTTGTTAAGTTCCATTATTCTAGTCACACGTCTTTTTAAAGAAGCTCTTGTATAGCCGGACACATCATATCCGTGGAGATTTTTGACTATATCAATAACTTCTTCTAACTCTTCAAAATTGATCATTGCTACTATTTTATCAGTTAACTCAGCCATACGCGCATTAGGGATATTAATTTGTCAACATCAACCGGTTTACTAATATAATCGTTTGCACCAACAGCAATTGTTTTTTCCCGATCACCTTTCATGGCTTTCGCTGTCACAGCAATAATTGGAAGGTTTGCAAATTTCTTGTTTGCCCTTATTTTTTCAATAGCTTCATAACCATCCATCACGGGCATCATGATATCCATTAAGACAAGGTCAATCTGTTCATTTCGTTCAAGAATATCTAATGCTTCCTGACCATTATTGGCAATTTCAATGTTCATATCATAGCTCTCAAACGCCGTGCTAAGGGCAAATATATTCCGCATATCGTCATCTGCTAATAATACTGTTTTGGAAGCTAAATTGTTTTCAGCAATGACAGAAGCTCCGGAGTGATTGAACATATTGTGTTCGCGCTTATTGCTACGGATTTTATTTAAGAATAAATTAACTTCATCGATCAGACGATTATTTGATTTCGCTGACTTAAGGACCATCGCTTGGCTGTGATGTAAGATTTCGGAAGTCTGCTCTGTCGTGAGTTCCATTGCCGTATTGATGATAATGGGTAAATCCCTAAATTGATCGTTCGATTTGATTTCATTCAGGAGTTCAATGCCTGATTTGTCAGGAAGGTTCAGGTCCATAATGATGCAGTCAAACAATTTCTCTTGATCTAATAAATCGAGAGCCTGTCTCGCATTGAAGGCCTGAAATATCTGAATGTGCTGTTCTTCCAAAGATTGTTTGATAAAATCGCTTTGGATTTCCTGATCTTCCACCAGCAGAATTTTTTTCAATGGATGACTAGTCGATGCTTTTATTTTTAAGAATGTTTCAGCCAAAGATTCTTCTGACACAGGTTTAGCCATAAACCCGATGGCTCCGGCAGAAATAGGTTCGTCATGTAAAAATGTTCCTGCCGACATCATGTGCACGGGAATCTCCTTGGTGCTGTCAATTTTTTTGAGGTTACGAAGAACTTCCCAACCATCCATTTTAGGCAACATAATATCTAGGATAATCGCGGCAGGTCTTAAATTTTGTGCTTTTTGTAACCCATCTTGCCCATCATAGCTGATGTATACATCGTAGCCATTTTGTTCGGCGTAGTCTTTTAGAATATCTGCAAAAATAAAATCGTCTTCAATAATCAGCAGTTTATTGTGTTTTCCATCGTTGTCGATCGACTTCGTTTTTTCGACTATAGGGTTTTCCTTCGGAATTTGTGTTGGCGGATTACTTTCTTTTTCGATAGATGGTACTTTCGGAACTTGAATTTCTTGTTCTAGCGGGATACTGAAGGTGAAGATACTACCTTCACCAACCTTACTGGATAAGGTTATTTTCCCTTTTAATAAGCTAGCAATTTCGCGGCATATCGATAAGCCTAAGCCCGTGCCGCCATATTTACGGCTCGTTGAGCCATCTTCCTGTTTAAAAGCATCAAAGATAAGCTCTTGTTTTTCAGGGGCAATCCCGATCCCGTTATCTTTTACCGTAAAAAGAAGATTTTCTGCGTCAGCTATTATTCCTAATGAAACTTCGCCTTTTTCACTTGTAAACTTGAACGCATTCGATAATAAATTTTTGAGGACTTGTTGTATACGATGTTCATCACCAATGAATTCCTGCGGTGCATTTACATTGACATCGAGTAAGAAGTGAATATTTTTCGACGCTGCGGTATCACTGAAAAAATCTTTAATATAATTGACAAGGTAGTTTGTGTTGATACGTTCTTTTTGGACGTCAACCTTCCCCGATTCAATTTTTGCCAGATCTAACAATTCGTTAATTAAATGTAGGAGATCTGAGCCGGCACTATGAATAACAGAAGCATACTTTATTTGGTCTTCACTGAGGTTTTTCTTTTTGTTATCCTGAAGTAATTTGGCGAGAATGAGAATACTATTAAGTGGTGTCCGCAATTCATGGCTCATATTGGCCATAAATTCAGATTTATATTTGCTCGACAGCTCTACTTCCTCTATTTTTTGGGCTATGTCCTGACGGGCTTTTTCCAGATCTTCATTTTGTGCAAAGAGTAATTTAGCCTTCTCGTCCAGCTCATTATTGGTTTGGATAAGTTCTTCCTGCTGTACTCTAAGCTCTTCCTCAGAAGCCTCCAACAAATGTGTCTTATGGATTAACTCCTCATTGGTTGTTCTCAATTCCTCCTGTTGAGTCTCCAATTCCTCTGTTTGTTGTTGAAGTTCCTCATAAAGATCAGCAAGCTTTCCATGAGTTTGGGCTACTTTTATGATAACGGCAATGTTATCTTTTGCTTTATCCAAGAAGTTAAATCGCAGTTGCTCGTCCTTCGCATTGATAATGGGGCAACAAATTTCCATGATACCGACACACTGGCTTTCATAAGAGAAGGGTACAATATAAATCTCAGTTTCTAAGCGGTCGGATAATGAGGTTTCTAAGATAAGATGCTTGTGGTCGATGTCCTTTATTTTAACGACTTCATGATTGTTTGCGACTTCGCCCAAAATACCATCGTTTTCCTTAAACGTTCGTTTGATATACTGTGTGGAGGAAATGCCAATTTTGTGGCATAGCTGATATTCCTGATAGTTATCATCGAAAATATAAATAGTCCCACCTAATGCTTTTGTCGTGGAAGCAATAGCATGTAGGCTTATTTCAGCAATTTTCTTGTCTGTATAATCACCGCGTAACTGTTCGTCGATACCGTTAATAGCATTCAAAATCCAGTTATCACTGTTAGTCTGGTCTTGCAATAGTTGGAGGCGGTTATTGGATTCTTGTTGACTTTTCACTGTAGACCTCAGAAATCTAGAGATCGAGGAAATTTTGGCGAGAATATAGAAGAATCCACTTAAGCCAATGGCGATGAAAAGGTAAGTAATGTACTGGGCCAGTTGTAGTTCATTTCTAGATCTTTCTAAGAGCCTTGCGCGTTGATCCAATAAGTCTCTCGACATGAGATCGATCTCACCTAATATGGACGCCTTTTGTTCGTGAATATGATGGGATTTGGATTGAATTTCTTTCGTATCTGCGATATCTTTGTCAAAATCATAAAATGTAGCAACATCTCTGCGAATGCTTTCAATGCTATTAGGCGGCACATGATATAAATCATCTTTTAGACTTAAAGAGCGTAGCAGTTCATCCGTTTTTCTTAATTCCAATTTATAGGGAATAAACAGCGAAGCGTCTTTCTTATTGAGGTAATCAAGTTTAGTATCGTTTACTTCGTCTACACTTGATTTAATTTCATTAATAATATTGAATCTATTTTCGGCAATTCGAACAATAGCTCGCTCGTTATTTAAGTTATGATGCAGCGATATGAAAAAATATAGGGCTGAAAGGAAGATAAGCGAAAAAGAAATGATCACTCCAATGGTAATTTGCTTTCTATAATTTTTTCGATCCATGTGAGAATGAGTTTATCGTTTTACTTTTCTGTAGGTATTGTGTTTCGATGGTACCTGGGGAAAAAGATATATGTAAAATAACAAAAAAACTTGCTATTCCTAAAATAATCAAAAGTCAGCATAGAAACAAACCTATACACCAGTCAAGGATCACCCCAATATGATTATCTGTTTGCGCATAACATCGATTTTTTGTTGTGTAAGTGTAACTTAGACCATTTTTTTGTCTTTTAATTCTTAGTTCAGCAAATTGGGGTCAAGTAGTGATCAAGTTTGGTCTTCTAACAGTACTTGTTCAGTGCTCGTTCAGTGATTACTCAATATGAACTGAATATTGAGTGACTGATCACTGTCTAATAATAGATCAAAAACTGTAATAAGCTTGAAGGTGATATGAAGATTTGTCAGCTGAATGTTATTCCGATTATTGATAATCGGGTAGTATAACAATCATCAAATAGTAGAATCTATAAAATAGAAGAAGAAAAAATACTTATAAAAACAAAACCCTGATGATGGGCACCAGGGTTCGTTACTAACCAATTATAAACCTAAATTATGAAAAGACTTTTTAAGGGCTTCTAAACTAAATTAGTTGCCGTGTCGTGCCGTGAAAACTAAAAATGATTGTTTTTTTTAATCTTATACAAGCTACAAGTAAATAACTCTCTGATTGCTTGCTGTTAGTGTTTCATAGCGAGATAACCTTTAATTATCTTCTACAAAGATACGGTAAATATACAGTAGCATCCAAATATTTTTGAGAATAAGTTGCTAATACAACTATGTTGTGACACACAAATGATATTTTGGCTTATCTGAATAATTATCTGACAGTCTTATCAAAATCAAGCAGTATTGCTACGCGAATTATTACTTGAAATCCCTTACTTTTACAAAAATTTATTTTTATGGTATTGACTGAATTTAAATCGATAAGAGCATTTGTATTGGATGTAGATGGTGTATTGACCGATGGCACTGTACAAGTTAATGAAGAAGGGCATCAGTTACGTACATTTCATATAAAAGATGGCTATGCTATGCAGTTGGCAATCAAGAAAGGCTATCCGATTTTTATTATCACAGGTGGAGGTTCGAAGGGCGTCGAGCAGCGGATGAAAGGTTTGGGGATCAAAGAAGTCTATTCAAGAGTTACTGATAAGCTGTCTAAAATGAAAGAACTTGCCTGTGATTACAAGCTTGAATTAAATCAGTTGATGTACATCGGTGACGATATCCCTGATCTTAGCTGCATGAAGTCCGTTGGGATAGCTGTTTCTCCGGCAGATGCAGTAGAAGAGATCAAGAAAATTTCACATTATGTGTCTGGTTTTTGTGGTGGAAAAGGAGTAGTACGTGAATTGATCGAAAAGGTCATGAAAGTGCAAGGCAATTGGTATGAGGATGAAACAGTTAAAAGTATATAAGGATGTTGAAAAATCTAAAAAATAGAACAATTATATTAGGATCTCAATCTCCACGAAGAAAACAGTTGCTCGCAGGATTAGGGCTGACATTTGAAGTAGACGTTCGGGAAACAGCAGAATATGTGGATCCGAATTTGTCCGCTGCTGAGGTCGTTCGTCAAATTGCTATTTGTAAAGCGGAGGCATTTGCGGATAAAAAAGATTGTTTGGTTATCTGTGCCGATACCATCGTGGTATCGGATAAGGGCGAAATTTTAGGTAAACCCAAAGATGAACACGAAGCCAGAGCGACGCTAACAAACTTGTCTGGTCAGAAACATGTGGTGTTGACTGCTGTAGCGATTTCGTGGAAAGGTATAATTAGCACTTTTGTCGAAACGACAACTGTTTATTTTTACGAACTAGAGCTGGATGAAATCGATCATTATGTTACTCAATTTTCACCATTAGATAAAGCGGGTTCTTATGGTATACAGGAATGGATCGGCTTAATCGCCATAAAAAAGATAGAAGGGGAATACAATAATGTGGTCGGATTACCCACGGCAAAACTTTATCAAGAATTGAAAAAATTAATATAAAAAAGCGGCAAAAGCCGCTTTTTTATTGTTCCTTGATTTTTTTAACTGAGCTATTATTTGATGAAATAACGAACACCGGTGTAGAACATGCGTCCTGTTAAGGGCCCCCAAAGCATCGAAGTATCAAAATAGTTTCCAAAGGGTTGATCCGCTGCAAGGATTGGCATATTTTGGAAATAATTAGACAGATTTTCTCCACCCACATACACGGTGAGGTTTTTCTCTTTCCCGAAAGTTTTGCTAATCTGCGCATTCATTGTCGCATAAGCCTTTGATGTTGTAGGCATTTGATATTCAACAGGGTTCTCTGCTGTTGATGGAATGCGTTTTTGTCCAACGACATTCAATGTATAGTCTACACTCCAGCCAGAATGGTGATTATAAGCTAGGTTGACAAAACCACGGTGTTTGGCCAACAGCGGTTTGGTCTTCCTGCCACTTTCAAAATCAGTTTGGACATCAAGTAAGCGATAGGCCAACCTCGTTTCAAAATGAGGTGCTGGCATCAAGCGAAATTCTGTTTGCAAGCTATTGGAGAAAGACTTTCCATTCAAATTATAAAAATTGATCTCTCGGGGATTTTCGTAATCGACTACGACCTGATTAGAGAAGCTGTTATGGAAAAATTCAACAGATGCCGAAGCATCACGTCCGAAGATCCGCATACTTTGGTCTATCGCTATTCCACTATTCCAGGAGACTTCAGGTTGTAGGCCATAAGCTTTATCGTATATATCAGGCGATTGGATAACCAATTTTCTGCTACTAGCTAAGACTGCTGTATTCTCTGCAAATATATTTGCTGTACGTTGACCTCTTCCTGAGCTAGCTCGAACTGTTGTTCCCGAAATCGGGGCATAACGTAAATGGATGCGTGGTGTTGTAAACCAACCATACAGGGAGTTGTAGTCTTGGCGTAGACCAATAATGGCATCAAATTTTTCTGATGGACTATAGGTATATTCTGCAAATGCTCCCGAAACTACTTCTTTCCTTTTGAAGTTTTGATCTTTTAAATACCACTCATTGTAATTGTCATAATTAATGGAGGCTCCAACGCGATACTTGTGAGCGACAGTCCCGATAATATCTTGGAATAAGAGGTTAGCATATCCATTTTGTTGCTCCGAATCGTAGTTATTGAGCCCAAAATAGCTTTTTTGATTGTAGTTTGATCCAGCAAGCTGGAGACCTATGCTGCGGTGCTTATTTTCGGGGAACACATAACCAATTTTAGCAAAACCTTCTACGCGTTCAATATCAAATCCTAAACCATAGCGATTCGTCGTACCCTTATCTGTCTTTTCGTTAAAATCAATCTGTCCGCCTGTACGGTCGTCATTGAGATATTTTACCCCAAATTGTACCATAAGCCCTTTTCCATTTTCATAAAACCAACGGTTGACACCTGAGAATAGATTGCCAACGGGTATATCTCTAAACCCGTTGTGACTAAAGTTCATGGATTTATTGTACATGAAATTGTCGTGCAGGAGCACTGCAGTGGACCAATGCTGACCAATTTTTTGTGAAAGATTTAAGTTGACATCTGTACGTCCCATGTTGTTCGCATAGGCATTAAAAAACAATCTTTCTGAATTTTGAGGTTTCTTCAATTCGACGTTGATCTGTCCGGCCATGTTTTCAAAACCGTTGGCTACGGAACCGATACCTTTCGCGATTTGAATTGATTCAATCCATGTCCCTGCAATAGAATTTAAACCTAAAGGAGAAGCGAGCCCACGTGGCCCAGGTAAATTTTCAACGGTTAATTGGGTATAAATACCGCTAAGGCCAAGCATTTGAATCTGTTTACTGCCTGTTACAGCATCAGCACTGACGACATCAACGGAGGCGTTGGTTTCAAAGCTTTCGCTTAAATCACAGCACGCCGCTTTGAATAACTCTTTTCCGGTAAGAACTTCTAGTCGTGCAGGTGTCATACGGTCAATATAATTTGAGCGTCGTGTTCCTTTAACCTCGACTTCCATCAGCACATTACCCTTTGCTGTAATCATAATGACTTCATGGAGATCTTTGATGGTGATGGTGTCAGATTTCATCCCAACATAACTTACAACCAATTTGTTGAACCCTTCTTTATGGTCCAATTTAAAAACCCCATTTTCGTTTGTCCGTGTGTTTTTGGTTGGCAGGTTGGCCCAGTGTAAATTGGCACCAATGATGGGTTTAAGATCTCCCTTTTCATTTTCTTCAACAACAACACCGGTAACGGTATGTGGATGATCATGGTTATCGGTTGTCACCGTTTTCTTTTCGGGTACTTTGCCATTTTCCAATCGCGGATACATACAGCATTCATGGAGTTTAGCATAGGATTCATCAGTGGCAACCATATTGTCGACATCATGACCAACCTGAGCAATATTTTTCTTTATTGTTTCCAGCTGAACTTTTTGGGGGTTATATTTGATTTGCAATAGGTTGTCTCCTGCATTCCAAACGGCCGTTTCTACGCCATGCATTTTTGCGGCCGTTTCAATACGTTTTTTACACATAGCGCAATTTCCGGCCACTGTAAGTGTGCGTGTACTGTCGGTCTGTGCCTGTACAAATGCCAGAAAAAATAAGGATAGAATGGTCGTTGTATATATTTTTTTTAAAATTTGATTCATCATTTTAATTAAGAGTATTCGCTTCAACTAGCATTTAATTTTTACCTTCATGATATCGCGCAACCACATGCAAGAGGTACGGATTTATTTTTTTCAGTTCTACAATTTTTTTGCTGAATGATTTAAAATCCACTTTTTTTTGTTTCGTGATAAGCTACGGAAAGATGAATGTTGGGAATAACAGTCTGCCATTCTCGCGAAATATAAAAACTACAGTGGACTTCGATCAATTCAAGAAAATGAACTGCGTTTTAGTGAAAAGAGGTGATATTAAATTCTAAAATTTTGATTGAGAATAAAAACAGGAGGGCTCTGTCTATTGTCGCTCGCAAAATCGGTATACTTTAGTTTAGAAAAATCGTCTTCCTCCCCAGAGAAATGATAATAATTAAGTATCCAATGAAGCGTAATTATTGCAGGAGAAAAGTTGTTAAAATCAAGATTTTGTGCTACTCTGCTGAAGTTGTCGACCTTTTGTGCTTCGATCTTAACATCTTTACAGCTTCCTGTTTCATGACAGTGTTTCTGCTGTTTTTTTGCAGACTTGGCACAAAGGGGGCAGGCCATATTATGGCTTTCCGATAACGATACACTTTGTGTTTCCCCTTGGCAAAAATGAAGATGCACTGAGGCACCACTTGCTGCGAGCAAATAGAAAAATAGGCCGATAAATAGTGCAATTTTCTTCATCGAAGCAAAAATAAAGAAAATATGTAATTTTTTTTTGTAATATTTTGGATAAATGTTATAACTTGTAGTAACAAATGAAAAACTAAAATTTACCAAAGTTATGTATGTATTATTTATCAATCCGGTCAGCTCGTATCTGCTAGCTATCTTTTTGATTGTTGGGGCAATTCTATTGTACAAGGGATTTTACCATCTGGCTCGTCGTATACAGGAATAGTACAGTGCGTTCGGTCTTTTTCGGAGCACTTTACAAGGGAACAGCATATGTAGTTTAATTCCTGAAATTTGACTATTTAAGGAAGCTTTTATAAGAATGGGAACATTTTCTAGATGCTCCCGTTCGCTTTGTTTATCGGCTTAATAAAGGGTCACTTTTTCCGGCATTTCCAATCTCTACACGACCTGCATATCGTTCTTCGAAGTTTAGAAAACCACTGCAAGTAAGGTGGAAGTCATACCAAAAGTTTTGCTTAGCCAAATCAAAATGTATCGTGATAGATTGTCCACCTTTAAGTTGCAGACTCCTTTTTTCTTTTCCATAGCTGAGATCCTCAAAAACAAGTTGCTCCGTTTTTTTTCCATTATTTGTACAGGAGAAAGACAAACGGCCAGTAAATGCTGATTCATTTTTACTTTTTTCATACGTACAGCGGATCTTTACATGTGGATTATCCGCGTCGCCTTTAAATTCACGATAAAATCCGTTTGGCCCATGGATTTCAAAATGGTATATTCTTTTGTCGAAGGCATCTAGCGACCAACGGTCTGTTACATGATCTCCTGGAGCAACCGCATAATTTCTTGAGGTTCCAACTTCTCCTTTGTAGCTTGCAGCATGGTAGACTGTAAATGGTGCGCCAGCGGCGTGTTTGCCAAAAATTTTATTTGAAGCCTCAAATGTGACCAAGTAATCCCCTTTGGACTGGTATTCGCCATGCACATAAAGTTCATAGGGAAGGATACATGAGTCCCGAAGCCCTTTTTCTTGTTTTGGGAAATAGGGTGAACTGCCGGGGTCTTGCTCTATTTGTTTGATCTCCATTGCGCTGAGCGCTTTGAAGCCCATGGGAAGACCTTTGAACTTGGCTTGGTGAATCTCTTGGATAAAAGGTTCCCGTTCCAGTACAATTGGTTTGTTCATGGTTTCGCCATGATAGGGTCTAAATGCCGAAGTTAAGTCTCCACATACGGTACGCCGCCAAGTGCTGATGTTGGTTTCTTTTATATTTTTATTGATTTTGTGATTAATAAACTTCTCCAGGAATTGTAAATTGGAGGTATGGTCAAACACTTGTGAATTGACCCAACCGCCTCTGGTCCAAGGAGAAGCAATAATCATCGGTACACGATAGCCAAGACCGATATTGCTTTCTCTGCCGCTTTCAGGATAATATTGCTCATCGCGGCGTACAAATTCCAACGCAGGGTTTATTCCCTCGGATACTTTTCCGCTTTCTGTATCATCAGGATTTGGTGCTGTAAAGGGTGCAAAGTGGTCAAAATACCCATCATTCTCATCATAGGTAAGTATAAAAATTGTCTTTTTCCAAACTTCTGGATTTTGGGTAAGAATGTCCATAATTTCGCTGACATACCATGCGCCGAACCAAGGAGAATCGGGGTGGTCAGAAAAAAGCTGGGGCGGAGCTAACCAAGATACGGTTGGAAGTTTACCCTCCTCAACATCTTTTCGGAATTGATACAGGACATCTCCTTTAGGGATCTGTAACTCGCGCTGTTGCCCCCCTTCTTGATAATGCATTGTTTCCAATTCCATATAATCTGGCTGTGCACTGTTGTTAACAAAGGCACGGCGATGAATATCTTTTGTCCGCTCGTCGAGCTTTTCAAAGTTCTCGGCTGTATATAGCTGTAATTCTTCTTGAATATGCTTGAGATTTTTCTTTAAATCTTCAAGTGCTTCGGCAGCTGGTGTTTCGCTAATTTTGCGCTCGAGATCTTCTTTTTTTAGTGCCAGGAGCTGACGATAGCGAGGATGATATTTGACCTGATATTGTGGGAAGTACTCCATCGGATTACAACCAAAATTGGCGAGCCAGCTGTTTGCCTCTCCACTATAACCAGCGCTGCTTGAAGAAATTTCATTTTGATAGATTTTCCAGTCTACGCCTAATTCCGAAAGGCGTTCGGGAAAAGTGGTCCATGTTGCTTTCCCGCTAAACTCGGAGTCTCCATTCCAAACTAAGGCTTTTCCTGTCAGATTTTCCCGGATATTGGCCGTCCAGAAATAAAGCCGGTTTGGATTCGTGCCGGTGATGCTCGAACAAAAGTGCTGATCGCAAATGGTGAAAGAGTCTGCGAGAGAATAGTAAAAAGGAATATCTTCACGGGTATAATGTCCCATAGTCAACGGCAGATCGGTAAATTCTTTAAATCCGGAATGTTTTACATCCAACCATCTGTTCATTTTACCCTTATTCCTTGCGTCGGTTTGATCGGTCCAGTTGTGCGGGAGACAGCCCATCCAGGTAACTTTTGAATCTTTGATATCCAATCGGAAGGGGGCAAATGTTTCTCCGGATTTTTGCGTCTGAAACCAGACTTTATTTCGATTGGGTTGACGGATAGCTCTTGGGTCATTGAAGCCTCTTACACCACGTAGTGTTCCAAAGGCATGATCAAATGAACGGTTTTCCTGCATTAATAATACTACGTGCTCGGCATCATAAAAGGTGCTGCCCAATGCTGGATTAATAGCCATCGCCTTCGCAATAGCGGATGGAATAACATGGGAGATAGATGCTCCCCCGGCAAGCATAGCCGTTTTCTTTAAAAAATCTCTTCGCGTATCCATGGTTATATCAGTATTGATTTGACTGGCCGCCTATTGCTTGGTTCATCAAGGCAGCAAAGATATTCTCTTTGAAAAAATACATTTTCAAAAACCGTCTTAAAAATAAGAGTTCGATCCAAGAAAAAAGACTTTAGATCGAACTCTTATTAAAAAATTAATGCTTTGCTAATTTTTAGCCAGTAGATCAAGCTTTAATAGACGAGATAAATGCTGGGATTTGGTCGAGATAATCCGGTTCTTTTAACCGCTTGACAAATGCAGTACCTATAATGGCACCCGCCGTATGTTTACTTGCTTTTTGAAAGGTAGGTTTATCGGAGATACCGAAGCCAACGATCAATGGATTTTTTAAATGAAGATCATGTACCCGCTTAAAGTAAGCGGCTGTATTATCGCCAACATCGAGTGTTTTACCCGTCGTTGCATTGGATGAAAGTAAATAAATAAAGCTTCTGGAAAGGCTATCTATTTTTCTGATTCGTTCTTCAGAAGTCTGCGGTGTTACGATGAATATATTGGCGATCCCATTTTTCTCGAACGTCTCTTTGTAAAGTTCTTCGTACTCATCCATGGGTAGGTCGGGTATAATGACACCATTAACGCCTACATTTTTACATGCTTCGCAGAATCTTTCCACACCAAATTGAAGTACAGGATTAAAGTAGCCCATCAAAAATACGGGGATACTGACATGCTTACGCAGGTCATTCAACTGGTTGAACAACTTTTCTACAGTCATACCATTTGCCAAAGCAATTTCAGAACTGTGCTGAATGACAGGCCCATCTGCCACTGGGTCGGAATAAGGGAAACCGATTTCCAGAAAGTCCGCACCGGCTTCTTCCAATTTCTTCGCAATACGGATTGTGCTGTCCAGTGTTGGATACCCAGCTGTAAAATATATCGATAAAAGGGGAGTACCTTCTTTTTTTTCAATTGTATTCATGCCTTAAAAATCAAAGTATTTCATATAATTATCTAGATCCTTGTCACCACGTCCAGAAAGACAGACAACGACAGTCTCATCGCCTTTAAAAGGTATTTTTTCCAAATAAGCCAGCGCATGAGAACTCTCAATAGCCGGTATAATACCTTCTAATCGCGTAAGCTCAAGACCTGCACGCATCGCTTCGTCGTCAGTCACGCTGACATAGTTACCTCTACCGGATTTGAATAACCAAGCGTGTTGGGGGCCAATACCGGGATAATCCAGGCCCGCCGAAATGGAGTATGGTTCGATGACCTGGCCATCCGCTGTTTGCATAAGTATAGATCGGCTTCCATGTAAAACTCCCTCTTTTCCTAATGCTGTTGTAGCAGCCGATTCGCCGGAATCAACACCGTGGCCAGCGGCCTCTACGGCATACAATTGAACCGATTCTTCATCGAGGTAATGATAGAACATACCTGCCGCATTGGAGCCTCCACCGACACAGGCCAATACGATATCTGGATTTTCTCTTCCTGTTTTTGTCAAGAGCTGTTTTTTCGTTTCTGCAGAAATAATAGACTGAAAGCGAGCAACCATATCGGGATAAGGATGTGGTCCCACAACAGACCCAATGATATAATGGGTGTCGACAGGATTGTTGATCCAATCTCGCAAAGCCTCATTGGTAGCATCCTTTAGCGTTTTGGAGCCTGATGTTGCCGGAATAACTTCGGCACCCATCATTTTCATCCGTGCTACATTTGGAGCCTGACGCTGAATATCAACTTCTCCCATGTACACTGCACATTGTATACCTTTGAGCGCACAGACGGTCGCTGTAGCAACACCATGCTGTCCTGCGCCTGTCTCCGCAATGATGCGCTTTTTGCCTAAGCGTTCCGCTAATAGAATTTGGCCAATGGTATTGTTGATTTTATGCGCTCCGGTATGGTTAAGATCCTCCCGTTTTAAGTAAATCGTAGTTCCATATTTTTCAGAAAGACGCTTGGCATGATATAATGGAGAAGGACGTCCGACATAATCGCTGAGCAGTTGGTTAAATTCCTCCTGAAAGCTCTCTTCTTCGATAATTTTGAGATATTCTTCACGTAGCTCTTTCACATTTGGATAGAGCATCTCAGGGATATAGGCTCCTCCAAAGGGACCATAATATCCTTTTTCATTGACTTGATATATACTCATTTTTTAATAGTATTTATACTGTGACTTAATAGCTCAATATCTTTTAAGCCGGGTTCTACTTCAAATTTTGAATTTAAATCCAGTGCATATAGCCGTGGATCATTTCTTTCTAGCGCTGTTTTGATATTTTCGGGATCTAAACCGCCGCTGAGAAAATAGGGGGTAGTAAGTTTGTATTGGTCCAATAGGGACCAGTCAAATTGTACTCCTGTACCACCATAGGAACTACTTTTGGTATCAAATAAAAAGTAGTCTACAATTTTAGCGTAAGGATCGAGCTGTATCCAGTCAAAGTTTTGATCGACTCCGAAGGCTTTCATGATGATAACTGCTGATTTTTCCTTCAATTCAAGACAGAATTCTGCAGATTCATCTCCATGCAGTTGAATTGCATTTAGTTTAAATTCAGTTATTTTAGCTAGAATTTCTGAGAGGCTAGCATTGACGAAAACTCCGACCTTGCTTAGGCTGTCAAGCTCCTTAATGTATGAGGAGGAGCTTTGACCAACATAACGTTTGGATTGATCATAAAATATAAATCCCATATAATCTATGCCCAAGGAGGCTACAGCGGTTATATTGTCGGGATATTTCATACCACAAACTTTTACTTTGACCGCCATTTTATTTTTTGATTAGTTTTTGGAAACTTCGTAAAGCTTTACCTCCCATCAGTGAACCTTCTGCTTCATAAAAACAGTCGCCAAAAGATTTTTCGGGGTTAAAGGTCTTAATCGCAAATGCGGCGTTGGTCAAAACAACGTTGTTCTGCACATCTGTACCCTGATTGTTCAATATAGATAAGAATGTCTGGGCGGCATCCGCTATCGTTTCACCTCCTGTCAACTCCTGGGCTGAGACTGGGGTAAAACCAAGCTCTTCCATGTTGTAGTAATTTTCTCCTTGGTTGTTGATTACCTTAAAATCACCGGTCATGGATATCTCGTCATAACCGTCCAAAGCATGAATAATGGAATATTGTTTGTTGGTGTTTTGGTATAAATAACCATACAGTCTTGCTAATTCTAAACTAAATACACCAACAGACTGAAATCTAGGATTGGAAGGATTTGTCAATGGCCCCAGCATGTTAAAGAAAGTCTTAACACCCAATGCACGACGTATCGGGGCAACGGTTTTCATTGCAGGGTGAAACAATGGTGCATGGAGAAAACAGATATTGGCTTCATCAAGCTGGCGTTGTAGTTCAGCCTTATCGTTGCTGAATTGATAGCCTAAATATTCCATGACATTGGAAGAACCACAGCTCGAAGATACCCCGATATTACCATGTTTTGCAACATGGTAACCAGCCCCAGCTGTGATAAAAGATGCTATAGTGGAGATATTGAAGGTATTTTTACCATCTCCACCTGTACCGCAAAGGTCAATTAAATCATAACCATCAAAATCCAGTTTGAGACATAAATCATACATCGCATCTCTAAACCCTCCAAGCTCTTCAACGCGAATGCTGCGCATACCATAAGCGGTCATAAATGCCGCAATTTGGTGGCTGTCATATTTGCCCATGGCAATGTTGGTTAGAATCTCGTAGGCCTCTTGCCGAGAAAATGTCTTGTATTCAAATAAATGCGCTAAAATTTCTTTCATGGTAATTTAAATAAAAAAAGGGCTTACCTTATTTAGGCAAGCCCATCATATCTTGACGTATTAATCAAATAATGCAATAGGAATTTGCCACAACGTTATTCGTTGTGCCACCACCAAGCTTTATTTGAGACAGTTGTTATCATTGTTATTTTTATTAATACAAATATGGTTGATAGAATTATAAAATGCAAGTGTTTTTATTGAAAAATTTTTAAGAAAGCATCATTGGCTTAATATTGCTCACAAATATGCTGTAAAATAAAACCTGATAAGCGCGCATTTATGTAAGCCTGAGCGTGATATTTAAGGATTATAAGAGCAGGTATCTGATAAAATGGGGGCGATGAAAACAAGATGAAGATTAATAAAAGACAAAATGGGCCTTATTGTTACCTTTAGAGACTAATGTAAAAGAAGCTATTTTTCTATCACGAATAACGGCAGCAAATACAAAACGCTTGAGGTATTTGACAAAGTAGACTTGTTGTGGATCAATACCTTCGAGATCGATATCACTTGTTTCTTTTCTTCCCGCTTGAGCAAAACTAAGATATTCCAGTTGGTTGATATTCTTGCTCTGTACATTTATCCTGATTTCATCGATGCTTGCCAATAAGTATTCTTGCAGGTCTTCGTTTAGTTTTTGTGATGTAATTAGATCTTGGCTTAGTATAATATCAGTAGCTAGACTAGGATCATGTAAACGTTGGACAAACCTTTTTAAAACAACAATATATTCATTGGAAGTTTGTTGGTCCTGAGCAAATAAGCTTTGGCTGACTATACAGCTAATCAATAGGAACAACAATAGCTTTAATTTTATCTTCATATCTGTAAGACTTAGCTTCATCAAAATGGATTAAAACTAGGGAATAAAAAAACTCGCGGGCTAATCGGTATAAACCATACTGAGGTGTTTCCGAAAAGAGGGAGTGTCTTCAATAAAAAACGCCTTTATTAAAAAGGCGTTTTTTATTTTCTAGTATTCATCTTCATTGAAGAAGAAATCGTCTTTTGTTGGATAGTCGGGCCAAATTTCTTCGATATTTTCATATGGCTCACCATCGTCCTCAAGAGATTGTAAGTTTTCAATCACCTCAACAGGTGCACCCGAACGAATAGCGTAATCGATTAATTCATCTTTTGTTGCTGGCCATGGTGCATCTTCTAGATGCGAAGCTAATTCTAATGTCCAATACATATAAAAACAATTTAAGTTCTCTATTTTCGCAAAACTATGATTTAATTTAACTTAAGCAAGTAAATCACGTGTTATTTTTGCTGTATTAATGTAAGTTATTGATTTTTAGAGTTATAATATTTTTAGATATTCTCAAAATCACTCCCCTTTTCGTTTAACGCATCAAGTCTTGGTGACACTGATTTGATTTCAGGGTTTGGATAATCATTTTCGATCAAGCCATCTCGCATGCGTACAATACGGTGTGCATGTAATGCGATATCCTCTTCATGTGTCACTAGGATAATGGTATTGCCCTTGGAGTGAATTTCTTCCAGTAGGCCCATAATTTCAATGGACGTTTTGGTATCAAGGTTTCCTGTTGGCTCATCGGCAAGTATAATGGATGGATCGTTGATCAATGCTCTTGCAACAGCCACACGTTGTCGTTGCCCTCCCGAGAGCTCGTTCGGCCTATGATCCATACGATGACCTAAGCCGACACTTTCCAAGGCTGCAGTGGCTTTTTCCTCACGTTTAACTTTATTATAGCCCGCATAAATGAGGGGAAGTGCAACATTTTCAAGTGCTGTATTCTTTGGTAATAGGTTAAACGTTTGAAAGACAAAACCAATTTCTTTGTTTCTTACTTCGGCGAGTTCATCGTCAGTCATGTCACTCACATTAATCCCGTTGAGGATATATTCTCCTCGGCTCGGGGTATCCAAACAACCGAGAATGTTCATTAACGTCGACTTGCCTGATCCTGAAGGCCCCATT
This sequence comes from Sphingobacterium sp., assembly GCA_050281725.1. Taxonomy (GTDB): domain Bacteria; phylum Bacteroidota; class Bacteroidia; order Sphingobacteriales; family Sphingobacteriaceae; genus Sphingobacterium. The sequence goes on along the minus strand of JBMAAL010000030.1, from coordinate 18,835 downwards.
AAGGCAACAAATTCTCCTTTATTGATGTTGAGTGTAACGGAGCTTAAGGCATGAATTGTTTCTGCACCAATTTGGTACTCTCTGGCAATATCCTTGATTTCGATTAAGATCTTTCCTGACATATTTTTTGGAGGTTCTCTAGGTTATGAAAATACGATTTATTCTTCATAATCCAATAGGAATGCATTTTGTCATATACAACTTTTTCTAGTTCTGATGCATTATCATCGTTAAAATCTTTAGTCTCTATCGGGTTGAATACATGTATTTTAACTATTCCCGGCCGAGATCCTCTTTTCGAGCCGTCATCGAAAAAGATATCCCAGGCATTTTCTATGATAATGGGTACTGTGGGAACGTCATTCTGAATAGCGATTCGAAAGGCTCCGGATTTAAATGCGTGAATCTGTGGGGGGAAACCATCATCGATTTTTCCTTCTGGGAAGATAACCACACTTCTGCCGCTGCGGACGAGTTCATTGGCACGTTGAAAAGCCTTGAAAGAAGATACTTTACTTCTTCTTGTGACCGGGATATCTATTGTTTTGAAAAAAATACGTGTAACCGGATTTTTAAGTAGTGAAGCTTTTCCAATAAAGGAAAAAGGAGCTGGGCACAAGTAGGTGAGGGCTGTTATATCCAAGACCGAAGTATGATTGGGACATAATACCATGGAACGGTTCCAATCTATTTTTGATTCATAGCTCACCTTAAAAAATACACCAGCTAAGGCCGAACCACCAACTGATACCCAGCGTCGCATACGGGCGATCCGAGCATAGTTTTTTTCGGGACGTCGTGCTAAAAAATAGGTATAAGGGAAAAACAGAAGAAAAACAAGTAGAACGCTGATAAAATACCAATACCGATGGAGTTTTTTGAGCAATAGGATCATACAATTCAACTAATTTTGACCTAAAGTAAAAAAAGAAAATGGATAATTAATTATCCATTTTCTTTTTAGTCTACTGTAAAACCATACTTCTTGTAAATACGCTTGGCCGTTGGCGAGTCCATGAATTTTAAAAAGTCATCTGCAGCCTGCGTATGCGGTGCGTTTTTAAGCTTTGCAGCAACGTAAGTTGCAGTTGTATTTTGCGCATCAGGAATGGTGATCCCTTCAACAGGATGGCCAATTAGTTTTTGGTAAACGACTTCAGAAGCCCAAACTGGAGCCGCATCGGCCTGTCCATACAATACACGCATAGGGCTTTCGCGATGGTGGATCTTAGTCAGATAAGTGCTGCCGTCGTTGACCTTATCTTCCATGATTTTCTTGACGAGTTGTTCGCCCCCGGCTTTTCTATAGGATGCTTTGATCTGCTCCCCAATTCCTTCCCATTGTGGATTAGGCATGCTGATACGAACTTTGTCATTCCCCAGATCATTCAATGTGCTGATATTGCCGGGATTTCCTTTTGGAACCATCAAACAGATATTGTTATAGCAATACACCTGCGTATGACTAAAATAATCTGCCATTTCGTTGATGGCTCTTTTACTTGCTGTATAAATATCGGGCTTATGTGTAATGCGTAGATTGCCTACTGTGATCGATCCACCTTTAATCTGCTTGGCTAAAATGCCTGGTGGCAGCGTTTCAACAAAAATACGTTCGTATTGTGGGTATTCTTTTTTGAATGATGTGAGTAGATCATCGACAACCATAAATTGATTACCAGCGAAAAAAACGGTAAGCTGCGGATTCTCGATATCACCATATAAATCTGGAATATTGTCTATCCCGGGTACCGTAAAATTTAGTGCCGATTCTGGTGGATTATTCCAGGGTGGGTCAAAACGATGTTCTTGTGCCATAATTTCCTGGACACCCAATAATGCTATTGTTAGACCAAGCAGTAGAAAATTTTTCATTATACTATGGTTTAACGATAACCCAACCTTCATTTGCTCGTAAGATTAATTCACCATTTCCGCTAGGAACATAGCCTATAAAATCAAATAGCTCTTCTTTGGCAATATGTTTCTCTTCCAACGTATTCAGGCATTGCGCTACGATAACGCCTTTCTCGACGAGATCTTTCAAGGGTTTCTCATATTGGCTATTCTTTTTTAGGTAGGCTTCGGTACCACCAGAAAATGCAACCAATTCAATTTGTAAACGTCCTTTTAATCGCGGGTCCTTCAAGACATTATTAATATTACGGATTGCTTTTTCAATTGTTTTTGGATCATTGCTGTCCAGCTGATAGATGGCTTTATACGCTTTTTTCTGCGCAACAGCACCACTGTATTGATGGTTATTGAGCAACAATTTATTGTCCTGTGCTTTCGCTTGAATAGTCGTTATCGCTAATAAAATGCAAGCGATTGTAAGTTGTTTTTTCATATTTATTATTGATTTAATGGGATATGTATGTTTAAAAATTAAAAGGTCCGAGTTTATGTTGTTCTATACTAACGTTATCGGCATAAGGCGGATAGGGGCTATCTTTGGGCTTTTTGCTTAGATTAGGATAGTCCAATTGCTTGTCTGTTTTTTGAGGTCTATCGAAAGAATTGATATACGCCGCCACATCATAGGCTTCGTCGTCTTTCAACTGAGGTGCATCATAAGTTGCGCCTAAAGGCATATTAGCTTTGATAAAACGGGCCGCGGTAAGTAATCGTGCCATCCCCGCGCCATCATTGTAGCTGTCTTTACCCCACAAGGGTGGATATTGATATCCTTTTCCAGCTGTTTGAGGCAGGCCCTGTCCATCTCGTCCATGACAACTGGTACATTTGTTTTCAAAGACCACTTGACCATGTTTTAAGTCCGCCGCACGGTTGGGAATATCCATTTTTATAAATCCTTGGCCTGCCAACCGACCTTTATTAACTGTATTTACGCTGATGTTCTTGATATAGGTGACAATAGCCCTCATTTCCTTGCTGTTTTCGGGAATAGCTCGACCATTCATACTCCGCTCAAAACAGCCATTGATCCGTTCTTCGAGTGATTCAATCTTATTTTCTCGTCCAATATAGGTTGGAAAGACATTGGTAAGTCCAACGTAAGGAGCAGCGAAAGCCTTTGTCCCGCCATTGAGATGGCAGCTGCTACAGGCAAGCTTGTTCCCAATCTTGACTTCACCATCATAAAAATAATCGTATGTGTTTTTAATTAGCTTTTCACCATAACTGGCCATTTTACCTTCGGGACTATCTTTGAAAGAGATTTCCTTAAATTGGGAAACGTGCGTAATAAGGGAGTCGTTGTGTATTTCAATAACATCTGTTTGGTTTTTCCGATTCTCATGTTTGAGTGGAAATACACATAAAGTTGTACAAGTAATGACCAATGCGACGATGATCCAGCTGAGTGCCTTTAAATAATTTGTGAGTTTCTTATAATCCATTACGCTAATTCATTTGTACAAATCTAGGCGGCTCTAATCTGGAATTAAAACGAAGTTTGTTTATGAGACATAACATTTGGTTATAACTTGAAATTTTGCCGTAGACAGAATTGCAGAAACTGGTTGGGCGTACCAGCAAGCCCTCCATATAAATGGGTAAAATAGAAATAACGTTCTATTGTTAATTGTGGAATATCGACAATAGTCAATAGATTATTCAACACTTCTTTTTGCACCGTATGAATCGATAAAAAAGCAAAGCTGTTGCGACGGGCAAGGTAGCCTTTGATACTCTCTGTTGAAGGTAAGATCATTTCTATCTGTACTTCGGATAGATTAATTCGGTTTTCTTTTAGTGCGTTCTCAATAATTGTTCGTGTACCCGAGCCCTGCTCGCGTAGTACCAAGGGTAAGCGTGTGATATCGGATAATATTGGATTTTTTAATTGATCTAATAGTGGGTTTTGGCTATTTGTGACAAGAACCAGTTCATCCTTCATAAAAGGAATGTATTTCAGGGCTCGATTATCTGTGGAACCCTCAGTAATCCCTAAATCCAGTGTTTTATCGACAAGCTGTTCTTCAATACTGCGGCTATTGGATTGAAAAGACTGGATACGGTTGTTTGGATATTGCGATAGAAAATCAGCAAGTAGAGCGGGTAGAACATATTGGGAGATGGTTGTACTGGCTCCTAAAACCAGATTTCCTTTTCGCCCTTCCTGCAATTCCTGTATTTCTTGGCCCGCCTGATTATACAGATTAATAATCTGTTGGGCATATTTATAGAGAATTTGGCCTGAATCGGTCAGATTAAGGTTGTTACCCTTTCTTTCGAAGAGTGGTACGCCAAGCTTCTTTTCTAGTTCTTGGATGTTTTTGCTTACAGCTGGTTGTGAGATGAAAAGAGCCGAGGCCGTTTTGGTGAAATTAAGGTGCTGAGCAGCAGTGTAAAATACAATTAAACGAAAGTCAAAATCCATAAAACGATAAAGGGTTATTTCTAAAATTTAAAAATAACCCTTTATCTAATGAAAAACTAAATTATTTGCTTAGTTCCGCGTAATATTTATGAAATAAAGGAATTGTTGATATTCCCATAAGGTAATTCTCAATACCATACTTTTCATTTGGAGAGTGTAGGTTGTCACTATCCAGACCGAAGCCTAGAAGTACAGTTTTTAAACCCAATACTTCTTCAAAAAGAGCGACGATTGGGATTGAACCACCTCCACGCGTTGGAATTGGCTTAACACCAAAGGTGTCATGTAGGGCTTTTTCTGCTGCTTTGTAAGCAACACTGTCGGTCGGTGTGACGACAGGTTCGCCACCATGATGAGGTTTAACTTCTACTTTCACATAATCTGGTGCAATAGATTCAAAATGTTTTTTGAAAAGTTCCGTAATGCGATGAGAGTTTTGGTTTGGTACAAGACGCATGGAGATTTTTGCATTCGCTTTTGAAGGTAATACCGTTTTGGCGCCTTCACCGATATAACCACCCCAAATGCCATTTACTTCTAAGGTAGGGCGAATACCGGTGCGTTCTAATGTCGTAAAACCTTTCTCTCCCCAGATATTTTGGATGCCCAGGTCTGTTTTGTATTCTTCAATGTCAAAAGGTGCTTCATTTAATGCTTTACGTTCTTCAGCAGTCAGTTCGACAACATCATCATAAAATCCAGGGATAGCAATATGATTGTTTTCGTCATGTAATGATGCAATCAGTTTTGCTAATATCGTCGCCGGATTGGCTACTGCTCCACCATATACGCCGGAGTGTAAATCTCTATTAGGCCCCGTAACTTCAACTTCAACATAAGAAAGTCCACGTAAGCCAGTTTCTAACGATGGTTGAGCCATGCTGATCATCGATGTGTCAGAAATAACAATAACATCAGCTTTCAGTCTTTCAGTATTTTCTTTAACAAATGTACCCAAATTGACTGAGCCCACTTCCTCTTCACCTTCAATCATAAATTTGATGTTGCATGCTAATGCATCATTTTTAATCATGTATTCGAAGGCTTTTACATGCATATAAAACTGACCTTTATCATCGGCAGAACCACGTGCATAAATTTTGCCATCACGGACCGTCGGTTCGAAAGGAGGGGTATCCCACAGCTCGTAAGGATCAGCAGGTTGTACATCGTAATGACCATATGTCAACACTGTAGGAAGTGCTGGATCGATAATTTTTTCTCCATAAACGATTGGATTACCAGCGGTAGGACAGACTTCTACATTGTCGGCTCCGGCTTCACGCAATTTCTGAGCAACAAATTCAGCAGTCTTTTCTACATCTCCTTTAAATTTAGGATCGGCACTTACTGATGGTAAACGCAATAAATCAAACAACTCATCTAAAAAACGTTGCTTGTTTGCTTCTACATATTCTTTAATGTTTTGCATATTGTTTGTGTTTGAAACAAATTTACACAAATCGACACATTTAACTCAATTTGTTGTAACCTTTTCGGGAATAGCCGTGACTAATGAGAAAACTAATTCAAATAATTATGGAAAAGCAATCAGTAGCAGCCATTTTGGGCGTCGGATTATTTACGTGTATTACCCTGTGTGTTTATTTTATTATGCGTTATCGAAGTGCCACAGTACACCTACCTAGTGAAAGTAGAAAAAAGGAGTCTTTGGATTGGCAAAAACCCGGGATTTTGGTGCTTGGTATTGGAATAGGCCTGTTCATTGTCGGTATTTTGGATAACTATATCAAAACGGACTTGCCAGATTCACTTGCCGTAGCGATTTTGATTATTTCTGCAGGAGTTGCGATGATAATTGCTAACCGATTGGATAAAAAACGCGATATTTAACCCGCCAATGGATGAAATCTATATTCGAAAAGTTCTGTCAGGCGATGTGGAATCTTATCGTTATTTTATAAAAACGTATAAGGATATGGCATTTTCTGTCGCTCTTTCTATTGTAAAGGAAGAGCATTTGGCAGAAGATGCCGTTCAGGATGCATTTATAAAATGCTATCAATCGCTGTCTTCCTTTAAAGGGAAATCTAAATTTAGTACCTGGTTTTACCGGATTGTGGTGCATGTGGCTTTTAATGCCGTTCGGCATAAGAAACTGGACCTGGTCAATTTTGATTTATCCCATCATGACACGTCGCATGAGGATTCTGTATTGGATGAAATAATCGCGCATGAAAGAAAAGAAATGATCAACGATGCACTCACTATATTGCCCGCCCGGGAGTCTGTTGCATTACGTCTATTCTACCTGGAAGAACAGTCGATGGATGAAATCCAGGAAATTATGGGCTGGACATTGGCAAATACAAAAGTGATCTTGCACCGGGCCCGTAAAAATATGCAGATCGTCTTGAGTCAGTTAATTAAAAAAGCAGAGTATTATGGATAAACAGCAGGAAAAATTCAGAAAGGTTATGCAAATGAGCAAAATAGAAATGCCATTCGACGATTTTGAACAACGGGTCATGGGCAGCATCGTAGCGCTTGAGAAAGATAAAGAAAAAGCCCTGTCAAATAAAAAGTATGCGATTACATTTTTTCTCCTTGGGACTGTTTGCGGAATCCTGTTAAATAATTATCTGATGGCCAAAATTGAAGTTGCAGACATAACCCCGGATCTTAAAAATTATAGTGCGATAGCTTGTCAAATATCTTTTGCTCTGTTGATATGCTTCTTTTGTCTGCAGTTGTGGCGACTGATCAATATGCAACAGAAGCAACATTATCAAGTATAGCAAAAAATCTTTTTTTGAGTAAATGTATAGGTCGTGAGTTTTTGTAAAATGGATTTCCTATTTCGTTCAAATAGCGGAGCTGTGGGCCAAAATTAGTTTTTTTAGAAATAAAATTAAATTTACTGTAACAAAACATTGGTTTCATCTACTAATGTTATATTGATATTAATTTACTATCCAACAATTTTATGAAAAGAGTTTTACAAATGCTCTTATTTTTCATTTTTGCTATTCCTGGTCTGGCTTCGGGTCAATCCAAGATTGCTGGAAAAATAAGTGATGTAAAGGACCAACTAAAGTTATCAGACGCAACAGTTATGCTATTGACTGCTAAAGATTCTATATTAACAGGCTTTACCCGGTCTGATGAAAATGGTCTATTTTCCTTAGCCAAGCCCGATACAGGATCTTATGTGCTGATTGTGAGTTACCCTAAGTATGGTGATTTTTATACGGAGATCCAATCCGGTGTGGATTATTCCAAATTAGCTATTGGTCTAACAAGCACAGCTACATTATTACAAGAAGTCATCGTTACGGGCCGTATCCCAATCACCATTAAAGGTGATACCACTGAATATGACGCCGGCAGTTTTAAAGTTGAGAAGAATGCCAAGGTTGAAGACCTGTTGAAAGCTTTGCCCGGCATCACGGTTGATGCATCTGGAAAGATTACTGCACAAGGTAAAACAGTCAAAAAAGTATTGGTAGACGGTGAGGAATTTTTCGGTGATGATCCGACACTGGTGACACGAAATATCCGATCGGATATGGTGGATAAAGTTCAGGTTTACGAGAAAAAATCTGAGCAGGCAGAGCGAACAGGAGTGGATGACGGTCAGCGTGAGCAAACGATCAATGTAAAGCTAAAAGAAGGCTCTAAAAATGGCATGTTCGGAAAAGCGCTTCTTGGCGGTGGAACCGACGACTACTATATGGGACAATTGATGTTGAACAAGTTTAAGGGTTCGCAGAAAATATCAGTTTATGGGCTTTTCGGTAATAATGGTACTACGAGCATGAACTGGCAGGATGCGCAAAAGTATGGTGGTGATTCAGGTGTGTCCTATGGGGATGACGGATCGATGAGCTGGTCTAATTTTACAGATCCTTTTTCTGGACAAGGAGTTATTGGTGTACCTAAAGCCATAAATTCGGGCGTTAACTTCTCGGATAAATTTGATAAAGATAAACATACAGTCAACATTAACTACAAATATGGAAGACTGAGCAGCGATGGAAATGATGAGACGATTACAACAGGTTTGATCAATAACAAATCGGTGAAGAATGTAGATACTGAAAATGACCAGCATCGTGCGAATCTTAAATATGACCTGAAATTAGATTCGTTAAATCTCTTAACCATACGAGGTGGAGCATCAAGAAAAAATCTTTGGTCCTATAATACACGCGAAGCTTATCAGTTCTCAAAAGCTGGGGATATATCAATTGCGGAAATAACAGATGAGCTGGTGAAAAACAATGTGAATGAATTAAACTTTAGCACCTATTTTACACATAAATTCAAGAAAAAAGGACGTTCTTTTACATTTGATGGTCAATGGAAAAGAAATGAGATGAACGGCACTGGGCATTTAAATTCCACTCTTAAAAATAATGATCTAAATACTGAAACAAAAACGGATCAAGATAAAGTCCGTAATAATAAAAGTGATGTTTTAGGAGCCTCTATATCTTACACCGAACCTTTGTCCAAAATTTGGAATCTTGTAGTGGGAACTGGAATAGAGCGAAGTACCAATACATCACTCGTGGAATCGTTCAATAATGATGGGCAAGGAAATTATAATCAATTGGATCGAAAGTTTAGTAATAATTATGATTTTGATAGAAATAGCAGTAGATATAAACTTGCGATAGTCCATACAACTGAAAAGCTCAAATTTACTGTAGCCAATAATTTTAATAATGACAAACTGAAGCAGTTTAATAATTATACAAGCCAGGGGATTACAAGAAGTTATTTTACCTATAACCCAAATGTAAGTGCAGGTTATTCTTTTACAAAGACAAAGGGGTTATGGATGAACTATACCGGTAAAAATCAATTGCCTTCCATGAGCCAGATCCAGCCTGTTTTGGATAACTCAGACCAGATTAACCGTTATTTAGGAAATGAAAATTTAAGACCATCGTTTAGAAACTCATTAAATCTGAATTATAATTCGTTCCGTGTATTGACCGGGAATTACGTTTATGTCGGCGGTAATATTTCTACCGAAAGAAACCCGATAACACAAAATATTGACACATTGAACGGGATCAATACATATACTTGGAATAATGTTGATGGTAAGACAAATACTTCGCTGAACGTATGGTCTGGAGTTTATTTCAAGTTGAGCAAAAAACTTGGCCTGTCCAACTCGCCACAGTTTTATGTGAATATGAGTGATAATTATAATATGTTCAATCACCAATTGAATAAAGTAAATACGACGAACTTTAATTTTACGTATAATTTCAAAAGAGATACCAAGACAGGTTTAAATTTTGACCTGAACTTTAGTCCACAATATCGTTTGATGAAATCAAGTTTGGAACGCAATACCAACAGTAATGGTTTCGTATTCGCTTCCAACGGAAGTGTGGAGTATTTTTTCAACAAAACATTTAAGGTTTATACCAATTATACCTACTCCTACGAGGCGGCCACCAAAGCTTTTGATGAGAAGTTTGAGCAGTTTTTGTTGCATCCGGGTGTAAGCAAGAAATTCCTGAAAAATGAATCGTTGGTGTTGGATTTTATGATCAACGATGTTCTTAACCAAAACAAAGGTTTTAGTCGTTCGGCATCGACTTCTGTCTTTACGCAACGTCGATATGATACGATACGCAGATATTATATGCTTAAACTATCATGGGATTTTACAAAAATGTTTTTATAAAATATTAAGCGAAATACAATGTTAAAATATATCTTTTTTATCTTCTTCTGTTGTTCAGCCTTAGGTCTTAAAGCACAGTATACGTTGTTTGGTCGATCGGGAACTATTTCCTACGATAAAACGATGTATATGAAGAATATCGTAAGTAAAAAATTCATCGCTAAGGCCGATGATAACTCAAAACAGTTTTTTGAGCGTATAGTACCGAGATTACCAGAAAGTGCCGTGTTAAAGAAGTCAATGAAATTCAATACCACGGAGACTTTGTTTGAGTCGGTAAAAGACGAGAGCCTGGATGCAGAGATTAAGCAGTATATTATGATGCTTGCGCTGGACTTTGATGCATCCACCCTTTCCAATATGTCCAACCGATCTTTTTTGAGATACAATGATATTGTAGGTGAAAAAATTATCGTTCAGGATTCCATGAAGCGTATCAAATGGAAAATCACCGATGAATACCGTGAGATCGCTGGGTACAATTGCAGGAGAGCCAATGGTATTACACCGGACTCCATTTACGTCATTGGATACTACTGCAATGAAATTCCGATCAGTGGCGGCCCAGAGTCCATCAATGGTCTTCCGGGAATGATTTTAGGCTTGGTGGTACCTAGTCAGCACGTTTCCTATTTTGCAACAAAAGTCGAACTCAGCAACACCGTAGTGATGGACAAAAAGAAATTCGAGAATACCAAAGTCAAACGAATGACAAGAAAGGCCATGACAGATCAGATTACAAGTGTGCTGTCTCAACACATGAATAAAGAAACTGTTCAATTTATCATGGAACTTGGTAATTTATAAAGATCACAGCATGCTGTTTACACAGTATGTTACATATTTCTAACTGTTTAGATAAAAAAGCTCTTCTTTTGAAGGGCTTTTTTTATGGTTATTATCTTGTATTCTATTGTTAATCAGCTAGTTGTTTTGTTTTTTTTACCTTTTTAATGCTTGTATTTTTTTTGAGATAAACTAAAATTAACTGAAACAAAACATTAGTTTTGTGCACGAATTTTATTATTTATATAATTATATATTATCCAAAACCATATTATGAAAAGAGTGGGGCAACTACTTTTACTTATTTTATTCTGTTTCTGCGGAATAGTTCATGCTCAATCGCGAATTGAAGGAAAAATCAGTGATGTAAAGGATCAGCTTAAGCTGCATAATGCAACAATTATGTTGTTAACAGCCAAAGATTCCATTTTGACCAATTTTACCCGTTCAAATGAACAAGGTAAGTTCTCTCTTGAGCGACCAGATACGGGACAATATTTTATCATTGTCACCTATCCGAAGTATGGCGAATATTACGCGGAGATCTTGCCAGGGCAGCATTACAATAATATGGCCATTGGAATGACCAGCAGTGCAACCTTGCTGGAGGAAGTCATTGTAATGGGACGGGTGCCCATTAGTATCAAGGGCGATACAACGGAATATGATGCCGGAAGTTTTAAAGTGGAAAAAAATGCCAAAGTTGAAGATTTGTTGAAAGTTCTCCCTGGGATTACAGTCGATGCCTCCGGTAAAATTACTGCCCAAGGAAAAACAGTGAAGAAAATGCTTGTAGACGGGGAGGAGTTCTTTGGTGACGATCCCATTTTAGTAAGCCGGAATATTCGTTCTGATATGGTTGATAAAATTCAGGTCTATGAAAAGAAGTCTGATAAGGCTGAGAAAACAGGAATTGATGATGGAGAACGTACACAGACAATCAACGTGAAACTAAAAGAGGAAGCTAGACGCGGAATATTCGGAAAAGTTGATGTCGGTGGAGGTAGCGATAAATTCTACGCTGGACAGGGCTTTTTGAACTATTTTAATCAATCGTTTAAAGCTTCGGCTTATTTGATTGCAAGTAATACAGGCAAGAGCGGGCTCAGTTATGAGGAGGTATCAAGCATGGGGGGTGATTACGATAGAGGTGATAATTTTAATGGTGAAGGTATTCCTAAGTCCTTGAATACGGGATTTCTATATTCAGATAAAACCGCTAACAAAAAACATGCTTGGCGGATCGACTATAAGCATATCCGATCTGATGTTGATCTGGATCGCAGTGTGTTTACGCGCAATGCGGCACGCGACACGATATTGACTAGCAATAGCAGCACATTGGCGTCAAATGAGAACAGAAAGCATAATATTGGTTTGAAATATGAATTTAAGGTCGATTCCATGTCGGATCTAACAGTCTGGGCGGGTGCAAACAAAAGACATGATAATAGTTCTTCAGAGACACAATCAACGACTGCAAATCAATTTGATCAAAAGATCAACGATAATAGGCGGAAGTTTACGAACGATTCTAAGTCAGAACAGTATAATGCCTCAGCGCTCTATGTAAGACGTTTTAAAAAGAAAGGCCGTTCGTTATCATTCAACTATTTTACATCGGGCAATAAACAGGATGGTGAGCAAGATTTGTTTTCTAAACTTAGATTTTACAAAGAAGGGAATGCTGAAAGAGATTCGACTCTCGACCAGAAGAAATTTGTGAAAAACAGCTCTTTTTCCACGGGTGGTGAATTTGCTTATTCCGAACCGCTTTCAAAAAAGATTATCCTTTCTTTTGAATATGGATTGAATCTCAACAGAAATAACAATGCAGTTAGGTCTTTCGATAAAAATCAGCATACTGGTACTTTTGATAAACTAGATAGTTTGTATAGCAATGATTTCTTATATAAAACGATAAAAAACACCTATAATTTCGCAATTAATTATAAACCTCTGGAAAAGCTAGTGGTCAATGTCTCGAATAAGTTCGAAAACAGTAATCTGTCGCAATTAAACCGCATGGAGAACTCGAGACTCTCACGATCATTTTTAGTTTATAATCCGGTGGTTGATGTTAATTATGAAATACAAAAAAACAAATCGATCAATCTGGAATATCAGGGTACCAATGGTTTGCCTTCTTTAAATCAGATCCAGCCACTCCGGTCGAATTTGGACCCTTTGAATGAGTATTTAGGTAACGAAAATTTGAAACCATCCTACACCAATAATTTGAATCTAAGCTTTAGAACGTATTCCGTATTGGAAGATAAGTTTATAGGTATCTTTTTAAGTGCATCACGTACAAACAATGCTTTAGTGCAAAATACAACGATTGATTCATTGGGTAAGACGACATTTGTTTGGGGAAATTTGAATCATAATAGCAATAATCAAATTAGCATCAGGCCAATGTATTACGGCAAATTATGGAAAAAAATTCAATTGAGACATGGTGGCGGTCCATCGGTATCTTTCAGCAACAATTATAACTATGTCAATACTGTTTTGGCGAATGCCAAAGTGCAGCGTTATGGATTCAATTATAGTCTACAGCGATCGACAACCAAAGGCTTGGACTTTGGTATTGAATTGTCTCCAGGATATCTTATACAAGACAATTCCATCGGTGCGATGGAAGATAGTAAGGGTTTTACGTTTTCATCTGAAGGAAACCTAAAGTATTTTCTTCCGGCTAAATTTATTGTGCGGGCAGATTTTAGCTATACGTATCAGGCCCCTACAGCGGTGTACAGTAAAAAATTTGAACGATTTGTGCTGAGCCCCGCATTATCAAAAAAATTCCGAAAAGATGAAAAGCTCGAATTGACCTTTATGGTTAATGACCTCCTCAAACAGAATGTGGGTTTTGACAGAAGTCAAAATGGGACACTACTGACCGAACGCCGATACAATACAATCAGCAGATATTATATGGTTAAGCTCACTTGGGAAATCAATAAAATGCTCGTAAAATCGAAATAAAATGAAAGATATCAAAAATTTACTCGTCCTATTGCTGTTTTTTTTCCGGGGAGCAACGGCTTTTGGACAATATGCTTATTTTCCTACACAAGGAACAATTACTTATGACAAGACTGTATTTCTTAAAAACCTCCTCAAACGCTATGCAACTTATGCAAAAGACGAGGATACACGAAACTCCATCAAAGAAATGATGGGGCAGATTCCCGAAAATCAGGTGTTGAAAAAGAAACTGACATTCTCCAATGATGAGGTGCTCTATGAGCATATTGCTGAAGAGTATTCGGACGTTGTTAGTGGCTTGATGCGTTCTGGAATTTTTGAGTCGGGCATAAGTGGCTATCAGAATCTGAAAAGTAAAGCATTTAATTCTGTCTTTGAGTTAGGTGGGGAACGTGTTGTCGTGGCGGATTCGACATTGAAGATCAAGTGGAAAATTACGAATGAGTACCGTGAAATTGCAGGTTATCCCTGCCGCAGGGCCAATGGACTTGTTTTGGATTCCATCTATGCCGTTGCTTTTTATACGGATCAAATCCCTGTTTCGGGAGGTCCTTCGGCCTTTAATGGACTACCGGGGATGATCCTCGGTTTGGCCGTTCCAGAACTACATTACAATATGTTTGCGACAAAGGTGGAATTGGGCGCCGTAAACCCTTCATCGGCAACATTGTTAAAGAAGAAAGATAAACCCTTGACCAGGCAACAGGTTTATGATAAGCTGAAGGCCTCTTTCGGTGATTACTTGGGTATTAAGATTTATAATTTGGTGATGGCCTGTACATTTCTGTAAAAGCCAACAAAAAAGGCCTTTCATTTGAAAGGCCTTTTTTATGTCTAACTTCGAAAAAACTATTTTCCGTCGTTTTTCTTAGCAGTAACTTCGTTACGAAGTTCTTGTGCTAAGGTTTTGATTTCTTGTAATCCTTTACGTACACGTGTACCAGCTGCAGAATTACCATTGTTGAAGAACTTGTCTGCATCAGCTTCGATAGAAGCTACTAACTCTTTTAATTTTACGTAGTTTTCCATTTTTTTATAATTATAATTTTAGTTTTTATGGTTTTTCCTAAACACTCCTTAAATATACAAAAACGAATCAAATAGAAAATAAATTTCGTTTTTTTTTATCGAAAAAGCTTAAAAAAAACTATTCAACAATCTTAAGTTCGTCAATAATGTTAGTTGCACCTGCAAATTTATCGATGATAAATAATACATAACGGATATCAACTGAAATTGTACGTTGTAGCTTATGGTCGAAGATCACATCCCCAGCCATAGCTTCAATGTTACCATCAAAAGCTAGGCCAATTAATTCACCTTTTCCATTTATCACTGGTGAACCTGAGTTTCCGCCTGTTATGTCATTGTCACTTAGGAAGTTTACTGGTAAATGTCCTTTTTTGTCCGCATAGCGACCATAGTCCTTATTATTGTACAGATCCATCAAACGCTGTGGCAAATCAAACTCCTCGTCGCCCTTTTTGTATTTTGCAATAGTACCTTTTAACGTCGTGTAAAAGTTCTTGTCAGCATCGTTACGCGGGTCTTGTGGTAAGCCTTTGATCGAGCCGTAAGTTAAACGTAAAGTACTGTTCGCATCCGGATAGAATTTACCTTTTGGATTCGAAGCCAATACACCAGCAACATATTTGCGATAAGCACCTTCAAATTTGTCGTCTTGTGTTTTCCAGCTAGGATCTACTTGACGGTATCTGTTAAGTAAGGCCGAAGACAGTTTATACAATGGGTCATTGGCTAAGATTTCAGCGTTAGGGGTAGCCAGATAATTGTTCAAACGTTCCGCTGAAGCGAAGATGCTGTTCTTCACAGATTCTTTGACATACGCCGTAAAGTCACCATTATTTTTAGCTGCCAATTCTGCAATATATGGTGCAATATTTCCTGCTTTTTTAGCGTAAAGATTCAATTCGTCAATCAATACCTGCTCTTCAAGCGGCATATACATTTTTTCATAACCTGCATCGATAGCCGACTTTAAACGGGGGAGAATTGCATTTCTTCTTGCTTCATCTCCAGCAGCATAAACTTCTAAACCGGATCCGATTGTATACGGTAACGCTGCCATTGCGCTAGAACGCAGCATGCCCATTAAATAATTGTCATGTCTAGCTTTCTCGTTTGTCGAAGCATAAAATTCGTTGATTGTTTTGATGACATCACCG
This sequence comes from Sphingobacterium sp., assembly GCA_050281725.1. Lineage (GTDB taxonomy): Bacteria > Bacteroidota > Bacteroidia > Sphingobacteriales > Sphingobacteriaceae > Sphingobacterium. The sequence continues at coordinate 2,853 of JBMAAL010000030.1, read as the reverse complement.
TATTCTGCTTTGTTTGCAGCTTTATTTGCCCATTTGTCAAATTTAGCTTCGTCTTTTGCTTTCGCTTCCGCCGTTTTATGTAATGTCAGAGCATCAATCATCCCTTGACGGTTTTTCCAGTAATTAGCTACTTGAGAGTATTTAGAAGCATAGTTTAATTTTACAGCTTGGTCTTGGTCCATGAACTTTTTCATGGCATCCATACCTGTTTTAGAAGCTTCTACCCAAGCTGGATAAGCGAATTTAACATTTTGGTTGATGCCACCAGAAGGCATCCAACGATTGGTGCGACCTGGATAGCCCAAGATCATTGCAAAATCTCCTTCTTGAACACCTTTTAAGCTGACAGGTAGGAAATGTTTTGGTTTCAAAGGAACATTATCTTGTGCATACTCTGCGGGATTACCCTCTTTATCAGCATATACGCGGAAAATCGAGAAATCTCCGGTATGACGGGGCCATTCCCAGTTATCGGTATCACCACCAAATTTACCGATGCTATTTGGTGGTGTGCCCACCAACCGAACGTCATTGTAATCTTGGTATACAAAATAATAGTACTCATTGCCTTGGTAGAACGATTTTACTTCAACCACATACTTGCCATTTTCGCTATTTTCCTTTTGGATTTTAGCAGTCTCAGCAGCAATGATCTTTTTACGTTCATCTTCAGACATTTTGTTGTTGACCAAACCTAAGATTCGTTTTGAAACATCATCCATCCGCACAAAAAAGCGAACCGACAAAGACTTAGGCTTTAACTCTTCATTTTTTGATTTGGCCCAGAAACCATTTGTTAAATGATCATTTTCTGGTGTAGAAAGTTCTGCAATAGCACCATATCCACAGTGATGGTTGGTGAATACCAAACCTTGATCAGAAACGATCTCAGCGGTACAGCCACCATTGAATTGTACGATTGCATCCTTTAAGCTCGAGTGGTTAATGCTGTAGATTTCTTCGGCACTTAAGCGAAGTCCTTTTTTCTGCATATCTGACTCATTCAGACGCTTTAGATACATTAAAAACCACATTCCCTCATCGGCAAATGCAGCAAAGCTTGTTGTGATGAACAACAAACACATCCATAATTTTTTCATATCAACCTGATAAAAAGTTTGTTTATACAGTACAAAAATGCTTTAATTCTCTTAAAAACCAAAATATTAGACTTTATAATATGCTTTTTACCAATTTTTATGTCAATTGAAAGTAAATGTGTACCGTATTGGTTGTCAAGGAAAGTCAAATGGACTCTTTTCCTTATCTTTGCAAGATGCAGCAATCATTTGAAAATTTTAAATTCAATAAACAGATCTTAAATGCGATAGCGGAGGCGGGGTATCAACAACCGACAGAGATCCAGGAAAAGGCAATTACGCCAATATTGGCCGGGCAGGATGTAATGGGCATCGCTCAGACTGGAACTGGAAAAACGGCTGCGTTCGTTTTACCCATGCTGATGAAGCTAAAGTATGCTCAGGGAAATGATGCGCGTGCGTTGATTTTGACACCAACGAGGGAATTGGCCATGCAAATCGAAGAAAATATTAAACTGTTTTCAACTTATCTTGATTTGCGTTCAGTGGTACTTTATGGTGGATTAGGACCAAAAACTCAAATAGAAGCACTCGAAAAAGGAGTGGATATTATCGTTGCAACACCGGGTCGATTTTTGGACTTGTACCTGGAAGGGCATATTGGCGTTAAGTCACTTAAATTTTTGGTCTTAGATGAGGCCGATAAGATGATGGATATGGGTTTTATCAGTAAGATCCATCGCGTGCTTGAAATTGTCCCACGCAAACGGCAGAACTTACTGTTCTCAGCAACAATGAGTGAGCTTGTCCGCAAAATTGCAGGTGATTTCTTAGCATTTCCGACGGTTATTGAAGTGTCCGAACAAGCTACACCAGCGAAGACGGTAAGCCAGGCGCTCTATGTCGTTCCCAACCAAAAGACGAAATTGAATTTACTTCAACATCTCCTAAAAGATGATGAAGCGTTTAGCCGATTGATTGTTTTCTGTAAAACAAAGCAGGTAGCAGATAATGTCTTCCACTTTTTGGAACGCAAATATGGTAAAGATGAGGTTCGTGTTATTCATGCCAATAAAGGTCAGAATACACGTATCAATTCCATCAATGCGTTTAAGGAGGGAAATATTCGTATTTTAGTCGCAACGGATGTGGCGGCGCGAGGGCTTGACATTTCTAATGTAAGCCATGTGATCAACTTTGAAGTACCTATTGTTATAGAAGATTATGTACATCGTATTGGACGTACTGGGCGCGCTTTCAATGAGGGGGATGCCATCACGTTCTGTAATGAGGCCGAGAAATATTATGTTCGCAAGATCGAAAAATTGATCAAACAAAGTATTCCTGTTTATACACTCCCAGAGGATGTCTTTATAGAGAAAACACCCTTTCATGAAAAACAGGATATTGCGCGCGAGATTGATAATCAAAAGCGAAAAGATGATCCGGATTTCCAAGGTGCTTTTCACGAGAAAAAATACGTTATCAAACAGAAAGAAGTGCGGGAGGCGCAACGAGCTTCGGGATTTAAACCTAAAGCAAAAAGTAAGTCTGCAGGTGGAAAATCGGGGGGAACAAATCGTAAGTTTAAAAAACGTTAATTTATTGTGCGCTTTACACCACTAAATATCGCCAGTGCATGCCTTGTTGCCTGGTTTGTTATGGAAAACCCCAATGATGAAAAGGCCTTATTTACATGGGGCGCATTTATCCTATTGTTGTTGATATTGACCGTCATTGATATTGTATTTAGGGTCTTTGTAAAGCCAAATAAAAAAATGTGGTTATTACAATTGGCATTTTTGGTAGTCGT
>JBMAAL010000029.1:0-56868 GCA_050281725.1 Sphingobacterium sp. | reverse complement strand
TTAAAATTGCTAAACTCAAAGACGGGTCAATCATTCTAACCAAAGATTCGCTCGCGCTTTCGAAGCAAAAATTTAACACGACAAACGAGACCAAAACGATCTTGGGCTATCCCTGCAAAAAAGTGGAGACGAGCATCAATTCCAATAAAATAGAAGTTTGGTATACCGATAAATTAGGAGTAAAAGGTGCACCCACGGAACTTGGTCAGGACCTCGGTCTGGTACTCGAGGTGATCCGCAATGGGAATACACGTACTTTTGCCACCAAAGTGGAAAGGGTAAAGACTATACCGGATCAACTGCGGCTGAAAGGAAATGAAAAACCGTATGATGAACTCTCTTATAAAGATCTGATCTGGAAAAATCGTTTTATCCAAATACCTGTTTTTCGGAAGGAGCGCATACGTTTTGCAGATGATGTAAAGTCGGATTCTATTTTGCGTTTTGCCAATGGGACAGTTTTGGTAAAAAAGGTAAAAATCCCAAAAATAAAGACAAGCGACAATGTATTTGTGCAGTTGGTTGAACAATCGAAAGGTGATGCCTATGACCGCACGGGCTCAGTTTTTATCATCCCGACCAACAAGGCGCAAAGCTTTTTGGATGGCATGAAAAATGGTATGGGTTCCCTACCTACGTATGAAAACGGAAATGGTAAAACTTACCAAGGCGTTGTAAAAACAACATCCTTTGAACCCATTGTTGAATTGATGCGTTTCTTTACACCCTTTGGTGTTAAGCAGTTTAACTACCTTCAGTTAAAGGATAAGGTTTGGCAGGACTCGGTGCTGTACCGTCAGGACGTAACGGAATTGGCTGGCATGTTAAGCGAGCAGGAAGTCTATGTAGGCGCCTTCATTGGCAATTATGATAAAAATGGACATGAGGTTAGTGTGGAGTTGACGATACATCCGGGTTTTGATGCCGAGTCAAAAGGCACCCTGAAAAAGATGATGTCTTTATTTACGACGACCAATGTCATGGAAATGGGCGGTCAGGAGTATGGATCTATGTTTGATAAGGAGAAAGGTCTTACTGTTTCTTTTCATTTGGACCAGGACGCTAAAAACGTACAATTACGCTACATTACCACAGGGCATGGCGGCTGGGGGAACGGGGATGAGTTTGTGCCTAAGGAAAACCGCATTTTCCTGGACGATTCATTGCGCTTTAAATACACCCCTTGGCGCAATGATTGTGGGTCGTATCGTTTGTCAAACCCAGCTTCAGGCAATTTTGCCACGGGTCTGTCTTCATCCGATCTGAGCCGCTCCAATTGGTGTCCTGGCACAGTAACACCACCAATCTACATTGATCTGGGAGATTTAAAAGCAGGAGACCATACAATGCAGGTGCAGATTCCACAGGGAGCTCCTGAAGGAACAAGTTTTAGTAGCTGGAATGTGACAGGTACCTTGTTATTCGATTAAATGTTTTTTCAGCGCTGTCATGTGTAATCGCACATGACAGCGCTATTCTTTCGCCTATGATACGACGGTTACAGGGGGTAGGCCGTTTCGCTTTTTGTCTCCGATAATACAAAGTAGGTCTGTACGGTGTTTACTTGGGGTAATACGGCCAGTCGATGCCGCAGAAAAATATGATAAGCATCCATATCTTTGGTTGCGATACGTAACATAAAGTCGTAAGAACCTGCCATTTGGTAGCATTCCATCACCTCGGGAAATTTAGCTACCTCTTTTTCGAATTCATTCAACACTTCAAAAGTATGCGCCTTGAGAAAGACCTGGGAAAAGGAAATTAGCCCAATGCCTATCTTGTGGCGGTCCAAAATTGCCACCGTTTTTTTGATGTAGCCAAACCGCTTTAGCTTTCTAACCCGCTCATGAACAGCAGCAATAGATTTGTTGAGTTCAAAGGATAGCGCTTTATTGCTCATGGAAGCATCTTGCTGTAGGAGGCGTAACAATTTTACATCTATTTCATCCAATTCCATAATCTGAATATTTTCGGTACGGCTGTAAAAATACGCTATTGTTCTGAATTATTTATTGATTTTTATGTCTTTTAATTTAATTTTTATTGAAATTATAGTGATGTGTTGAATATTATCTTGTCAATGGTCAATTTTGCAACAGAATAATCATTATAAGAAATGGCTGAACAAGAATTATTAAGTGCGTGTTTGTCGCCTGCATTGGACAAGAGATTCAAACATCTGTGGAGATTGGTCGGAAATACGCCGATGTTGGAACTACAGTATACTTACAAAGGTAAACCCGGACGAATTTTCGTGAAATGTGAGAACTACAATCTGACCGGTAGCATTAAGGATCGGATGGCGCTTTATATTTTATACAAAGCGTATATGAATTGTCAGATCCGGCCGAGTGATGTTGTCATTGAAGCCACCAGTGGAAACACAGGGATTGCTTTTTCAGCAATCGGTAAAGCACTTGGTCATCAGGTAAAGATTATTATGCCCAATTGGCTGAGTAAGGAGCGTACTGATATTATTCGAAGTATGGGAGCCGATATTCAGCTGATAAGCAAAGAAGAAGGTGGTTTTTTAGGAAGTATTCGTTTAAGTGAAGAGCTTGCTGCAAAGGGTGGTGTTTTTCTGCCACGGCAATTCGAGAATCAATACAATGCCGAAGCGCATGAGAAAACCACCGGTTATGAGATTGTCAAGCAACTGGAAGAACAGGGCTTAGTTGCTGATGCTTTTGTTGCTGGTGTGGGAACTGGGGGTACGGTCATGGGAGTGGGTAGAAGCTTAAGAAAGGTAAACCCACATGTCCGTGTACATCCACTGGAACCGGCAGAAAGTCCAACTTTGACTACAGGGCATAAGGTGGGTTCACACCGTATTCAGGGAATATCTGATGAGTTTATTCCTGCCATTGTGGATTTGGATGAACTCGATACCGTCGTTTGTGCCAATGATGGCGACTCCATTATCATGGCGCAGAAGCTATCGCGCCAATTGGGACTGGCTGTTGGAATTTCTTCAGGAGCAAATGTAATCGGAGCGATTAAATTACAGCAGGAGCTGGGCGATGAGGCTGTCGTGGTGACCCTACTTTGTGATGATAACAAAAAATACCTAAGTACCGATTTGGTGAAAGAGGAACCGGTAAAAGAAGGATATCTTTCTACGGACGTTGATTTTTCGGGTTTTCAACCTATTTGCAGATTGGCAAATCCGGTATTTGGTGCTTAAAAAAACTTAGTTTCATATGTTTATAGTTAACTCGGGGAGTCTCTAGCTCCTCGGGTTTCATTTATTCAAAAACCAATTTATACCTAAGAATAACACAACATGAAAGTCAATTTTAAATTATTAATCCTTTTGTTGTTGCTGGTTGCGCCTGTGGCGATGTTTGCCCAAGCGGATACAACAACAAACAAGTTGGAGGAGCTTGAGTTTACGGATGGTACGATAAGTCCCGATTCACTGTCTTTTGAGGAGTCTCCAGACACTGCTACCGTCAAGGCCGATTCTGCCCAGATGAAATCAGTAGCTGGGACAACCGTGGACAAAGCTGGAGCAGAAGGCAAAAAATCGCTGTGGAGTATCTTTGTTGCAGGCCTTTTAGGTGGTTTTGCAGCATTATTGATGCCTTGTATTTTTCCGATGCTACCGCTGACGGTGAGTTATTTTACCAAACAGGCGGGGAGTCGTGCCACTGGTATCAGTAAAGCCCTGTTATATGGATTATTTATTATTGTGATTTATGTGGCTTTGGGGATGATTATCACGATCGCATTCGGATCTGATGCGCTCAATGCGCTGTCGACCAACGGTATCTTTAACTTCATTTTCTTTTTGTTGTTGGTTGGCTTTGCGGCTTCTTTTTTTGGTGCATTTGAAATTACCTTGCCGAGCTCCTTTGTCAATAAAATGGATGCCAAATCGGATAAAGGCGGTTTAGTCGGCTTGTTCTTTATGGCCTTCAGCTTATCGTTGGTTTCATTTTCTTGTACAGGACCGATTATTGGGACGCTGTTGGTTGAGGCAGCTTCGAAAGGCGAGCGATTGGGTCCAGCAATTGGGATGTTGGGATTCTCCATTGCCCTGGCCATTCCTTTTGGTTTGTTCGCTATGTTTCCTTCGATGCTTAAATCCTTACCGAAATCTGGTGGCTGGCTGAATAGTGTAAAAGTCGTGTTGGGCTTTTTGGAACTCGCTTTAGCGTTGAAATTTTTATCCAATGTCGATTTAGCTTACCACTGGAACTGGTTGGATAGAGAGGTGTTCCTTTCGCTATGGATTGCTATTTTTGCTTTGATGGGGCTTTACCTGATTGGCAAGATCAAGTTCTCCCATGACAGTGAGCTGAAATTCCTGTCTGTTCCTCGAACCATTTTGGCTATTGTTGTTTTTTCTTTTGTGGTCTATATGGTGCCAGGTTTATGGGGAGCGCCTTTAAAATCGATTTCTGCTTTTTTACCACCATCGGCAACTCAAGACTTTGATCTGTCTTCGGGTGTAAATGCTGCTGTTGCGCATTCAGATGGCAAGGTGAAAAAATATGCTGAAATTTTTCATGAAAGAGGCACGCCAAAGGGATTTGATCCTTATTATGATTACGACCAGGCCTTAGCTACAGCTAAAGAATTGAACAAGCCTGTTTTAATTGATTTTACGGGCTGGAATTGTGTCAATTGTCGTAAAATGGAAGCGAATGTCTGGACGGACAAAGCTGTGGCCAAATTATTAAAAGAAGAATTTGTGATGGCCGAACTTTTTGTGGATGATAAGACCGAGCTGGCTGCGAACGAACAATTTGTTTCAAAGTATAGTGGCAAAAAGATCAATACCATCGGTAAGAAAAACAGCGATTTTCAAGCAGCTACATTCGATAGCAATTCACAGCCACTGTACGTCATTGTCGATCCGACGGGCAAAAAAATGGTACCCCAGAGTGGTGCCAACTACAATGTAGAAGAGTATAAGGCATTCCTGCAAAGTGGTGTGGATGCATTTAAACATAACAACTAACCATCGTCATATGCTAATTTTATCCTCCTTGTACTATGCAAGGGGGATTTTTTTTGTTCATAAGACATTGGTTTTTGTGTCTGAAGGGCTAATGCAGTGGGGCTGTGTTCGTGTTGTGTTCGTACCTGCTTCGTACCAGCTTCGGAAGGCGACAATCTTGCAACAAATATTGACCCGCCCCTGACCAAATAATTCTTGGTCAGGGGCGGGTCGGAATCTGATCAACATCTGTACAATATCTGTTGTATCTCCGAATAAGGTACGAAGCAGGTACGAATCTTTCCTCATTATTCTGTCAAGAACCTGTTGCCGGGGGAGCCTATGTTGCGGAAGCATAGGGCAATAAAAGAAGCCCTGTCATTTATATGAACAGGGCTTCAAATTATACTATAAATTTATGGAAACTATTAGAAGTCAAATCTGACCCGCGCACGAATACCCCAAGCTGGTGCATCGACGTGATCAAGATAATTTAGACGTTTTACGTAGTCTACACGTAATATCTTGAAAATGTTGGATAGACCGATACTGGCTTCCATATAAGGTTCTGAACCGAAGGTATAGGAGCTTTGTGTACCATCTGCATTGTGCTGCCAAGTGAATACCTTTGAGCCATAGTTCGGGTCGTCGGGATTGTTCTCTTTACGCAGTCCACCATACACGCCTTTGAAGCTAAATACCTCACGTAATTTAAGTTTTTTGATCAAAGGAATCTTGTTCAACAGAAAACCGTTCATATAATACTGCACGTTCAATGAGGCATTGTGGTCACTGACAAACTCCAGGAAGTTCATTAAGTTATACGAGTTCAATTGATAAGCATAGGTCTGATTGGCACGATGGATTGTCAAGAAAGGGAATGGGATCTCTTTACCTGCAATATAGTTGCCCTCAGCTGTTACGTCAGCAAAACCAAATTGACTAAAATAAAAGCGTTTGAATGCACCGACATTAAAGTTGTGGTAATTGTATTCACCCTTCGCTAATCCTTTGATTCCAGCGGTATAATTGAACGTGAAAATCGGATATTGATTGAATATAGGTGTCCGGTAAATCTTGCCTTGATAGAACTCTTCATGTGGAGCATATCTGAAATTTACGGATACTTCTGTCGAGTTCAGTTCATTGAACAGTCTGCTTTCGTTGTTGGCATCGACCATTTGGTACGTCAGACTTCCAGCAGGTGTTTGTCTGTTGATATTGAATGCCGCGCCAACAGACAAGTGGTTTAAAAACTCTTTTTTATACTCTAAGCCGTAATTTGTCTCATAGATGTAACGGTCATTATCGCCGCGTTTGAAAGACAGCAAGAAATTGTCTTCCTGAATAAATTCCAGTTTTTGTCCAGGAATCTTCGTATCCTTTTTATAAGAGGCCCTGATGTAGTGCATTGGGAAGGAGTAGACCGATTTGTTGTTAAACGCGTAGGTACCGCTGAAAAAGTATTTCCATTTCTGGTCTTTAAAACCATACGCCGCATACGTTTCAGCATAGAAACGCTTGCTTAACGCTTCTGTTGTACGTCCGCCGACACGTAAACGGAAACCTTCTACGGGATTAAAGCTATAGAATGTATTTACTGGACCGATCTCAACTGGGCCGGCCTGTTTGTATCCTGACAGCAATAAGGCAGCGATATCCATGAACGAACGGAATGAAGGGATCTTTTGTAAGGTATCAATATTATGATAAATATTCAGTTCGTTTTGCGCAAGGACAAGCGGACGTTGTGTTTCAAACAATGTTTTAATCGCTTTCTTATTTTCTACATTATAGGCGATGACCGTAGATGGACCATCATAGGTACTATCGGGACGCTGAATACCAACTTTGTAATTGTTGTAATCAACCGTTCGACTTCCGCGGATCCCCATGCCTTTTTCCGTTAAAGAAAAATCAATACCCAAGGTGCTTGTTTTTAGGTAAAAGCGACTTTTACTGTCTTTCTCAAATTTAAGCTGTATCTGAAGATCACGTACAAAGTTTAAATTGATATCATCGGCAACAGTCATATTGGCGCCCTGCACCGCATAATTGCCGTCTAGCGTAACATACAGTTGTCCTTTAAATAACATGTCGGCCTTGTTGCGTGGAAAGAAGCTTAATTCGACCAACCAAGGTTGAACAGTTTTAATGGTATCTGTTATAAAAAACTTATAAAAAGTAGGTGCGGAGTTAGCAATTGGACTTAAAAACTGATTGGTAACCAATGAAATGTTGTTGTCGTAAATATCAACTTGTTCGTACAGTTTATTGAAGTAGGCTGTCAGACCATCGTTGTCAATAAATCTAGGGTCAAATTGTGCCCGTTGGTCACCAAGGATATACTGTTTGGTTTTGCTTGGATCTTTACGGTAATATACCTTGGACATTTTTTCTTCAATGAAAGCAGGCAAAACATATTTGTTGGCTGTTTTAGCTGAGTCGTCCGTCTCAAAAAGGAATTGATAGTTTTTGAATATTTTTTTATTGACGAATTTCTCCGAAAGATTGCTCAGTCCTAAAGACATCTTCTCGTACTGGTCAAATTCAGCATATTGTTGGCCTGAAAGTCTATTTTTTTCCTTATTCTCGATGACTTTTCGGATCAAAGCGACAGCAGGATTGTCTTTGTTGCTGTATTTTTTCTTTGTGGCCTTGACAACAACCTCTTCCAGCATGTTGTCCTGTTGATCCATCAGAATTTCTTTTGTTTGCGTTGCATCATTCGTAACAAAAGCATCTTTGCTGTCATACCCAATGTAACTTGCTCTGATTTTTACATACGATGTTGGAAAGACAAGTTTAAATTCACCATTTGCATTGGTCGATGTTGTGGTTCCAGCAGAAGCCGGTGCGCCAACGACGGCTACGGTAGCATAGGGTATAGGACTCTTGGTCTTTGCATCTTTAACTGTACCGGTTACGGTTTTATTTTGGGCAAAAGCCATGGACACCGTTAGTACCAGCGTTATCGAAAAAAAGAGTTTAGTTATGAAGGTTGTTGCGTTTATTTTAGCTCTCATTATATTGCTATAATCTTGAAAATTCAAAATTGTTTTCTTGTCTCTACTTTATTTTTGACTTTATAGGTATTAAAATCAAAAAATCAGTGAACAAAGGAAACAAAAAATTAAGAATAATTAAAATTTTATTGTAATGTAATAAAGGAAAGTAATCGAATTACATTCCTTTGTAAATAGCTGTTTGTGAGTTTTTTATGGTAAATTGTTGATTTGGGTCAATAAATTTTACATTACATTTTGACTTGGCGATGATTTTCCGCCACTTTATTTACTGACTTTTGTAACGATATAGTCAGCGTTATCAAAAATCTGGCTCGATTTCAAAGGTCATTTCTTGCTTGAAACGAGGGTGGATAAAGGTAATTGAAGCGGCATGGAGGTGTAATCTATTGGCTTTTTTGCCATAGAGATCGTCACCAACAATAGGTGTATTTAGCCCATTGGGGTGCACGGCATGCATGCGGAGCTGGTGAGTTCGGCCAGTCAAGGGATAAAACCTGACCCTCGTTTGATTATTCTCTATCGCAATTTTTTCCCATTTTGTCTGCGCCGGTTTGCCATAGGTGTAGCAGACCATTTGTCGGGGTCTATCATCCAGATCGACACGAAGAGGGAGGTCGATCAAGCCGGATGGAGCTTCGATAATACCATCAAGTAAAGCAATGTATGTTTTTTTGATGGTATGTTGAATAAATTGATCCTGCATAAATTTATGCGCTTCTTTGTTTTTGGCGACAACCAACAGGCCGGATGTCGACATGTCCAGGCGATGGATAATAATCGGTCCTGCTTTTGGATAACGTTGAAGAATACGGTTGTAGACCGAATCCTTGACATATATTCCCGGTACAGACAGAAATTCGGCCGGTTTGTTGATGATGATAATATCTTCATCTTCGTAAATTTGAGGAAGTGCGATATCCAAGGTCGTTTCCTGCTGCATGGGATTAGGATCTACGACCAAGCCTTGGAGCATATACCCTAAAATCGGTTCACATTTTTTGCGGCATGCCGGGTAGTAGTTTTTGTGCCTGCGTATTTCAGATGCAGGGGAGCAGCCCCACCAAAATTCGGCCAAAGCTAGGGGTGTTAACTGGTTTTCATACGCATATTGCAGCAGTTTTGGCGCAGCGCATTCCCCCGATCCTGCAGGCGGAGTTATATTGTCAAATTCATGAAATATATCGACGACATTCTTTTGTTGCCCTTTTGCATTGCGAAAATTATATTGTTCGAAAAGCTGTTTTTGCAGATTGCCTGAACGCATTTTGCGTTCCTCTTTTAGCGCGGTAATCGTAGATAGCAATTGTTGTAAATGGTTACTTTCTGTCTCCAAAGCCAAATGCATGTCATATTGAAAGCGCTGAAGCTGTTGTTTGTCTTTTAAACTCTGGCTCCGCATGTCTTCCATCAATAATTCATATTCCGCGTCGGATAAACTGACCTTCAATTTTGTACGGGTTTCTTTTCGTTCCCTCTTTTGGATTCTTAATTTCGATTTGAGCTCATCGAGTGACTTATCCCATTCGTTTTTTAACCGGCCAAGATTACGCTGCGTGTTTGCTAGCTCTTCACTATTTTCAAGCGTTTCTATTTTGCGGTTCAGTGCATTGAGATGCACCTCTTCGTTTAGAAAAAAACTATTTTCTTCCAACATATCGAAGATTGGCGGTACAAAATACCGGTGCTTGTTGCTTCCGGCCAGTTTTCCCGAAACAGCAGCAAGGTAGCCAAGCTCATTGTGGTGGTTTCTGACAACCAGCACACCGAACATTTTTCCAATAGCGAGGCCCTCAACGGCGCTGTCCAGGCCGAAATTGTGGGTCCAGTCCTCTTGTGTTTCGATGTAATATTGAAGTTCTTTTGCGGCGGTAACGGCAAGAGGGTGGGGTTCATAGCAAAATGGGAAGGTAAATCGTGTTGGAAGTTCAATCGCTGAAATATCCTGTTTGAATTTGTGAAAATAGGTAGTGTTGTCCATGTTGTCCGCAGCTTTCCCTCAAAATAAAGATGTCTGCAAAAATACAACATTATGTGCTTTAAATAATAGCTTGATCGATTTTTGTTTAAAATGTTCCTTTCATAAGGTACAATCTAGGTCTTATTTGTTTTCAACAAAGAACACTATCGGTGCAGCCTCGACTTTTTATTTTTTCAGTAGAGCAAACGCTTTGCAGCAATACGAAATGCAAGTCGGGTTTGGTATAGTGGGTTGAGGTAATTTTTGCGAATTTGGCTGGCTTTTTTTGGTTTTTACCGCATTTTTGGGTAAATTGAACTAAGCATTTAAAACATATAGTTAACAAAAGATTATAATATGAAAACTTCAATTGGAATTAAAGATGCGGACTTGAAAAAAGTTGCAAAGTTGCTAAATGTGCTGTTGGCAGATGAACACATTATCTACATGAAAACGCGCAACGCGCATTGGAATGTGGAAGGTGCGGATTTTCATGCTGCTCACTTATTTTTGGAATCACAATACGATGAACTAGCTGAAGTGATCGATGAAGTCGCAGAACGTGTACGTACTTTAGGGCATTATGCGGTAGGTACCTTTGATAAATATTTGAAATTGACTCGTTTAACGGAGTCTACTTCAGAAAAAACCGATAGTCAGTCCTATTACAAGGAATTGTTGGCCGATCATGAAGCCATAGCGATGTCAATTCGTGCCGACATTTCCGTGGTTGAAGGCACTTCGGATAATGGTACGGAGGACTTTTTGGTCGGACTATTGGAAAAGCATGAAAAGATGGCTTGGATGCTTCGTGCGCATTTTATTAAATAAGCTGTAGAAGTTTATCCACAGGTATTGAAAAAAATCCCGCCTATCACAATAGACGGGATTTTTTTTTGTGTTTTGTTGTCAGCGCAGGATTAATTTTCTATCTTAAAGAGGAATTAAGCCTTCAGAAACTTTTTAACATATTACAATTATGCTTGAAGACGACAACCTAAATCAAACCACACTACATGAGGAGGAAAATGATGGTACTTTGGAGAGTATGCATCATGTGAATAATCCGGTATTGGATTTGCCGAAAATTGAAAAGAAATACCTTGAAACGATAGTAGCCCACAATCAAACCGATAAGTCTTATTATTTTTCTGACGGCAAAGCCAAGGTAGAAATTAAGATCGTCACGGATGAGATCGTGCGGGTGCGGCTGGCACCACAAGGGACTTTTTTGGAAGATTTTTCGTATGCCTTGGCCAAGAAAGATCACCGTGTCAGTATACATCAATGCAAGGAAGAGACAGATCATTATCTGGTGCATACGAATACCATTTCCTGTAAGATCAATAAGAATGACTTTTTGATTTCTTTTGCTGATCGTTCAGGTAAACTGTTCAATGCAGATTTGGCACCGATGCACTGGGAAGAAAACCCCGATTTTGGAGGCTATTATGTATATAGCACAAAGGTGGCCTTTGAAAATGAAGCTTTTTATGGACTGGGGGATAAGGCCACCAAATTGAACCTGAGAGGTAAAAGACTTAAAAATTGGAATTCAGACACTTATGCTTTTGCTTACGATCAGGATCCACTTTATAAAACTATTCCGTTTTATATTGGTTTAAAAGATGGTGAAGCTTACGGTATATTCTTTGACAATACCTTTAAAACGTATTTTGATTTCGCCGCGGAAGATCCGGGAAAAACAAGCTTTTGGTCCGAAGGAGGGGAACTGCAGTACTACTATATCCATGGTCCACATATCATCGACGTTATCCGTCGTTATCATACGTTGACAGGTACGCATTACCTGCCACCGCTGTGGGCAATTGGTTACCATCAGTGTCGCTGGAGTTATTATCCTGAAGCGAATGTCCGGAAGGTTGCTGAGGAGTTTCGGAAGCGACAGATCCCCTGTGATGCGATTTATCTTGATATCGATTACATGGAAGGATACCGCTGTTTTACCTGGAACAAGCAGTATTTTCCCAATCCTAAGAATATGATCAGCGATTTGGCCAACGATGGTTTCAAAACGGTGGTGATGATCGACCCGGGCATCAAGGTTGATGAGAACTACTGGGTGTTCAGGGAAGGAAAGGAAAATAGGTATTTCTGTCGCCGCGGGGATGATTATTTTATGGAAGGATTTGTGTGGCCGGGACGTTGTCAATTTCCTGATTTTACTAATCCGGAGGTTCGTCAATGGTGGGGCACCTTATATCAGGGCCTTGTGGAAGATGGCGTTGCTGGCTTCTGGAACGATATGAATGAACCAGCCGTATTTGGCCGCGGAACGTTCCCCGACGATGTACGTCACCAATACGACGGCCATCGGGGGTCACATCGTAAAGCACATAATATCTATGGCATGCAGATGGTTCGGGCCACCTATGATGGTTTAAAGAAATTGTATAAAAATAAACGGCCATTTACCATTACCCGAGCGGCTTATGCGGGTACGCAGCGCTATTCTTCGGTCTGGACCGGCGACAATCTGGCGAGTTGGGAACACCTCAAGTTGGGAACCTTGCAGTTACAGCGTTTGTCGACTTCTGGCATGTCCTTTTGCGGAACGGATATCGGTGGGTTTACGGGTGAACCCGACGGTGAGTTATTTACGCGATGGATGCAATTTGGCGTTTTCTCGCCTTTTATGCGTGTGCATTCGGCCGGTGATACCCGCGACCGGGAGCCCTGGAGTTTTGGGGAGGATTGGGAAAAGATCAATCGGAAATTTATCGAACTGCGTTATAAGTTGTTGCCGTATATCTATACCTGTTTTTGGGAGCAGACGAAATATGGTTTTCCCATATTACGTCCGATTTCCATGGTCGAACAGCATATACCGACCAATTGGCAACGGGAGGAGGAATTCTGTTTTGGAGATAAAATATTGGTGTCCCCGGTGTTACAACCAGGACAAAAAAGTAAGATTGTCTATCTGCCTGCAGGCACTTGGTTCTATTATTTCAATAATGAAACCTACGTGGGCGGTAAGGAACACACGGTCGCTACGCCAATTGATGAGATGCCGATCTTCATTCGTGGAGGATCTGTTATCCCTGAATATCCGGTGATGCAATATACTGGTGAAAAGAAAATTGAGGAGCTACAGCTCAATGTTTACTTCGCTGAAGGTGTAACCCGTTCGTATGTGTATTCGGATCATGGCGACACCTTTGCGTATGAGCAAGATATTTATCTTGAAAAATGCTTTACTGTAACGGGGCTCAAAGAATCCCTGTCGATTAAACAGACGCAAGATGGGCTTTTTACGGAGCGATATGAGGAATATAAATTACAGTTAATCGGCTTGCCTTTTCAGGTGAAGAAGGTGAAGACCGATGGTATTGAGACAAAAGTACAATTAGATGAAAAGGGGCGGTATTGGATTAATGTCGCACGAGAATTTGATAACATATTGATAGAAGGTTAAACATGACCAATGAAGTAATTCCGCATAGTCTATTTTCTGAATTTGATGTCGCCTTATTCCAGTCGGGTAAGCATTTCAAATTATACGAAAAGTTCGGTTCACACGAGCTGGAAGTCAATGGTGAAAAAGGCGTTTATTTTGCGGTTTGGGCTCCAAATGCAAAATCGGTCTCTGTAACCGGCAACTTCAATTTTTGGGATAAAGAGCGTCACGCGCTCTATGTGCGCTGGGATGGTAGCGGAATCTGGGAGGGATTTATTCTGGGGCTTGGCAATGGGGAGTCGTATAAGTATGTTATTCAGACTTATAGTGGCGAACAACTTGAAAAAGGAGACCCTTTTGCTTTTCAGTGGGAGATTGCACCAAAGACTGCTTCCATTGTTCATTCGACTTGGTACGAGTGGCAGGATAAGCAATGGATGCAGGAAAGGGCAATTAAAAACAGGCTGGATCAACCATGGTCTGTCTATGAGTTGCATTTAGGCTCTTGGTCGCGGGATCCCGAAAGTCCGGATACTTTGCTGAACTACCGCGAAATCGCTGTGGCGCTTGTATCCTATGTGAAGGAGATGAATTTTACCCATGTAGAATTTATGCCCCTCATGGAACATCCTTATTATCCTTCATGGGGATATCAGATAACAGGCTATTTTGCTGCGAGTTCGCGTTATGGATCGGCACAAGATCTCATGTATCTGATTGAGGAGCTGCATGCCGCCGGGATAGGTGTGTTGTTGGATTGGGTTCCGTCACATTTTCCAGGTGACGCACATGGTCTTTATCGTTTTGACGGCACGAGCTTATACGAGCATGAAGATCCCCGGAAAGGGTTTCATCCCGATTGGCAATCCTATATTTTCAACTACGGACGTAATGAAGTGCGTTCTTTTTTGATCAGTAATGCATTTTATTGGTTGGATCGTTTTCATATCGATGGACTTCGGGTCGATGCGGTAGCTTCTATGCTCTATTTGGATTATAGTCGAAATGCAGGCGAGTGGATTGCCAATGAGTTTGGCGGAAATGAAAATCTGGAAGCGGTACAATTTTTAAAAGAGCTGAACGAAGCCGTTTACGGACATTTTCCGCATGTGCAGACCATCGCAGAAGAGTCTACTTCCTGGCCGGGTGTCAGTCGCCCAACCTATGCTGGTGGATTGGGATTCGGAATGAAATGGATGATGGGCTGGATGCATGATACGTTGGATTATTTTAAAGAGGATCCGATTAATCGAAGTTATCATCATGATCGACTGACCTTTGCGACAGTATATGCTTTCCATGAAAATTTTATGCTACCGTTGTCACACGATGAGGTTGTTTACGGGAAGCAGTCCCTAATTTATAAGATGCCAGGCGATGAATGGCAAAAGTTTGCCAACCTGAGAGCATTGTATCTCTTTATGTATACTTTTTCGGGAACAAAATTGCTGTTTATGGGCGGAGAATTTGGGCAGACTTCGGAGTGGAATGTAAACCAATCGCTTGATTGGCATCTTTTGGAGTTTGCGCCACATCAGGGTATGAAGCAATTTGTAGCCGACCTGAATACGGTTTATAGGAGCCAACCAAGTCTTTACCAGAAGGCTTTTGACGCCTCTGGCTTTGAATGGATAGATGCTGGTGATCGTGAAAATTCGGTTGTCGTCTATTGGCGAAAGGGATTTGACGCCTGGGATGATACGGTTGTTGTACTTAACTTAACGCCTGTTGTTCGGGAACATTTCCGTATTGGTTTACCTTACGCCGGTGAATGGGAAGTGCTGCTGAATTCGGATGATGTGACCTATTTCGGTTCTGGAATACATCATCTGCCTATTCATAGTGAACACCTGCATTGGATGAACCAGGTACAGTCTGCACAAGTTCATTTACCTCCGCTTGGCGGATATATTTTGAAAAGAAAGAGAGCGGTAAAGGAAGTCAATCCAATTAAACAAGGCGAGCGTATCCCTGTATAAAATCTTGTTATTAAATCTCATGCTGTAAAAGAAGAATGAACGTATTTCACTTGAGTGTAGAATGTTATCCCGTGGCCAAAGTAGGTGGTCTTGCGGATGTCGTGGGGGCGCTGCCCAAATACCAAACCAAGCTGGGGTGGGAGGCAGCGGTTGTCATGCCTTGGTATGATCGTCCTTTTGTGAGGGATCATGCTTTTAGCCTAGTTCATGAAGGTACTTTTTATCAAGGATCTGAATTGCTGCGCTACAGTGTTTATAAGGAAGATCATCAGGTACTTGGATTTGAGCTCTACCTGATTAAGATTCCAGGTAAACTCGATCGGCAGGAAGTATATTGTTATCCGGATGAAGGCGAGCAGTTTATCGCCTTTCAACATGCTGTGTTGGCGTGGTTTAAGCATAAAACTATCGTACCTGATATTGTGCATTGTCACGATCATCATGTCGGCTTAATGCCTTTTTTGATGAAGTATAGCAATGACTATAACTTTCTTGCCGACGTTAAAACGGTGGCCACCGTCCACAATGGGCAGTATCAAGGCTGGACTCATTGGAGTAAAGCTATTCTGTTGCCCGCTTTCGATAGTTGGAAATGGGGATTATTGGACTGGGATGGTTTAATTAATCCGCTTGCAGCCCTCATTAAATGTTGCGATGCTTACACAACGGTCTCTGAAGGTTACCTGGCAGAGCTTTATGTGGAAGCAAATGGCTTACAGCAACTATTTTATGATGAGCGAAATAAATCTGTCGGTATTGTCAATGGAATTGACTGGGAAATCTGGGATCCCAAAATTGATTATACGTTGTTAGAAAACTATGATGCTGCACAAGCTTTTTCCGGCAAGTTGAAAAATAAGGAGGCTTTGGCTAAGCAGTATAAAATCAATCCAGATCGACCGCTGCTTGTTTTTATCGGCCGATTTGCAACAGAAAAAGGAGCGGATTTACTTCCGGAGATAATTTTGGATTTGACGGAGAAATATCACGATAGATTAAGTATATTTATACTGGGTGCTGGAGACCCAGCGATCCAGTCACGTGTGAAATCACTCGTCGAGGATGGAATTGATAATTTTGATGTGTTCTTTGGTTATGATGAAAATCTGGCCCATTGGCTTTATGCCAGTGCGGATTTTCTTTTAATGCCTTCCCGTGTTGAGCCTTGTGGGCTTAATCAGCTCTATGCAATGAAGTACGGTACATTGCCGATCGTGCATCAGGTGGGGGGATTAAAAGATACGGTAATCGATCTGAAAAATGATGGCTACGGTATAGGTTTTAATAGTTTGACAATCACAGAAATTAGTGCAGCGATTGTTCGGGCTATAAATTTTTACGACAGTAAAAAGCAGTTTGAGGAGAATCAACGTAAAATGATGCAGTTGGATTTTTCTTGGGATAAATCTGCAGCGAAGTATATAAGTCTATATAACCAAATAATGTAATTTGATATGTCACGTCATAATGTAGTAGCTATCGTCTTGGGCGGAGGAAGGGGCTCACGTCTGTATCCATTGACCGATCAACGGTCTAAGCCAGCAGTTCCCATTGCCGGGAAATATCGCTTGGTGGACATTCCCATCTCGAATTGTCTTAATTCGGGTTTTAACAAGATTTTTGTGTTGACGCAATTCAATTCTTCGTCACTCAACTCCCACATTAAGAATACCTACAACTTTAGTATTTTTAGTAAGGGCTTTGTCGACATCTTGGCTGCTGAACAGACCAATGATGGCGATAAATGGTTCGAGGGTACGGCAGATGCCGTACGACGATCGTTTCGGAAGCTGGCTAGCATTGATTATGACTATGTACTGATTTTATCGGGGGATCAGCTGTATCAAATGGATTTTGATGCGCTGGTTGACTTTCACGTCGAAAACGAAGGCGACCTGACCATTGCAACTATTCCAGTAATCGCCAAAGATGCCACTGGTTTTGGTATACTGAAATCGGATGAAAAGAATCATATCACCTCTTTTATTGAGAAGCCGAATAGCGAGCAGCTGATCGACTGGAGTTCAGAAGTGAGCGATCATTTAAAGGGTGAGGGCAGGGAATACCTGGCCTCTATGGGTATTTATGTTTTTTCAAAAGGCGTCCTGAAACGTATGCTTGAAGAGAATCGCGGAATGGATTTTGGTAAAGAAATTATTCCCGATGCAATTGATACAAGTCGGGTGCTTAGCTATCAATTTGAGGGCTATTGGACAGACATCGGTACAATAGGGTCTTTCTATGAAGCCAATATTGGTTTGACCGATAATATTCCGGCCTTTAATCTGTTTGATAAAAATACGGTTTTCACCCGTCCAAGGATGTTGCCGCCTTCTAAAATTTCGGGTACAACATTAATTAATTCGGTCATTTCGGATGGCTGTATTATCCAAGCTGATAAAATAGACCGTTCCGTCGTGGGCGTTCGTTCACGGATTGGTACAGGATCTGTTGTGCGCGGTACTTATATGATGGGATCAGATTATTATGAGGATCTCGTCGATATGGAGGAAGCAAAGCGTAAAAATATACCTGTGGTCGGTGTTGGAGAACGTTGTTATATTGAGAATGCTATTTTGGATAAAAATTGTCGTATTGGCAACGATGTCCGGATCAATGGTGGACCTCATTTGCTGAACGCTAATCACCCCACCTATACCATTTGTGACGGCATTGTTGTTATCAAAAAAAATGCTGTTATTCCAAATGGAACAACAATAGGATTGACAAGCTTATAAAATTTATAAAACAAGGGAGATAATATAGGATGATCATTTCATGTTATTCTTATAAAAGTATTTTGAAAAGCAATGATCTATAGGCAGAATTTGTCTAATCCCACTAACTAATGGTGACGTGGTACTGTCTTTGCTATCAAAGAATATAGATTATAATGAATAGTATGCGATTGAGACAGATTATCTCCCTTTGTATTGTGTTGTTTGTTCTTTTGGGCTGCCAAACGTCGTTGATGGTTCAAGGTACAGGCGTCTTGCGTGATGCCTCGCGAAAATTCGAGCTTCGTCATGGCGATCGATCAGTAATTTATATTCCAATGCGGCATCTGGGTACGCGGGTGTATTATGATCAAATTCAGCGCGCTGTAGATTCTCTCCAACGTTCGGGCTATGTTGTTTTTTATGAAAGCATCGCTTATCAGGTGGATAGTGCGGCACAGCGTGATCTGTATGACCGCAAATTCAGAAAGCTGACAGGCAATCGTCTCGGGTTGCAGCAATGTATTGAGATACCAGGCGATACCTCTAGGGTTCTTCGGGCGCCCATGTACCGTAAACTGGGGCAGCGAATCATTAGTCAGCCCGATTATTCCTTTTTCCTGGTGAATTATGAAACGGCGGTGAATGCCGATATTCCCAAAAACAAATTGCTTGACGAGTTTGAATACCTGTATGGTACGATCGAGCTGGATGATTGTGATTACAAAACACCGCTCCAGGAACCGTATTCTTGCAAACCGATAAAAGCAGCCTTAAAAAACAAATTTGATAAAGAATTTGTCATGAAAAAAAGGGAAGAGAACCTGGCTTCATTGGTTGCAGACGCGCCACAGCAAAAGATTTTAATCTTATTCGGAACCTCACATTTTAAAGGCTTTTTGCGTAATTTGCAGGCTCGGGATCCCAAATGGATACAGATCAACTAATATGCTAGGAAAATTATTTATTATACTGCTTATACCAGTAACCATTTATGTCGTTTATTACCTGTTAAATCGTACGGCCAAAAATAGCAAAGCCATTAAACGCGTATTAAGTGACGAAGGCAAGGAAATTCTGGAAAAAGAAGTGGCCTATTACCGCAATCTGTCCACTGCGGATAAAACGGAATTTGAAGCCCGCTGTTTAAAATTTTTGGATACAGTCAAGATTGAAGGTGTCGGCGTAGCGGTTGAGCTGAAAGATTATATGATGATTGCCGCCAGTGCAATTATCCCAATATTTGCCTTTAAGAAATGGACTTATCCCAATTTGACCAATATTATGGTTTATCCTTCCCAATTCAATACAGCATATGAATTTGAAGGCCATGCTGACCGCAACATTATGGGGATGGTAGGTGAGGGAGCCATGAACGGACAAATGATATTGTCCAAATCGGCATTGGAGTATGGCTTTAGGAATCCAAGGGATGGACAGAATACAGCGATACATGAATTTGTACACTTGATTGATAAAACCGATGGCACAGTGGATGGTATTCCTACACATTTAATGGATAAAGCTTCAGTCATTCCTTTTATGAATCTGATACGGGAAGAGATTACCAAGATAAAGGAGAATAAATCTGATATTGATGTCTATGGCATGACCAATCCAGCTGAGTTTTTTGCAGTTGCATCTGAATATTTCTTTGAGAACCCAGCGAAATTCAAGACCCATCATCCTGAGCTGTATAAAGCACTTTCTGAAATTTTTGAACAAAGTTAGTTATAGATAAATAAAATTTTACTATTTTTAAGGCAAACAGAAGTTGTTTGCCTTTTTTCTGCGAGCACCCTGCTCCTGGGCTGGAAAGAAGATCATCGCTTCGCTAAAGTTTTGTTAATTATAACTGTTATGCCTAAAACTACAATTTATTCTTCTATTGCCCTGGCTTGTATGCTATTTTGCGGCAGTAATCCGGGATTTTCCCAGCAGCGTTTTGCTACAGGGACAACATTTACTGAAATGGCCGATCCGACAAAGGATACTTTATCCGACTGGTCGAATGTTAAAGCCGGTCTACATGCTTCGTTTGTATCGATAGACAAACGTTATCCCAAATCTGTAAATCCAAATCTGACAACACAACGTACGGCAACTGTGGATGCCTGGAAAGGTGAGCAAGTATCGGCGCAAGTATTGTTATGGACCAGTGTTGCCACAGCGCATGTCGCTGTATCGGCAAGTGAATTAAAATCTACAACAGGCAAGGTGATTGGCAGTGATGCGGTACAAGCGCGTTTTGTTCGTTATGTGATGACTGATGAATTTGCAAGTGGCTGTGGCCATCGTAAGCCAGAAGATTTTAAAGCTTTTCTTTCGGCAGATATGTTGGATGATCTCAAAAGCTATGACCTTGAAGCGAAGAAAGTCCGTCCTGTATGGATTACCGTAAAGGTTCCCAAGGAAGCTGCCGCTGGACAATATAAAACGACAATTTCGGTTCAACAAAATGGCAAGGTGAAAGAGCAATTACAGCTTATCGTCAATGTTCAAAATCATGTACTGCCACCATCGTCGCAGTGGACTTATCATTTGGACCAATGGCAGCATCCTTCTGCTGTGGCTCGGGTCAATAATGTGAAGATGTGGAGCGATGAACATTTTGAAGCTTTGAAGCCGACCATGAAACAGCTTGCAGCTGCTGGGCAAAAAGTGATTACTGCGACTTTAAATAAGGATGCGTGGAACGTACAGACCTATGATCCCTATACGGATATGATCACCTGGAAGAAGGCAAAAGACGGTTCCTGGACTTATGATTATACTGTTTTTGATCGATGGGTAAACTTTATGATGGATCTAGGGGTCAACAAACAGATCAATTGCTATTCGCTTTTGCCATGGAATAATGAGGTACATTATTTCGATGAGAGCAAAAATGAACTGGTCAATGTGATTGCGAAACCCGGTACAGCAATATTTGAGGAGCTATGGACACCTTTCTTAAAGGATTTTAGTAAGCACATTACCGCAAAGGGCTGGTTAAAGATTACCAATATTGCGATGGATGAAAGAGGCCGGGAAGAAATGGATCCAGCGATCGCCTTATTGGAAAAAGTAGCGCCCGAATTTGGTGTTGCATTTGCTGATAATCACAAAAGCTACCAACGCTATCATAAGAGTACAGATATCAGCGTTGCCGCTGGAGATCCTTTTGATCAGAACGATCTTATTGAGCGACGTAAAAAAGGATATATCACGACATTTTATGTGTGCTGTTCGGACGAATTTCCAAATCAATTTACGTTCTCGGATCCAGCAGAATCCACCTATATGGCTTGGTATGCGCTAGCGGCAGGCTTCGATGGGGCACTGCGTTGGGCATTTAACTCTTGGGTGAAGGATCCGCTGCATGATTCACGATTCCGTACGTGGCCAGCAGGAGACACTTATATCGTTTATCCGCAAGGAAGAAGCTCTATCCGTTACGAGCGTATGTTGGAAGGTATTCAGGATTATACCAAAGTCGGCATTCTGAAAGCAAAGTTGGAGAAGTCAAAAGATCAAGCCAACCTAGCGAAGCTAAATGCAAAAATTGCAAAATTAAATACCGCTAAACGCTATGCCGACTGGAATAAAGATCTCAATGATGCAAAGCGTTTTGTCGATGAATTGTCGCGACAAATCAACTAAGGATTTATCCAATCTATCATTGTAAAAAAAAGCTGTTTCAATCAATTTGAAACAGCTTTTTTGTTGATTACAATCTCTTTTTATTTTAAGTGTAGCGAATTGTTGGCTTAAATTTGGGCTCAGTGTATACCTGCTCCCAATTGAGGCTGTCATTGCACATTCGACCAGTTTATACGCTTGAGAAACGACCGACCTGTTCAGGTAATATCCCAAACCATTACGCTACATTATTGTTGTTATTAAGTAGCGGCAATATAATTTGCACGTTGCCGCTCTCACAAAATCTTAAATTATAGTATAAGTATGAAAAATGTAGCACACCAGATTGTGGGTCTTTTAAAGGATGCGGGAATTCAGCGTATTTATGCCGTAACGGGCGATAGTTTAAATTTTTTCAACGAAGCTGTTCATGCAGATGGAACGATGCAATGGATACATGTCAGGCATGAGGAAGTGGGGGCATTTGCGGCAACGGCAGAGGCTGATTTGCACGGGATCGCCTGTTGTGCTGGAAGCAGTGGGCCAGGACATGTGCATCTGATCAATGGTGTTTATGAAGCACATAAGACACGTGTACCCATGCTTGTGATCGCATCAACATGTGCTACATACGAATTTGGAACCGATTATTTTCAAGAAACCAATCCAATCAAATTGTTTGATGATTGTTCTTGCTACAATCAAATGATCACTCGGCCAGAGCAAGTGCAACGTATGGTACAAAATGCACTACAACAGGCTATCTCTAAACGGGATGTTGCTGTTATCGGTTTGCCTGGTGATGTATCAGAAATGGAAGCGGTTCAAATGAATACTTCAACGAAGGTGTTTTTTACCGAGCCGCAAATTAGACCTTCGGAGATGGAAATTGGGCGATTGGCACAATATATCAATCAAGCAGAAAAGATAACCTTGTTCTGTGGTGTGGGTGCCAAGAAAGCACAGCAGCAAATTGTAGCGTTATCACAAAAGATCCATGCGCCAGTAGGTTATTCATTTAAAGCAAAGTTGGATATCCAACGCGACAATCCCAATGAAATCGGGATGACAGGACTTCTAGGAATGGCTTCGGCATTTCAAAGTATGCATCATTCCGATCTTATTTTACTTTTGGGGACTGATTTTCCCTATAAGGATTTTATACCGACCAACAAAACCATTATCCAGATTGATATTGAAGGTGAAAAGCTAGGGCGCAGATCCATCGTAGACTATGGGCTTGTTGGCGATATTGAGCATACCTTAAAAGCGGTATTGCCCTTTGTGGAAGCGCGTTCGGATACGAAATTTTTGGAGAAGCAGCTGGATTCCTATGCAAAGGTCAAGGAAGATCTCATGACGTATGTGGACGATTCAGGCAGCGAATGCGCGATACAGCCAGAATTTGTCGCCCATACCATTGATCAGAAAGCCAGTGATGATGCGATTTTTTTGCTTGATACCGGAATGTGCTGTGTTTGGGGAGCACGTTATATTAATCAGCGAAAGGATCGAATCATGCTGGGGTCTTTTAATCATGGGTCTATGGCTAATGCCATGCCAATGGCTATTGGAGCTACATTGACACATCCTGAGCGACAGGTTATTGCTTTTTGTGGCGACGGAGGCCTATCCATGTTGTTGGGGGATCTGGCAACAATAAAACAATATAACTTACCGATCAAAATTATCGTCTTTAACAATCGTGCACTTGGTATGGTTAAATTGGAAATGCAGGTATCAGGTCTGAAAGATCAGGAAACCAATATGGTCAATCCAGATTTTGCGATGATCGCTCAAGCGATGGGAATACGCGCATTTACGGTCACTCAGCCCCAAGAAGCGGATGCTGTTATCACTGAAGCTCTTGGTATGACGGACGAGCCTGTCCTGATCGATATATTTACCAATCCCAATGCATTGGCTATGCCGCCCAAGATATCCTTCAGTCAAATGAAAGGGATGACAGAAAGTATGGCAAAATTAATGTTGTCGGGTAATTTCGAAGAAGTATGGGATACCATTAAGTCGAACTATAAACATTTGAAATCGCTTTAATCACTTGTGATATTCGAATTGTTAAACATATTAAAAGCCCCTCGAAGCATAACAGCTGAGGGGCTTGTTTTGTGTTAAAAGTGACTTGAATGTGTGGCTGTCAGACCATAATATGCTGATCAGCGGATAGTCGAAATTTGGAGGAAAATGTTATCTCAACATTGACGTTGAACAAACCAAAGACTTTTAAGTAATTCTTCTTTACAGCGTCTGAGTTTTTCAACTTTGGATTCGGAAGAAATGGTAACTTGCTCTTTAACAATAATAGCCAAGTCTGTTTCAATGGACAATTTTGTGAGTGATGTACATCCACTATCAAATTTCTTAAAGCTTACATCTTTCATACTAATATTGGTTAAGAATTCCTGAATTTTATAATGTACAATTTACTAATAAAAATTAGCTTTACAATAAGCCTATGATAATTTTATTGTTACTAAATTGTTTATTTTTAATAGCTTATATCGTGCTAAAATAGTAGACAGCTATCTAACTTATAAACAATATTCGCTTGCTTTTTGTTTTTTGAATTTGAAAATTTTAAATGGTAGTTATTTAAAACAAAAATTCTTTTGAATTGCTATCTATACGATCAAACAAAAATAGACGATGAGAATAATCAATTTCGGATTTATAGCGTTGCTGTGTTGCGCTGGCTGCCATCAGGAACAAAAAAAACAAGTTACTTCGACGAAAATCGATGATACCGTTCAAACTACTCAACCATTGGATACCGCGAGGTTTTTTACTGGAAAGAGTACATACCAGTACCTTAAAAATGGAGATACAATTTCATTGTCAATCACTGTTGATGGAGAAAAGGTACAGGGCGATCTTAGCTATGCTTGGAAGGAAAAAGATCATAATAGCGGACATATTGATGGGGTATTGAAGGGGGACATTTTAACTGCCGATTATACTTTTTCTTCTGAGGGACAGGAATCCGTCCGCCAGGTGATATTTAAACTATCTAGTGCGCGTGCACTGGAAGGTTATGGTGCGATGGAGGAAAAAGCTGGAAAAATGTCTTTTGTTGATCCGAAGAAGATCGCTTTTGATGAGAAATTCGCGTTAGAAAATGTAACGAAGGGCCAATGAGATCAGCTTGGGGGTAAAAATTAATAGGCCGATCAAGAGCGCGGTGATGCTGCTTATCATTACTGCAGCTGCGGCGACATCTTTCATTTTTTTTATGTTTGGATTATGTTCTGGACAGATAAAGTCGGCCATATTTTCCAATGCAGTATTTAACAATTCGCAGACAAATACAAAACCAATAGAAAAGAGTACAGCAATCCATTCGTGGGTACTGATGTGAAGTACAACAGATAGGAGTATGGCCATAATGGCCGCTATACAATGCACCCTGAAATTGTGTTCTTCCTGCCAGGCTGTTTTCAACCCATTGAAAGCATAGTGAAAACTCTTTAATCTGGCACGGAATGAAAAGTTGTTTTTGGCCATAGTTGTTATGCTATTTTCTGTAAAGATAGCTCTTTCTGCTTATCTAGGTATATTGGATTTTTTTATTGCACGTTGTCTACGATGCCCGTCGAGTTGTATTATGTATTTTAGCGTTCACTTGACAATTTATCGTGCGATCTGAACCCTTTTTTACTTTATCGTATTTTTATTGCAAATGCCTCCTAATTTTGATTAAATTGCTGTATGATCTATAATTTTGACAAAACGATTGTTCGACGTGGTACCGATTCGGTCAAATGGAATCAACATGATTATGCCGATTTGATTCCACTCTGGGTTGCGGATATGGACTTTCCAGCAGCACAACCAGTCGTGGATGCACTTGCGCGACGGGTTCAACATGCTGTATATGGTTATGCTACTATTCCAGCTGCTTTTTACAGTGCAGTGATGAGCTGGTCCTCACAGCGGCATAAATTTGTACTTCAACCGGAATGGATACTTCCTGTTATCGGTGTCGTACCGGCGCTTTCGGCTTTGGTTAAAGCATTTACATCTGCCGGTGATAAGGTTTTGGTTCAAGAGCCTGTATATCATTGTTTTTTTTCTTCCATAGAACGCAATCAAGCGGAGGTGGTTTCCAATGACTTGATTTACCACAATGGTGAGTATACGATCGATTTTGAGGATTTTGAGTATAAGGCAAGTGATCCGAAAGTCAAGTTATTTATTTTATGTAGCCCACATAACCCCGCTGGTCGTGTTTGGACTAGAGCTGAGCTTGAACGTCTTGGTGAAATTTGTTTGCGACACCAAGTTTTAGTCATTTCGGATGAAATTCATTGCGATCTGGTATTTGAGGGCTATACACATATTCCTTTTGGAAGTATCAGTACAGCCTTTTTGGCGAATTCGATTACCTGTATAGCACCGAGTAAAACCTTTAATTTGGCAGGATTGCAGGTCGCTACGGTCCTCGTGGCCGATACTGAACTCAAGAGGAAGGTGCAGCAGGCCTTCTTAGCTAATGAGATCAGTAGCATAAGTCCCTTTGCTATTACGGGCTTGATTGCTGCGTATGAGTCGGGCGGGGAATGGTTGGATCAGGCTTTAAGTTACATCCATGCGAATTATGTGTATTTGAAAAGCTTTATGGCTGAACACCTGCCTGCTTTGCACGTGCTTACTTTGGAGGGTACTTATCTTGTATGGGTAGATTGCGCCGCTTTGGGGATTTCAAGTCGAAAATTGGGACAGCTTTTATTGGACGAAGCGCATGTGCAAGTGAATGTAGGTGCGATGTACGGCAAGGGGAGTGATGACTTTATTCGCCTAAATATAGCTTGTTCAAGGGAAGTATTGACAACAGGTTTGTTGCGTTTGAAGACTGTTGTCTCCTCTTTGCTTGAAGGGGCGAAATAGTATACGAACAGATGCTGAGTCAGTAGATGAATAGGTTCTGATTTACGGTATCTTCTTCTAGTAGCATGCTGCTGAGTGAAAAGGGAATAGCGTAATAAAACAAAGAAAGCCGCTGTATCTCTCGATGCAGCGGCTTTCTTGCGTCCTGTTTTAATAGATTAGATGCCCATTTCCTTTAGGATAAAATGCGCGTTGTCAATTTTATCGGCAACCCAGAGGACATAACGAATGTCGACTCCGATGGATCTACTGTAACTTTCGTTCCAAGCGAAATCATTAATTGTTGCATCATAAGCACGGTCAAAATTTACGCCGATTAATTCACCATTGGCATTCATAATTGGAGACCCCGAATTTCCGCCTGTAGTATCCATATCATATAGGATATTGACCGGCACGGATCCCAGATCCTTTTGAAGATACGGACCAAAATTTTTGTTGAGGTAAGCTGTTTTGATTTCTTGCGGATAGTCAAATTCTGCTAAACCAAGATTTCCTTTTTGGATGATTCCTTCGATTGTTGTGAATGGTTTCATATACGTTGCATCAGCAGGAGAGTAGCCTTTGATGTGCCCATAAGTCAGACGTAAGGTTGAGTTTGCATCAGGAATAAAGTTCTTGGCCTGAAAAATTTCCTTGACGGCGACATAATCGCCCATTAATTTGTTCAGTACCCCTTCACGTCTTTTTTGCTCAGCTGCGAAATCGACAACGTCATTGTTCAGCTTGCCCTGGAAATCCAATAACCTGTCGTCAAATTTTTGCAGTGCATCGGCGTTCGCTAAGACTGTATTTAGTATGTAATTTTGATCACCAAGTTTACTGTTCTGAATAATCTCCGTTGCAAATTCTTGCGCAGTAGCCGTATTGAACTGGAATTTCTGAATGGAGGCCAATTGGTTTTTTCCCTGGAATGCGATGGCGTCTTCCAACATTTTGGCAAAAATACGCTGATCAGCTTGCTTATTGTAGCTTTCGTAAGTTTCTTTCAGCGCTGTTTTTAACTTTTCAATATTTAAATCGAAAAGCTGTTTGGCCGCCTGCGATGATTTTTCCTTCGCTAAGTTGGTTTTCAATACGTTGAGATCGCGAGCGACTTTCAGTAAGCTTGTGCTATTGTAGATATTATTGATCCAAAGTTCCTTAAGGGCATCTTGATCACTGAGCTGATAATAGGCGTCAATGTCAGTGAGGAGATTTCCGTATTTGTTTTTCAGTTCAGGTTTACTTAAGATAAAGGCTGCTAATGCTTCGTCTTCCTGTTTTTTTGTCGATAGCAAGTCGATTCCGCGTAGCCCCTTGAGCTTACCACGATAATTTTTCAATACATTGGCATTACGTTTTATGCGTGTTGCCAAGGACAGGGCGATATCGGTATTGTCTTTTCCTGCTTCCTCCATCTGTTTGTTTTGAAAATCATACAGGTTAGATACATAAGGCAGAAGATAGTCCTGTTGATATTGAATATATTGTGCTGGTCTGTGTCGGAATGTTTTTCCGGGATAACCCAAGATAAAGGTGAAATCATTCTCCCGTACGCCATTTGGATTGACTTTAAGGTGTTTTTTGGGTTGGTAAGGAACGTTGTCTTTAGCATAAGGTGCAGATTTGCCGTTTTTGCCGACATAAGCTCTCAAAAAAGAATAATCTCCGGTGTGGCGTGGCCATACCCAGTTATCTGTCTCTCCACCAAATTCACCGATGTTTTGACGTGGAATATAAACCAAACGAACGTCTTCGATTGTTTTATAACGGAATAGGACATAACTTTTACCGATAAACATTTCCGATACTTCAGCTTTAATCGTGGGATCTTCTTTTTCCGCTTGTTCAACCAGTTCTTGTTGTTTACGTTTAATCGTATTGATACGCTCTACCGGGTCACTGATGTTGGCGACAGCATTTAATATTTTAGCGGAAACATCCTCATAAGAATCGGTAATTCTTATTTTTAATCCTTTTGCCTCAATTTCCTGTTCTTGATTTTGTGCGACAAAACCGTTTTTTAAGTAATTGTTGATTGCAGTACTGGCAAGTTGAACGGCAGAAAAAGCACAGTGGTGATTGGTAATGATCAAACCACGGTTTGAGACAAACGACCCTGTACATCCACTGACTTGAACCAGGGCATCCACCAGTCCGACCTGACCGGGATTGTAGATATCTTTCTCACTGATCTTTAACCCAGCTTTCTTCAATCCAGCTCTATTTAATTCGCTCAATGGAAACATTCCTTCATCGGGATTTGCCTTGCTATAAGGACTGTTTGCCATGGTTAAGAATAAAGCTAGTGCAATTGTCGTACGATTTATAAACTTCATAGGATTTTAACTATCAACTGTTGTAAATCTCCAAATTTAAGAAAAGCATTTTGATGAAATCGATTTTTTATGTGAACTAATGTAACAATAGTGGATATACAGCGCCTTTTTGGCAAGGTATTTATTGTATAATCGGCAGGCCAAATACTCCTGTTGACTTTAATTATAAAGGATTTGACATTGGTTTACGACAGGATTCGTAATTTTGTGCTTTAAAGATAGTAAGATGACCTTAATCCAACTGGAATATATTGTAGCTGTTGATACCTACCGAAGTTTTGTTGCAGCTGCAGAAAAATGTTTTGTCACGCAACCGACGTTGAGCATGCAAATACAAAAACTTGAAGAGTCTTTAGGGGCAAAAATCTTCGACCGGAGCCGTCAGCCTGTTGTTCCAACGGAAATCGGCGAGAAAATTATTCTTCAAGCTCGAGTGGTATTGACGGAAAGCCGAAAGATCAATGAGATTGTACAGGATAAGAAAGGGGAAATAGAGGGCACATTAAGGGTCGGTGTTATCCCGACAATCGCACCTTATTTACTTCCGAATGTGCTGACCACATTTATGGAAAAATATCCGAAGCTACAATTGCAGATCTGGGAATACACGACAGAACGAATTGTGCATGAATTGAAGGTCGGACTTTTAGACTGTGGTGTGCTATCTACTCCCTTAAATGATCCCGGGATTTTGGAATCACCCTTATTTTACGAGAATTTTGTCGCCTATATTTCAATCAATAGTCCGCTGTTTCCCAAAAAAATACTGAGTGGTGATGATATTGCCGATGATAAACTTTGGTTGCTTAATGAGGGACACTGTATGCGTGGACAGGTACTTAATATTTGCCATCACAAACACAATCAAGATCTTACTGGAAGATTTGAGTATAACACCGGTAGCGTGGAGACGCTAAAACGGATGGTCGATATCAACGACGGAATCACCATATTACCTGAATTGTCGATTTGGGATTATTCCGATGAACAATTGGATAGGATCCGTTATTTCAAATCACCGGAACCGGTACGGGAGATATCATTGGTGACCACACAGAACTATGTGAAGAGACAGGCTATCCAGGCTCTGGAAAGAGAAATATTGGCCGTAGTACCTGATAAATTCAAAACAAAAAAGAAGAAGGAAGTGTTGAGCTTTCAATAGAACGATATGGGAAACCTCAAAAGACGTTTTTTTAAAAAAATAGACCAGATCAATCAATGGCGAATGAAGAAAGTTTCTAACCGGAACTTTATCATTATACTCGCATTTTTGGTTGGAATTGTTGGCGGTATTATGGCATCTGTACTGAAAAGATTAACCCATTTTATTGCCACTACTATACAGGATGATATTGATTGGAAAGTAAAATACTCAGTTTACTTGATTTTTCCATTGATAGGGATTTTGCTCAGCGTGTTTTTTGTTCGCAAATTTTTGAAGGGGAAGAAGATGGAACATGGGATTACCCCGATTATTTATGCCATCAGTCGGAAAGGCAGCCGATTGGATCCCAGCAATATTTATTCTCAGGTGGTAACCTCAGCTATAACTGTTGGCTTTGGCGGGTCCTGTGGTTTGGAAGCACCAGTTGCTTTGGGTGGATCTTCTATCGGTTCTAATATCGCCCGCTTTTTTGGACTGCAGTATAAGGAAGTTACCATGTTATTAGCTTGTGGTGCAGCAGCAGGAATTTCAGGCGCATTCAACAGCCCTTTGGCTGGAATGATTTTTGCTATCGAGATCTTGCTTCCCGAGTTTTCAATTCCTGTGTTCATTCCTTTGCTGATCTCATCGGCATTGGCTTCTGTTGTATCTCGGGTGCTTTATAATGAACCCTTATTCAGTACATTCAACTCCGATTGGCAGGTGTCAGCATTGCTGTTTTATTTGCTATTAGCTGTGCTGATTGGGCTTTATACGATTTACTTTGCACGCGTTTCCAGGACTGTGGGGAAATGGTTTTCTAAGATTAAGAATCCCTATAATAAAGTCTGGGTCAGTGGTATTGCTTTAGGTCTAATGATTTTTGTATTCCCTGCACTGTATGGTGAGGGCTATATTACCATTCAGCAGATTCTCAATGGTCAGTTTAACTCGATTGTTAAGAACAGTTTGTTTTCAGACTATAAGGATATGGGATTAGTCGTCCTGGGCTATACGATATTGACTTTATTTGGAAAGTCCCTTGCCGCATTATTTACGTTAAATGGCGGTGGAAATGGTGGGGTATTTGGACCAAGTTTAGTGATGGGCGGATTATTGGGGTTTGCATTTTCGTATGGTGTAAACTTAACCGGAATTGCCGAGTTAAATGTGCCAAATTTTGTGGTCGCGGGGATGGCCGGTGCGTTGAGCGGCATTATGCATGCGCCGTTAACGGGCATATTTTTGATTGCAGAAGTGACGGGAGGTTATACCTTGATGGTTCCATTGATGCTGGTCTGTTCCATTTCCTATTTGATTAATCGGTCGGTTTTAAAGCATTCCATTTACACAAAAGTATTGGCGGAGTCTGGGGATCTGATTTCTTATGAGGACAAGGATCGATCCGTACTAAGTATGATGCGGATAAAATATGTTTTGGAAACTAATTTTGTGATCCTGCGCCCTGACGAAACACCAAAATGCCGACAAACAGACATCATCCATAGTAAACGCAATATCTTTCCCGTGGTTGATTACGAGGGCAAATTTATTGGGCTTCTTTATAGTGAGTTTCTATTTTCTGTCTTATTGGGCGAAGTGGATGGGGGAGATACAGCCTTTGAGAAATTAGCTCAGAAGCCAAATGATACGGTAGGGATCAATGAAAACATGGAAATCGTGATGGCTAAAATGAATAAGGACGATACGTGGATACTTCCGGTTTTAGGGAACGAAAATAAATATATGGGCTTTGTTTCTAAATCGAGTGTATTCAATAAATATCGCGCATTACTGATACGTCAGGGACACTATTTGGAATAAATCGGGTACAGTATCGTAAGGACTCGAAATGAGGCGTGTAAGGATGAACTTCCTTGGATTACCGTTAAACCCAAGGAAGAACAATGAATTTTTTAAGCGCGCAAAGCCATTATCTTCGTGACATATTTCCCGATGATATCAAACTCTAAGTTGACTGTGCTCCCCACTTCAACCTGCTGCAAGTTCGTATGCTCTAGCGTATATGGAATGATGGCAACGGAGAACTGATCGTCTTTAGAATCGACTACTGTCAAGCTGATACCATTTACGGTAATGGATCCCTTTTCTACGGTGATATTTTGTTTGGAAACATCGTATTGAAAGGTGAAAATAAAACTACCATTTTCATCTTTCTTTTGGATACAACGAGCAGTCTGATCCACATGTCCCTGGACGATATGTCCATCAAATCTTCCGCCAGCCAAAGTACAACGTTCCAGATTGATCAGATCGCCGACCTTTAATTGAGCGAGATTTGTCTTCTGCAGCGTTTCATCAATTGCCGTAACTTTATGTAGGTCATTGTTCAACCCTACTACGGTAAGACAAACTCCATTATGACTTACACTCTGGTCTATTTTAAGTTCATTGGAAATAGCAGAACTGACGTAAAAATGGATATTGCTTTTTTCCTGTTCGATATTTTCTATTTTTCCTAGGGTTTCTATGATTCCAGTAAACATGCTATTTTATTTTTGATTGATTCCAAAGTTACTAAATAATTAAATGAAATAGGACTGTTTAGATCGCACAAATAGGGTCGCGATTAGTTAGGCTTATGCTAATTGAAACTGGACTTGATATTCAACCAATAGGATCGTTAAAAGGATCGTTAAAAGGATCGTTAAAAAGGGCAATCCCTCATTTCGGCCCCTGTCTATGCATCAAATTGAACCTGTAAAGAAAAAGTACTTGATAAAACGAAGCAAAGAAGGGATAGCCCATTCCATGGTGAATTTAAATAATGCACTAGTTAAATACTATGGTTGGGAGTCGCTGAGCGGAGCTATCAAAAAAATAGCCTGTTGAAAAATGCAAAAAGATTGTAGTGTACATTGTACACTTACTATTCCTTTTGTGATTGCTATCCTAAAACAAATTTATGGGAGTTGAAAAAAAATATAACAAAATTTTTGTTTATATCATTTGAAGCACTATCTTTGTCCTAGGTTTAGGTTGATTGCCTCTTACAAAGAGGTATTTATAAAAGCTTAGCAGGTCGCCCGACCGAATGCTAAGCTTTTTTTTTGTTGCCAGTTTTTTAAAATTATTGCTCGCTTAGTTTTCTGATAAACAGTTGTTTGCGTATTTTTTTAATCCGTTCCAAAATTGGACGGGAAGTATTGTCTGAGACAGTTAACCTTTGAAAGTATGCTGTGTAAATAGCCTATTGATCTACCTAGGGATGGATGCGGGAAATTTAGGGAAGTTAATTATCCTTTGAAGGCATACCATGCGGATAGTATAATAACACTGAGGTATTCAAATTTTTTCGATTTGAACCTTTCTTTTAATGCGTATAATGCCTTAGACCTTGCATAATAGACGGTCGATGCGGTGGTGTTTAATGTTTCACAAATTTCTTCAGTATTCAAGCCGTCCAAAAAGCTGAGCTTGCAAATCTGTGCTTGCTGTCTGGGAAGCAAATTTATTTCAGCAAGCAGCAATTCGGTGAGTTCTGTGCGGAATATCTTCTTGAGCACATCATCTTCTGGAACCGACATATGCTGAAGAATATCGAGCTCCTCTTTCCGTATTTTGAATTGCGTAGTTCTTTGCATATCGATACAGGCATTTTTAGTAGCGATAAAAAGAAAGGCTTTCAGGCTTTCATAATTCTCTACCTTTTGTCGATTATTCCACAGCTTAACAAAAACATCGGAGACAATTTCTTCGGCGTCGGTTTTGTTGCGGAGGTAGGAAAAGGCAAAATAACGTAAAGAATGACCAAAATGATCCATAAAAAAGCATAAAGCCATTTCATCACCTTCTTTTAGTGTATTGATGTATGATTCTATTTGCCGCATACTTGGTTATTGATCCTTTTACGTTGGCCTTCGGAATATGTTGTACTCCTCTCTGGTCGATTCGTCATTCAATAGGTACATTCACATGAGAGACCTGCTATGGATTGCTTGGCTAAATTACATAAAAAACTTGGGTTGTCATGATTCAATCCGGACAACCCAAGTTTTTTAAGTTTAAAAAATGAAGAAAGAAATCGATTTATTTTTTAATGATCTTATTCGTTACAATTTCCCATTCCTGTATATGGGCAGGTCGGTGTTCATTATGAACAATTTCATCAAAATGTCGCAGCATTTGTGGGTACTGTGCTGCTAAATCATTTTCCTCCCAAGGGTCTGTTGATAAGTCATATAATTGCCATTTTGCTTTGGGGTTTTTCTTCAGATCGAGTTTGACGGCCTTCCAACGTCCTTCGCGTATGGCGAGCTGGCCGCCCTTTTCTGGATATTCGAAATAGAGATATTGATGTTTCTGTTGATTTTTATGACCCAGCCAGGTTGGAAGGAGGGAGAGCCCATTGCTGTTTCCGGGGCTTTGTTGAACCAGCTGCGCGAAGGTTGCCATGAGGTCATATTGGGCCGAGATTAGGTCGGTTTCAGAATTGGCCTTGACATGGTTTGGCCACCTGACAATTAACGGAACTTTGATACCGCCTTCAAAAACGTCCATTTTTAATCCTCTAAGCGAATCGACACTGCGGAAAAAACGATAATCTATGCCCCCATTAAAACCAGTTCCGTTGTCACTGGAAAACAGAATAATGGTATTGTCATCTATTCCCAATGATTTGATATGTTTCATAATCGTACCGACTTGGTCATCCAGGTAGGTGATCATGCCTGCATAAGTTGCTCTTGGATAGGGGGTAGCCGTATAGCCGTCCTGTCCGTAATACGGTTTGTCATGGAAGAGGTCCTTATATTTATCCACATATTCCTGGGGAACTTGTAGTGATAAGTGCGGCAAAGTATAAGGAAGGTATAAGAAAAAAGGTTTACTTCGGTTTTTGTCGATAAAAGCCAGCGCTTTCGCTGTCATTAGTTCAGGTGCATATTCCTTACCGTCAAACTGTTTGAAGTCCTCTACCGTGGCCTTACTGGAATCTAAAGGAGTATGGACAAATTTTTCCTTGTTTTGAAGGGGATATTTTGTTTCATTTTCCCAAAGATGAGTTGGGTAGTAATTGTGTGCTTGTTTCTGGTCTAGGTAGCCAAAAAAATAATCAAATCCCTGTTTGTTGGGGCTTCCGGTGGAATTATTCATCCCCAGTCCCCACTTTCCAATGGCTGCTGTCTGATAACCGGCTTTTTTAAATAGGTGAGCCATGGTATACGTTCCTTCAGGAAGTGGCATCTGGCCAGCTTCGAGACTATCTGCGAAACCGCCCAATTCATAATTTCCACGAATATAGGATTGGCCACCATGCTTGCCCGTTAATAACATGCAACGGGCGGGGGCACAGACGGGCGTACTTGTATAGTGGTTTATAAAACGTAAACCTTCATGTGCCAGCTGCTGGATATTTGGTGTTTTGATCAATCGCTGTCCATAGGGTTCCGTTTCGGCATAACCTAAATCGTCCGCATAAAAAAATATAATATTGGGCAATTTTTGCTGCTTTTTCTTTTGTTGTGCAAAAAGAGTCCCCCATCCGACAAGGATGAGGGCGAGTCCAACTTTTATTTTCATTTTTTACGTTCTCCTTCCAATAGCTGCTTGAGTTCAGCGACCTTTTCTGGATATTTTGAAGCCACATTATTCTTTTCGCCGATATCATTTTTGAGATCGTATAACTGATCTTCCGGAAGACTTCCTGTTTCGGTATCGGTTAATTTCATGTAGGGAGCACCTTTGCTGGGTGCAATATATTTCCATTCGTCCTTTACAATGGCAAGTGTCTGCGCATGCTGAACCATACTGCTACGTCCCTTATTATCTTGACCGGTTAAGGTTTTCAAGAGTGGCGCGCTGTCTTTTGCTTCATCTGTTTTTAGTGGAACATCCAATAATTGCGCACTTGTTGCCAAGAGATCTATTTGGCTGATCAATGCATTGGAAACTTTCCCCTGTGCAACACCCTTACCGCTCACGATAAATGGCACGCGCGTTCCGCCTTCGAAGATGCTATATTTGCCACCGCGAAGTGGGCCTGCAGGTAAATGGCCATTTTGTTGGGCCACAGCTCCATCCATATAGCCGTCGTCGAGAACGGGTCCGTTGTCGCTGCTGAAAATTATAATCGTGTTTTTGTCAAGTCCCAAGAGTTGCAATTGCTGTTGAATTTGTCCAACGGTCCAATCTAACTGCAGAATAGCATCGCCGCGGTAGCCGAGTTTGCTTTTCCCTTTAAATTGTGTTGCGGGCATACGCGGGACATGTGGTTCCGTCAAGCAGAAATAAAGAAAGAACGGTTTGTTTTGATGTTGTGAAATAAAGTCCTGGGCTTTGTGAAGAAATGTTGTGGAAACTTCTTCATCCACCCACCTGGCACGTGTTCCGCCGCTCATGTAACCGATTCTTCCGATGCCATTGACGATAGTCTGATTGTGTCCCTGACCCGGTGAAGAATGCATTTTGAGCAGTTCGGGGTGTTCTTTTCCCGTAGGGTCATTACCAATTTTCTTTTCATAGTCCACCAGGATTGGATCATTGGCTTCTGCGGCCACGACCTGATCATTTTCAAGGAACACCGTTGGGACGCGATCTGCTGTTGCGGGGAAAATGAATGAATAGTCAAAACCTACATCATTAGGTCCCGGTTTGATGGGTGCATTCCAATCTTTTTGGACCTGATTTCCGAGTCCCATATGCCATTTGCCAACAATTGCAGTAGCATAGCCGGCATGTTTAAATACCTTTGGTAATGTAATTTTATCAGTGGGAACGATTAGCTTGGCGTCGCCAGGCAGAATGCCTGTCCCTTCCTGACGCCAGGGATACGTTCCGGTCATCAATGCAAAACGGGAAGGGGTACAAGTTGCCGATGTACTATGTGCATTGGTAAATCGAAC
Organism: Sphingobacterium sp.; assembly: GCA_050281725.1. Classification (GTDB taxonomy): domain Bacteria; phylum Bacteroidota; class Bacteroidia; order Sphingobacteriales; family Sphingobacteriaceae; genus Sphingobacterium. The sequence continues at coordinate 19,963 of JBMAAL010000029.1, read as the reverse complement.
GCCGTTCCGGGCGAGCTTATCCAGGTTGGGTGTCTCGATTTGTTTGGCACCATAGCTACTTAAATCACCAAAACCAAGATCATCCGCATAAATATAGATGACATTCGGTTTACTTGCCTTTTGAGCAAAACTAACGGTGGGTAGCGTAACGAAAAGGCTCGCGGAGAGTAATAACGCTAGAGATAGTGGCTTCTTCATATACGTTGAATTTTGTTTAAAGGGTATCGTTTGACAATTGACGATACCCAAGGTACTATTTTAAATTTGGATTGATATTAATTTCATTCTGTGGAATTGGCCAATGTTCATCTTGGCCAGCTCGGAAGGACTTGCTGGTTACGTACCATCGGCTATAAGGATCTTTGTTTCCACCCGCTTTTATGCGGAGATTCTTCGCACCCGGAAATGGAGCGCCATAAAAATCACCTTTCAATACATCTTTTGCTATACCCCAGCGCAGCAGATCCCAGTAGCGAAGGCCTTCCAGTGCGAGTTCAATGCGCCTTTCGTTTCGCAAGGTCGTGCGCAAGGTGGTACTACTTTGGACGGTAATGGCTGGCATATTAACGCTGCTTCTTTTTCTGACAGCGTTGATGGTTTTGTCCAGTAGGTCGCTGGTAATAGGGTCTCCATTTTCGAGTTTGGCTTCAAGGTAACTCAGGAGGACTTCGGCGTAGCGTATAATAGGAACATCGGCTCCAGAGTTTTGTAAGTTTCCACTAAAACCCTCATCGTTGAACTTGCGTAATCCGTAACCTGTACGTGTCGCCTGTTTTGTTGTGGTCAACTGATCAATAGATAATGTTGAATCTGGATGTGAGGTGTATTTTAAATTTTTAAAGCGGTCTCCATTCGTTATCACCGTGAAGGCTAAACGCGGATCCCGGTTTTTGCTGATGTCTTGCGCATTATATCGCGCATCATCGTACGAAAATGCCGTTCCATCCGTGAAACCATAGCTCTCTACGAGGCTACCAAGGGGGCAATGGAGATGCCAACCCCCAGCGACCGCGGGAAAATTGTGTTGGAACATACCGTTCCCAGCTAGATCAACAAGATACTGCGTGGCAAAAATAATCTCTTTGCTCGTTTCGTTGGTACCATTAAATAAGCCCGAATAGTTGGGATCTATGCTATTTTCATTGGCATTGATGATCTGCTCATAGCTTTTGATAGCGTCGGCGTAGGCTTTTTCTGCCAGTTGGATGCGTCCAAGGAAAGCGAGGGCTGCCTGTTTGCTTGCGCGGCCCCGTTCTGCAGCAGTCAATTTGCCATAGCTCGGTAAGTCGTTTGCGGCTTCCTGTAATTCACGTTCAACAAAAGTGACCAATTCCTGTTTTTTTGCTTTGGATACCTGATTCGCCTCATTGGGTGTTAAAGTTTTGGTCACCAAGGGAGCGTCGCCCCAGTATTGGGACAGGTAGAAATATTGACAGGCACGTATAAAGCGCGCTTCTGCCTTGAAACGAGCGAGTTGTTCAGCTGAAATCGGCGTCTTATCAATATTTTCAAGGAAATAATTTGCACGGGCGATTTTCTTGTACGTATACAGCCAATAATTGTCTAAGTTGCCGTTATTGCTCGTTAATGTGCCGTCTGACAGTTTGTTGAAAACCGAATTATCGCCACGTCTATCGTAGGCATTGTCCGAAGCAAACTCCAGGTAAAGTAGCCCATTATAGGACCACCAGTCTGTGGGGCTGAATTCGGCGAGGGAGTTCATTTGGATTTCTGCTTTGTATAATCCTGTCAGCGCTGATTGCGCATTCGTTTCACTGGTCCAAAAGGTCTCGTTGGCAAATTTATCAAGCGGATTGGTTTCCAGCTGTTTTTTGCAGCTGATGCTCAGGCCTGATGCAAGAAGAATGCATAGGGCCAGTTTTATATGTCTGTGTGTGATGTGTATCATGGTTTTTTATCGATCGGTTAAAAACTAAGGTTAACCCCAAATGTAAAATTGCGCATAATAGGGTAGTAGGCGCCGCTTGAATTGATTTCGGGATCCCAGCCTTTTCTATAATTGCTTTTGGTAAATAGGTTTTCGGCGTTTGCATAGATCCGCAGACCTGACAATTTCCATTTTGCAAGGGTATTCTTGGGAATGGCATAGCCTAATTGCATATTTTTGAGGCGTAAGTAGCTCGCATCCAAAAGCCAGTAGTCTGACAGCAGTGTATTGGGAGTACCTGTGCTTGGCAACTGTTCAATTCTTGGGTAAACCGCATTGCGGTCGGGATTTGCTGCGGTCCATCTCCCATCAGCTTGCCAGCGTTGGATATTACCGTTTTGTGTCAGCGCAAATCCAGCATAATTGTCCAATAAGCCTTTAACACCGCTTACACCTTGAAGAAGTATGCCTAAGTCAAAACCTTTATAGCTCATCCCGATATTCATCCCGTAAGTGTATTTGGGGATACGTGATCCAATCACCGTTCGGTCGTACGTAGCGTCTACTTTTCCATCAGGTACTCCGTCGGGGCCACTGATGTCCTTGTATCGGATATCGCCTGGTTGCGGTTTTGGGTTGATGCTGTTTTGATTAGCATAGCTTGCGATATCAGCAGCATCGATAAATAAACCATCGGTTTGGTAACCATAATAAGCTTGGATAGGATAGCCAATAAACAGGGAAGAGCCGTTTCCTACTAAGCCATTCGGTTGGTTGATATTGCCGACACCCAAATCGACGACTCTATTCTTGACTGTAGAGAAGTTTAGATTCACATTATACGAAAATTCGTTCAATTTCTTTTGATGTCCTAAGGTGAATTCCCAGCCACTATTGCGAAGTTTTCCAGAATTCTGTACGCCCACTTCAAAACCCAAAACTTTGGAAACACTAGAACCTGGGCTCACCAAAATATCGTAAGTATATCGGTTATAATAGGTACTGCTGAATGTCAATAAATTTTTAAATAAAGCCACTTCCAAACCTGCATCTGCCGTTCGGGTCGATTCCCAGCGTAACGTAGGGTCAACAATTGTGGTTCGAGCTACGCCTGGAGATATTGCGTTACCAAATGGGTAATTATAACCTGGATTTAAAACATCTTGGTATGGGTAGTTAGAGACAACCCGCTGTTGTATATTACCGACAATATTTTGGTTTCCAAGTACCCCATAAGATCCTTTGATTTTCAATTCGTCGATCCAACTATAGTGGTCCTTTATAAACGATTCTTCACCCAGCAGCCAACCTACTGCAATCGAAGGGAAGGTAGCATATTTTTTATCGGTTGGAAAACGGGAAGCCCCATCGTATCGAACAACACCCTCGACGAGGTATTTCTTGGCATAGTTATATTGTACGCGAGCAAATAATGATTCTAATGCCCATTCGGAGGCTGTACCAGCGTTCTGTTGCCCATCTGGTGAACCTACATTTAACTCGGTCAGATCATTGCTGGGAAAATTCTGGCGGTAAGCACTTATTCCTTCACTGTATCCTTTTTCGAAAGAATAACCACCTAATATTTTCAGGTTATGCGACCCGAAAGTCTTCGTGTAGTCTGCTAAAGCTTGAAAAGTTTTATACGTTTCATAAGGAGCAGTTTGATTGAGGTTAGAAGGTCCAAGCGTAATGGAATTGTTGATCCGTTGCGAAGCTCTGAAAAGTTTTGTACGGCCATTGGTCTGCGTATACCCTCCTATAGCGGATAAGGTCAGATCTGAAATCGGTTTCCAGTCGAGTCTTGCGTTTCCTGAGATATTGGATACTTTTTCTTTGTAGAAGGATTCGCTCTCCAAGAAAGATACAGGTGTCCCTTTCAAGTTATTTCCTGCACCCCAGTCGCCATTGCTCAGGCGTATCGGATATATGGCGGGATAGCGAATCACCTGAGAGATGATATCCGTCATGCGGGAGAAGTCGAGCGTTGCCGGTGCTGCGGGTTCGTCTGTTTCGGTCTGAATTGCCGCTACCCGCGTCGTTAATTTGAGCTTGTCATTGAGGTTTGATATGAGATTGAGTCGGACATTGTATTTGTCAAAATTGTTTTTGATGACAATACCTTTTTGGTTGAGATAACCTGCAGATAAGGTGTATTGTATTTTATCTGTGGTATTGGATATATTTAAGTTGTGGCCTGTTTGTGCTGCTTGGGACTTAAATGAGCTTGCCATATAATTGGCATTGGGATAATTGTCAGGATCCGAGCCATCTTTAAATTTTTGGATTTCTTCGACCGTATAACCACCGCCGCCACTTGTGGTTTCATTGAGCAAGGAAGCGTACTCCCAAGAGTTGACAAATTCGGGGAAAGCTGTTGGCTTTTGAATACCATAATAGCCATTGTAATTGACCGTTAATTTTCCGCCAGCCGCGCCTGTTTTTGTGGTTACCAGAATGACACCGTTTGCGGCTCTAGCTCCATATATGGCTGCCGAAGAGGCGTCTTTCAGTACCGAGATCGAGGCAACATCATTTGGATCGATATCATTGAAGGAATTGGTGGGGATACCGTCAACTAAAATAAGTGCGTCAGTACTGGCGCCGAATGATCCCACACCACGGATCTGTATGGTATTGTTTGCTGCTCCAGGTTGGCCAGATCGCTGTATGACGGTCACACCTGGCATTTGACCGGTGAGGGCCTGAGCAAGCTGGGGAACGGAGCGTTTGGCGAGTTGTTTCCCATCAACTTGGGAAACCGAACCGATTAATTCTTTCCTTTTTGTCGTACCATAGCCTACGACGACGACTTCTTCCAATGCGTCGATATGCTGGCTAAGTTCAATATTCAGGTAAAGCTGGTTGGCCAATGGGATTTCCTTGGTTTGGTAGCCGATCATTTTAATGACGAGTACGGCGTTATTATTTGCTTCAATCTGGAAGTTACCACTTGCATCTGTGGTAGTTGCCTTTGTCGAACCTTTTATCATAATTGTTGCACCTTGGAGCGCGGTTCCTTTGCTATCGTGAACATTTCCCTTGATGGTGCGGTTTTGTTGCACTAAGACGTAATTGCTTGGAAGGTTATAAGTTAGGTGGTTTGTTTTTAACTTCGTTACGACAAGCATATTGTCCTGAAAACTCCAATCCACAGGTTGGCCTTTTAAGAGGATCGGTACAGCTTTTTCTAAAGGCATATTACGAACCTGCGCCTCAATTTTTAGCTCAGCAAGTTCTTTGCCATTCAATAGAAATGGGACACCACTCTGTTTTTGGATGGTGCGTAGTACCTGCACCAAAGACATTTTTTTGGCGTTAATCGTGATTGATTGTGCGTAGCTGGCTGCAGACAGCTTAACAACACATGCAAGAGTAAAAAATGCGCTCAGCTTCATTTTGGTCTTCCATTGCTTGGGAATGTTCACAGCAATTCGATTTCTATGAACAAGAAATTTAAAATTCATAAATTTGTTGAATTAGGGATATAATCTATTGTTAAACTGATTGGGTAAATCGGTCAAAAATGGAGATCGCTATTATGGCCGATTAATGTTCGTAGCATTGGTCGGCTTTTTTAGTATCTCGTTTTGTCTCGTTAGGTTGGTTTTCTCATCATTGTTATTTTTTGGTTATTTTATGGATAATTGGTTAGTTTGAAACAAAGAGTTTACGTATGCCATTTTCTTGGATCAATTCAAATTTAATATGGCTACGCTCCAAGATCTTTAAGACTGCCGATAGACTTTTCGTACGTTGAATTTCGCCATATAAAAGTGTTTCTTTTATCGGTTGCGTATAAATGATTTGGAGGTCATACCATTGACCGATCAGTTGTAGGGCAGTATGAAGGTCCGTTTCATTAAAATAGAATTTATTGTCGAGCCATGCGATGTAATTTGCGGGATCTACCGCTTTTTTGGATAGTTGACCTGAAGCTAATAGCGCTTGCTGATTAGGCTTGAGCTGTAATTTCTGCCCATTAGCCACTAAGTTAACAGCGCCTTCCACAAGTGTTGTGCTACTTTTCGATTTCGTGTAGGTATTGACGTTAAATTCAGTACCTGTGACTTCGATAAGCTGTCCATTGGAAACTACCTGAAATGGAACCTTTTTATTTTTTGCAATTTTGAAATAGGCTTCACCGTCAACTTCAACAACACGTTTGTTTTTTGCAAAATGAAGCGGGTATTTGAGTGTTGTTTTTGCGTTGAGCGTAATTTCCGAACCATCTTCCAATTGGAGTTTCAGCATCGTGCCGGCGGGTGTATTGACTGTGGCTATCAGATCTTCTTTTAAAGATTCGTTTTGTAGGACAGTACCGTCTTCGTAAATTAAATTATCTCCTGAAACCAGGGCGCCTTTCTGACTCGATACCTGGAGCACTTTGCCATTCGAAAGTCGTATTTCAGCGTGATTGTTCTGCGCTTCCACATCATTTAAGACGATTCGATTACTGACTGGAGCAACTTGTTTTCTAAGCATGAAATACATCAAACCTCCTAAAATTATGCTTATTAAAGCTGCAGCGTAGGGTAGCAAACGCTTTAGGTTTCTTATAGGAGATGGTTTAATGGCGGAGGTCCGAATAGTTTCCAAGGTCTTTGCTTTTAACCTTTCGTTCCAATCCATTGTATCTGACGCCTGGAGTAAGCTCCATTGATTTAAGTCATTGATAAAATCATCGCGATCTAAAAGGTCTTCAAAAAAAATACGGTGTTCTGCTGATTCATCCAACCATAACTTTAAATCGGTCTTTTCATCGGAAGATAAGTTGTCGCCAATGTACTTTATGATTAATTGTTTGATATCGTCAGTCAATCTCATGGTTATAATTTTAAATAGATACGTAACAGGAAGGATAAACCTTAGTAAAAAAATGAAAAAATAATCAGGTGTAGTATGCTGACCAATATTGAGGTCCAAGCTTCCAATATTCTTAAGGCCTCGTCCAATATTGCTTTGACATTTATCTTTCAAGGATTAATTTGCATCTTTAAAAAGATTCTTGTCAGTTTGAAGGTTACGCGGGTTTAGCAGTTATGCTTTGTGAGAAGTCAGCGTTAAATTCGGTTTTGGAATTGAAGCGCTCCGAAGGGAGCTGGTCGAAATTTATTAAGGGAAAATAGGAGGGAACGAGAAGTTCAGGCCTGTTTGCAGCTTTGTTCGTTTACTTTAAATTATTGTGCTAATGAAAAGGAAACTAAGTTTTATTTTCCTGCAAATTGTTGGATTTAGTGTATTGACGACCTTTGTCCTTGCAGCTATACTTCAGGCAAATAATGAGGCTGCAAAAAGAGCACGTGACTACATGCCCTTTTTTACTGAATTACTGCTTTCATTAGTGGCACTCTGTATAGCGGTTGGTACGCTAACAATTTTCCTAAATCTAAATAAGCAATTCAGACGCAGTAAGATTGGAAGGGCACTATCCTTTGTTTTATTGCCCGCCGCAATTAGTCTATTGTTTTCGTCCTTTCTAGTCCAAGCTGGCGGAGCATCCAATTTATTTGAAATGCTCCACATGGCTGCAACCATAGTACCGGTGTGGGGCCTGATCTTATGGAAATATAATAGATTTGATCATTGGCTGGCTACTACGGCTTGCCAATATTAATTATAATGACAGCCATTAAAATCAGGAGTATGCCCAACCATTGGAATCCCGATACATTTTCCTGTAGAACCAACATTGCAGATAAGGTTGAAACGGGGATTTCCAGACTTGAAATAATGTTTCCAATCGCTATTCCGGTTTTTGGGATCCCTTTTGTAAATAGCAAAGGCGGAAGAACCGTTCCAAAAATGGCAATCAGCAAGCCCCAGGATAATGCATCAGGTTGCATATATCGAATAATATCCATGTTCCAAAATGCCACAACGAGTAGCAGTCCGCCTAAAACCAAGAATTGGCTACGGACCGAACTCGGTAGCTGTTTTTCTACCGTACTTGATGCGTAAATAGCCAGCGCATAACTTAATCCCGCTCCTAAACCCAGTATTATTCCTCTATAATCAAGATCATTATTGTTTTGGAATAGATTGGTTGCTAACGTTGTGCCGAGCAAAACAATAATGACTCCTGCTATTTTACCTTTTGATGGGAGCTTTTTCAGTAGCACTGCTTCCGCCACTAAACTTATCCAAATAGACTGCATCAGTAGGATAATCCCAACGGATACCGGGATATATTGGATGGAGAGATAGTATAGTGTTGTTGTTAAACCAAGGGAAATTCCCCAGACCATCAGTTTGATTTTTGATGAAAATTTGATGACGTTATGTTCTTTTGCATTACGCTTTGACAACAGATTAAATACCAACAAACAGAGAAAACCAAACATAAACTGCAAAAAGGTCAATACGCTTGTATGTATACCGAGCTGGTTTGCATATTTCACGATTGTTGCGAGTAAACCGTAGCTACAAGCGCCTGCAGCAACAAAGAGTGTCGATCTATAATCCTTCATATTGAAAGTAGTTTTGAAATAAAGCCAGCTGTTGTGATAATGATTTACTCCAATAAGCAGTATCGTGTCCTCCTTTCGATTCGATGTAAAGATGCTCGATATTTTTGCTGGTCAGATGCTTGTGGAATGTGCGGTTCATTTCCAGCATTTGCTGATCTTCCGTTCCACAATCGAGGATATAGTGTTGTTTATTTTGCTTCATTTTATCTTCGTTGCTGTAGATGCGGTCTACATCGTTCAGATTTTTGAAATCGCCCAATACTTTATCGACCCGATATTGCTGGTAAGCTTGTCCGAAGCGGTCGAAATCAAGTGCGCCGCATGAACTTCCGACGATCGAAAATGTTTGTGGATACGCTATGCCGATGTGTAATGCTCCGTAGCCACCCATGCTCCAGCCCAGTATTCCGCGCGCATTTCGGTTTTGTTGTGTCGGGTAGTGATGATCGATGTAATTGACTAGCTCATTTCCGATAAAAGTGGTGTACTGTGAATGTGGGTCAATGGGGCTATCTACGTACCAAGAATTGAAATTGCCATTTGGGAGCACATAAATAGTCTGAAGTGTTTTCGCTTTTTGGATTAAATCGGGAATATCTTCTTGCATTGTACGGGTGGGGTTGCCGCTATAACCATGGAGTATATAAACTGTTTTATAATTGATCCCGTCTTTCATGTCGGGTGTAATTATAATAGTTTCAATGTTTTTGTCCATTTTGGCACTATGGATTTTTGTCTTAATGACTTGCTGTGCCGCCAGTGGTAGGCTAAGGGCAGAAAATAGGAGGGTGTATACCGTTTTCATATCTTAAAATTTTGTCTCTATAAGGCAAAATTCAACAGTATAATATTTAAAAACGTGTACACATGTTGATGAAATTATTATTTTAATTCCTTACGGATGCGGCTCAATTGCGTAGGTGTTACACCAAGATAAGAGGCGATATGATGCTGTTTGAGACGTTTGAAAAGCACTTGATTCTTATGAAGTTCAAGGTAACGTTCCTTCGCAGATTCCCATTTCAGCTCGATTTCAAGTGGTTCCTTTTTGACCACCCAATTTGTTTCCAGATAGGCTATCTGAAAGAGTGCCAAATCATGTCTGGTGCGGACAAGCTCACGGAAAGCCTTGGCTGAATACTGAATCAACTCAACATCTTCAAGTGCAATGATGTTGAATGTGCTCGGTTTTTCTGCGATGATAGCGGCGGTGGAAGCACAAAAGCTATTTTCTTCGAAAAACATTTTGTAGATGGTATTGCCATCAGCGTCTGATTTATAATAACCTAATAATCCCCTGCATATAAAATAATAGTACTTGGCATATTCTCCAGCACGTAGAATATGTTCATTTTTCTTGAACTGTTTTACCTGGCAGATGGTTTTCAAAATTTCCGTTGTTGCTGGGCTAAGTGCAGCATAAGTATTCATTTCGGAGAGGAGTTTTTCTATCATCTGGGATAACTGTTTTTGTAAAGTATTTATATTGGCCGATTCTTGTCCGGTCTTTTGATGAAAGTGTTTATAATTTTATTCTTAATGTTTTCATTTTTATAGCTCCATTATTATTTATTTGATCTGTTGCCTAAATTGGTATGGCCATTGGAGCTATTGTTGAATGATAATTTATTTTTTTGTTATAGAATGTACATAGATTTACGGTTTTTAGTCAAAAATTAGACCTTCTGAAGATTTAAATTTGCCATCATTAATTCTAAAATTAACATTAATCAATGTTTAATATAAATAATTAAAGATGAAAAATAACAATAAGCTATTAAGCTGCTGTCCAAGTCTAGATTCCAATGCGATTAAATTAGAACGCGCAGTTTACCGGTTATTTGCTGCTTATGGACATACGAGTCTTACAAAGGAAAAAATAATAGCTACATCAGGTGTTAGGGAAAATGAATTAGATAGACATTTTGGTAATATAGCAATGCTAAAAGACTATTGCTTAAAAAGAATCTTGGAAGTAGGAGAAGACAATGGAGTTATTGTTCCTTTTCGATTGAAACCAAATGAAATTTTTAATAGTAAATCAGTGACAGATTATTTAGATGGCTTAATAAGCGGAATTTATCATGATTTACTATTGCAGAAAGTTTTAGTACTTTCTTACCATGAAGAGAGTAGGGTGTTAGATTGTGTACGTGAGCGATGGAAAGCTTTATTTGACGAATTGTTAATGCATTCAAGGGAACACTTCAAAGGGACAGGGATAGATTTCAAAACATCATTTATGCAGGCTATAGGCGGTGTTTTGTATTTGTTTCAGCTAGAAGATAAAAATGATTTGGAGAACGGAGCGTTTGATAAAACTACAAGAGATCAATTATTTACTGCTATAAATAATGTTCATCTTGTTATTAAACCCTTATTTAAAAAAGCATCTGACCTTAAAAAACGTAATACGGGACATTCATAATCCTGTATATTGATCCTATCAGTAAATTTGATTTTTCAACATGTTGAGTTCTGCAATTTTTTATGGTAAATAAGTTTTAACGATTTCAATACTGTTATGGAGAATTATCCTGAGCTACTTTTTGAAAAATTCCAAAAAGATCTTAAATCAGATAACGAAGTGCTATTGTACCCTTTGTCTAAGGATATGGAAACAACCAAAGCTCATAGCCACGATTTCTATATTCTATTGTTATTTGAATCGGGCAGCGGTGTGCATACGATTGATTCTAAAGATTTTGTAGTCAAATCTAAACAACTTCACTTTATACAGCCTCAGCAAGTACATAGATACCGATTTAATAAGGGTACAGCGGGATATAGACTGATGATCAGCAGAAAGTTTTTTGAAACCTTTATCGCAGGGTTGCAATACGCCTTGGCTCTTTATATGAAGCATCCTGTCTTTGATTTAAATGACAAAGATTTTGAAAATCTATGGCAAGAATTTAATGCAGTTGTTGAGGAGATCAAAGCGAAGAGAATGTTTAGACAATTAATAATTGCGCGGTTCTATGTGATAACGTACTCCATAAGTAATATTGCAGCTCCTTATTTCGATGACCTAACGGTGTATAACGGAAATCCTATATTACTTGAATATATAGCACTTATTGACAAGTACTATATCAATGAAAGATCCGTTTCCTTCTATGCTGAACAGCTTAAAATCACACCTAATTATCTCAATATATTATGTAAGAGGGATTTTATTGTAAGGCTACAGATTTGATAGATGACCGTTTATTACAAGAAGCCAAACGGCTGTTAAGTGTAGGTACTTCTATCAAGGAAACTGCATATGGACTTAACTTTAGTGATGTTGCTTATTTTTCAAGGTATTTTAAGTTACGTACCAAAAAGACACCCAAAGAGTTTCAGCATTCTAGTTATGAAGATTAAAGCTCCTACGAAACAAAGATGATTGTACTATATTCAGGAAGATAATATCAAAAAAACTATTGATCCCGGAAATCGCTAGGGGTAATACCCGTTTGATTTTTAAAATAGTTTGAAAAATAGGAGTGATCAATGAAACCAAGTTCAAATGCTATTTGCTTAATGGATAGATCGGTACTCTGTAGAAGCCGTTTTGCCTCCAATAGGACGCGCTGCTGGATCAGCTGAGTTGCTGAGATATACAGGTGTTTCTTACATAGGATGTTTAAATAGTTCGGAGATATATTTAGTAAAGAAGCATAAAAAGTGACAAGTTTTTCTTGCTTAAAGTGAAGTCCTATTAAACTATTGAATTTTGCTAATTTGGGATTGGATTGAAATACTTTAGCATCCGTGAATAACTCTTCGGCATCTTTGCTCACAATTGCAGCTATCACTGCTACCCTTAAACTAATAACATCCTGTAGGGAGTCCTTAACTTCGAGTTCGTTTTTAATTGCGTTAAATTCATATTTTAGGAGATCGAAGCTTTCCGCTTTCAGCGGAATAACGGGATTGTTGATGTAATTGGTAAAGGAAAAACGGAAATAAGGGGAGAAGCGCTCAAAAAATACTTTATCGATCATCAGCTGATATCCTGTAGTTTCCGGTTCAATACTCCAATTATGAACTTGGCCTGGAAATAGAACATGTACCTGTCGATTCCCGATCTGGTAGTCCTGAAAATCGATGGTATGGATCCCTTTTGCTTTATCAAATAAGTCTATGATAAAAAAATCATGTTTGTGTGGTCTTAGAATATGCCGTTCCCCATGCAGTTCGTTATAGACCAATTCTTTCCGTCCGGCAGTTTGACCATTTCTGAACTCCTGGATACCAATAATAGGTACAAATCTGTTTTTCGAATTAAAATTCATAGTTTTTCACAATGTTCTAATACAGTATTCTATGACAGAATTACCTGCGCTGGCAGATAAATTTTGGCCAACGCAGGCATTGCATGAGTGATGCTTCTAATAGCTGTCTTCCAAAATTAGATGGATCGCTCGCATTACTTTTGTACTTTCTTAATTAATTATTAAAACTAAAATACGATATGACCTTTATGGATAAGAGAGATTACTGGAGAAATACGAGAAACTGCCTCCGCTGAACAGCTTGCATCCAGAAATACCAGGTTAGCTTCGTCTCCGGCTTTTGGCCATTGCTGCGTGCCCTTATCGTCCAATGGCAATTGATAGCGTGTGGCGTACGCAAGTGTCCGTGATAACTCCCATTCTGTTCCATAACCGTAGAGTTCAGCGATCAGATTTGCTTTTTGAAGCATATTACCCGACCCAAAAGTATTCCAATGATCCTGAATATTGTCATTTCCGACCAATACTTCAACACCGTATTTTCTCAATATTGGTATCGGCATGATCATATTTCCAAATGGAACGGATGAAACAATACCAACTCCAGCATGACCAAGACGTTCAGCTATTTTCTCGGCATCTTTTTGATTGAGCCTGCTTAATGCGAAGGCGTGACTAACGAATGCTTTCCCTCTGAGTTTAGGGTTTTCGATGGTTTTATCAATCATGAATTCAATGGTGCGGATACCACTATCTTCCATCTCGTGAAGGTGGATGTCTATTCCCTTATCGTTATCTAATGCCAATTGTACGATTTGATCCATGGGTTTTTCAACACTGCCGTCCAATGAATAGGGATCCACTCCACCAATGAAGTTCACAGAGTCCATTTTTGCTACATCTTTCAAAAGGGGTAATGTATCCGTATAATAGAGCCCGTGTTGAGGAAAAGCAACAAGTTCCGCATCTGCAGATTTTTTCTTGTTTTCGAGCGCTTTTTCCAGGTTTTTTAAAGAGTCGAACCCAGACGTCGGATCAATATTAAAATGGGAGCGTATATAATCACTTCCGTATGCGTTTAGAAAATCAATTAGCTTTTCTGTTCTAGGAATAGAAGTTTTTAACCATTCAGGAATCATTTTTTGCTCATAAGCAATCATATCCTTAACAGTTTTTCTTTTCGGCGATACGGCTTCCCAAGGTAATCCGAACCACATTTTATCGAGGTGAGCATGCATGTCCTTAAATGCAGGCAACATCAGTTTCCCTTTTGCATCAATCCCGATTGCATTTGGATCATTCGTTTTTATTGCCTTGATTTTGCCATTTTCAACTTCAATGCAGAAGAGGTCTGTCTTTGTTTTAATGACTTCATTATTGTCATACTCAAATCCCGTTTCGAGTAATACGTTCTTTAAAATATATGTTTTGTTTTCCATTCTTATTTTGATAAAATATTCACTATTTCATTAAACCGTTTTTTTCTATCATGTTGGAGCGGTGTGACTCCAGCATGATAGCAGTAATAATTTCACATATATATATTATTGATTATTGACACTACAAAGGTCGCCAGGATTTTAGCCATAACATTGAATAATCCATGTTATTTCTTGAACCATTTATAACTAGTATCAATATCTTGTTCTTTTCTTAGGTTTTTTATTGCGTTTCCGTGTTTTTTATGTTGTATAATACTGATTGTCAGTTAGTATGTTTTTGTTTTTTAATTTTAGAATACAAGGGTATGGGGGTAAATATGATAAATATTTCAAGTGATGGAATGAATATTACAGGATAGCTGAAGACATTACATATAATTTTGTGTTGTAATTTTTAGCATATGAAAAAAACAGATATATCACGGAAGGATTTTTTAAAAAAATCCGGTTTAGGGATCATGGGATTAGCATTTGCTCAGGGACTATTCGGATCTCAGGCAAGTATATTGGATGCCTCTGGCAACAACATAATAAGTCCTCGAGGTGGAAGTTTAAAATTAAAAAATGTGCTCTTAGAGACTGGATTTGATTATGACGGTGACGATGTGGTGCATACTAGGACCGAATTGTTTTGTGTCACCATTAACGATGGAAAGATTTCTCAGGTCTCAGCAAACCAGCCTAACGATTCCAATGCAGTGGATGCAAAAGGACTGCTGATGTTACCGGCATTTAAGGATATGCACATCCACCTCGACAAGACATTTTACGGTGGCCCCTGGCAAGCAGCCAGAAGTGGTGCAGGGGGTGTAAAAGGAATGATTGCATTGGAACAAAAGATGCTACCGGAGATGTTGAAAACATCGAGCCATCATGCTGAAAAGCTCATTGAGTTGCTACAGTCCAAGGGAACATCGTATGCACGTAGTCATGTAAATATTGAACCAACCTCAAAGTTGCAGTCTCTTAAAAATCTTCAAAAGGCCTTAGAGAATAAAGCAAATGGTTTTGAAGCCGAATTGGTTGCTTTTCCTCAACATGGTGTTTATTATACTGATTCTGCTTCATATTTAAAGGAAGCAGCTAAAATGGATATCGATTATATCGGAGGTGTGGATCCATATTCAGTAGATGGGGCAATAGAAAAGACCATGGATTTTACCGTTCAACTTGCTGTTGATAACAAAAAAGGTATAGATCTACATTTACATGAAATGGGGGAATCTGGACTGAAAACAGTAGAGTATCTAATCAAAAAGGTTAACGAAAACCCTGTTTTAAAGAATAAAACATTTTTGAGCCATTGTTTCGTTTTAGGTAGATTGGATACTAAAAAACAGGAAGAAATAGCAGAGAGACTAGGTGCTGCTGGAATAGGAATTGTATCTACAATTCCATTTGGTAGATTAATTATGCCTATCCCGACTTTGTATAAACACAACGTTACTGTAATGGCTGGTAACGACAGTATTATTGACCATTGGAATACATGGGGAAGTGGGAGTGTGTTGCAAAAGACAAATGTGATGGCACAGGTATATGGTTACTCAACAGAATTCCAATTATCCAGAAGCTTGAAACTTGCTACCGGTAACATTTTGCCATTGAGCGATAAAGGTATGCAACAATGGCCCAAAGCTGGAGACGTAGCTAATATTGTACTAATGGATGCAAGTTGTTCTGCAGAAGCAGTGTCGCGCATCTCCGCGGTGAAATCGCGCATTCATAATGGGAATATTGTGTATTAATAACACAAAAAGCAGAAAGTTTTACTTTCTGCTTTTTTAATCTCCTTCATAATAAATCTAATGCTTATTTTCCTCGAAAATATTTCATTTGAACCAACGTATTATGCAATCCAGCCCATATCTAACCTCATGTTTTATCAGTTTGTGGCGCCTCTAGTCCCGTACATGAATCCCTTTTGCAGCACTATGGGTTGTTTTTGTTCGCGATAGGTTTTTATTGTGTAATGTTCTATTACATCGTTTTTTGACTCTAAGGTTCTTTTTATTTTAAGCTCGAATTTATACTTTGATTTTACGAATTGAATTATAAATAGTACAAAAAAACGCTATTTCAGTACAAAAATTTTAAGCACCCATAAAGGTAATTTTGCCGAGCCATTATGGTTCTTCTAAACATTAAGTTTTTCTTCGCTATGAAATCGTAGGGATTTATATATTGAGGAATTCTGACCAGAACTAAGCTCCAAGAATCAATAGATGGTATAAATGAAGATTCATGGGTTCTGTAAAGTACAATTTAATTCAGTTCGTTTTTTCTTATCGTAGATCGATATTTTTTTCACTGTTAGCTGGTCTTCAGGTAATGTTGACTCTTTTTCCAATGCAGGCTAGAGCGCAACAATTGGAAATTGAGTACTTCTTTTTAAAAGATACAGTTACTGTAGAACGGGAAGCTACTTTTTCAAATGTGTTACTTATTAAAAACCACTCCGATCAGGTCGTTAAACTCCGGACCAATCCCTCCGTTTTACTAGAGATATCAATGCTAAAAGTACCTTCCATAATTTCTCTAAAAGCTGGAGAAGAGAAAAGCATACCTTTTAAATTTTATGCCGAAAATAGCCTAATCAGTCAGCAGTTTGAGCAGTTCGGACTAAGTCTGGTAAATGCAGACAATAATATAACTGTGGGCAAAAAAGCTTTTTATACCAAGATCAGATCTGATAGAAATATTGTAATAGGTACACAAAATTCGGAAATATATTTAATGTCGGGTGAACAGAGTACCCAACTGCCCATTCGTTTGATCAATAACAGTTTGATACCTTTTCAATTTACACTTCATTTTGAAGGAATTCCTGAAGGACTAGATATTGAAGGCGACAGAGGACCACTGCTGATAAATGGAGGGGAGGAGACGATTAAGAATTATATTATCAGGGATAAAAGAATGTCCTCAAAATCGGCCGATTTTTCCGTGATCATTAGCGCTATAGATTCTTTGGGCGCCACTTTGGAACGAAAAGCGATTCGTATCATGAGACTTTCCAATAGAAGAAGCATAACCGGACCCGAAAAAGAATTTCTGTCGTGGAGAAGTCCACATCAACTTTCCCGACATAATATCGATACTCTCTGATTTAATGAATATTGAACTATATATTTTAGTAATAACGAATAGGAAATGAAGAAACAGGCACAGATTGAAAAAAGAGCATTATTGATCGGATCAATGATCTATTTAATTATGGGGTCATTTGGATGGTATACGCATTACATTTCGAAATCCGAAGCTATGTTGCTTGAAGGAAATTATAATATGGTCAATGCATTGGCTAGTTTGATTGGTTATTATGTTGTCCAGATTAGGCATCGCAAAACGGAAACTTTTCCTTTGGGGCAGTTTGTTTATGAATCGTTATATGCACTGATCAAAGGGATTCTGATTCTTGGAATACTTACAGCTGCACTCTGGGAAAATAGTGTAAAAATTTACGACTACTTTAAGTATTCAGTCGTTCATCAGGTTAATAAAGATCCAATTGTTTACATGGTAATTCTATCTGTACTGCTCTCTTTTTTCTTAGCTTATTTTTATCATTACTCCAATAAACAAACAGGAAATAGCAGTACTATGCTTGCCACCGATAAAAAGGCAGCTTTAATCGATGGGTATCTTTCGATTTTTGGTGGTGGGTCGCTATTACTTATGATTTACATCGGACAGAACTTCAATGGTCTTGAGTTTCTTCAATATATCGGTGACGCGCTTGTAGTACTCATTTTTGAAATAATAATGATCAGGGAACCCTTTAAGATCATTAAAGAGAACTTTGTGGAGTTGGCAGGAGGCCAACTTCAGTCTGATAAAGATTGTGAATTTATTTCGCATGTAGTAAAAAAGGATCCGATGAATGGATTCAATATCATTAATAATTACATAACAAAAGTGGGAAGCATGTATGTCGTTACAATTTTTATTAATCCAATAGATAACTGTGTCTCGATGCAGGAAATTTCCGTGTATCGGAGAAGGTTAATGAAAATTCTTGGAGCTAGATATAATAATCTGACCATTGAAATTGTTCTTAATAATTAGTGTTTTAAAAACTAAAAGCATGAATATCTAAACTATTTTAACAACATTACTTTTATTTTTGTAAGTACTAAAATAATGAGATCTATTCCCGTTTGTTTGAAAATTTTCATTTTTTTTGAAACTTGAGGACTGCGCAGAGACTGGCAAAAATCTCTACCTTAATTCTTACATTTGGGAATATAAAAAGTATACATTGGGTCATCTCTTTAAGATTTTCTATTCCAAATAAAGTCCGTTTATGGCAAACGGACTATTGTCTAAAATATTTAAAATGAAATTTTTTAATACCCTATATCTTTTATGAAAGTAAATTCAAATAGAATCGAATTGTTTGAAGAACTCCAAAAGAAAACAAGAACCTACGATGATATTATTTATATGAAAGTCGTATCTAATGACTATGAACTTACCCCACGTGGACTGGATTTCTTCGCGTTTATTCTTTTTGAAAATGGTCAGGGAGTCCATACTATTGATTCTGTTGGTCATGAAATTCATCCTAACCAGATTCATTTATTATTTCCCGGTCAATACCATTCGTGGATGGTTACAAAGCAGGTTTACATCCATTTGTTATTTATCTCGAAGAAATTATTAAACAGCTTTAAAAGTAATTTTGTTTATCCACTTGAATTTTATTTAAAATTTCCAGTAATTCCTTTACAATTTAATGCATTCAATCGATTAAAATCCGGTTTTGAAGGAATACGGGATGAGTTACAACTTGTGAATCCCATTAGAGAGATAATTTTTACCCAATTAAGAACAATAACTCTCCAGGTAAGTAGGGAAGCAATAAATATATTTAATCGTATTGGTGGAAGTGCGCAACCTATAGTGGAAAGATTTTCAGTATTAGTATTATCTAACTTTAGAAAACATCGCAAGATATCCTTCTATGCCGATGAGTTGAATATTTCACCAAACTATCTCAATATTCTGGTCAAAAGGCATTTTGGGACTACCGCAACATCATTTCTATATAAAGAAATCATAAATGAAGTAAAATATGAACTGCTCTATTCCAATAAAAGAATCAAGGAAATTGCCGTGGATTTTAATTTTACAAATATGTCAACTTTCACTACGTTTTTTAAAAGTAATACTGGAGTTTCTCCGAAAAGCTTTATTGATCAGGCGAGGTCATGCAAAGAGGATAACTGTACCAAACTTTCAAACTGAGTATGCGGTATCTATGGGTTATTATTTCAGTCTTCAACTACCAGAATTTACCCATTGGCTTAAAGAAAACGGTCTTAATGAAGCCAAGGAGAGTAGATTAACAATGGGGACCTTATAAAAGAACGGGACTATTGGAAAGACCGTAAGTATAGCTTGCTTAAAGAACATGACAAATTAATAAAGGAAAAATATTATTTTAGCAACGAAGTTATAGCTTCCTCAAACGATAAACCTGTAGTGGTTGTTTTTAAAAAAGTGGTTTTAAGGATTTTAAACAATCAGAAAGAGTCCATCCTTCCCTTTTGAAGAAAGGATTTAATTTTATTATTGGTCTGTGTGGTTCTATTTACTACGCTGTGTTAACATTTTCCCTATAACAGATGATACAGTGCCATTTCCGCGAATATGGTACTACTGTTATACCATTTTAAGTAATAAAGCTGATTTGAATACATCATACACATATTAGTAAACTTTAAGCAATCCCGCTGGGATTGGCTCAGCCCCTCATTTCCCAAGCACAGCCCTGAGCCTCCATTGGATCGAACCCGGCCGACCCCTCTTTCGAATCCTAATAGCTTTAAAACAAAAAACGCTAATCTTGCGATTAGCGTTTCTTTAGTGATCCCGCTGGGATTCGAACCCAGGACCCATACATTAAAAGTGTATTGCTCTACCAGCTGAGCTACG
>JBMAAL010000028.1:0-57502 GCA_050281725.1 Sphingobacterium sp. | reverse complement strand
GTTTAAGGTTTTTTTTTGATTTTATTGCAACCGGTTGCAAATTTTTGTAATATTGTATTAAACAAGCAGGTAGCTTGGATAACCAAATTATAATAGTATAAACGACAGACGGAGCCATTTCTTTAAACGTATTGGAATATTGATCTGTTTTGTACATAACGTAGTCTTTTTCTAAACGCAATACATATGACAACAATTAAAGGCCCTGCCATCTTTCTCGCCCAGTTTATCGGTGATGAAACGCCATTTAACTCCTTGGACTCTATCTGCCAGTGGGCTGCAGCACTTGGCTATAAGGGTATACAACTGCCAACCTTGGATACCCGTTTTATCGATCTAGAAAAAGCAGCGCTCGATAAAAGCTATGCACTTGATCTAAAAGCGAAAGTACAGTCTTTTGGATTGGAAATCACCGAACTTTCAACCCATCTCCAAGGGCAATTAGTGGCTGTAAATCCAAGTTTCGACGATCTATTTGATGCCTTTGCGCCACAGCATTTACATGGTAATCCTCTAGCACGACAACAGTGGGCGATCCAGCAATTAAAATATGCCGTACGAGCTTCCCACAACCTCGGGCTTAAAGCGCTGGCGACCTTTAGTGGAGCCTTTCTATGGCCATTTATATACCCTTGGCCGCAAAGACCCGCTAAGCTGATCGAAACAGGTTTTGCTGAGCTTGCAAAATTATGGTTACCCATTCTTGATGAATGTGACCTGTATGATGTCGACCTATGCTATGAATTACACCCTGGAGAAGATCTCCATGACGGTGCTACTTTTGACTTATTTCTTGAAAATGTAAATTATCACAAGCGGGCAAACATTCTCTATGATCCCTCTCATTTTGTCCTTCAATGTCTTGACTATCTTCAATTCATCGATATTTACCATGAGCGAATTAAAATGTTTCATGTTAAAGACGCTGAGTTCAATCCTTCCGGTCGTCAGGGCGTCTACGGTGGCTTCCAGAGCTGGCAGTCAAGAGCCGGTCGTTTTAGATCAATTGGTGATGGACAAGTGGATTTCAAATCCATATTTACCAAACTCACACAATATGACTATCAAGGCTGGGCGGTACTGGAATGGGAATGCGCATTCAAAAATGCTGAAGATGGTGCACGGGAAGGCGCGCTGCATATTAAAGACTATATTATCCGTGTTACTGATAAGGCATTCGATAATTTTGCTGCCGTCGAAACCAATGATAGCCTTAACCGTAAACTATTGGGTTTGTAATTACAAAAGATATCGTCATTAAAAAATCAACTTTATGCGCAATACAAAACTAAAAATGGGCATGGTCGGCGGTGGAAAAAATGCATTCATAGGGGCGGTACATCGTATGGCTGCTGGAATTGACGGTCAGATTGAATTATGTTGCGGAGCACTGAGCGCTGATCCCCTTGTCGCAAAAGAATCCGCTGCGCTTTTAGGGCTTCCAGCGGAAAGGAGCTATGGAAGTTATCAGGAAATGATTGTCGAGGAAAGTAAACGTTCGGCGGATGAGCGCATGAACTTTGTGAGTATAGTCACGCCCAATTTTGCTCATTTCGAACCAGCAATGATGGCGCTGGAACATGGCTTCCATGTCGTGCTTGAAAAACCAATGACCCTTACAACAGAACAGGCAATATCGCTCCAAAAAAAAGTAGCGGAAACAGGATTAATACTATGTGTTACATACACCTATTCTGCCTATCCGATGGTGAAACAAGCTCGTCATCTTGTTAAAGAGGGCCAGTTAGGTTCGATTAGAAAAATTATGGTAGAGTATCCGCAGGGTTGGCTCAGTAAGATGATCGAAAATAGCCCTTCTCTGGCCTTCTGGCGGACAGATCCCGAAAAGAGTGGAAAAAGTGGTTGTATGGGCGATATTGGAACACATGCTGCCCACCTAGCGGAATATATTTCAGGTTTAAAAATCACTAAAATGTGTGCCGATCTTCAAACATTTGTGACCGGAAGAAAGCTTGAAGATGACGGCAACATATTACTTGGATTTGAAAATGGAGCCACGGGCGTGCTATCGGCATCCCAAGTTGCTGCAGGAGAAGAAAATGCGTTAAAAATTAGAGTATATGGTGAACTTGGCGGATTGGAATGGAACCAGCAGGATGCAAATACACTCATCTTTAAACAACTCGATGCGCCGACCCAGCTATTTCGTGCAGGTCAACAGTACCTTTCACCAATTGCTAAACACAACATCCGTCTACCGGCCGGTCACCCCGAAGGATATATAGAAGCATTTGCCAATATTTATAGAAATTTTGCAGCCACACTATTGGCATCTCTGCAGGGTATAGATCCGCGAGAAGAAGATATTGACTTTCCTACTGTAGCTGATGGTCTGCGTGGCATGAAGTTCCTAGAAACTGTAATCGCCTCGGGAAAATCCGAACAAAAATGGACCGATTTTATTCGTTAAATACATACTTACCATAAGTAGCCAATGTCATTTGCTCCCTGAACAAACGGCATTGGCTGCTCACTTTAATTTTTCTGCATTGACTGAGACATCTGATTCAAATACCACTCATTGTTTGAGTAAGGTTCCTCTACCCTACCATTTGGTTTAACGTTTATGCTTTCTTGGGGATGTTAGTATCCTCTTCGGTAATCGTCTGCTCCTCTTGTGTTAATGGGGCGGGAGGTATTTCGGTTACATTACGCTCAATTTCCTGCGTTTCAACATGCACGGCATATTGCGAGGGTTCAATAGGGATTCCCATTACAGTGGCGTACTCCCTTGTATAAATCGCACCAAAATATAAAATCGCTGCTGTGTAGTAGACCCAAAGTAAGATCAACACAAATGAACCTGCCGCACCATAGGTATCTTGGGTTGCAGAATGCTCCAGGTAGACTCCAATTAAATAACGGCCCAATACAAATAAAATTGAAGTAAATAAGGCGCCCGCCCGTACGGTCCGCCAATGTATATTGACATCCGGAAGCGCTTTAAATATGACACTAAATAACAAGAATATAATTCCGAAGGATAAGGCAAAGTTAATCCCATCCATCAGCATTACCGTCATATCCGGGAAATAGTGCTGAAGCTGATCTGTCAATGCTAATATTACACCATTTATAATCAGTGTAACAACTAACAAAAAACCCAATCCAATCACCAAAGATGAAGACAACAATCTATCCTGAATCAATTTTAACCAGCCTTTTTTCGGCTTCGCCCTCACATGCCAAATCTTATTGATCGAATTCTGTATATCCCCAAAAACGGTCGTTGCTCCTAAAACCAATGTAATACTACTGATAAGCAATGCCAGATTTGACTTTCCCGAAAGTTGCAAATTCTGAATAACTTCTTGAATCTGTTTTGCAGCATTGCTTCCCACCAAACCGCGGAGTTCCAGAAATACTTTCCCTTCAATCGCATCCTCACCATAAAAAATTCCGGCTAAGGCAATCATTAAAACCAATATAGGACCAATAGAGAAAACAGTATAATAAGATAATGAAGCACTATACTTCATCGAATCCTCATTCAAAAATCCAGCGACAGTACTCTTTAAAATTCGCCAATAGGTTTTCACCTTACTTCTACTTTTAGTTCGTTTATCCATGTTCTTGTACTTTGTACTCAAGAACAAACCATTGAGAAGCTAAGAAAGTTTGTCGTTAGCGCGTTTTAATGCGAGTAGTCTCTTATAGTTCCCTGGAGAACCAAGCGATTGTGGTCAGCAACTTTCAGGCTCAGCGTAATGTCTGAAGCGATCGCTTTCAATAATAGAATCGGTGATATTTTAGCCTCATTTGGCCAATCCGCCAAATGAACGGCTACATGGGACAGTTCAACAGTGTTATTGTAAGCTACGTTAAGTTTATCAATATCCTTTGACGTGGACAGCAGACTAAATCCCTTATCTTGTTTTTGAAACCATTGATAAAATAATTTACTGGGGAGGAAACTGCTCATGTCGCTATCTCCACGCATGCCTATTCTTACTTCCGGAACTTTCGTTTCGTACGGTGTTTTCTCTTCGATCGTTTCAAAATTTTCATCAACCGCATAATTAATAATGGTATCCGTTTGAATGACCTTATTTTTCAAAATTTCAATATCGACGTAATTTCCATCCAAATGTGTTATAATAGAATCGGCGACTATAGGAAGTTCACTAAGTAGTTGTTTTAGCTGATTTTTAAGTTGACTATTGGGGATATTGATCCAAGCTTTACCAATGTACTTTGCGGAAACGAGTTCTCTAACAAGATATTCCTTCGGAAAATTCCAATCTGTTGAGAAAAATTCGCCGGATACTTCGACATGGTCTCCTTTCAAATCAAGTTCAATAAAATTATCTGTTGAAATATCGCTATAACGCAGTGATTTTCCGGTCAATGTGCTTGGACGGTTAATAAATTGTTCTATGGTAACCCGGTCCTCTTTTGATTGAATTAGCTGAAGCATTTCTTCCTTCTTTGTATCAAGATCAAAGCCTAGACCTAGCAGCAGATCATCCCCTTTCCAGATAAATGCAATTTTACTCGGTTGATGATAGGCATAGCTCACATCAGGGGCGAGATTACTTTCCACCTTACCAACCTGTAACACATCCTTTAGAAAGGTCAAAAATTGTTGTTTATCCTTTAGCTGAAAAAAAGCATAAAAGTTTTTTGGATGGGGTTCCAAAGCAAAAAGAAATACATTCGCTTTGATATCAATGCCATTATCTTTGAGTTTACTTAGTTTTTTACCAAAATCCTGTCCCTCTTTCGGCGCTGACTGCCATTTATTAAAAAACTGATTCAGCAGGATATCGTCCAATGAGATGGTCAACAAAGCCTTACTTTTTTTATGGACTAGTGATTTATAGGATTCTTGCTGTCGCAGTATGTATCCACCCCAGGCGACGATCGCAAACAGTACGAGGACAGCTATCGTCCAAAGCATTATTTTTTTAATCATATCAATTGAATCAGTAATTTTTGGCAGTTTATCTCGTAAAGGTCCATCTGACAGATTCCTCAAGCTGAAAAAAATAGATTTCGCAGTATTGGGCTCCCTTAGAAAACCTAGATTTGAAATTTTGTTCTAAAACCTATTCTATTTAAAATAGATCAATGAATCGAAGGCTGAAACAATGCCTTCTCTTGAAAGAGCGTAAAAAACTGAATTTTAGCAATGCACTTGATACCTCCTATTTTAAATCAATAATAACAAAAGTATCAAATGCCTGAGTATCTTTTCATCCCTGAAATCAGGGAATTGGGTAATTTAATTAGGCTTCCCGAATTAATCCGTATTCTATAGCCGATTTTACTGCCGCCGTAACACTTTTGGTTTGAAATTTTTCCATTAGATTTTTGCGATGGCTCTCTACCGTATGTGAACTGATAAACAATGAATCTGCAATTTGATTTGTTGTCATTCCTTGCGCCACGAAAGTAAGCACTTCTTTCTCGCGACGTGTCAATTTTGGCACCTGCTTAAGCCCCATTTCCGCCTTCTTGTTTAAGATAGCCTGCGTTTTTTCACAGAGATACCTTTTGCCAACCAGAACAGCGGAAATGGCAGCAAGTATTTCATCACCATTTGCATTCTTCTGTAAATAGGCGTTGGCACCCTCATTTAAAATGCTGTTAATCACAGCAAATTCATTATGTACACTAAACGCAATAATTTTTAAATCCTTATTGCTTTCCTTTAGACCTTTAACCAAATCGATACCGTTAGCATCCGGCAGATTGATATCGAGCAGCAATACCAATGGCTTATCAGCAGCAATACGATGGAACAGTTCAGTCGCACTGGAATACATGCCCACAACTTCAAAATCTTCATGCGCATTTATAATGTTTTTCAATCCCTCAAGTAGCAAAGGGTGATCGTCTGTAATCGCTATTTTTATCATTTTTCCAAAAAGTTAAATCATAGGTAATTCCACTTCTATGGTTGTACCCGCTCCATTCTCCGACATAACCTTCATTTCCCCGTGTAGAAACGAAAGTCTTGATCGGACATTATGCATTCCCGCAGAGTGCTGCAAATCGACACTTTCCATATCAAAACCCTTGCCATCATCTTCAATAGTAATATGTAAACGTTTATTATGTGAAGAAAGCTGTATTAAAATGTTGGCCGCATTAGCATGTTTCAATGCGTTATTCACCAATTCTTGAATAATTCTGTACAAAGAAATCTCCTGTTCCGTGCTTAAGGTTGATTCAAATTGTAAAAATTCACATTCAACTTGACATGTAGATTGACTCATTCGGCTTGCATAGTCTCTTAAAGTTTCTTTCAAACCATATTTTACAATTAAATCTGGCATAAGATTATGTGCAAGCCGGCGAAGTTCATCTACGGCCCCGTCCAGCAAATCAATACTTCGATCGATCCCTTCTTTCATGGATTTCTGCTCCAACGCATTTTTATTGATGGCTGATAGTCCCAATTTGGTACTTGACAGCAAACCTCCTAATCCATCATGAAGGTCGCGAGCAAGACGGGTACGCTCTTTCTCTTCCCCCGCCAACATCGCTGTTAAGTTTTTAATGGCATGTTGTTGATTATTCTTTTCTATCTCCAGCTCATGCAAATGCACCTTCTGCTTTAAGGCCTTTGAACGTTGCCAATATGCATAAAACAGTAAAACAATCACAACCAAACAACTGACGAACAACCAAATATAAATTGAATTCATTCGTGATTTAAAGGCAATTTGCTTTTTTGATACGTCAAGTTCTTGCAAGCGCTGTTCATTTTCCAGTTGGCTTAATTGCAAATCCTGTTCCTTTTTATCCCGTTCAAGTTGGAGTACCTTGAGCTGCTGTGTTCGATTGAGTTCATTTAATTTCAAATTCTCCACCAGTTGATGTTGTCTATCGTTCAAGACTTTCATCAGCTTGATCTGCTGTTCCTTTTTCTCGCCTTCCAATCGAAGCCGCATTAACTTTTGGTTTTGCAATTCACGCTCATACTTTAGCTCCAGTTGCTTCGTCTTATCCAGTTTATCCGAATTAAATGCTTTTTCAAATACATCTATGTAGCTTTTTTGATAATTGAAAGCCTCCTCATATTTACCTTCTTCAACACTTACTTCAGCCAGTCTACTAAACAGGCTTAACCCGACTTGGTAATCATAATGGGTCTCTCTTTGAAGATTGTACAGTGCCTGCTGCAGATATTTTTTCCCTTCCTCACGATGCCCCACTTTGAAAGATTCATCAGCGAGGATACCGTAAGCAGGTATCGTAATGGCATATTGCCCCGTTTCAGCAGCAATATCTAAAGCCTGTTTGGCGTAGGATATCGCTTTTTTACCACCATTATCAGGATAAAACTCATGGTACAGATTCGCTAGATTAACAGAAACGTAAGCTAAATCTGTTGGATTAACAAGATGTTTCTTGTTCTTTTCTACCAAATGATAGGCCTCAAGATAGTGTTGTTCAGCTTTCCTTAATAGATTTTGGTCTGCATTATTGGATCTATATTCCTCTTCAAATAGGTAACCAGCCTGCATGTAAGCGTCAAATAGGCTATTGACATTCTTTCCTTCTTTAGCCGTTTCCAGCAAAAGCGAAGTATACTTTTCTTGAAAATCATAATTGCGTTGGTTTGCATAGATTGCTGTCAGTTCCTTATAAACAGCCAGTTTTCGAGCAATATTTGCTTCAGTCTGTGAAGCTTTCTCTAAAAATGAAATTGCCTTATGAAATTGAGAAACGGCTTCATCTTCCTTATTCTGCCTCGTCATAACCCATCCATCACAATAATACACATAACCTTTAGTTCCACTATCACGGACGATCGGTAGCACAGATTTAGCATGTTCTAAATAAAACCGTGATTTTTCATATGCATGATCGTTAAAGCTGTTCATGGCAGCAATACAATTCAAATAGGCATAATATTGCTTGTCAGGATAATTTCTGGCTAACTGAATATTATCACTAAGCAATTGACTGGCCAGTGCTTTTTCATTATTAAAATATAAGGCTTGTGCATATTTACCCGTTAACACAAATCGCTCTTTACTTCCTAAAGGAAGACTGTAATACGACTTCTGCAAATCTTGCAGCTGCTCTTGCGCAACAATAGCATCGCAAAAGCACAATAAAACAAAGAATATTAGTACAGATTTCCAAAAAGTTCGAACATGCCCCATAAAATCAAATCTTGCGTCTAGCTATGTGAATTGGCCAAACTTAGATAAATTTGCTCTTATACGCAATTCATTGTCTCGAAAATAAATTAACGTCTCGCTGTTATTGACCTAATTAACATAACCTTGCTAAGCAAAAAATTGTACCTTTGTAACAATGAAGTACATCTATCTTTTTCTTGCTATAGCCGCAGAGATATTTGCAACCACTTTCCTCAAGAAGTCTGCGGGTTTTACCCTTATAAAGCCTACCATTCTCTGTATTGTAGGCTATATTATTGCCTTCTATTTTTTAAGTATCACACTTAAATACCTGCCCGTTGGGATATCCTACGCAATTTGGTCTGGCGTTGGTATTGTAGCCATTACGCTGATTGGTATGTTTTTATTCAAACAGATTCCCGATACAGCAGCCATTATCGGTATGGTCTTGATTGTTGTTGGAGTCATTATTATCAATCTGTTTTCAAAAATGGGCGCACATTAGCTGATCTAAGATCAAAATTTGTATTTTTGTAACTTACATAAATAAAAGGATACGTGTCGTTAGAGAAACTAAAACTTAGCAAAAGATTGACTGCTGCGATGACCGAACTCGGTTATCTTGCTCCAAAGGAAATTCAAAGTAGATGCATTTCCAGAATTCTTGGTGGACAGGATGTGATTGCCATCGCTCCGGAAGGTGCTGGCAAAACCACAACTTATGTCTTATCTACCTTGATGAAGTTGAAATTCACAACAGATGAAGCTCCGAAGTTTTTGATCTTGGCGCCTAATGAAGAACGTATCGACGAAATTGTTGAGAGATTCTACCAATTAAGCAAAAATAAAGATCTTCGCATCATTGGATTGCGGTCTTCAGGCAGCATGGAAGAAGAAATCGAAGAACTGGTCGATGGAAAAGACATCGTTGTAGCTACTCCAAATCGTGCAAGAGCTATCTATCTTAAATTGGCCTTGAATCTCAACCGTATTCAGACATTAATTATTGATGATGCTGAGGAGATTATCAAGCAAGGAATGCAAAATACAGTAAGGGAATTAGCCGAAAGCTGCGGAAAAGTACAACATTTGGTTTTCAGTACTGTTGAACACCAAAAACTTTATGACATGATCGACAATTTCATGAATGAAAATTGTGCCTCAGTCGAAATAGATGAACTTGAGAATGACATTGTCGATACCCTAGATCTACTATTATATCATGTTCCTAATTTCACAACAAAGATCAATTTATTAAATCTTCTGTTGCAGGATAAAGAAGTATTTCAAAAAGTAGTCGTCTTTGTGAACTCTAAGCTTACTGCACAAAAGTTGGCCAGCAGTTTGTTCAGTAGCAATAAAGAAGAAATTGCTATCCTCAATCCATTGTTCTACGATGATTTTGGCTACGAGACTATGGAAGATTTCAAGGAAAATAGTCAATCTCGTGTCTTGATAATTGCTCGGGAAAATACAAACGATGTGGACCTTTCCGCTGTTCCATTCATTTTTCAATTTGAGTTACCGAATGAAAAGGAGGAATTCTTAAATCATCTCGTTAAAAATGACGAAAATGAAGAATCAGTCGTGTTGACTTTCACAACAGATCTGGAATTACCCATGGTTAAAAAAATAGAACAGGCAGTCGGTAAAAGAATGGATATTTTGGAACTGCCTGAGGATCTTGCAATCTATAATCCCATCACCGACAAAAAGAAAAAGTCGAGTAAGGAGGAAGATAAAGAAGATCTTTCCCGTGGCGGCGCTTTTCACCAAAAGAAGGAAAGCAATGCCAAGACCTTTAATTATGGGGGTGGTGAAAAGGCCAAAATGACGATGAAAATGAAAAAGAAATAAACATAAAAAAGGGAAGTTTTAAACTTCCCTTTTTTATGTTTATTTCTTCTACGAAGGATGTATGCTAATCCAGTGAATCGATTCCCTAGCGATACAGTAAATTCCGAACGCTGCCATCGTGAAGTCACTGGTAGCAGTGCCTACTTGAGAACTTTCTTCAACAATTTAATATACGCATTTGCGATTCTTTCCATACCTTGATCATTTGGATGAGCATAGTCAACGGTCGAATTCAGATCCAGATTAAGGTCTTGACTCGACAATAAGAAAAGCTGACGGATTCCTTTTGATTGTAATTTTTCAAAGGTCGCCTTCAGCACGCGGCTACTTTGCTGATATTCTGCATTTTTATCTTCATTAAAGACTTCGGCTATGCTCCCCGAACTATGCTGTGTCAAAATAATGGGTGTCGTCGCATGTTCTTTTCTTAAAAATGTCACCGCATTGACCAACAACGAATCCAATTGCTTTTCTGTTAGCGACTTTGAAATAGCAAGATTAGGGATGCAATCCAACACATAACAAGCAGCATCTACGCTATTCATCACATTCAAAATCGGTTGTTCCAATCGACCGTTACCAGAAAAGCATAAGTTTATCATTTCATGATCAAACGCGCGTCCTACTTGGTTGGTCCAAGCTAAGCCTGGGCGACTGGTACAAGCCCCCTGTCCAATTGAGGTTCCATACACAACAATAGGTTTAGCTGCTGTGGTATGGGTATACGTTAATTTAGCGGTATTTGGCACACCAATCTTTAACCACTTAACCGTATTGTATAGCGGAAGATATAAGCGGTAATTAAATTTTCCATTGCGTCCTATATTCTTCCACGTGTAAGAAATGGTATCCGAAAAATCATAACTGCCATAAGCCCATTTCCATTCCTTGTTTACAGTATCATAAGCATAAAGATCCAGCCCACTGACACCTGTTGTTGGCATATGGGGCATATTTAAACCGCCAGCAACTTGGTATTGAACCGTAATCTCAGGCGAAGTAGTTTGAAAGTCAATATAGAATCCCGCACTATTCTTCCCCAGTTCCCATACGGGTTTACGTACCTGGCTTTCCAGTTCATCCGGAAGTCTATTGAAGGCCGAAAGCTTCTGATTCTCCAGCCTACCTTCCACATGCTTATCTTCTAGTGGAGAAAACCAACTATAATTCTCCTGCGCTTTGATGGCAGAAAAAGACAACAATAAAAACGCTGTCAACGCAATTTTTGAGAACATACAATAATTTAGCTTTAAGTTTGGTGTAATTGATTATAAAAAAGGAGCCTATTGGCTCCTTTCTATTGCGATTTATTTATTATACTATAAAATAGCTTGTCTAACGCGTACAAGTTTTTCCATCAAGCCTTCAAGTAAATCCAAATGTAACATATTGGCGCCATCAGACTTCGCATTTGCCGGATCAGGATGTGTTTCTATAAACAGGCCGTCGGCTCCCACGGCGATTGCAGCTTTGGCTATTGTTTCAATTAATGCTGGTTTCCCTCCAGTTACGCCAGAAGTCTGATTCGGTTGTTGTAAGGAATGTGTACAGTCCATTACTGTCGGCACGTTAAAAGAACGCATTTCGGGAATCCCTCGATAATCTACTATGAGATCCTGATAGCCGAACGTATTGCCACGATCAGTTAAAAAAACCTTCTCATTTCCAGATTCCACGATCTTATCCACTGCAAATTTCATAGATCCGGCGCTCAAAAACTGACCTTTTTTTACATTGACCACCTTGTTCGTTTTTGCCGCTGCAACCAATAAATCAGTCTGTCTGCACAAAAATGCTGGAATTTGAAGAACGTCAACGTATGCGGCTGCCATTTCTGCCTCATGGCTCTCATGGATATCCGTCACTGTGGGTACACCAAAAGTTTTCCCAACTTTCTCTAAAATCTTCAACGCCTTCTCATCACCTATACCCATAAATGAATCTAGGCGCGATCTATTGGCCTTACGGTAGGATCCCTTGAAAATGTACGGAATATTAAGTTTATCTGTAATTGTAACAATCTTTTCAGCAATACGCAAAGCGATTTCTTCTCCTTCAATTGCACATGGCCCTGCCATTAAAAAGAAATTCTGCGATGTCCCATTCTTGATTTCGGGAATGTATTTATTAATCATATAATTATAAAAAATTAATTGCCGAGTTCTGATAAAAATTTGATGCGCATCAATTGGAGATCCTCATAGCTATAATCGTCTCCACCTAATTCTTTAAGCGCATCATTAATTGAATCAGTCTCCGCTGTCTTAAAATAGTCATATACCTCATCCTGACGATCCTCATCTATGACCTCATCAATAAAGTAATTGATATTGATTTTGGTTCCTGCATTTACGATCGTCTCAATTTCTTTCAATATTTCCTCATAAGTTATCCCCTTAGCTGAAGCAATATCATCTAATGCAATTTTACGATCGATATTTTGAATAATAGACACCTTTAATGCCGATTTATTAGCTGTACTCTTAATGACAAGATCCACAGGTCTATCAATTTCATTCTCCTCAACATAGTCTTTGATCAAGGCAATAAATGGAGCGCCAAATTTAATCGCTTTACCATTCCCTACTCCCTGAATCTGTTTCAACTCATCGATAGCAATTGGATAATGTGTACACATTTCTTCCAGCGAAGGATCTTGAAAGATAACAAACGGTGGCAGCGACTTGCCTTTTGCAATTTTCTTGCGTAAATCTTTAAGCATACCCAACAAGACGGTATCTAAGGCTCCTGTACCGTGCCCTGTATCTTCTGAATTTGTGTTATCTCCCCCTTCAATTGGACGATTCAAAACAAATTTTAGTTGATAAGGATTATCCAGATAATGACGCCCAATGGCTGTCAATTTTAAAAGGCCATAATGATCAATATCTTTTTCGATAAAGTTATCGAGTACGGCCTGTCTAAGTAAGGATTTCCAATAAATAACGCCTTTATCTTTGCCCTTTCCGAAAAGACGATGTTCATCATGTTTATAAGCGGATACAGGTTGGTTATTTTGGCCCATCATGACGTTAATCACATGATGATCATCAAATTTCTCACCCTGCTCCTGAATAAAGCCCAATACATCTTTCAATGCATCTTCGGCCTCAAAATATTCTTTTTCCGAACGACAGTTATCGCACATATTATTACAGCCCTGCTCGTCAAAATTTTCTCCAAAATAATGAAGAATCTGTTTACGACGACATACTGCAGACTCCGAATAATCAATAACCTCTTTTAAGATCTGCGTGCCAATCTCACGTTCGGCCACAGGTTTATCTTTCATAAACTTGGTCAGTTTTTCAACATCTTTTTCCGAATAAAAAGCCAAGCAATAACCATCACCCCCATCACGTCCAGCACGTCCAGTTTCCTGATAATATCCCTCCATGGATTTAGGAATATCGTGGTGAATTACATAACGAACATCAGGTTTGTCTATTCCCATACCAAAAGCAATTGTAGCCACAATCACTTCGACATCCTCCATCAAAAATTTGTCCTGTGTATCCGCTCTTGTTTTGGCGTCTAAACCTGCGTGGTAAGGTAAAGCTTTGATGCCATTTAGGTTCAAAACCTCACTGATTTCTTCTACCTTTTTACGGCTCAAACAATAGACAATACCCGTCTTACCCGATTTGGTTTTGATAAAACGAACAATCTCTTTTACGACATCTTTCTTAGGTCTTACCTCGTAATATAAGTTGCTACGATTAAATGATGACTTAAATAAAACAGCATCAGTCATCTGCAAATTTTTACGAATATCAGACTGTACTTTAGGTGTTGCTGTCGCCGTAAGCGCAATAATAGGAATATTGGCACCTATTTCATTAATGACTTGGCGTATTTTACGATATTCTGGTCTAAAATCGTGTCCCCATTCGGAAATACAATGCGCTTCGTCAACCGCCACAAATGACACGGTGATTTGGTGTAAGAAGTCCAAATTATCTTGCTTCGCGAGAGATTCTGGAGCGACATACAGCAATTTGGTCTTCCCGGCGATTACATCATCCTTAACCTTTGTAATCTCACTTTTATTCAATGAAGAATTCAAAAAGTGAGCGATACTATCTTCGCCACCGAATGCACGAAGCTGATCTACTTGGTTTTTCATTAAAGCAATCAACGGAGAAATAACAATTGCAGTCCCCTCACTCATGAGTGCTGGAAGTTGATAGCAAATTGATTTCCCTCCTCCGGTCGGCATAATTACAAACGTGTCTCTTCGTTGAAGAATACTGGTTATAATTGCCTCTTGATCCCCCTTAAAAGTATCAAAACCAAAAAAATCTTGTAAATTGTCGAAAAGTGATTTTTCTATTTCCATTGCGCCTTGGGCAAAAATAAGATAGATAAATGAAGAAATAATCTTGAAAAATAATCTATTTTTGCAATCTATTCTAATACATAAAAGTAAGAGTATTTTTTGTGAAAAACAACTACGAAATAAAAAATATAGCTATTCAAGCTATTCAAGAAGAAGCCAAAGCAGTAGCTGCTTTAGCTCAATATATTGATGATGATTTTGTTACCGTTGTCGATCGAATTCTAAATTTGCACGGTCGAGTTATTGTAACTGGAATCGGCAAAAGTGCTATTATAGCTCAAAAGATAGTTGCAACGCTCAATTCGACAGGTACACCATCGATTTTTATGCATGCCGCTGATGCAATCCACGGAGATCTTGGTATCATCCAACAAAATGATTTGATTATTGCCATCTCCAAAAGTGGTAATACACCTGAGATTAAAGTACTTGTTCCCTTTTTAAAACAGACAAAGAATGTATTGGTTGCTTTGGTCGGGAATACGGATTCCTACCTCGCTAAAAATGCAGACTATATTTTAAATACCACCGTTGAGAAAGAAGCTTGTCCCAACAACCTTGCACCAACTTCAAGTACAACTGCTCAGTTGGCCATGGGTGATGCACTTGCTGTCGTATTACAAGAGTGCCGCGATTTCACGGATAAAGATTTTGCAAAATACCATCCAGGAGGAGCATTAGGCAAAAAGCTGTACTTAAGAGTCGGCGATCTATCCGATCAGAACGGCAAACCTAGCGTACAACGACAAGCCACAGTAAGTGATATCATCATCACCATAACACAGTTTAGACTGGGAGCTGTCGCCGTGTTGGATGATGGGAACATACTTGGCATCATCACAGACGGTGATATCCGTCGTATGCTGGAGAAACATACCGACTTAGCGACAATTACTGCCGCAGATATCATGGGAAAATCACCGAAAATTATCGACAAAAATGAATTGGCAGCCAATGCGCTCCATATTATGCGTGAAAACAACATCACACAACTTTTGGTTTCCGACAAAGGAAATTACGCTGGTGTCATCCACATACAGGACCTATTGAAAGAAGGTATAATATAACTGTAATAAAGTTGTTAGATGTACAATAAATTGGCAATAAATATTAAATTTGGCATATCAGTTGTACTATTTTAATCGTAAAGTAATATTTTAGAAGCATGAAAAAGTATATAACAATCTTAGCAGTCATCATTTCCTTTATTGGTTTTTCTTCGATGCAAACAGGACAAGGAGAATTTAAATTCGAAAAAGAGACACATGATTTTGGTAAAATTCCGGCCGGCACGCCCGTTTCGTATAATTTCAAATTTTCAAACACCGGCAGTGAGCCAATTATCATTTCCAATGTTGTGCCTACCTGCGGATGTTCTGTAGCCGAATTTACGAAAACGCCAATTAAACCAGGCGAAAGCGGCACCATCAAAGTGACTTACAATGCAGCAGCAAAAGCGCCATTCACAAAGAGCTTCACGGTGCAGTCGAATACCAAGACTCCTGTAAAAACGCTATACATTAAGGGTATTGTAGAATAAAAATTCCCGTAGACAAAACGAAAAAAGCCACATAATCATGTGGCTTTTTTCGTTTTATTTTGGTTAGCTTTGCACTACTAATTTTAAAAAAACTATAATGCCAGTAATATCAGAAAAAGGGCTAAATATGCCTGCGTCGCCTATTAGAAAGTTGACGCCATATGCTGATCAAGCAAAAAAAGAAGGTAAAAAGATATACCACCTCAATATCGGACAACCTGATATCCAAACACCTGAAGTGATGCTTAATGCTTTGAAAAATATACAGTTCAAAGTGTGGGCCTACACACCTTCTGAAGGTACAGCCTCTTACCGAAACAAGTTAGCAGAATATTATAATAAGCTAAATTATAATATCGAGCCAACAGATATATTAGTAACGAATGGTGGTTCGGAAGCGATTATGATCGCTATGCAAGCCTGTTTAAATGAAGGAGAAGAGATCATCATTCCAGAGCCATTTTATGCAAATTACAATGGTTTTGCTTGTTCATCCGATGTGGTAATCAAACCAATCATGTCCTATATTGAAAGTGGATTTGCATTACCTTCTATCGCCGAATTTGAAAAAGTAATTACCCCTAAAACCAAAGCAATCTGCATCTGTAATCCAAATAACCCTACAGGTTACCTTTATTCCAGAGAAGAACTCGAAGCTCTTCGTGAACTTTGTCTAAAATATGATCTTTACCTTTTCTCAGATGAGGCCTATCGTGAGTTTTGTTACGATGGTAGAGCGTTTATCTCACCAATGCATTTAGAAGGTCTCGAAAATAATGTCGTTATTTTTGATACAGTATCAAAACGTTACTCTGCTTGTGGTGCGCGTATTGGATGTATCATTACCAAAAATAAAGAACTATACCAGACAGCACTGAAATTTGCACAAGCGCGCTTAAGCCCGTCCTTAGAAGGACAAATAGCGGGTGAAGCTGCTGTTGATACACCAGACAGTTACTTCGAAGCGGTATCCAAAGAATATACAGCAAGAAGAGATACCCTCGTAAAAGGACTCAATGCCATTGAAGGAGTTTACTCTCCTAACCCGGGTGGCGCATTTTACGTCGTTGCCAAATTACCAATTGACAATGCAGATAAATTCTGTCAATGGATGTTGGAAGAGTTCTCTTACAATAACGAAACAGTTATGATGGCTCCAGCTACTGGCTTTTATAGTACGGAGGGTGCCGGAGTAAATGAAGTGCGCCTGGCCTATGTACTGAATCAGGATGATCTTAAACACGCTCTAATTTGCCTGGAGAAAGCACTCCAAGTGTACCCAGGACGTACAAATTAATAACAAAATAACAGTACTTAAGAAAGGCGGGACATGCATGTTCCGTCTTTTTCTTTTTTCATGGGTCCTTCTCAAAAACCGCAATTCTATTTCCTTTTTAAAAAAAAACAAAACAAAGTTTTGATGCATCTTGTTCTTATTATAGTAACAAAAGCGATTTCATATGGATAAATTGAAGAAATTCCAATTGATGGAAAAAATAGCGAGAGAATTAGAAGATGTCAGAAATAGCCAGCAAGCTGTTTTGGAAAAAATAGGCAAAATCGAAGTTGATAACATTGAACTCGGTGATAAAAATATCGAAAAAACAATTCCCGATATCTATCAACGTACAGCAGATAATTCAGAGGCTATTAAAGCTCTTCTGGAATCTTTTCAAGATGAGACAGCAGAGTTTGGAGAAAAAAACAATGTTGGAAAATTATTGGAACAACAACAAATTAATAGTATAAAATAATTATATTCCAAACACAGAGAAGGCCGATTAAATAATCGGCCTTCTCTGTGTTTTATGATTGGGCTTTTGTAGCCTTAGCTTTTAAATACTCTTCTTCAACAAAATGGAGCTGTTGTTCTGGTGTCAGATTTGAATTGTCCAAAACAATCGCATCTTCAGCTTGTCGTAATGGACTTTCCGCACGGGTACTGTCGATACGGTCACGTGTTGCAAGATTTTCCACGACTTCTTCCAACGTCACGTCCTCCCCTTTTTCCGTCAACTCCAGGTAACGCCGCGCAGCAC
Source organism: Sphingobacterium sp. (assembly GCA_050281725.1). Lineage (GTDB taxonomy): Bacteria > Bacteroidota > Bacteroidia > Sphingobacteriales > Sphingobacteriaceae > Sphingobacterium. The sequence goes on along the minus strand of JBMAAL010000028.1, from coordinate 39,607 downwards.
GTACTTTAGGGTCTGCCGTCATAAAAATCTTCAGATCAGCATCTGGAAAAACAGTAGTACCGATATCACGGCCATCCATAATAATATTTCGTCTGCTACCCAATTTTTGCTGCTGGGCAACCATAGCAACCCGGACAGCTTTGATTGCGCTCACATCGCTGACTTTATCAGAAATATACATCTGACGGATCTCTTCCGAAATATCCTCATCATTTAGATGGATCTCCGTCTTTATTGCATTTGGGATAAAATCAATATGAATATCTTTCAGTGCGCTTTCGATCGCTTCTTGATCATCCAACGCTATTTTATGCCGGATAAAATAGAGGGTGACGGCCCTATACATGGCTCCACTATCAATAAAGGCAAACTTCAGTTTTTTTGCCAAAGCTTTTGCCAGTGTACTCTTACCGCAGGAGGAAAAACCATCTATGGCAATAATAAAATTGTGTCGTCCACTCATTATTCGTTTCCTCCTATGATTACACCTGGACGATTGACCAAAGGAACCTTAGTCAGGTTACCATCCACAATGCTTTCAGGTAAAAAGATATATTTTTTATCGTAAATAATGTTATCAATATAAAAACTCAGCCAATATTCATTTGTAAGCCCGAATACCTGTTCATCAATCGCTTCAACACGATCGAAAGATTTAGCTTCTATATTTCCAATAAAATGACGCAAAGTCGTTGTTGTTACTTGTCGGCCATCCTTTTCGCCATAACCTTTTGAGCTGATCAGCACGTTCTGAATGGCAATGTTCTTGTCGTTGATAACATAGACAGTCCAATTTTTAGTCTCCACCGTCTCACCTTCCAAAACAACGGCGATCATAATGTCCTTGACTATATTTTCAGGCAAATCTGCTTTCATGCTTATTTAGACTTTGTTGTTTTTTTTACGGGAGCCTTCTTAGCGGTAGTCTTTTTTGCTACGGTTTTCTTTTCCCCGGTTTTTGACTTTGTTACCTTCCCTTTGGGCGCATCAGCTTCAGCCCATTTTAACACATCTTCATAGGTGATTTTTTCAATTTCAGTTCCTTTAGGAATCTTCAGATTCTGCTTGCCAAAACGAATAAATGGCCCCCAGCGTCCCTGTTCAATCTGAGCATCCGGATTTTCATCAAAAACACGAATAACTTTTTCGATATCTTTCTGACGTTTGTCTTTGATAATCTGTATCGCCTCTTCTTCTGTCACGTCCAATGGGTCAACACCTTTTGGTAACGAGTAAAACGCTGAATTATGACGTATATAAGGTCCAAATCGCCCAACAGCAACCGTCATTTCCTTATCTTCAAATAAACCGACTTTTTTCGGCAATTTGAACAATTCCATGGCATCCTCAAAAGTAATGGTTTCGATCATCTGTCCCTTTCGCAAGGAAGCAAAACGAGGTTTCTCTTCATCGTCAGGAGAACCAATCTGTACCAATGGACCGAACTTACCAATGCGAACCGAAACGGGCTTACCGGAAACCGGATCGACACCGAGCTCACGTTCGTTATTCGCACGATCTGCATTGACTAAAGTATCTTCAACCTCAGAATGAAAAGGACCATAGAAATCATGCAGCATTTTTGTCCATTCGGTCAGTCCATGTGCAATATCATCAAATTCTTTTTCTACGTTGGCCGTAAAATGAAAATCCACAATGCCGTTGAAGTGTTCAACCAAAAAGTCATTCACCACAACACCGATATCCGTTGGAAACATTTTTCCTTTTTCGGCACCAGTGATTTCGGTTTTTGTTACCGCTGTTAATTCAGCATCTTTTAATGTCAGCACACGGTAATCGCGCGATTTACCTTCACGCTCTTCCTTTATGACATAACCGCGGTTTTGAATCGTTGAAATCGTAGGTGCGTAGGTTGAAGGACGGCCAATTCCCAATTCCTCCAATTTTTTCACCAAAGCAGCTTCCGTATAACGTGCTGGAGGTCGTGTAAAACGCTCCGTCGCCGACATGTTTTTCAACGTTAATGCCATACCAACGGCCAAAGGTGGAAGAATAGCATTGTCACTATCTTCGTCCATCGCGTTGTCTTGATCGTCATCCAAGGATTCCATGTAAACTTTCAAGAATCCATCAAATTTCATCACCTCTCCTGAAGCATTCAAATCTTCAGTACGGGTTGAAATGTCGATTTTTGCCAATGTACGTTCAAACTCCGCCTCACTCATTTGAGAAGCAATTGCTCTTTTCCAAATAAGCTCGTATAATCTTTTTTCAGATGCATCACCATCTATGGTGTGCTCAGAGAAATAAGTAGGACGAATAGCCTCGTGCGCCTCCTGTGCACCCGACGTCTTTGTTTTATATTTTCTGACTTTATGGTACTGGTTACCATACGCCGATTTGATTTCCTTTTCAGCAGCTTCAATCGCCGTATCACTTAAATTAACAGAATCGGTACGCATGTAGGTAATTCGTCCTGATTCATACAGCCTTTGCGCCACCTGCATGGTTCGGGCAACCGAAAATCCAAGTTTTCTGCTTGCTTCCTGCTGTAACGTTGATGTTGTAAATGGTGCCGCAGGTGAACGTTTTGCAGGTTTTGTCTCCAGATTTTTTACAGAAAACAGCGCTGCTTTACAATCCTCCAAAAATTTGGTTGCCTCTGCCTCTGTTGCAAAACGCTGCGGAAGCTCGGCTTTAAAACTGTCTTTAACTTTTCCCGTATGAAAAAAAGCAACGATCTTAAAAGCCGCTTCGGGTTCAAATTTATTGATTTCACGCTCGCGATCTACAATCAGACGAACCGCAACAGACTGCACGCGCCCGGCAGATAAGGAAGGCTTCACCTTTTTCCATAGAACCGGAGATAATTCAAAACCCACCAATCGATCTAAAACCCTGCGCGCCTGTTGTGCATTTACTAGGTTATAATCTATTTTACGCGGATTGTCAATAGCCTTCAAAATAGCTGGCTTCGTAATCTCATGAAACACAATTCTTTTTGTGCTTTCATCTTTTAATCCCAAAGTCTCAAATAGGTGCCATGAAATAGCCTCTCCTTCGCGGTCCTCATCGGACGCTAACCAAACGGTTTCTGCAGCTTTAGCCAATTTCTTCAGTTCACTTACAACCGCCTTTTTGTCGGATGGGACTTCATACTTTTGTTCAAAATTCTTTTCGGTATCGATTGCATCATCGGTTTTCACCAAGTCGCGAATATGTCCATAACTTGACTTGACCAAAAAATCCTTTCCTAAATACCCTTCTATCGTTTTCGCTTTCGCTGGAGACTCAACTATCAATAAATTTTTCGCCATCTAATTTGAGATTTGTGCAAATAAAGGGAATTCTAAAAGGAATGACAATAATTTCTTGCAAAAAAGACAAAAAAAATAGATTTCATGTCGACAATTAAGAAATTTATCTGATAACAGACGACCGCGTAACGAAGTTGAGACCGACACATAAAGGATATATTGAACTTTTCTACTCACCAATCAAACGTAGAAAGAGGAAGCTACACAGCGTAGCAAACGGTAATTAAATAGGGATCATCAAACCGCTCTCTCCCTCAGGTAAAAAAATGAGCCTTCACTTCAACCATCGTACATTGATTTTAATTTCATCGTAAACATTTGGGTGGAATGACCGTACATAGTTTCTTTTTCTTTTCGGCTAGAAATATATATATATGTATATTCGCTTATTCAAAAGGGCAATATAACAACACCCCTATTTTGTTTAAATATTTTAATAATGAAAAGAAGTTTTCTCAGAATTGCCTTTTGGGGCACATTATTACCATTTGTATCTTGTTCAATTATGAAAGATTCAGCAAAACCAAATTCAGACAATTTCCCTAAACTTAGCCTGGAAGCACATCGTGGCGGCCGCGGCCTATATCCTGAAGAGTCTATCGCGGCCATGAAAAATGCAATAGATCTTCCAAAGGTGACCACACTGGAAATGGATTGCCATATTACCAAAGACCGTAAGGTTGTTGTCTTTCACGACGATTATCTTAATCCCAAGTTTGTATTGAAACCCAATGGTGCCGAAATTTCTGACAAAGACAAACCGCTGAGAATTTATGATCTGCTTTATAAAGATCTGATTAAGTACGATATCGGATCTAAATTTTATAAGGAGTTTCCTGAACAGAAAAAACAGGTTACACGTATAGCAAAACTATCAGACCTTATTGATAGTACTGAAGCCTACGCAAGTCTAATAAGGAAAGCGCCGATGTTTTACAATATCGAAGTGAAGAGTAAGGAGGATAAAGATGGAATTTTCCATCCGAGGGTAGAAGAATTTGTGGACCTTATGGTGCAGGTAATCACTGACAAAAAAATTGCTTCACGGACTGTTATTCAATCGTTTGATAGCAGAGCGATTAAATATCTGCACAAAGCATATCCGCAAATCAAAGTTTCTTATCTTATCGATGCAAACTATACCAAAAGTGTTGAGCAAACAGTTACAGCTTTAGGCTTTACACCTTTTATTATCAGTCCGCACTATAAAATAGTAACAAGCGATTATGTCAAGCAATGTCATAAAGCTGGCATCAAGGTGATTCCTTGGACCGTCAATACGAAAGAAGAAATTGAGCAACTAAAAGCCGTAAAAATTGATGGCATTATAAGCGATTACCCCAACTTGTTTTAGCAAATACATCGCTTGTTTCACTTAGAATTAAAAAAAATTGAATTCCAGTGCATCTCAATGCCTGGAGAAATAAGCCAAAGCAAAGCAGTTCGTTGACCGCCCTAAATTACTTTGCTTTGGTTTTGTTTTTTTAATGCTTTGTCAATATATTCCCGCCCCTTTTGGACCAAAAATTCAGATCGGTGATAATCCCAAAGATTACAGATGTTATAAGGAATATCCACCACCACATCGGGATGGTATAAATCAACAATCATACGGCTCATTTTCCTGCGCATCACATAGTATGAAGCTTGGAGTATATCCAACGAATTCGAAGTCTTCGGATCCAGTTTTTTGATAACAGAATATTGTTTATCCGGTTTAGATTCCAGATTAACCGCTATGATTAAGTTCTCTTTGTTGGTTACATGATTTATAGGCAATGGATTGAGTACCCCGCCATCAACATAGACATGCTTGTCGTCTTCTACAGCTGTAAACACAGCGGGAATGGCAATCGAGGCCCGAATGGCATCATACATACTTCCAAAATCCAAGACAACCTCCTTTTCGTAGTTTAGATCTGTCGCAACGGCTTTAAACAAAATTGGGAAAGTCTCTATATTAGCATCCGGAATCACAGATTTCAAGGCATTAAACACCTTGATTCCCTTCATCATCCCCAGTCCCTTCCAGCTAAAATCCATCATATTAAAGACCGACTTCTTCGTCAGGCGCTGCATCCAATCTTCCAGAACATCCATCTTCCCCTGTGCATAAATACCACCGACAAGTGCTCCTATTGAACAACCTACCACCTCATCGATTTCGTAGCCCAGCTCTTCAAGCCGTCGAATAATACCAATATGCACAAGACCCCTTGCACCGCCTCCGCCTAGGACAAGGGTAACTTTACGATTCAAAAAAGCTTTCTCCACCATAGTTATACAAATACTTGAAACACTTGTTTACATCCAAGCAACAATGTAAACAGATAATCATCGTTATTATATGTATTTTTGATTACAATATACGCAGTAAAAAAAGAAATATGAAAATAGAAATTTGGTCGGACATCATTTGTCCGTTTTGTTATATTGGCCTGACAAAGCTTGAACTAGCACTTCAGGAATCCGCAAGTAAGCCATCCGCTGAAATCATCTGGAAATCGTATCAGCTTAACCCCGATTATCCCGAAGATGCTCCGGCAATGCCAACCTACGATTACCTCGTTCAAACGAAAGGCATGAGTATGGACGATGTCGTTTCGATGACCTCACAGCTCAGTGCACAGGGAAAAGAGCTGGGTATTGACCTGAACTTTGAAAAAGCAATCGTTGTAAATACAAAAAAAGCACATCGTCTGATCCATTTTGCCCAAATGCAGCAAAAAGGCACTCAGATCAAGAAAGCCCTATTTAAAGCTCATTTTACTGATGGTCTTGATGTAAATAACAACGAGGTTCTCAGCACGATTGCTACGCAAGAGCATCTTTCCGCTCAAGACGTAAAAAACTTATTGGAATCAGATGAATATGCTTACGATGTTGCACAGGATATTCAAGAAGGTGTCAGCTTAGGACTCCGAGGTGTTCCTTTCTTTGTATTTGACAGAAAATATGCTATCCCCGGAGCACAGCCCATGGAAGTCTTTCACAACACCATAAATGAATGCCTGGCCAGTCAGCCTGCACCGCTTGAACGCAGAGGCGAAGAAGGCCCTTCATGTGATCCTGAAACAGGAAAATGTGAATAAAGAAAGAAAAAATTATTGTTTAATTTTACTATTTTCGCAAGCTTATAACGACAAACAAATTTGGTATAAATGCAGTTAACCAAACTAGAAATTAAAGGATTTAAGAGTTTCGGCGACAAGATCACGATCAACTTCAATGATGGCGTCACAGCGATTGTCGGCCCCAATGGATGTGGGAAGTCCAATGTGGTCGACGCCATACGCTGGGTCCTGGGAGAACAGAGCACAAAGATGCTTCGCTCCGATAAGATGGAAAATATTATCTTCAATGGAACGAAAAATAGAAAACCGGCAAACCTAGCAGAGGTCTCGCTGACCTTCAACAACAACAATAATATTTTGCCAACGGAATTCTCGACAGTAACTGTCACGCGTAAGCTGTTTCGCAACGGCGATAGTGAATATCGATTGAATGATGTCAAATGTCGTTTAAAAGATATCACAGATTTGTTCCTGGATACCGGAGTTGGTGCGGATAGCTATTCGATCATCGAATTGAAGATGATTGATGAAATTATCAATAATAAAGATAATTCACGTCGAAATCTCTTCGAAGAAGCATCCGGAATCTCTAAGTATAAAGTTCGTAAAAAACAGACTTTAGCAAAGCTGAGAGATACTGAGGCCGATCTTAGCCGTGTAGATGACTTGCTTTACGAAATCACAAAGAACCTCAAATCATTAGAAAATCAAGCTAAAAAAGCTGAAAAATATACCTCACTTAAAGCAGAATACCGCCAGAGCAGTATAGATTTGGCTTATTATAAAATATCAGATTTCTCGACTGAATTGGAAAGACTTCAGACACAAGAATCCAAGGTTCAGAAAGATGCAGCCAATGCACATCAAAATATCCTGAACGCGGAAAATGAACTCCAATCACTCCGCCAGGCAAATTTAGAACAGGAAAAAAACCTTTCGGTACAGCAAAAAACAACGCAGGAATTTGTAAATAAAATCCGAGGTTATGAATCGGAAAAGAAGATCAAAAACGAAAAGGTCAAAAATCTCCAAGATAAAGAGAACCGGTTGAACCTCGATATCAACAGCGATAAACAACAGCTTAATCACGTACTCTACACCATCAAACGACTAAATGAAGAATTGTTTGATGAACAAAATAAACTTGATTCGTTAAAAACGAATCTTGAATCGGATAAATCCGAAGTCGACGAACTGAGGGGACAGCAACAATCCGCAAAAGGAAAGCTTGATATTTTTAATAAAAGTAATGCTGAACTACAGGCAAAAATCTACAAATTAGAAAAAGATCTTGCCGTATTCACCATTCAGAAAGAAGCCCTCCTCCAGGAATCCGTTCGCAATAGTGTAGATACAGAAGCAAAAGAAGCCGAATTGCAGCAGTTTAATTCCGCTGTTATTGAACTGGAAGGCCGTGTGGAAGCACAGCAGCTACAGTATGACTCAGCAAACCAGCTGGAAGAAGAGCTCCAAGGGCAGATTAGTCAGTGCCAGGCAAACCTAGAGGAATTTAAGGCTCAGCTTGCCAAAGACCTCCGTCTGGTAGATGCCAAACAAAACGAATACAACCTCACGAAATCTCTTGTTGATAATTTAGAAGGTTTCCCCGATTCCATTCGGTTCCTCAAGAAAAATGCAGGATGGAAAAAGCAGCCTCCGTTGCTATCAGATGTCCTTTTCTGTCAGGAAGATTACCGCGTGGCTATTGAGAACTATCTAGAGCCCATTATGAACCATTATGTTGTCGAAACACAACAAGATGCTGTTCAAGCGATTCAGCTATTGAGCGACGCGGCAAAAGGAAGAGCTAATTTCTTTGTTTTAGATGCCATAGCGCATTCGCCAAACGCCGCACCTGCTCCAAATGACAATTTGATGTCTGCGTTGGATGTGATTACCGTAGACGAAAAGTACAAGGCTTTATGTACGATGCTGCTCCAGCAGGTCTTCATCCTTAAACATGAAACTGAAAAGGAACTGGATGAAAAGCTACCTGCCATGGGACAGGTAATTCTGCAAAAAAATGGACGTTATTCGAAACATCATCTGGGTCTTTCTGGTGGTTCTGTGGGATTATTTGACGGCAAGCGTATCGGAAGAGCGAAGAACCTGGAAGTGCTATCCCAAGAGATCAAAACCTTAAATCAGGAAATAGCAAAACTTGAAGATAAAATAACGGCAGAAACCACTCGCCTTGATGTACTACGCGGCAATTCGCAGAAAGAGTTAATCGATGAGCTTCGTTTTCAGCTCAATAGACTGAATAATGAATTAATTACCGTCAAAACAAAGCAAGAGCAATATCAAGCTTTCATCAATAACTCACAGGCTCGTAAAAAAGATATTCAGGAGAAAATTGAAGGTATAGAATCGGATTTGAGCATTGCCGAGCCACAGCTTCAGGAGCTGCGCCTGGAAAAAGAACAAAGTATTGCCGAATTATCGACTTTACAGGACCAGTTCCATGAAATATCTGAAGTACTTAACGAAAAATCCACCGCATACAATCAAGAGAATATTGCTTACCACCAACAGTTAAACAAAGTTTCCAATATCACAAAAGATCTCGAATTTAGGGAGACGCAAAAAGATGACCACGAAATCCGTGTTGAGCGAAACAGTGCAGAATTAGTTGAGGTGCAGGAAGCGTTAAGAACAACCATTCCATTTGAAGATGAAGAAGACCAGGATCTTATAGCCATGTATGAGCAGAAGATCGCCCTGGAAGATGGTCTCAAAGAATTGGAAGACGGCTACTATGCAGATAAGCAGAAAATAAATAACCTTGAAGAGGCCTTGACGCAGCAGCGTCGTTCAAAAGAGCAGAGTGACTTTCTTGTTTCAGAGATTAAAGATAAAAAAACAGGTCTGCAGATCGACCTCAATGCCTTAAAAGAACGTCTTTCTGTTGAATTCAACATCGAATTGAAAGACCTAATTGACCGTGAAGATGTGCCGGAGATCACAGAAGATCAAGCTACATTGGCTACGAAATGCAGTAAACTCAAAAAACAGCTTGATGAATTTGGAACGATCAATCTGATGGCAAAAGAGGCTTTCGACGAGATGAACGAACGCTATGATTTCATTAACAAAGAGAAAGCTGATTTAATCGAAGCAAAAGGCTCATTGATGGCAACAATAAAAGAAATTGACGATACCGCTCAGGTTCAGTTTATGTTTACATTCGACGCCGTAAGGAACAACTTCGTCAAAGTATTCCGTTCGCTATTTAACGAAGAAGACAGCTGCGACCTTGTGCTCACAGACCCGAGCAATCCGCTGGATTCAGATATCGACATTATTGCAAGGCCCAAAGGGAAAAGGCCGCTGTCGATCAATCAGCTTTCGGGCGGTGAAAAGACCTTGACTTCAACAGCCTTGTTATTCTCACTCTATCTTTCCAAACCGGCGCCATTTTGTATATTCGACGAAGTGGATGCTCCTTTGGATGATACTAATATTGATAAGTTCAACAATATTATTCGGGATTTTTCTAAAAATTCACAATTTATTGTGGTCTCACACAATAAGAAAACGATTGCAAGTACAGATATCATCTATGGTGTAACCATGGTTGAACAAGGTGTATCCCGTGTAGTTGCAGTAGATCTAAGAGAAGTTGCGTAGAGTGAATCAAAATACACAATAAATAAGACGGACTGGATGTATATCTGGTCCGTTTTATTTATACCTACCAATTTAATTTCACATGACCTTAATATGATTCGTTGCCGCTACAAGCAGTGAATTGCCATAAGATTATTTCCAGTTCCCAATGGTCCTGCCAATCTCAGGGACAAATCCACAAATGCAACATAAGCTCCAAGTGCTGAACCAACGCATCTGCGGTGCAAATTTTTTATGACTAGCACACCCCTTCATGTATTTCGAGTGCAGATATACGTCGGATCAAAAAAGTTAAACATTGACTCAAGTCAAAAAAGAGCCTTTAAATCGAAAATGGAAGCTGAAAAATAAAAAGCCCAGAGTGGGGAACTCTGAGCTTTCGTTAGCCATATATTAACCTATTTTATGAAAAGTATTTGTAATGAAAACGCCACTTTTTTGAATTAATTATAACAATAGTTCCCATTTAACATTTTTTAACACTTAAAAGAAGTTGATGATGTGCTCAATTAAGCGAGAGCAGAATCATAATTTTCATGCTCTTGTAAGCGCCCTACCATCCTGTCAACAAAAAAGCTCGAAGTGGGGAACTCCGAGCTAACCTAACCAATTATTAACCTAAATTTATGAAAAGTCTTATTTATGCAAACAGCCTCTTTTGCTGTTTTGAATTCTAAACGTAAGTCAAGAGCTTATTATTACACATCCCATGCGGAATTATGTGAAATTTGACATTTTTTAACAATTCAATAAGTAACTTTAAGAAAACGAACGTATAAATCAATAGCATATGGCAGAATACGATTTAAATGAACTTCAGAAGATCCACGAAAACAAAGATGTTTTAAACTATTTGGAACAGCATGGCATTCTGGAGATAAAAAAATTCAATGATGTTTACGATTATGAAAAGGAGCTTTACGAGCTCCAGGTCAAGCTCTTAAAACTTCAATATGAAATCATTGAAAAAGGAAAACGGGTTCTGATTATTTTTGAAGGCAGGGATGCTGCTGGTAAAGGGGGGACAATAGGCCGTGTAACCCAATACCTGAATCCCAAAAAGGTACGCGTTGTCGCATTGCCTAAGCCAACCGAAGAGGAAGCCGGACAATGGTATTTTCAACGATATATCAAACAGCTCCCCAATGCTGGGGAAATGGTGATTTTCGACCGTAGCTGGTATAACAGAGCCGTTGTTGAACCTGTATTTGGATTTTGCACCAAGGAACAGCACGAGCTGTTTATGAACCAAGTTCCTGAATTTGAGAATCAGTTAATCGACGATGGCATCATCCTTATCAAATTATTCCTGAATATCAGCAAAGAAGAGCAAGCCGAAAGGTTAAAAGAGCGAAAAGAAGATATCCTAAAACAATGGAAAATCGGTGTACTGGACGAGAAGGCGCAGGAGAAATGGGATGTTTATACGGGTTATATTGAAGATTTATTTAAAAAGACAAGCACCAAAAAATCGCCTTGGCTAGAAATCACTAAAGATAATAAGAAAAAGGCTCGCCTAGCATCCTTCAAACTGATTATCAATGCGCTTGTTGGAAGTGAGCAGGAAAAAATAGATTCTTTCGTTACAAAACACGATTAAAGGTTTGTCGATGAGGTAAAGTATCCATTATAAAAAACAGGAGGCAAAGTATTTGCTCCTGTTTTTTATAAGGTCAGAGCGAATTAGGACACTAGAACTGTAGTTTCTATTTTAGGTCCTGCGGCCTGCACACAAGGCGGCATTTCATTATTGAATTTTTCAAAATTCGAAATAAATAGCTTCGCCAAGCGTTTTGCCTGCATATCATAAGCCTCGTCGTTGTTCCATAAGCCGCGCGCATCTAAAATTTGTGCAGGAACATGCTCTCCACAGCTCGTCGGATATTCCAATCCAAAAATATCGTGCTTGTTGAACTGAGATTCCAGCAGCGAACCATCCATGGCCGCGCGAATTAACGATCGCGTATAATTTAGCTTAATACGTCTACCTATTCCGTAAGGACCAGCAATCCAGCCTGTATTCACTAACCAAACTTTGATGTTACGATTTTGCTCTAGTTTTGAACGCAGCAAGGCCGCATATTTTGAAGGATGAAGCGGTAAAAATGCCTGTCCAAAACAGGTTGAAAATGCTGCTGTAGGCTCCTTTATCCCGACCTCTGTACCGGCAACCTTTGCTGTATAACCACTGACAAAATGATATACCGCCTGATCGATAGTCAACAATGAAATGGGAGGAAGTACACCAAAAGCATCAGCCGTCAGGAAAAAAATATTTTCGGGTTCATTACCAATACCGCTCATTTCGGCATTTTCCATGAAATCGATGGGATAGGATACCCGGGTATTCTCTGTCTTGCTTATATCATTATAGTCAGGTCGATCAAATTCATCCAAAACAACATTTTCAAGCAGAGCCCCAAAACGAATTGCGTGAAAGATCTCCGGCTCTTTGTCTTCCGACAAACCTACACATTTGGCATAACAGCCGCCTTCGAAATTGAATATTCCCCTTTCGCTCCATCCATGCTCGTCATCACCGATCAGCTTTCTATTTCTATCAGCCGACAAGGTCGTTTTCCCTGTCCCCGAAAGTCCAAAAAACAAAGCTGTCTCCCCGTCTTTCGAAGTGTTCGCCGAACAGTGCATAGAAAGCACATTATGTTGAAATGGCAAAATAAAGTTTAATATTGAAAAAATGCTCTTTTTAATCTCCCCCGTATAACCGGTCCCTGCAATCAGTACTATCTTTTTTGTAAAGTCAATCGCGACAAAATTTTCGTTGATAATGCCATATTGATGCGGCTCATCGATAAGCAGCGTCGGGGCAGCTAAAATCGACCAAGCTGGCTGAGCATCTGGATTTGGTTCCGGCCGCAGAAACAGGTTATTGGCAAATATACTTTGATAAGCTGTCTCCGTAACAACACGTAAATCTATTTGATAAGCTGGATCAGCCCCCGCAGCACAATCTCTTACATAGATGATTTGATCACTTAAATGAGCCGCTACTTTCGAGAGTAATACTTCAAAATTAGCTGGAGACATCCGTTGATTGATTTCTCCCCACCAGATGCTATCTTTTGTTAAAGAATCTTCGACTAGAAACCGATCTTTTGGCGACCTTCCAGTAAATTTCCCCGTATCAGCGGCGAGTGCTCCCGTATCAGAAAGTCTACCTTCGTGATTTACTAAGGCATGTTCGACCAATTCAGAAACAGGCAATTGATAAAATACATTTTTTGTATTATCAATTTTCAAATATTTCAAATCAGGCGCGTTTCCAATGTTACCCTTTTTCATATTTTTTGTTTGTTTTAAAATGTGCCCAAATTTAAAGGCATTTTTCGCTAAAAACAAAACTTAATCACCTAAAAATCAAGCTTATTGTACAAAAAACACAAAAACAAAACACTCATTAACAACAACTTATAGAGATAAAAAAAATTAAACTTTTTAGCATATTTTTTTAGCACATCAATTTATCCCTATCAAAAAATATCAGATATTTTTCGTAAATTGTTCCAAACTTTACAAATATTAATAAGGTAAAAAACAGACCGTGTAACATCCACCAACCATTGATCGCTGAAAGTGACAGCAATGTCCAAGTGGACGGACTAACATGAATAAAAATAAATGGGTGAAATAGCTACAATTACAGCACAGACAGGGAAGAGCACATGGTGACTTATACGCCATCCGACAACGAAATGTTTGCGCTTAAAAGAAACTGGATATTCCAAAAGACCATTAAAAGACACATCATCTGCGAATGAAATTACATGCTATAGAAACGGGATTTTTTAAACTCGATGGCGGTGCAATGTTTGGCGTTGTCCCCAAGAGTATCTGGAACAAAACAAACCCGGCCGACTCAAACAATATGTGTACCTGGGGAAACCGCCTGCTCCTCATCGAAGACAGTAATCGATTAATGCTGGTCGATACAGGATTGGGAGACAAACAAAATGAAAAATTCTTCAGCTATTATTATCTTCACGGAGATGCAACACTGGATAAATCATTAAAAAACAGTGGATTTGACAGAAGCGATATCACCGATGTCATCCTTACACATCTGCATTTCGACCATTGCGGTGGCGCTATCGTCCGCGAAGGTGAACAACTCGTTCCGGCTTTTAAAAATGCTCATTTTTGGAGCAATAGCGACCATTGGTCTTGGGCCACCGATCCTAATCCACGCGAAAAAGCCTCTTTCCTAAAAGAGAACATTTTACCGATACAAGAGAGTGGGCAATTAAAATTTGTCGAAGATCACCAAAATCCTTTTGGAAGCAATATTGCTATCCGTTATGCACACGGTCATACAGAAGCGATGATGCTGCCTCAGATACAGCATAAAGGCAAAACAATCCTCTATATGGCGGATCTATTGCCATCGGTGGGACATATTCCTATTCCTTATGTTATGAGCTATGATGTCAGACCTCTTGTGACCATGGAGGAGCGCAACAGCTATTGGAATGAGATCGTCGATAATGAATACATCTTATTTTTCGAACACGATCCGATACACGAATGCTGTACACTTCAGCGTACTGAAAAAGGTATTCGGGTAAAGGACATTTTCAAACTGAGCGACATTTAGCTGAACTGGTCATATAAGATGAAAAAGGAGATACAAAAAAAGGCTACTTTAAAAGTAGCCTTTTTTTGTATCGAATATATTTTAAAATCTAAAGCCCAAAGCCCAGTAATTTTCAAAAAACCAGATCTGTTGCGATGCCTTATCAACACCTCTTCTTCCTGTTGTACGAATGTTTGTTAAATCTGTCCATCCCGTTTTGAAATTCCCCTGAAGGTAGAGTCCCTTATAAAAACGGTAGTGCAAACCGACTTTTGCCGAAGCGCCATAACCTGCAATGTTCCAAAAATGGTTGGCTCCTTCACCAAAAAGATGTACGTCGGAACGAGGAATCAATAAGCCTACATCCACACCCGATTCCATCGTCAACACCTGTTGACCCTTACGATTATTGATGATGTCGTCATAACGCTCCAGGCCTACTGAGGCAAAGTTATAGCCATCGGTGTGTTCAAATGTCAGCATGGCGGAGTCTACAGTAATCAATTCACCGTTATATTGACCGGCGCGATTTCCTGTCGGAATACCCGGGTTAGAAATCTCTTCACCGATAAAACCCGAAATTTTCACCTGCTGCGGAATATCGACCACATATTTCATATGGTCCCATCCCAATGAAATGGAATAATTATCCTTGATATAATAACCAAAGTGCAGATTAAACTGCGGAATAGTCAACCTGCTTGGATCAAAATACGTTGAACCAAATTTAGTTGGCCTGTCACCCGCTTTTACATCATGCAGAATAAAGTCATAATTAGGACCCGTAAAATGGATATCTGATTTCGCGTAAGAAGAGAAGTTGTACCCCCAAAAGAAGAAGAATTTGCCCTTGTTACTTTCTGTTCTCAAATTTTTCGGTTTGAAAATGCTTTTTCCTATCTCAGGATTTTCTTGGGCAAATAAGGCAGAAACACTTAATGCAAGTGCTCCAATCGTTAAAAATATTTTTCTCATATCGGTGCTAAAAACGTTGGGCAAAAGTACCGGCATTCTATTTTATAAGCAAATAAAAACAGTGGAAATTGGTAAAATATGACGAAGATCACAGAAATGTCATTCCGCTCAGGAAATAAAAAAAAGCTGCTTTCCAGAAAGCAGCTTTTCATTTTATTTCTAAAGAATTATTATCCTTGATTTTTGCGGATGATATTCAAAGCTCCACCGGCTTTAAACCACTCAATTTGTTGCGCATTGTAGGTATGATTCGCCAAAATCTCCTCCGATGTACCATCAGCATGATGTAACACAAGCGTTAATGGTTTACCCGGAGCAAATTCTGTCAGACCGATAATATCAATGGTATCATTCTCCTGAATCTTGTTATAATCGTCTTTGTTTGCAAATGTCAATCCCAACATACCTTGTTTTTTTAGGTTTGTTTCGTGAATACGGGCAAAAGACTTAACTAAAACAGCACGAACACCTAAATGACGAGGTTCCATCGCGGCATGCTCGCGGGAAGAACCTTCACCGTAGTTTTCATCACCGACGACAATTGAACCAATACCGTGTGCTTTATAGTCCCGCTGTGTTGCAGGAACAGGACCATATTCGCCCGTGAGTTGATTTTTAACGCTATCAGTCTTCTCATTGAAGAAATTCAAAGCACCAATCAACATGTTATTTGAGATATTGTCCAAATGACCACGGTATTTCAACCAAGGACCAGCCATTGAAATATGGTCAGTAGTACATTTACCTTTCGCCTTAATCAACAATTTCAATCCTTTCAAATCCGTACCTTCCCATGGAGCAAATGGCTCCAACAATTGAAGACGATCAGAAGTCGGAGCTACATCAACCACCACCGAACTACCATCAGCTGCAGGTGCCTGATATCCAGGATCATCTACTGCAAAGCCTTTCGTTGGCAATTCATCTCCCACTGGTGGATCCAGCTTCACTTGTTCACCTCTATTGTTTGTCAAGGTATCAGTTACCGGATTGAAACCTAAATCACCAGAAATCGCAATCGCAGCTACCAATTCTGGCGATGCAACAAATGCATACGTATTTGGATTACCATCTGCACGTTTTGCAAAGTTACGATTGAAAGAATGAACGATTGTATTTTTCTCTTGTTTATCAGCTCCTACCCGATCCCACATACCGATACATGGACCACATGCATTCGTAAAAATTGTCGCATTGAGCTCTTCAAATGTTTTCAGTAAACCATCACGATCAGCCGTAAAACGTACTTGCTCTGACCCCGGATTAATACCAAATTCAGCTTTTGTGATCAATCCTTTATCAACGGCTTGTTTCGCAATAGAAGCCGCACGTGACAAATCTTCATAAGAAGAGTTTGTACATGAACCGATCAACCCCCATTCAACTTGGAGAGGCCAGCCATTTTTCGTTGCTTCTTCACGCATGCGTGAAACCGGAGTATATAAATCTGGCGTAAAAGGACCGTTTAGAGAAGGCTCCAATTCAGACAGATTGATTTCAATTAACTGATCAAAATATTGCTCTGGGTCAGCATAAACTTCAGCATCCGCAGTCAAATGCTGTTTTATAGCATTGGCCGCATCAGCTACTTCGGCACGACCCGTAGCACGTAGATAACGTTCCATCGATTCATCATAACCGAAAGTTGAGGTTGTTGCACCAATTTCAGCACCCATGTTACAGATGGTTCCCTTACCTGTACACGATAGAGACTCCGCACCTTCGCCAAAATACTCAACGATGGCACCAGTTCCACCCTTTACAGTCAAAATACCCGCTACTTTGAGAATCACATCTTTTGCAGCAGCCCATCCGCTCAACTTACCCGTTAATTTCACACCGATCAGTTTCGGGAATTTAAGTTCCCAAGGTAAACCTGCCATCACATCACACGCATCAGCACCACCCACACCGATCGCCACCATACCTAAACCACCGGCATTCACCGTATGCGAGTCTGTACCGATCATCATACCGCCTGGAAACGCATAGTTTTCCAAAACGACTTGGTGGATAATACCAGCTCCGGGTTTCCAAAAACCGATACCATATTTATTTGAAACAGAACTCAAAAAGTTGAATACCTCAGAGCTTTCGCTTTTAGCGCGAGCCAAATCCTTATCTGCTCCCTCTTTTGCCTGAATCAAGTGATCACAATGCACAGTAGACGGAACTGCGACTTTTGGACGACCAGCTTGCATAAATTGCAATAATGCCATCTGTGCAGTTGCATCTTGCATAGCAACGCGGTCTGGAGCAAAGTCAACGTAAGAAACGCCGCGTTTGTAATCTTCAGTAGCATTGCCATCCCAAAGGTGTGCATACAAAATCTTCTCAGATAAAGTCAAAGGTTTGTTAACCACCTGACGAGCAGCAGCAATGCGCTCGTCATATTGGCTATAGACCTTTTTAATCATATCTACATCAAAAGCCATATCTCTCTAATTTATGTTGTTTAATTAAGTTACTAAACCCTCATTACTAATTATTTTGTCGGAATAGGCGCAAACTTTGTCAAGTTAATCCCTTCGACAGCAGCTTTATATTCTTCAATATTAGGAATACGGCCCAAGATCGCTGAAAGAACAACAACCGGTGTAGACGCCAATAAAGATTCTCCTTTTTTACCGTCTCTGTCTTCTACAACGCGTCCTTGGAATAAACGGGTTGAAGTTGCCATCACCGTGTCACCTTTAGCAGCTTTCTCCTGGTTACCCATGCAAAGGTTACAACCAGGGCGCTCTAAGTACATAATATTCTCGTATTCAGTACGCGCAGTATTTTTTGGTAAAGCATCGCTAAATTCAAATCCAGAGTATTTTTGTAAGAATTCCCAATCGCCTTCCGCTTTCAGCTCATCAATGATATTGTATGTTGGCGCTGCAACGACCAAAGGAGCTTCAAACGTAACAACACCTTTTTGCTGTTCAATGTTTTTCAACATCTTCGACACGATCTTCAAATCATCTTTGTGAACCATACAAGAACCGACGAAACCTAAGTCCACCTTTTTATTTCCACCGTAGTATGAAAGGTCGCGAATTGTATCGTGTGTATAACGTTTCGAAACATCTGCATTATTCACATCCGGGTCAGCGATCATCGGTTCTTCGATAATATCCAGATCAATAACAACTTCAGCGTAATACTTCGCATTGGTGTCTGGAGTTAAAGCAGGCTTAGCACCAGATTTAATTTCCTCAATACGTTTGTTAGCCTTGTCAATTAAGCCCTGCAAAACATTGTTTTTGTTTTCCATGCCTTTATCGATCATAATCTGGATACGGTTCTTAGCGATTTCCAATGATTCGATCAGCGTATTATCTTGTGAAATACAGATGGAAGCTTTTGCTTTCATCTCCGCTGTCCAATCTGTAAAAGTAAATGCCTGATCCGCTAAAAGCGTACCAATATGAACCTCAATAATTCGACCTTGGAACACATTTTCACCACCAAATTGTTGCAACATCTGCGCTTGTGTAGCATGTACAACATCACGGAAATCCATGTGTTCTTTCATACTGCCTTTAAACGTCACTTTAACTGATTCAGGGATTGGCATTGAAGCTTCACCTGTCGCTAAAGCTAGCGCCACCGTACCAGAGTCAGCACCAAAAGCAACACCTTTAGACATACGGGTATGTGAATCACCTCCGATAATGATTGCCCACTCATCAATGGTAATATCATTTAATACCTTATGAATAACGTCTGTCATCGAATGATACACGCCTTGAGGGTCGCGTGCAGTGATCAATCCAAAATCATTCATAAATTTCATCAATTTTGGAATATTAGCTTGTGCTTTTTTATCCCATACCGATGCTGTATGACAACCTGATTGATAAGCGCCATCTACTGTAGGTGAAATTACTGTAGCAGCCATTGCTTCTAACTCCTGCGCAGTCATCAAACCTGTTGTATCTTGCGAGCCAACAATATTCACCTTAACACGAACGTCAGAACCGGCATGTAATACCTTACCTGGCGTTACACCAACTGCATTTTTATTAAAGATTTTCTCCACTGCAGTTAGACCTTGACCTTCAATTGTAATTTCTTTTGAAGGAGCAAATACGGCTGGTGCTTGGATACCTAAAGTTTCCGCTGCAAAAGTTTGTATTTTTTTACCAAAGACAATAGCATAAGAACCACCTGCTTTAATAAATTCCATTTTTTGAGGAGTCAAAGCTTTCGAAATATCGATTAGCTCCTGCTCGCCATTATATAACTTTTTAGTCTTTGTATTGATCGTTAAGACAGTACCTGTAGCGACAGAATAAGCTTCTTCAAGAATCGGCTCGTTTTTCTCATTACGGATTATGTTACCGTTTTCATCCACTTTCTTCACCCAGTTTTTAAGATCAATACCGATACCACCAGTTACATCTACTGTTGTTAAGAAAATTGGTGAGATACCATTCGTACCACCCACGATAGGTGCAATATTGACAAAAGGAACATAAGGACTCGCTTGTTTAC
Source organism: Sphingobacterium sp. (assembly GCA_050281725.1). Taxonomy (GTDB): domain Bacteria; phylum Bacteroidota; class Bacteroidia; order Sphingobacteriales; family Sphingobacteriaceae; genus Sphingobacterium. The sequence goes on along the minus strand of JBMAAL010000028.1, from coordinate 19,577 downwards.
CTGTCCAAAGTGCTACGTTGTTTACACCCGACATACGAGATGACCCTACCCCCATTGTACCTTTCTCAGCGATCAACATCACGCTCTTACCTGGATGTTGTGCTTGCAATTCCTTAATATGCTCTTGCGCCTCTGGGGTAATCATACATTTACCGTGCAATTCACGATCTGAACGCGAGTGCGCCTGGTTACCTGGCGACAATAAATCTGTCGAGATATCACCTTCACCAGCGATAAAAGTAACCACTTGAATTTCCTCAGCAACCTCAGGCAGTTTCGTAAAAAACTCTGCTTTTGCATAGCTTTCTAAAATATCTTTTGCAACTTCATTGCCTTGCTCATAAGCTTCTTTCAAACGAGCAGTGTCAGCGTCATATAGAAAAACTTGTGTTTTAAGAACCTCAGCCGCCTGTTTTGCAATAGCTTGGTCTGTACCCAAAGCCAGGTCCAATAAGACCTTGATTGAAGGTCCTCCCTTCATATGTGACAATAACTCAAAAGCAAAGTCCGGTGTAATTTCAGCAACAACTGATTCACCCAAAATAATTTCCTTCAGAAATTGTGCTTTAACACCTGCTGCAGGCGTAGTACCCGGCAACGTGTTGTAAATAAACAATTTTAAAGATTCAGCTCTATTTTCATTGTTTAAATCTTTAATCTGAGCAATTACCTCACTTAGTAATTCTGCTCCGTCAATAGGCTTAGGATGTAATCCTTGGCCTTCCCGTTCTACAACCTCTTGTACGTAATCGTTGTAAATACTCATAGATATCTATCTTTCTATTTTATGGGCAGCATAAAAACACATTATCTTTCTACACCACCATGTCTGTTATATAATTAAGCTAATACGCCATCTATCGGGTCACCCTGACAAATCACAAATTAGCCCTTCCACTTCATGTTTTGAAGCTGATCTATTTGTCGTAAATCAACTTGTATGACTAATTACAAAAATAGTGAAAATAGAGCTTTAAACGCATGCATTCCATTTATTTAAATCAATTTGGAATTGTTCTAAACAGCACTTATGCAATCCCGTCATCTTTTTTTGAAAACCGCTATGCCACCTCTATTTCTTTCATAAAAAAAGGTGATTTATATTATTAAATCACCTTTTCGTTTTATATACTTTCTAAAGTTATATCAATATCTTTTAATGCCTTCACAGTTTCCAACGGATCTGCCGCGTTGAAGACAAATGAACCTGCCACCAGCACATCTGCTCCGGCTTTCAATAACTGTGCTGCATTCGCAGTCGTTACTCCCCCATCGATTTCAATCAAGAGACCATCATTCACGCCCTGCGCCATGGCTCTTAGTTCCTGCACCTTGGCGTAGGTATTCGGAATAAATTTCTGACCACCGAACCCCGGATTAACAGACATAATACACACCAAGTCTAAATCTGCAAGAACATCTTTTAATAGAGCAACCGGTGTATGTGGGTTTAATGCGACACCAGCTTTACAACCCAATTCTTTTATAGCAGCTATTGTACGATGCAAATGTGTACATGCTTCGTAATGCACTGTGATGACCTCAGCACCCGAATCTTTACATACCTGCAGATAACGATCTGGATCAACAATCATCAAATGTACATCCAAAGGTTTAGTGGCGTGTTTTGCAATAGCCTGCATAACTGGAAACCCAAAAGAGATATTGGGAACGAAAACGCCGTCCATAATATCAATATGAAACCAATCTGCCTCACTGTTGTTTACCATGATGATATCATCGTATAATTTTGCAAAGTCTGCAGCAAGAACGGATGGTGCAATTAGATGTGATTTTGTTGACATGTTGTATTTTTTGTGCAAAGATAACAAGTATTTTTTGTTCATCACAGCATTCCCCCTATTTTATACCTATAAACGACAATTGTCAGAAGGTGTAGAAAATAATTATAATTACATTTGTATATTAACATGATAATAAAATACAGCTCACCGTGGGAAGACTAAAAATAAAATACAGAAGAGAATTAAACACAACGGAGAACCTTGTCCGAAAAATTGGATTAATACTTATAACGATCATTTTGATCTGTATATTTCTTCCCAAACAACCCCGTTTTCGCTATGAATTCCAAAAAGGAAAAGTATGGAATCACGAAAATCTAATATCACCCTATAATTTTGCTATATTAAAAACACAAGAGGAATTGAATGCGGATAAGAAAAGTATCTTAAATACAATTCAGCCTATTTATAATGCCAATACAACCACCAGCAAGGAACAAATTGATCAATTCAACACTGATCTGGCCGAGAAATGGCAAAGTAGCAAATTGGATACAACGCATGAGAATATTTCAGATTATAGAAATGCCGGCAATGCCATTTTAAGCCATCTCTATGGCAAAGGAATTCTGTCATTGAACAATCGATTTCAGAACCGCAGCAATGACAAATCTCCAGCTTCCAAACATTACAACTTCACACTGATCCAGGACAAAGTTGCCAGCCAAAAAAACACCGCCGACTGCTACACCATCGAAAGCTCCTATGGGTATATGGATGAGATCATGCCCAAACTGACCAAAATAAAACAAAAGAGCTGGCTCGAGGAGACTTTAAAAAACTATATTACCATTAACTATATTTATAACGACCAGCAGACGGAAGCCTTAGAACAGAATGCCATTGCTAATATTTCAGCGACACGTGGTGTAGTCCAAAAAGGCGAACTGATTGCCGAAAAAGAGAAAATAATTTCCAATGAAACCTACCAAAAACTTGAGTCATTACGCAAGGTATATGAAGATGAAGGCAAGATCAGTGGGAATCAAAATTATGTGACATTAGGGCAATTTCTAATCATCTCGCTCGCCCTTTCAATTCTAATGGTTTTCCTTTTTCTTTTCCGCAAGGACATCTATTTTAACAATAGATTGCTGGTCATTATCATGATTGTCATTATAGGCATGCTCGGCGTCCTATCCTGGGCCATTAAAATCAAGATACCGAATCTCTATTATATGCCATTTTGTGCCGTCCCCATTATTATTCGTATTCTATTTGATACACGTGTGGCACTCAATATCCATCTGTTGATGGTGCTGCTGGCGGGTCTTTTTGTTCCAAATAGTTTTGAGTTTGTCTTTTTACAATTTATGGCGGGGATAGTTGCAATCTATAGTATTAAAACCCTGGTCAAACGGGAGCAGCTGTTTATTTCCTCGGCTATCATCCTCGGTACCTATTGGATTGCTTATATCGGCTTGGTCGTCACGAGAAACGGATCGATAGACACCATTTACTGGTCTGACCTTCTTCCTTTTTTCGTAAGCGTTATGATTACGCTATTGGCTTATCCGATGATCTATGCATTCGAAAAGTTATTTGGTATTGTATCCGATCTAACGCTCATGGAGCTTACCAATAGTAACTCTAAGTTATTGCGAGAACTTTCTTTTAAAGCTCCGGGAACATTTCAGCACTCCCTACAGGTGGCTAATCTGGCGGAAGCCGCTATTTACAAAATCGGGGGGAATCCGCTGCTGGTCCGCGCCGGAGCCCTGTACCATGATATCGGGAAATTGACAAACCCCCAATTTTTCATCGAGAACCAGAAGACAGAAAAAAATCCACATGACGAGCTTTCTCCGGAACAGAGTGCGCAGATTATTATATCACATGTCATCAAGGGAGTCGATATTGCAAAAAAACATCAATTGCCTGACGTGATCCTCGATTTTATCCGCACACACCACGGAACGACACGTGTCGACTATTTTTATAACGTTTTTGTCAAGAACAACCCTGACAAACTGGTGGACGAGTCTTTATTTACCTACCCCGGTCCTATTCCTTTTTCCAAGGAAACAGCTGTGCTCATGATGGCAGATTCGGTCGAAGCGGCATCCCGTGCGTTAAAAGAACCATCGGAAGAATCTATCAATAATCTTGTCGATAAGATTATTGAACATAAATTGATGCGTGGGCAGTTCAACAATAGTAACATCACGCTAAAAGATATCACCGAATCTGCGGTTATTTTTAAGGCAATGCTCAAAAGTATTTACCATGTTCGGGTAGATTACGATTTAAGCAAAAAAACAATGTAATTTTAATTGTCAAACAACAAATTGAATTTCAAACGCTTATTGCAACGTTACATTTTTTTTGCATTTTTTTTAGTATTTAGACTTTGCAGAATCAAATAATTGCCTTATGTTTGCAATGTCAAAACGAGGAAGGGTGCCTGAGTGGCCGAAAGGAACAGTTTGCTAAACTGTCGTACTGGAAACGGTACCGCGGGTTCGAATCCCGCCTCTTCCGCAGACAAAAGCGCTTTCAGAGAAATCAGAAAGCGCTTTTTTTGTTTCTGGTGGGAAAACAGCACCAAAAACAGCACCTAGTTTAAAATCCAGCAGAAAGCGGTTCATGAGGACAAGACAGTTCAAGAACACCTATAAAATTTAGCTATCAAAACCTAGTTTTCCCACTTTTTTAACGCAGACTAGCCTGTGTTTTTTTATTTCGCGCGTTGATGTCTTCGGGTTGTGTTCGTATTGTGTTCGTACCACCTTCGGAGATGAACAATCTGGCGACCATTATTGACCCAATTCCGACCAGATATTTCCTGTACAGGGTCTGGTCGGAATGAGGTCAGCATTTGTACAATATCTGTATCGCATCCGAATAAGGTACGAAGCAGGTACGAACAAAAGGCAAGTTGCATTCCTGAACATCGTTGTACACTCTTTAGACCCCAATACGCATCCGCTATGGCCAGTCAGAAAATATATAATCCTTGCTTTCACATCCGGGTTACTCCAAATAATGGGATGTTGTGGATCTTCGACATAAGCTGCTGCGGGCACTGTCGTAGCGATGTGATGTTTAACCTAGTGCAAATATTTTATCAATTTATTACATTGTGTTTGATTTTCATCACGCTATTAGATTGTTAAAAGCAATTTGTCCAACTTTGGCAATATGAAACAGCTTAAAAGAACAGGCCATGTACAAATTCCCTTCGGTACGCTCGAAATTGTACTCCTGACAGATGGTTATTTTACACTAGAAACACTACAGCCCACCCTTGCCCCAAAAATACCGTCTCAACTAGTCGAAATGGAACTGCAAAGGCTTTCACTTTCAACAAAGATCTACCAAGCTCCCATCATCATCATGCTGATTAAACAACAGAATCGATACATACTCATTGATACTGGTGAGGGACATTATGACACTGACAATGCCGGAAATTTAACGGAAAGTCTGCTTTTAGCAAATATTGATCGTAATAAGATAACCGATATTCTCATTACGCACGCACATCGTGACCATATCGGTGGCATATTAGATGCCGACGGTTCACCCAATTATCCAAACGCAACATACTACATGGCTAAACCCGAATTTGAGTTCTGGATGTCAGATCGTCCTGATTTTTCGAAGAGCGAAAATCCAGAAATTGCTCAATCTAACATCGATTTAATACGAAAAATACTCGTAGCTATTGAGGTCAAATTACAGCTATTTGAACCGGGCGATCAACTATTTTCCTGCATTCATACAGAATCAGCAGCTGGGCATACCCCAGGACATATCATCTATACAATAAAATCCCACAATAGAGCAATTACAAATCTTGTTGATCTGATACATTCACCGATCCTAGTTTCCCAGCCTCATTGGGGAACCCAATGGGATATTGATTTCCATCGTGCTGTGGATACACGGATAAAAATCCTTGATCGCTGTTATCGAGAACAAACACTTGTCGTCGCATCTCATATGCCTTGGCCAGGGATAGGCTTTATCGGTAGAAAAAACAACGGTAAAGAATTGGAATGGATCCCTGAATGCTCCAAAAACTGCCGTGGCGATAATCCATTATGTCTTTTAACATAATTGGAAAAACCCGCCAGATCATTTAAATTAAGATCTACAGCAACTTTTCTGATCGATTTTCCCGCACACAGCATTTCACACATAATAACACATTAACAACTTCTTTCGCGATAAAAGAATAAAATATCGTTTCTGGCACTGTACAAAAAAATACCTGAAACCAGTGATAAGGCTTATGGGCCAATTCAGCTATTTTTGTAGGAAAGAAGAGTGAAAAATGAAAAAGTTAATTGGATGCTATTTAGTCATTTTAAGTATCGGACCACTTTGCTTAAAAGCGCAGGAAAATTTAAAATTTGACGATAATTTCAACTTATGGAACATACAAAAAGGCCAATCGGCAACTGTTTTTGCCACCAAGGCTTATCTCCGTGCTCAACCTAGCCTTAAGGCAGCGATCGTAGATTCTTTATCCGTCGGAAATGTCATTACAATCAATAGCACTCCCATCAAAGGAAATACGGTGAAAAATTTTTATGCTCCTTGGTATGAGATAAGTTATTCCGACGGTAACAGTAAAAAAAATGGTTTTATTTGGCTTGGACTATTAGCGCTCGGAAAACAAACCGCATCAGACGGCTCGCAATATATTTACGGTTTTGAACGTTTTACCAAAGGTATTAACGAACAGGAACAGGATCATTTCTCAACAGGGGTAAAACTTCTCGACACAAATGGAAATTTCCTAGCGGAACACACCTTCCCTTTCGCCTATTCAGAACAAACCTTCTCCCAAAGTAAATTGCTGCCAGCAATGGGGCTGCAAAATGTCAAACACATCATCCGCATCGAATTTCTGGGTGAAGCCTGTGGTATACCCTCTGAATATAACTATGTGGCCTGGACAGGACAGCAGCTGGTTGATCTTCCTAGCCGATATTCGGTTGGTGATGCTGGTGTGTTCTATTACGATGAAAAGATTCTTTTCCCTTCCGAACACGGAAAAAATAATCAGATTATCTATAAATACATTGAAGAAGGAGAAGTTATTGACGACAATGCAGAAAATCCGAATTTCAAGATCACAAAAAAGAGTGAAGAATTTCTATGGAACGGTATTGGCTTTGAAAAGCTTTCAACAGCTAAATAGTATTTTCCACAGCTTTTAACATACTAAATACATATAAGAATTAATACATGGAAGAAAAGAATATATATGATTTGTTCTACAGCGGACAACTAGACCTCTTTATTATTGAAGGAGAAAATCAACTACGACAAAACGATCAAGATGTGACGCTTTGGACACACCTCGCTATCGCCTACCACGATCAGGTATTTTATGAGGGCCACGAAGCTATTTTCGATGTGATTCAGGAAAAAATGATTCCCTATTTTCAAAAAGCATTGGCCATCGAACCTGATAATGAAACGACACTATATCATATACTGAATTATGTTTTAGACAATCAAGCAACACTAGCGCAAATTGGTCGACCAAAATTCCATATTACCGAAGACAATAAAGGTTTATTTATCGAATACGCAAAAAAACTAATCGCTTCCCCAAATATGTCCGGATATGGACACAACTATTTAACCAATATCTACGAAGGGCTCCAGGATGATACAGCGTTGCTCCCAGTTTTGGAGGCGAGTATTGATTTCGTTAAAGAAACATTCAAGGATGAGCGGGAAACCTTGGATCATAATTTTTCCCTCTTTTGGATAAAGAAAATATATCTGCTTGACCGTACAAAACAGATCAATACATCCAATATTTTAGCTTTAATGGAAGCAGATTTTAAGCATTTCATCAGCAGCAATGAAATGAATTATGTGGATCTCGCTGAAATTGCTTACGAAAACAAAGCAATCGACCTAGCATTACAGATTTTACTTAAGCTCATTAAAGGGGAAAACTCAGCTGTGCATATCCATCAGGAGCTTGTTAAATGGCATACTCGATTTGAAGAATTGATTGCCGAGGGGTATGAGCACCCTGAGGTCTTCTACTATCAGCTTATCATTGAGCGTAATTACTCGGAAGAAATCGGAATCCCGCTTGACTATTATTATCTCCATGCACTCAAATTGATCGACGCCTATCCTGACTCTTACGTCGGTTACCATTTTGCGGCAGCTTATCTCTATGATGAGGGGCAGTATGCTGCTGCTATTCCATATCTGACCATGGTAGGCGAACGGAAATGGAATGCAACATCCTGGCGACGTCTAGTTGAATGCACTTTTAAAGCCAATGGAACAGTTTACGATCAGGTCCCTACTTTTAATGACCTTCCCCGTGAATGTTATAATGAAGCCGTTGCGCTATCTGATTTCATTCACGCCCTGGACAACTTAACCGCAGTTGAACAGTCTGCACTACAATTGCTCGTCCTCGGACTTTACCGTCAAGCCTACGACGCCTTCAAGGACTATTTTGAACAAAATAAATACGAAAGTGACTATTTTGGAGGCAGTCACAATCGGGCCATGAATTGCAATAATCTAGCTTTAGCTTACAAAGAAGCCGGTGAACTGGAAACCTGTTACGCTATCGCAACCGAAGGATTAAGCTATTCCGACTTTGAAGAACTTCATTTCACCCGAGCCGATACTTTGTCAGCATTGGAAGATTACGTACGTCTGGAGCAAGTACTTCAACAGTACTTTGACACCTATCAGATCTCGTTGGAAGCCACTCTTGAGCAGCAAGAATTTACTTCGGAAGAAGATGAAGAAGCCGAAGACACGGAGTCTGTTATATTTCCTCCTTGTTACCGCATGCTTATGCATCAAATCGACGTCGAATACCAACTGGGTCGTTCAGCGGATATTCAATCCCGCGCTCAACAGCTTCTCGAGTTTATTTACAAATTCTATATCGATCATCCCAATTTAGACGAATATCACTACCGTGACTTTGAAGCGTCAAAGAATGGGATCGAGCATATTATCTATCAGATAACTGAACAGGATAATTTAGCGCAACGCATCTCTTATTACGAACAAATGGCGAAACAATATCCACACGAGGCCCAGCCTCAATATGTGTTGATGCAGCTATATAATGAAAAGAGCAACTACAAATCCATGAACATCGCTGCGCAGCAATACCTTAAAAATAAACCGGAATTTATTATCGACAATTTCGACAAGGCAAAGACACTGTATCTCATCATTAAAAGCCATTATTACCTTAGGGAATTTAGTGCCGGCATAGAAACATTCCAAACCTATGACAACTGGGTACAATCCATCATGGAGCCCAATGACTATGTCCTTTGGTTAAAATTCGGAATTGAGCTTTTGGCCGAAAACGGAGCTATCAAAGAAGTAGATAAATACGTCCATATTTTCAACGGTATTTATGCCCAACACGATTGGGGTTATGACGATGATGTCGAATCGGTTAAATTGGCAGAAGCGCATGTGAACTATAAAACTGGGAATCTGAAAAAAGCACACAGCTTACTTGATGAAGTGCTCTCCTATTCGGATCACTCTCCTTTGGCTGATGAATATAAACGTACCTGGAAAAAGCCAGGCTTCTTCTCTGGCTTTAAATTTTAGGTATTTCTTTGCTTTTCAAAAAAAAGAATTCCAAATGTCGCTCCATGTTATTCGGTCCTCAGATCCCAAATAACATGGAGCGAATAAAAAAGTCCTTAATGCCAAAAAACGTTAAAAGAGGAAGCAGATTCTGCCCAAAACAACTATATTTGATCTGACATGGCAATTAAGCGACTTATACTACTATTTTTAACCCTAGGTTTCCTGTTAAGTGCACCCGGCGCTTTTGCCTGCCATAAAATGAATGCACATAGCAGTCACACGCAAGATGATGCTACCACTGGCAAAAAGGACCATTGTTGCGCAAAATTTAAATCTTCCAAAAAAAAGGCTTTCTGTAAACATCATAAAGCATGTAAAAATTGTAATTGTCAATGTGCTTATAGTTGTACTATTTTGGCAATTTCCAACCCTCCTGAACAAGGTCATGAGCTTTGCGGAATAGCCATCAAAAAAAATTATAAACCCATAGCACCAACATTTATTTCTGAAGGACATTTCTGTCCCTGGGTCCCGCCAAAAATAAGTTAATCCACGTATTGATCACTTATCAATCATTTTTGATTACTTATTTTTATTTATTCATTTATCCAATCATATGAAAATCCAACACTATATCATAACAGGGGCTTTAGTGCTGTCCTCTTTGACAAACTATGCACAAGACAACAACACCGTGAACAACAATGTTAAAATTGCTGGGAACTGCGGTATGTGTAAAAAAACAATAGAAAACGCAGGAGCCTCTGCTCAGGCTAAAGTTGAATGGAATGAAGACAACCAAACAGCGACAATAGCCTATGACGCAAAGAAAACTTCCTTAGATGCTGTATTGAAAAGTATCGCTGGAGCAGGCTATGACAATGAAAAATACCTTGCCGCCGAAGATACCTATGCTAAGCTACATGCTTGCTGTCAATACGAAAGGAATTTAGCTCCTCCAGCTTCAGATGCCCCCCAAGACGCAGCCATTGCACCGGTAGCTTCAGTAGATAACATCAGCAATGCAAGCAATTTTCAAAAGATCTATGACCAATACTTTCTGCTTAAAGATGCGCTTGTAGCAGCGGATGGTAAACAAGCTGCAGGCCTCGCAAACGATCTTGCCGATGCTATCTCCAAGGTAAAAACTGCTGATCTAACGAAAGCGGAACAGGAGGTCTGGAAAACCAAAACAACATCACTCAAAGCTATCGTGAAGAATCTACAACAGGCGAAGGATATCAATAAACAACGAGAAGCCTTCGCAATTTTGTCAGAAGATATCTATAGTTTGTCCAAAAATTCAAAACCATCTTCTGCTGTTTATTACCAAAAGTGCCCAATGTTCAACAAAGGTAAAGGTGCCACTTGGTTAAGCCGTCATAAAGAAATCAAAAACCCTTACTACGGCGCACAGATGCTGACATGTGGAAGCACAGTTCAAACGCTTTAACCGATCACGTCACTTAATCGACTCTTAAAAGGTTTATCTCGTCGGAGATAAACCTTTTTTTTTAATTGCTGTCGCAATGCTCGATTTTTATCAACCAAAATAGTATATTTAATATCAGCAGAAATAGGTTCGCTTAAATGAAAACAAGCGTATATTATAAAACAAGGTTCAATTCATGGAAAAAGTAATTATTACAGGTGGTGCTGGAGCTATAGGTATTCATTTAACAAAACTATTGGTTGCCAATTTCTATGAAGTTATTATTTTTACTAGAAATCCGAAGTCCCATCCTGCGCAGCCGAATGTCAGATACGTACACTGGGATCCCTATAAGCAAGAGATAGATGCCAAATCAATTCAGGAGGCCGACTATATCATCAACCTAGCAGGCGCAAACCTCAATGCCAAACGCTGGACAAAAACATATCAGCAAGAAATTATTGCGAGCCGGGTAGAAAGTGGGAAACTGCTCTGCCAAAGTCTTAAACAACTGCCTAACCAAGTAAAAGCAGTTATATCTGCCTCCGCTATAGGCTGGTATGGAGCGGACGATCCGTATCAAAAAAGGCCTTTTACAGAAGGAGACCCACAAGGAGGCAATTTTCTATCCTGGGTTTGCAACCTCTGGGAAGGAAGCGTAAAACCTATTGAAACATTGGGAAAAAGACTCGTTGTCTTCCGTTTTGGAGTGGTTATCAGTAAGGATCAGGGAATGCTGAAAGAAATCGGCCGCTTCCTACCCTTCCGTTCAGTTCCGATATTGGGTTCTGGCAAGCAGATGCTCAGTTGGATCCATATGGATGATCTCTGCCGCATGCTGTTATTTGGCATACAAAATAATACCATAGCCGGAATTTATAATGCCTGCTCATCCGAGCCGCTTCCCCTTGGCGAGTTTACCAAAAGAATAGCCGGACATAGATACGGTCCATTCTATATTCCCCTACCTATCCCGGCATTTTTGATTAAATTTATGCTCGGAAAAAAAGGACAGGAAATGGTACTCAATGGTACATGGGTGAGCAACAAAAAGATCGTTCAGGAGAAATTTCCATTTAAATATCCCCTTTTGGACAATAATTGTATAGATAATTTACATATCGATTAATTGTTAATTCGCGTTAATTTTCACCCTTTTTGGGACAAAATCCGTATATTTGCGGCTTATGAAGATTTTTAGATATGGCGCAAAGGGCTCCGAAAAAGCGGGAGTCATTTTAAACGAAAAGAAATATGATGTTTCAGAAGGAAATTTCCAATATAACCGCGATTTCTTTGCGGATATTGCAAATTTAGAAAGACTTCAAGCATATATAATTGAAAAGGGTGACACGCTTAAAGAGATAGCCGACGATGAGCGTATCGGTACACCATTGGAAGCCCCTTCCAAAATACTTTGTGTAGGACTTAATTTCGATGATCACGTCAAAGAAACCAAATTGCAACAAGCTTCAGAGCCTATCGTCTTTATGAAATCTGTATCTGCATTCAATGGCCCTTTTGATGGCATCACCCTTCCGAAGTTCTCTGTAAAATCTGATTGGGAAACCGAATTTGCCATTGTAATTGGAAAGAAAGCTTCTTATGTTACTGAAGAAGAAGCTTTGAACCATGTATTTGGTTATGTGCTACACAATGATGTGACAGAGCGTGAGTTTCAGATCGAGCGTGGCGGAACCTGGGACAAAGGTAAAGGATGTGACACTTTCGCTCCTATTGGTCCGTTTATAGCAACCAAAGATGAAATCACAGATATCGATAACTTAAGAATATGGCTTAAACTCAATGGTGAAATCATGCAAGATGGCAATACAAGTGATTTTATCTATCGTGTTCCCAAATTGATTTCTTATTTAAGTCACTTTATGAGCTTACTTCCCGGCGACATCATTTCCACAGGATCGCCTGCAGGATCTGGCATGGGCAAATCTCCACAAAGATTCCTCAAAGATGGCGATGTTATCGAATATGGCATCGATGGACTTGGATCTGCAAAACAAGTGATTTCAGCTTATCAAGCTTTATAAAAAATAGATATCTGGGTTCTTTCATTCTTTTTCAGTCTGAAAGAACCCATTTTCTTTCACTTGATTTTATTTTATCCCGGGCATTTGTGTACATTTATATTAACATCATCCATTTGTCCAACTAAATTGCTAAATCCCTACAGGGTCAATGATTCAACTAAACAACATATCCAAATCTTTCAAGGTAAAAGCAACACGTATTGATGCTTTAAAAGACGTCTCACTGTCTATTGCAAAAGGTGAAATTTTTGGTGTAATAGGCGCTTCCGGAGCCGGGAAAAGTACTTTGATCCGTTGCGTCAACCTTTTGGAAAGACCAGACAGTGGTCAAGTAATTATAGAAAATGACGACTTGATGTCACTGTCCGCCAGTGGTCTTATGTTGAAAAGAAGAAAAATTGGCATGATTTTCCAACACTTCAACTTACTATCATCGCGAACAGTCTATGGAAACATATCCTTCCCGCTTGAACTTGAAGGCAAATCGAAAGAATTTATCAGCGCAAAAGTGTTGGAGTTACTGCGTTTGGTCGGGCTGGAAGATAAAGCCGACGTGTACCCTGCAAATCTCTCCGGAGGCCAAAAACAACGTGTTGCCATCGCGCGTGCATTAGCCAATGATCCTTACATTCTACTTTGCGATGAGGCTACAAGTGCCTTAGACCCAGCAACCACAAAATCCATCCTCAAACTGCTAAAAAAAATAAATAAGCAGCTTGACCTTACGATATTGTTGATTACGCACGAGATGGATGTTATAAAAAGTATTTGCGATCAGGTTGCCGTATTAGACCACGGAAAATTGATTGAAACTGGCCCGGTAGAATCAATATTCGCCAATCCTCAGGAAACAACAACCAAAAACTTTATTCAGTCTTCACTTGAAGTTGAAATTCCCCTAAGTTTCCAGGAACGCTTGAAAAGCGCTGGAAACCCACTCGTAGAAATCTATCTAACTTCAAATGAAGACTCCATCCCATTTATACAACATTTGGAACAACAATATCAAGTCAAGACAAATATCATTACCGCTCAAATAGATTATATTGGCGAAATGAAATTTGGTGTTATATTAGCCGAACTATCGGGTGAAAAAGAAAATGTTATGCATAGTCTATCTTTCTTAAAAGAAAAGCATTCACAAACTAAAATCTTAGGCTATGTCTGATCAGGTATTTAATCTTCTGCTATCGGGTACTTTAGAAACCCTAACCATGACTTTCTTATCAGGTTTCTTTGGTTTTGTCCTGGGTCTCCCACTCGGGATATACCTGTTCTTGACCCGAAAACATCAACTGCTCGAAAACAAAGCCATGCATCAACTTGTTTCATTGCTGGTGAATGTGTTTAGGTCTATACCCTTTATTATACTTATCGTATGGATGATTCCGTTTACACGCAACCTTGTCGGAACATCTATTGGTATGGCCGCAGCATTGGTTCCCTTGAGTATAGGTGCAGCTCCGTTTATTGCAAGACTTGTGGAAAATAGTCTTCTAGAAATTCCAAATGGCCTGATTGAGGCCTCAAGAGCAATGGGAGCAAATGCCCAACAGGTAATTTTCAAAGTTTTACTTCCTGAGGCTCTCCCCTCACTGGTAAACAATGCAACAATTACATTGATCACACTTGTTGGTTACTCCGCGATGGGTGGCGCTGTAGGTGCCGGTGGACTTGGACAGATTGGTTATCAGTATGGTTATGTCGGATATGATACTTTTATCATGAATTCTGTTCTAATTTTATTAATTTTAATCGTATTCCTGTTACAGTACACAGGAGATTACATCTCAAAAAAAGTAAACCATCGTTAACATAAATTATATCATATGAAAAAATTGAACTATGCATTTGCAATCTTAGCCTTCAGTCTCGTATCGATTGTGGCATGCAACAACAGAGAAAAGAAAGAGAATATCCTTAAAGTCGGTGTGGTATCAGGACCAGAAAAGGAGCTCGCAGAAACGGCTAAGAAAGTTGCAAAAGAAAAGTTCAATCTTGACGTTGAGTTGGTAGCTTTCAACGACTATGTTGTGCCTAATGAAGCCCTAAATCAAGGAGATATCGATGTAAATGTATTTCAGCATCAGCCTTATTTACAGGAACAATCCAAACAGCGCGGTTTTACAAAGTTAACCATTGTCGGAAACACATTTGTATTCCCAATCGTTGCCTATTCTAAAAAAATAAAAACCATCACCGAGTTACAACCTGGCGCCAGTATTGCTATCCCCAATGATCCTACCAATGGTGGCCGCTCACTTTTACTTCTCCAACGCGAGGGCATTATCGGCTTAAAAGAAAATGTAGGTATCCAGCCTAAAGTAACAGATATAGTAAGCAACCCCAAGCAGGTTAAAATCATAGAGATGGAGGCACCACAGTTACCTCGCGTTCTGGATGATCCGCAGGTGACAATTGCCATTATCAACAATAGTTTCGCCTCTCAGGCTGGGTTGGATCCCGAAAAACAAGGCTTATTCACAGAAGATAAAGAATCACCTTACGTTAATCTGATTGTTGCCCGTTCGGATAATAAAAACGATGAGAAGGTGCAGCAGTTTATTCAAGCGTATCAGTCACCAGAAGTGGAAGCTACCGCAAAAAAAGTCTTCAAGAACGGCGCCATTAAAGGCTGGTAAAATTTTTAAAATACAAGTGATAGCATCAGATCAATTATGCCCCTGTGGCTCTGGCAATACCTATGGGGAATGCTGCCAACAAATTCATCGTTTCCATGCCAAAGCAACCACCGCAGAGGCATTGATGCGTGCACGTTATAGTGCTTTTGTGACACAACAGATCGATTTCCTATACGATACATTTCACCCATCGACACGACGGTTCCAAAATAAACAGGCCATTGGGCAATGGGCGCGGGAAAATAAATGGATGCAACTCGCGATTCTGAAATCTACACTCCATACTGTCGAGTTTGAAGCACATTATCTGGATCCACAGATGGAAGTTCATATTCACCATGAAAAGTCTACCTTCAAAAAACAAGGTGATTTATGGTACTACGTTGACGGACGCTGATATAAAATAGTTCGCTTGCGAGCCATTGGAAAGGATACCAGACTATCAACAACAGCTCGCAAGTAGCTTTTTATTTTATAATCCCAACCATGTTTCCCAAAATCATAGGTTCGATCCGGACTCGCATCGATATGATCTAGTTTATCGACCGTTTTCTTATCGTCAGAGAGCATTTTATAGCTCAAATGCTTTGCTGAAAGCTTCATCCCATCCTGGGTTTCAATATAAGCGGATGAATCGTGATCGACAGCAGTCGTCTTTGTTTGAGCGAACGCCATATTGATCGTAATCATTACACAAAAAAAATAAAATATAGATCATCTCATTTTCTTGCATGGATTTGGTTTAAAATTCTAACAATAAAAAAGCAGTCTCAACGGGGATGTCAAGACTGCTTTTCTGCAACGAATATGCGTTAGTTATTTCTATTAGATCGTCTCTTCAGTATCTTCGCGATAAGGAGCTTCTTCATCAAACTCGCCCTCCCATTTAGCAACAACAACGGTTGCCAAACAATTTCCGATTACATTGACAGAGGTACGCGCCATATCCATGAGTTCATCGATACCTAAAATTGCAGCAATGACAAATGTTGGTAAGCCAAACTGATCCGCTGTCGCAATCAAAATAATTAATGAAGCCCTTGGGACAGCAGCAACACCTTTAGAGGTGATCATCAATGTAAATGCAATCATTAATTGATGTCCAAACGACAAATGGATACCAGCCGCCTGAGCGACAAAGATCGCAGCCAATGATAAATAAAGTGAAGTACCATCCAAGTTAAAACTATATCCTGTCGGAATTACAAACGAAACAATCTTACGTGGTACACCAAATTTCTCCATCGCGCTCATTGCTTTCGGTAATGCCGCATCTGAACTTGTCGTGGCAAATGCAATGGAAACAGGTTCCTTAATCGCATTAATAAAACGTTTCACAGGTATTTTTAGATAAAGTGCTACCGGAAGAAGAACCAGACATAAAAAGCACACTAAAGCAAAATACAGCGTCGCTAAAAGCATGAAAAGATTCTTTAGGATATCGACACCGAGATGCCCCACAGTATAGGCCATGGCAGCACCAACACCAATAGGCGCAAAGTACATAATCATGTTCGTAAACTTAAACATCGTTTCAGACATACTCTCGGTAAAATCAACCAAGGGTTTACGCTTTTTCTCATCGACCATTGCCAATCCAATTCCGAACAAAATTGAAAATACAACAATCTGTAAAACTTGGTTATCCGCTACAGATTTGACAATATTTTCAGGAAACAAGTCGCGTATAAAAGAAGTGAACTTGTATACGGGATGCACGTGGTCCGGAAGTGTTTTGAGAATATGCTCATCCATACTTTCCTTCGGCGCAGGGAGTTCTTCATGTGGCATATGTGCAACATCAACGCCCACTCCTGCCCGAGTCAGGTTTATAGCACCTAAACCAATAAAAATAGCACAGGTCGTTGCGCAAAAGAAATAAAGCATAGATTTCCATGCCATACGTCCCACCTGCTTCAAATCAGAATGCCCTGCAATTCCATATACAAGCGTAGCAAAGAGAATTGGTCCCACAATCGTCTTGACTAACTTGATAAAACCTTTACTCAAAGGTTGCAGGGAAATCGCTAGATTTGGAAAATCCAACCCGACAAATATCCCCATAATCATACAGGTCAAAATCCAGGTGGTCAAATTTTTCTTAAAGAGCGCATTTACAACCAAAACGGTAGCAACTATCCAACGGACAGCCATTAGAAATTCATGCGAAAAGCCTACAACATCAAATTCGTATAATACAGCAATGATACAAGCTAATGTAACTGTGATCAGGGTAATCAACCCTATTTTGGTTTTTAACATTTAAAAGATTTTAATGGTCAAAAGAACAAAAATAAAAAAATACTATGCTTTTGCAAATATTATTATTCCAAATAGCCAAGTTTCGCAACAAAATATCGATTTCGCCAAAATAGAAAGACACAAAAAAGGCAGGAAAATTTCTTATCCTGCCTTATATTTTAACGGAGTACTAAATTTATTCCGCGTGTAACCAAGCTTTTTTCGCTAATAGCTCATCGTTCGATTCACGTACATCTTCGTCATCCACACAACAATCCACAGGGCAAACCGCTGCACATTGAGGCTCATCGTGGAAACCTACACATTCTGTACATTTATCTGAAACAATATAATAGACTTCATTAGAAATCGCTTCTTGAGACTCGTTGGCATCTAGTGTAACACCATCGCCAAAATCAATAACCCCATCCAAAGCCGTCCCATCTGAGAATTTCCAAGTTACACCAGCATCGTATATTGCATTATTTGGGCATTCCGGTTCGCAAGCACCACAGTTAATGCATTCGTCTGTAATTTTAATCGCCATTTATAACCTCACAATTATGATAAATAAACTATTTTTGCATTATCAATATGAAACAAAGTCTGATTGAACAATAAGGCTAGTTGATTCACGTTGATTAATGTTAACAGCACAAATATAACACAAATTTGTGTATTCATCTTTTAAAATTTTAATATTTTGACAAAGCAACAACGAATAAATGCATTTGTAAAATTAGGCGAACAGCTGCAGGAGCGACCTGAAGATTTGATTCAAATCATTCAATTCGCCCAACATAAAAACCCCTGGTATACGCCTCAAAATGTTGAACGTGCCATTCAAGCCATTGCTGCCAATTTGACAATAGAAAAGCTGAATCACTGGTTGACACCTTATCCGGATCTTCATTCAACGAAAATTGTAGGATTAATTCTGGCCGGCAATATTCCCTTGGTTGGCTTCCATGATATCCTATCGGTACTGATCAGTGGCTTTAGAGCCAAAATCAAAGTCTCATCGGACGATGCAGGATTGACAGGCTATGTGCTCCGCCTTCTTAAACAAATCGATCCATACTTTAATGATACCTTTGAAATTGTTGATAAATTAAAAGATTTCGATCTGGTTATTGCAACAGGCTCCAACAATAGCTCGCGTTACTTTGACTACTATTTTGGCACCAAACCACACATTATTCGCCGCAATAGAAATAGTATTGCCGTTATCGGTGGCCAAGAATCTCCTAACCAGCTTGAATCACTCGGACATGACATCTTTGATTATTTTGGATTGGGCTGTCGCTCTGTATCAAAGCTGTTTATTCCAAAAGATTACCCAATAGCACACTTCTTCGAAGGCATCGCTACTTTTAGCAACATAAGCGAGCATTTTAAATATAATAACAATTACGACTACAACAAATCCATCTATCTGATCAACGGCGACAAGCATTTTGATAATGGTTTTTTATTGCTCAAAGAGGATGAGCGCACGGCCTCTCCCCTTGCTGTGGTTTATTACGAAACATACGAAACACTGGCTGAAGTTGAAAATAAACTCAAATTAGCGCAAGAAAACATACAATGTATTGTATCAGAAATAGCTATAAATGTGCCGTCGCCGGTATTTCATTTTGGAGAAAGCCAATGTCCTGCTTTGGATGATTTTGCTGATGGCGTGAACACACTGGATTTTTTATTTGCAAACCAATAAGCTTCCTTTAAATTCATAGTAAATAAATTGCATTAAAAATACTAACTTTGAAATTATGTATATCATTAAAGTAAAAGGTGTCGCCAAAATCCCTGATTATGTTCAATTAAGAGATGATGCCTTCACCTTGCT
>JBMAAL010000027.1:0-58372 GCA_050281725.1 Sphingobacterium sp. | reverse complement strand
TTTTCCCTCCGTTTCCGTTGGGACTGCAAAGGTAGAAATCTTTTTTGAACTTCCAAAAACTTTCTGAAGTTTTTTTTTCTTTTCGCATTTTCCGATTTCCGCGTTTAAAATAAACTGACCGGGATTTTGAATCCTGCCCGACTTCTCTTAAACCCTTCTTTTTTTCAGGGTTCCTTCCTGCGAAGCAACCGTCCCTCCCTTGCGGAGTGGTGCAAAGATAGGGAGATTGTTAACAAACTTCCAAGCCTTTTGTTCTTATTATTTTCATTTTCCCCTTAACTGCCTGTAACGGTGCGAGATTCTTTTTGCAAAACAGGTGGTCACAGGGCTGGGATGGCTGATCCGGCGTCCGGATCGGCCATTCGGAGAACCCAGGTCATTATATATAGTATGGAGACAGGCTTCGCATTGGATCTATTACCAATTTCATTCAACTTTTGTTAATAATTAATAGGGGTATTACAGGGGAATAACAGGGGTTTAACAGGGGGTTAGTAGGGGTAAAACCCCTGTTAACCCTCTGCTATCCCCCTACTAAAGAGGTGCTATACGAGTGTTAATAGGCAATCAGTATACAATTTGAATATAAGAAGCACAACAACAGATCTCTCCTCTTCGCCAAAACTGCCGCTGAAACAAGGAAAATATCAATATGAAAAGACAAATAATAGCAGCATTGGTCCACTTATCAAGATAAAAAAACCTATTTATCTATTTTTTTATGTAGATTTATCTTCTTAAAATAACCACCAAAGCGATGAGCAGAACTACCCTGAAAGATATAGCGTTGGCACTCAATATTTCTGTTTCGACGGTTTCCAAAGCATTATCAGACAGCTACGAAATAAGTGAAGCGACTAAAAAGATGGTTCAGGAATATGCCAAAAAGCATAATTTCCACCCAAATAAGTTGGCACGGAGCTTAAAAATAGGAAAATCCAATACAATAGGGGTTATTGTATCCAACATTAGCAATACATTCGTTTCACAAATCCTCGATGGAATTCAGATCGCCTCTCAGCAGACGGTGTATGACGTTATTTTCATGCAAAGCCGGGAAGACGAACGGATAGAAAAAAATTGTATTGACGTTTTACGCATGCGCGGTATTGATGGCTTAATGATATCTCCAGTCTCTTCTGATTCAAATATTGAAGAACTAAAAGCATTGATAAAATCGCAGATACCTGTGGTTATTTTTGATCGCATCAACCACCAGCTTGATACATTCAAGGTCGGGGTCAATAATTTCCAAGGTGCATATGACGCCACAAAACACCTCATCGAACAGGGCAAAAAAAACATTTTGCATATCACGGGAAAGAACTTAGGGGTAGCAGCCGAACGATTAAATGGCTTTAAATCTGCTTTATCAGATGCGGGTATTCCTTTTGATAATAGGCATTACATCGAATGTAGCTTTAATAATACCACGGATATCGACCAAACAATAAAAGAGATTTTGCTCAAAGAATATCTCGAGCATAAAAATATAGATGCAATTTTTGGAGCAACAGATATTATTACAACCAGAACATTGGGTATTTTGGCGGAACTGCAGATTGAAGTCCCATCCCAAGTTGCCGTTATCGGTTTTTCAAACACACAAATTGCAGCTTCGTTAAATCCAGCGCTATCCACCGTTGTACAGCCGGCAACAGAAATTGGAGAATTGGCAACAAATAAATTAATGGCTACCATTAACCAAACAAGACCAGTGCATGAATTTGAAACGATTGAGCTTCCGACACAGCTCATCATTCGTAAATCTTCTTTATAATTTCAGTCATTATAAGCTTCGAAGAGGCATTTAAAAGTAAAACAGCCGAGAAACAGGAAGAACATCGCTTCTAATTTCCCGGCTGTTTTTTATAAACGGTCCAGACCCAAAATTATTGATCGCAAATTAAACTTGCCCCTTGGTATTATTCACCGATAATACCGTATTCCAAGCCCCGTAATTCTGCAAGCCCTCTCAATCTTCCAATAGCAGAATACCCAGGATTTGTTACTTTATTAAGATCATCCAACATCTGATGACCATGATCTGGTCTGAATGGAATAGCGGTAGATCTCAATTGATTTTCAGCGACCAAAATTTTCATAACTTTATACATATTGACATCACCATCCAAATGGTCTGCCTCGTAAAAACTCCCGATAGCATCTTTCTTTACATTCCGCAAATGAACGAAGTTCACCCGCCCTTTGATATTTTCCAAGATAGCTGGCAAATCGTTGGTCTGACTAGCCCCCAGGGATCCTGTACAAAAACAGACGCCATTAAATTGCTGCGGAACTGCATTCAAAAAATAGTCAAAATCCTCACCATTACTGGCTATGCGAGGCAAACCTAAAATAGGATACGGCGGATCATCCGGATGAATCGTCATGCATATACCATTTTCTTCGCAGGTTGCCGCAATTCCTTGAAGAAAATAAACCAGATTATCGCGCAAACCGTCTTTTCCAATATGCTTATAGGTATCGATACTTGCTTTCAATGCCTCCAATTCCACATTCTTCTCCCCCGGAATTCCCATTAAGACAACATTTGCCAATTCATCTTTTTGCTGTTCCGAAATTTCATCAAATCGCAAAGAAGCACGTTTTACAACATCTTCGGGATATTCCATACGAGCGGCGTCTCGTTTTAATATAAATATGTCGAAGAGGGCCAAATCAATCCAATCAAAATACAATGCTTTTGAACCATCCGCCATAGTTAAGTCCAATTGTGTACGTGTCCAGTCCAACACGGGCATAAAATTATAACAGATTGTTTTGATGCCGCATTGCGCGAGATTGGTTAATGTCTCATTATATTTCTGGAGGTATTCATCTACTTTAGCTCCTTTTGTCTTAATCTCCTCATGTACTGTCACACTTTCCACCACTGACCAGGTAAGCCCAGCATCTTCTATAATGCGTTTTCTTTCTTGAATATCGGCAAGTGGCCATACCTCACCGTGTGGAATATGATGTAAAGCCGTAACAATGCCAGTAGCTCCTGCCTGTTTGATATCCTGTAAAGATACGGGATCATTGGGCCCATACCAACGCCAGGTTTGTTCTAATTTTTTCATCTTAAAGTTTAATTAAACGCCACACCATGCATTAAAACCACCATCGACAAAGACAGTCTCTCCTGTCACAAAGGCCGATGCATCACTCAACAAATAGATTAAAGTTCCTTTTAACTCACGAGGGTCGCCCAAGCGGTTATAGGGCGTTCCATTAAGAATGCGTTTGGTACGGTCGCTATAAGTACCGTCTGGATTGATCAATAAGTTTTTGTTCTGCTTGGTTAAGAATACGCCGGGGGCGATTGCATTAACCCGGACTTGATCGCCATAACGCTGAGCGAGTTCGGTGGCCATCCATTTTGTGTAACCATCGATACCGTGTTTTGCCACAGTATAGCCCAAAACACGTGTAAAAGGACGACTGGCTGTGAGGGAAGATATATTGATGATGACACCCTTTCCGCTTTCAGCAATCACACGACCAATAATATGCGTAGGAATCATTGTACCATACAGATTAAGCTCAATTGCTTTAATGGTATCCTGAATATTGCTTGCAAATAAATCTTGATCGGCACCAATTGTTGCACCGGGAATATTGCCTCCAACGGCATTTACTAAAGCGTCTATCCTACCCCACTTTTGCAAAACTTCATCTTTTGCCCGAGTGACATCCTGTTCGTTCATGATGTCAACTTCAACAAATATAGCTTCGCCACCAACGGATTCGACCTGTTGGACACGCTCTGCCCCGATTTGCCCATTACGTCCAAGTACTGCGACTTTAGCTTCTGCCTCGGCCAAAGCCTCAACAAATGCTTCGCCTAAAATCCCTGTACCGCCCGTAATTACAACTACCTTATCTTTTAATGAAAATGGATTATTATGCATGTATTTTTATTTCAAATTGGTATTTACCCCCAATTTTATTGATAATAACCTTAATTACAAAAAAAAGTAATTGATTTAATTACGATAACGTTTTAGTTACGTCGCCCTCCTTATCTTCTTCTTCTGTCGTTTCATCATCAAACAGAATCCGTATAGAAGGTGTATAGGTATCATTATGCTGGCCGGTTTTATTTGCCCAGAAAAAAGCACATAGAAAAATCAAAGCCAACAAAACACTACAACCGATCAAAATATACATTATTTCCATAACAACTAGAGTTTACGGCGTTTGGCATACCATCTCGTCATCAGACTTGTAAAGGAGATGATCGTTACCGTACTGATTGGCATTAGAATCGCCGCAAATAATGGCGACATAATACCCTGCACGGCAAAGCTCAATCCAATTACATTATATAAAAGAGATATTCCAAAGCTCATATGTATTACTTTCACCGCATCTTTACTAAAAGCAAAGAAATCCGGCATTTTTGAAAACGACTCCCCATCCAGTATCGCATCACAGCCTGGGGAGAAGTTATTGATATCATCACTCACAGCGATGCCCAGATCCGCTTTACGCAATGCCCCTGCATCATTAAGGCCGTCACCAATCATGCAGACATGCTTTCCGTCTGCCTGAAAATTTTGAATTGTTTTCAGTTTTTCCATGGGTGATTGATTAAAAAGCAAACTTGCATTGGACGGAAAAATTAGCTGCAATGCATCCAGGCGTCTATCGTTATCCCCTGAAATTAAATGAAGGTCATATTCAACTTTAAAATCTTCAATCAAAGCCGAAAGCCCCTCCCGCCAGGATTGTTCCATCGTAAAATACCCCTTGAACTCCTCGCCTATACGAACAAAAACTACGGATCCATCCGTTTTTATGTTACCAATATTCAAAAAGTTGCCACTGCCGATCTTAACTTCAATACCATCCACTTTCGCAACCATTCCTTTTCCCGGAAATTCCTTAAAATCCTGTATTGAAATATCAGCAGAGACATTCAGCCACTTGACTATCTCACGGCTTAACGGGTGGCTAGAATTTCTACATACCGCATTCAATAGCTTTTTGTCAACTGCTGAAAGGCTGCCTTCAAAATAAATTGAGGTTGCTTTAGGTGATGATATCGTACCTGTTTTATCGAACACCAGCGTATCAATCGTCGCCATCTGCTCAATAGCAGCCGTATTTTTCACATAGAACTTATTTCGATCAAAAATACTTAGCGCTGCAGAAAGGGTAAATGGAGAGCTCAACGCCAACGCACATGGACATGCGATAATCAATACCGCCGTAAAAGCTCCCCATGCCCTACTTGCACTCCCATCAACGGCCCAAAATAAGGCAGCCAATAGTGCAATAGCCAATAAAACAACAGTAAAATATTTACTTATAAAGTTGACAAAAGTCTGAAAATGCTTGTCATAATCTTTATAATTTTCATTATTCCATAATTTGGTCAAATAGGATTGTGAAATCGGCTTGACCACTTCAAGTTCTATCGCTTCTCCCGTCTGGCGGCCGCCAGCATAGATAATTTCGCCCAAGGTTTTACTGACCGGGCTTGATTCCCCGGTAACAAAGCTAAAATCTATCGCAGCGTCACCTTTTAAAAGCATGGCATCGGCGGGTATAATTTCATTGTTCCGAACCAAGATACGGTCACCAATATGCACGTCGGCCAATTGCACAGGTTTGTCCCCTGACTCGGTCAATACTGTTACAGCCACGGGAAAATAACTCCGGTAATCCCGTTCAAATGAGATATGATAATAGGTACGTTGTTGTACCCATTTTCCGATCAATATAAAGAATACAAGACTACAGAGTGTATCCGTAAAACCTGCGCCCGTCTGTGTAATCACTTCAAACGCGGAACGCAAAAATAACACGAGGATTCCCAGGGCCAATGGCACATCGAGATTCAAACGCTTTTGTTTCAGACTCCAATAGGCCGATTTGAAATAATCCAACGCACAATACAATAAAACGGGAAGACCAAAGGCAAGGTTTATATACCCAAAAAAATTGGCATATTCCTTTTCAAAACTCCCCATTCCAAAATAATCTGGAAAACTGAATAGCATAGAATTTCCAAAACAGAAACCGGCAACAGCAATTTTTGCGACCAGAGGATTCAGATTATTTCGATTTCCTTCTTTCACAACATCCTGCAAGGTGATTTTAGGATCATAACCGATATTGACCAAAAGATAAACCAAATCTTTCAATGGCAGCTCATTGTGATTGAATGTAATGCTCGCCTGTTTCTTCATAAAATCCACGCGGGACTGCAGTACATTGGGATTGAGTTTATATAAATTTTCCAGCAACCAGATACAGGAGCTACAGTGAATAGCCGGAATATAAAAGGTGATGATAGTCATCTTATCATCTTTATAATCCACTAATTTACCGGCAATCTGTGGTTCATCCAGATAAGAAAAATCTTCTTGCTTGGACTTATTCGATTTACCCGGATGCTGATTATAGCGGTAATATTGCTGCATACCACTATCGTTCAGCACTTGGTAGACGGTTTGACATCCTAGACAGCAAAAATCGTGATGATCGAGCTGGTAGCCCGTTTCCTCAATTTTATCGCCGCAATGGAAACATTTTTCTGCAAGTTGTATTTCATCCCTAAGCTCTGCCATACCCTGGTTCTAAATTGCCTGACTAAATAATTGATTTTGTATCCTTGAACGCAATAATCGCTGATCAAAGGCCATACAGATATTTCTCAAAAAAGAGCGCCCAACGGCAGTACATTGAATCAGATCGCCTGTTATGGAGACTAAACCATCTGCAACGAGTTCGGACAATTCACCGATAATCTGCTCATTCAACGGCGCCCCCTTCTGCAACTGCACCTTACCTTTACACATCATATCCAGGATATAACGCCTTACAAGAAGATCTTCCTCGTTGAGTATATGTCCTTTTACAACTGGCAATACTCCTGCATCAATAAGTTTATGGTATTCTTCGACAGTCTTCACATTTTGAGCAAAAGCCCCCCAGGCATCACTGATCGAAGATACGCCAATACCGATTAACAGGGGACTAAACCGATCAGCATACCCCATAAAATTACGATGTAATCGCTCTTGTTGAAAAGCCACAAATAACTCGTCCTCTCTTTTCGCAAAATGATCCATACCGACATCTTCATAGCCATGGGCTAAAATCATTTTTTTTCCAAGATTATACAGGGCAAGTTTGGCCGCACCATTCGGTAGATCTTCTTCGGTATAATGTCGTTGACCGGGTTTTATCCAAGGCACGTGGGCATAACTATAAAAAGAGATCCGTTCAGGACCGAGCAGCATCGACTTTTGAATGGTATCGGCGACGGTCTCAAGTGTCTGCTTGGGCAATCCGTAAATCAGGTCAAAATTAATGGACTCAAATCCGATTTTCCGCGCATTCCGCATAACCTCTTCCACTTCCGCTGATGTTTGATGCCGGTTGATCACAAATTGGACAAGTGGATCAAAATCCTGTATTCCCAGGCTCAGGCGTCGAAATCCCAAATCGAATAAAGTTTGTAGATGCGCGATCGTTGTATTGGCGGGGTGAGCTTCAAAAGAGAATGAATGATCAGGAGCCAGGTCTGCAAGTTTAAGGATTCCATCAATCAGTACCCTCAAATTATCTGGATGGAAAAATGTCGGTGTACCGCCACCCAAATGTATTTCTGCCAATAACGGTCTTTCTCCTTTAAATAGAGCGACATACATTTCCCATTCCTTCAAAAGAGACGCAATATAAGGTTCTTCAACGCGATGGTTTTTTGTAATGCGTGTATTGCAGCCACAATACGTACAGAGGCTTTCACAAAAAGGAAGATGGATATACAGGCTAATTCCTTTCTCCTTCGATTGCCCAAAGGTATGATAGACTTGATTAGTCCATGCCGTCCGGGAAAATGCTTCGTTATCCCAAAAGGGAACGGTTGGATAACTTGTATAACGCGGTGCGGCAACATTATATTTCTGCACCAATTCCTCCATTGTAACCTGCGATGTAATCATTTTATTTTATTTTTTTAGCACAATCGTTTAGACAACAACAGGCTTTACCCACACATTTTTCTATTCCCCATAAGTTGAGATTCCGGACGGTCTGCTCAGCCAGTCCTTTGGGACTCTGATCTTCGAATGGCGCATTGGCAATCTGAATATGCAGATCTCCAGCTTTCACTAGATCGATATGAGCAGTATCTTTACTCCGGGTCATAATTTTATTGATCCCCAACCCTTTTAAATTCAGTAGCATGCTCTCGTCCAAAATATCGCTCACGGAAATAACTACCGCATCTTTTCCGCGCGCGTAATTCTGTGTCTCCGCATTTAATCCATTTGAAATCAAAGTCAAGTCATGCTGTTTTGCATTTGCCAATGCCCAAAACTCTTTTTCAAATGACCTCACATTATATACTACTACTTTCATTCTGATTCTACAATCACCAATTAAGGTTTATCCTCAGAACAAAAGTAAATCATGCATATGGGCAAAAAGATGATGTAGCACCATACCTTAAAATGATTTTTATCACAATTCACAAAAACTTGCATGATTTCCTAAATACCACAGCTATGGAAGCCGACCGAACGTTCTTTTCTGGCCAATAACTGCGTACAACGAGTTCATTGAACCCCATGAAACCAAACAATTTCAATAAAACGGCATAGCGAGCACGCATGTATACTTTAATGAAAAAACACAAATCAATACAGATAGGCTATACTAAAAAAGGCATGTTCAGAAAAACTGAACACGCCTTTTTTAGTATATTGATTTTCAAATTTTATTTTCTGCTACCTACTGCTTCACATCCCGCAGGTTCTTGATGGAATTGATGTATATTTTACCTTTTTCTTTTGAAATCAGTTTTTCTTCCTTAAAATCTGAGAGCATACGGGAAACAGTTTCATTGGCTGTACCAGCAATTGAAGCCAGACCATCCCTTGTCACATCAATTGTACATGCATTGACCTCGTTGATATTGATTCCACTTTTTTCAGCAACACTGATCAACGCATTTGCGACCCGCTTACGGACAGAATGATAGGCAAAGCCAAGCAATTGTTCTTCTTTTTCCCGTAGATCGACAGAAAGAAGCTTAATAAATTTACTGGCTATTGCTGGCTTTTTCCATAACAGCTCCAGAAAACTGTCTTTTGGTATCAAGACAATTTCACTCGGCTCAACTGCTTCGGCGTAGTCTTCATAATTATCATTCAACAAGATCGAGGCATAGCCAAAGTAATTTCCTGCAATAAAAATACCGGTAGACAGCTCGCGTCCATCTTTATAAGACTTAAAACTGCGCACCTGTCCAGATTTCACAAAATAGACGTATGTTGGCGAATCGTCTTTTTCATAAATAGACTGTTTTTTCTTCACGGTTTTCACCCGTGAATTGGCGAGAAGTTCATGTAGCAATAATACCTGCTCTTCGGCACTCAAACTCAAATCATCTTCCTGAGAAACATCTGCTGCCAGCTGCTCATGTCTTTTGAGGCGAACATCTATTGCATTCATCAATTCAACATCATCAAAAGGTTTGGTCAGATAATCATCTGCTCCCATCTCCATCGCTTTGCGCATATCTGCGCGTTCCGCCTTGGCGGTCAGAAAAATGAACGGAATTTTGGCTGTACTTTCAATTTTGCTTAACATAAATAAGACGCCATAACCATCTAATTCAGGCATCATGATATCACAGAGAATCAGATCAGGTATATGTCTTGTCGCCAGGTCGACTCCAACACGTCCATTTTCGGCAGTAATGACATCATACCTCCCTGTCAACTCCAATATTTCGGTAGTCCCCTCTCGGATATCAATATTATCTTCAATAATTAGAATTGTCTTTTTATTTCTCATCTGCAATTATTTATTCTGTCCTTTTTATGTTTTAGACCCTTTTATGCTTCGCCTTTATTTATCAACTACGCTCTCCTTGAAGCGCACGCGGAATGAAGTTCCCTTATGTACTTCCGATTCAAATTCCATCTGACCCTCCATCAGTTCGATGTACCGTTTTACGATATTCAGACCTAAGCCTGTACCAGGGATATTACCGGTATTATGTGCTCTAAAAAATGGTTCAAACAAATGTACCTGATCTTCCTCAGGTATACCAATTCCGTTATCCTTTACTGATATTAAGCAGCCTTCCGCATCAATACAGGTTGTAAATTCGATCAATGTGTCTTCTCCGGAATATTTGATTGCATTGGAAATTAAGTTGACCAAAGCATTTTTCAACAGATTTGGATCTAAGGTAAAATGTCCAATTTCTCCCGTATGTTGGTATACAATGTGCTGATTTTTCTTACAGATCAATTGCATTTCTTCGGTGATCTCTTCCGCCAATTCGACCAGATTGATATATTGCTTGTTCATGACTACGATACCAGCTTCCAGTTTCTCCAAGGATAGGAAATCATTCAGAATGCTCGTCAGCAATTGAACTGCACCTTTGATTTTATTGGTATGTTTAATGATATTAGCTTTATCATCCGGTCGCTCGGCATACTTTTCAATCAGCGAAGCTGAAAGCTGAACGGAGCTTAGAGGCGTACGAAACTCATGCGAAGCCATCGACACAAAACGCGATTTTAGTTGGCTAAGCTCAATTTCTTTTTCCAAGGATTTAGAAACCTCTGCCTTCGCCTTTTCAAGTTCGGACACCAAGGAGATCAGATCGCGCGTACGTTCACTGACTTTATGCTCAAGTTCGGCAGCATGTTGCTTGAGCATATCCTCGGCAGCTTTCTCACGCGATAAATCGTGAATAAAGCCTGTAAAGATATTCTTATCTTTTAACCAAACCTCACTGACTGCCAAGCGAAATGGAAATGTTTCTCCATTTTTCTTTAAGCCCATCACTTCACGGCCGATTCCGATAATCTTCTTGTGGCCTGTGGTTTGGTAATTATGTAGATAACCATCGTGATTGCCACGATCAGGTTCAGGCATTAACATGGATATATTGTGTCCGATCACCTCTTCGGCCTGATAACCGAACAATTCCAAGGCGGCAGGGTTAATGCTTTCCACATTTCCCCTGTTGTCTATGGTTATTATTCCATCAATAGCGTGGTCTATTATAGCAGCCAAAAGCCTTCCGCTCTCCATGATCCACTTCTATTATTTAACTAATTTTTTGTATTTAATACGATGTGGCGTTACATCACCCACGCGTTTTTTACGGTTTTCTTCATATTCAGTATAGTTACCTTCGAAGAAATAAACCTGTGAATCGCCTTCAAAAGCAAGGATATGGGTACAAATACGATCCAGGAACCATCTATCGTGGGAAATCACAACGGCACAACCGCCGAAGTTCTCCAAGCCTTCTTCCAGTGCCCGCAAGGTATTTACATCAATATCATTGGTCGGCTCATCGAGCAAGAGTACATTTGATCCCTCTTTAAGCGTGATTGCCAGGTGAACACGATTACGTTCTCCACCCGAAAGCACTCCTACTTTCTTTTGCTGATCAGCACCGTTAAAATTAAATTTGGAAACATAAGCTCTTGAGTTCACCGAGCGGTTACCCAACATCATATTGTCGCTGCCACCCGTAATATTTTCCCAAACCGATTTTTCCGGATCGAGGTCGTGGTGCATTTGGTCCACATAGCCCAATTTCACTGTTTCTCCGACTCTGAAAGAACCTGTATCCGGCGTTTCCTGTCCTGTGATCAAGCGGAATAAAGTTGTTTTACCCGCACCATTTGGTCCAATGATCCCTACGATACCTGCCGGCGGCAACATGAAGCTTAAGTTCTCAAATAAAATGCGATCGCCATAGGCTTTGGAGATATTCGTTGCCTCAATGACAGAATTCCCCAGACGTGGTCCCGGCGGAATAAACAATTCCAATTTTTCTTCGCGTTCTTTCGTTTCCTCAGAAGCCAATTTTTCATAGTTATGCAAACGTGCTTTCGATTTAGCGTGACGTGCTTTCGGTGCCATACGCACCCATTCCAGCTCACGTTCCAGGGTTTTTTGACGTTTGGTTTCCTGCTTTTCTTCCTGCGCCAGGCGTTTTGCTTTTTGATCTAACCAAGAAGAATAATTTCCTTTCCAGGGAATACCTTCACCGCGATCCAATTCAAGAATCCATCCAGCAACATTATCCAAGAAATAACGGTCGTGGGTAACGGCGATGACTGTTCCTTTATATTGTTTTAAGTGTTGTTCTAACCAATCGATCGACTCGGCATCCAAGTGGTTGGTCGGCTCATCTAAGAGCAATACATCAGGTTCCTGCAACAATAAGCGACATAATGCTACACGTCTGCGCTCACCACCTGACAAATTGACAATCTTTGCATCTGGTTCGGGGCAACGTAAAGCATCCATTGCTCTTTCCAATTTCGAATCGATTTCCCAAGCGTTAGTGGCATCAATGATATCCTGAAGTTCACCTTGTCTTGCCAACAATTTGTCCATCTCATCGGCATTTTCATAAACCTCTGGCAGGCCAAATTTTTCGTTGATTTCTTCGTATTCCTGTAAGATGGCTGTAATTTCGGCAACACCTTCCTGTACCACTTCAAGAACAGTCTTTTCAAGATCCAATTGAGGTTCTTGTGCTAAATAACCCACAGAATAACCTGGAGAGAACACTACCTCGCCTTGATATGACTTATCCAATCCAGCGATAATTTTTAATAGGGAAGATTTACCTGATCCATTCAAACCGATCACGCCGATCTTCGCACCATAGAAAAAAGATAAATAGATATTTTTTAAAACTTGTTTTTGAGGCGGATAGATCTTGTTGACACCCGCCATCGAAAAAATGATCTTCTCGTCTGACATAAAATTTAAAAAAATTCGAAAACTCTTGTTATATTAACATACAAATGTAATCTTTTATACTGACATTTTGGACGTATAACGGTCATGGCTTAATTGTTGATGACATTATTTAAAATAATTTTAAGGTTTGAAATGCAGAATTTACTACATTTATATATCCTTAATATAAAACAGAAAGGTATTCAATGGAAGCAAAATTTTCACCGCGCGTAAAGGATGTCATATCGTACAGTAGAGAGGAAGCTTTGAGATTGCGTCACGATTATATAGGAACGGAGCATTTATTGCTCGGATTGATTCGTGAAGGCGATGGTATGGCGATAAAGATCCTTAAAAACATAGGCATTGACACGACAGCACTACGTCAATCTGTGGAGGACGCAGTGAAGGGGGCATCGGTTTCACGCGCTCCTATTGGCAATATGCCATTAACAAAACAGGCTGAAAAAGTTTTGAAGATCACTTATTTGGAAGCTAAAATATTCAAATCGGATATCATCGGAACGGAGCATCTATTATTGGCTATCTTACGAGATGAAGATAATATTGCTTCTCAGATTTTACAACAATACAATGTGACTTACGACATCTTCAAATCTGAAGTTGAGCAAAATAGAACGACCATCAAGGATGAGGCTCCAGGCTCTCCTACCGGCGACGATGATTTTGCTGAGGATGATCAATATATCCAACCTAAAAAAGTTTCGGATATCAAATCCAAAACTCCGGTATTGGACAACTTTGGCCGTGATTTGACCAAAGCTGCCGAAGAGGGTAAATTGGATCCTATTGTAGGTCGCGAAAAAGAGATTGAGCGTGTGTCTCAAATTTTATCCCGACGCAAGAAGAACAACCCCTTGTTAATCGGCGAACCGGGAGTTGGTAAATCAGCTATTGCAGAGGGACTTGCACTTCGCATTGTCCAACGCAAGGTATCGCGTGTACTTTTCAACAAGCGTGTAGTTACATTGGATCTGGCTTCATTGGTGGCCGGTACGAAATACCGCGGTCAATTTGAGGAGCGTATGAAAGCAGTCATGAATGAACTGGAGAAATCACCGGATGTCATCTTATTTATCGATGAGATTCACACCATCGTTGGTGCAGGTGGCGCTTCAGGGTCATTAGATGCTTCCAATATGTTCAAACCAGCCTTGGCAAGAGGAGAAATTCAATGTATTGGTGCAACAACATTGGACGAATATCGTCAGTACATTGAAAAAGATGGTGCTTTGGACCGTCGTTTCCAACGTGTAACGATTGAACCGGCTACACATGACGAAACAGTTGAAATATTGAATCGTATCAAGGAGAAATATGAGGACCACCACAACGTGACCTACACTCCTGAAGCAATCGAAGCTTGTGTGTCGTTAACAACACGTTATATTACAGATAGATTCTTACCAGATAAGGCTATTGATGCTTTGGATGAGGCAGGCTCTCGCGTGCACTTAAACAATATTCATGTACCGCAGTCCATTATTGACATTGAGAATAAAATTGAAGAGGTCAAATTGGAAAAGAACAAAGTCGTTCGTAGTCAAAAATACGAAGAGGCTGCCAAATTGCGTGATACGGAGAAAAAATTGATTGAAGAGCTCGAGAAAGAAAAAATCGCTTGGGAAGAAGAGACGAAGTCTAAACGCTAT
The DNA here is from genome assembly GCA_050281725.1 of Sphingobacterium sp. Taxonomy (GTDB): domain Bacteria; phylum Bacteroidota; class Bacteroidia; order Sphingobacteriales; family Sphingobacteriaceae; genus Sphingobacterium. The sequence continues at coordinate 43,946 of JBMAAL010000027.1, read as the reverse complement.
ACTGTTTCAGAAGAAAATGTTGCTGAAGTAGTGGCCATGATGACAGGTATTCCAGTACAACGTGTTAGTCAAACAGACAGTCAAAAACTGTTGAATATGGCTGAGTTGATGAAGGGAAGAATCATTGGTCAAGACGACGCTGTAGGTAAATTGGTGAAAGCGATACAACGTACACGTGCAGGTTTGAAGGATCCTAAAAAACCAATCGGTTCGTTTATCTTCTTAGGCCCTACTGGGGTCGGTAAAACAGAGTTGGCTAAGGAATTAGCGCGATTTATGTTTGATACAGAAGATGCGCTGATCCAGATTGACATGAGTGAGTACATGGAGAAATTCGCGGTATCTCGCCTTGTTGGAGCGCCTCCAGGATACGTCGGCTACGAAGAAGGTGGTCAATTGACTGAAAAAGTACGTCGTAAACCGTATGCGGTTGTCTTATTGGATGAGATTGAGAAAGCTCACCCGGATGTATTTAACCTAATGTTACAGGTATTGGACGAAGGCCAATTGACAGATAGTTTGGGCCGTAAAGTAGATTTCAGAAATACCATAATCATTATGACTTCAAATATTGGTGCACGCCAATTGAAGGAATTTGGTCAGGGTGTTGGTTTCACCACTGCGGCAAAATCACAACAATCTGATGCGCATTCACGTGGAGTTATTGAAACCGCTTTGAAAAGAGCCTTTGCTCCTGAATTTTTGAACCGTATTGATGATGTGATTGTGTTCAACTCATTGACAAAAGAAAACATCTTCAAAATCATTGATATTGAGTTGAGGTCATTGTTCAAACGTATCGCTGATTTGGGTTATACTATCAATTTGACAGATGAGGCAAAAGATTTCATTGCAGACAAAGGTTATGACAGTAATTTTGGTGCACGTCCATTAAAACGAGCAATCCAGAAATATTTAGAAGATCCGATTGCAGAAGAAATCCTCAAAGGAAATGTGCAAACTGGTTCAGTTTTGACCGTGAGCATTAATCCTGAAACCAAAGATATTGAGGTTTCTAGCTCAGATTCGAAATCTTCGAAAGACACCGCTGAGAAGTAAGCTTAAGCTATCTTTAAAAATAATTTCAATAAAATGCACCTTTATGGTGCATTTTTTGTTGTAAAGAAAGTTGGCGTTAAACTTTCGCACTATTTTATCGTCCTATAATAAAATTGTCACAAATAACACGAACAATATGAAAAGACTTTTATTAGCAGCATTAATTGGAACCGCAGCCTTGGTTTCATTTTCTTCTTGTAAGAAAGAATACGTTACAAACTATTTACCGGGAGTAACTTTTAATACGAAGGTAGTGTCCTCTTCTTGGGGAGTTGACAAAACCGGATATTCTTTCTCAAATGAATTGGACTTTCCCGAATTAGATGCAAAATATTTCGACTACGGACACGTGGGAGTAGCTGTATCATTTGATAATGATCCAAATTATTTCATTAACATTCCTTCAGCTATCGGCCCTTATAATTATCGCGTGGAGTATAAAATTGGTAAAGTATATCTCTATGCTGATTATGTGGGTAGCGACAATAAACCAGTCCGTCCGGACAATATGTTAGTAAAAGTAACATTAACGGATGCCGATAACGGTGGAAACTAAATAAAAAAAGGTCTTAGAAAATCTCTAAGACCTTTTTTTATTTAATAGCTATCCTTTCAGCAATAACTCCGCATGTTCAAGTGCCGCATCCGTTGGATTGGTACCACTGAGCATCTGAGCAATTTCCTTGACCCTCCCCTCCTGATCTAATCGAACAATGTTAGATATCGTCCGATTGGCTTTATCTTCTTTGTACACTTTATAATGCGCTGCACCTTTAGCTGCAATTTGTGGCAAATGTGAAATAGCAATAACCTGCATATTCTCAGCTAGACTTTCCATCACCTCCCCCACACGCAACGCTACTTCACCCGAGATCCCGGTATCAATTTCATCAAAAATAATGGTCGGCAAGGCAGAAGTTTTTGCAACCAATGATTTGATGGCCAGCATCATCCGTGAAAGCTCGCCTCCGGAGGCAACCTTATGAATGGATTGCAAAGCCTGTCCTTTATTGGCAGAGAACAAAAACTGAATTGCATCCATCCCTGATTCCCGCATATCTCCGTCCTTTAATGGTTCAAGATTGATTTGCAGCAGAGCATTGGGCATCCCAACATTTGTCAAGGTAGTTTGTACCTCCTTTGCGATCAACGCTAACACCTTTTTTCTTGCTACCGAAAGTTCTTCTGCATTTTTCTGGGCAATGGCGAGTTTAGCTACAACCTCCTTCTCTAAGCGTTCCAATTGCTCATCCGAAGAATTTATGGCAAACAGTCTGGATTCAAGATCGTCACGCAATTTAATCAACTCTTCGACGGAGTCCACATGGTGTTTTTTCTGTAAGGAATACAATAGGCTTAGGCGCTCATTGATATCCAGCAGAGTACCCTCGTCTATTTGCGTATCTTCCTCCAGGGAGTTGAGCTCCGCGGCGACGTCTTTCAGCTCAATCCACGTACTCTTTAATCGTGCAGCCAAATCTGCCGCCTCAGGCAAAAATGAAGCAACCCCTTCTACTTGGGTCATCGCCTCTTTCAATCGGCTTAAAACTGCTGTATCATCGTTTTCCAAAAGATGTGATGCCCCTACCAGCCCACGCTTGATTTCCTCTGCGTTTTCCAGCTGCCGCTGTTGTACTTCGAGTTGTCCCTGCTCATCTGCCACCAATCGGGCGGCATCAAGCTCATCAAATTGAAACTGAAAATAATCCTGCTCAATAGCGGCTTTCTTGACCATTTCCTTAAACTCTTCGAGTTCTTTTTTCGCCCTCTTGTAAGCGAAAAAGCTCGCTCGATAATTTTGCTTCAGGCCAAATGAACCTGCAACACTATCGACTACAAGGAACTGAAAATCTTCTGTATTAATCTGCAATGTTGCATGTTGCGAATGCACATCAATCAACTGCTCACCTAAAGCTTTGAGGATAGCCAGTGTGACCGGTGAATCATTAATAAATGCCCGGGATTTACCATCGGGCGAGATTTCTCTTCGAATAATGGTGTGGTCCGCGTAATCGAGATCATTTTCCTCAAAAAAACCAAGTAGCTGATAAGATCCAATTTTAAATCCCCCTTCTATCACACATTTCTTGGTTGGGTCGAAAAAATGCTTCCCTTCGGCCCTATTTCCTAAGATCAGCGATAATGCGCCCATGATAATAGATTTACCGGCACCGGTTTCGCCGGTAATCATATTCAAACCTTTATCAAATTGGATTTCCAATTCGTTGATGAGCGCATAATTTCTAATATGTAAGGTATCTAGCATATTCTTGCAGGTCTATTTTACAGTTTGGAGGAAAAACCGTCCTCAATCGGATCCTATATTTATGAACCTTTCTGTAGGTAATTTACCTAAAACTCAGGCAATTTCAATACGTTTTATTTTAAAAAAACATAAATTCTCTTTACTGACTTTCTCAATTTTGACATTTACAAGCACTAAATACTAAAAATAATATCAATTATCCAAACAAAAACGGGAAAACACGCTATTATTTTTAGTAAAAATATTCTTTTTTTGACAAAAGAATGTTCTCATTCAGCACTATTGACATGAATAAATCCTATTTTTATGGCATGCAAGATTATAGTGCTACGCTCAAAAAATACATGCCCGAAGAAGCAGCTCCGATTATATCCAACTGGATTAATCATACCCGCTGTTTATTTAAGATCTCTCGTTCAAGGAGTACCAAGCTAGGAGATTACCGTGCGCCTTTTAGAGGAAGCCCGCACCGCATCTCAGTCAACCATGATTTAAATTCTTATTCCTTTTTGATTACGACGATCCATGAATTTGCACATTTACAAACGTGGAATAAACATCAGCATCGTGTCAAACCACATGGTACAGAGTGGAAAAATAATTTCAAGGAACTGATGGAGCCCTTCCTTAAATTGAATATTTTTCCTACCGATATCAGCAGTGCTATTCATCGTTATATGGAAAATCCTGCGGCTTCGAGCTGCACGGACCTTCACCTGTTTCGAACCTTAAAATCATACGATACCGTCAAAACCAGTGCCCTTACGGTAGAATCCCTGGAGGATGGTCATCTCTTTAGGCTAAAAAATGGTCGCTCATTTCAACGTATTGAAAAGATAAGAAAACGCTATAAGTGCATGGAATTGAGCAGCAAACGCATGTACTTATTTAATCCAATAGCGGAGGTATTTCTGCTCGAACAATGATTTTTGATAAATACATTCATTATATTTTTATCTTTGCTAACTTAGGAAATAAATAAAGAGAGCTTTTATGTTACACTTACACTCGACTATAGCAATTGTATTATTGCTAGCCCTGGTGATATCGATCGTGATCACCCTATCAAACTATTTAGGCAACAAACCGTACAACCGTAAAATTGCTTTATTGGGTTTCATTGCATCGCATATTCAATTATTGGTGGGATTGATTTTATTCTTTTATTTAAAGTATCCATCGATGATCTCTGGCTCCGTAATGAAAGATCCGACATTACGTTTTAAAATCATCGAACACCCATTAACCATGATCATTGCTATTGTATTGATCACAATTGGTTACTCTAAAGCTAAAAAGATTGAAAATGCAAAAAAAGCAAACCAAACGGTTGTTATTTTCTATATTATTGGTCTGATCTTGATGCTTGCACGTATTCCTTGGTCTACTTGGTCATTTTTCGCATAGTCTGCAATAATCATACAAAAGAAGGCTTCACGGTTGTGAAGCCTTTTTTGTATTCCGTTATTTATAGATATATTTGATAACCAAGAAAACCTAATATGAAATATTTTTTTATTATACTATTGACTGCTGCCACTTTTATAGGTTGTAAAAAAAACGAATCCCCCCTTGTAGATCATGGAAGTATAACAGCTAGAAATATTGTTTTCGAATTTAATCAGGCAACAATGGATAGTATAACCTATAGCGAGATAATTGATGGGAAAATACTAAGGCTGCTGAAAATGGTTTATACATTATCCTCTGAGGATGGAAAAAACACAACTGTGCTAAGCTTCACTACGACAAAAAAACAGCTAGCTTCCGGTGAATATTTTATAAATTTTGAGACTCTTGAGTTCGGCACTAATACCATTCGTGGTTCATACCAATTGGTGGAGGATTATGGACAAAATAGAATCAATACAGTCAAAGGTACTTTACTTTTTCAGAAAAAAGGTAATCGGGAAATTTTACAATTCACAACTAAGGGCGATAGTAAGGTCATCATAAAATGGGACGGGACCGTCAAAGATGAGCTGAATTCTAAAAAGGATTAAAATAAAATAGCCCCAGTAAACTGAGGCTATTACATATCTTAGTTGACTTTTAAATTAGTCACGGTTTTTTCCAAATCCCAAAATTCCGAAAACGGTTTTGAATGCGATAAGTGCACCTACGATCATGGAGATGTTAGCTATCGCGGAAAACAAAAAAGTTTGTTGGCCCAATGCCGTACATACATCCGGTACAAAACGGATAAATGTACCTATTAAACCTAAAGCGATCGCTACTACCAATGTTTTGTAGTAATGAGTTTGGTTCGCATTATTATCAGTTGTCTTTGGACCTCTTGGTTGTACAGTTTCTGCCATTTCAATTTCGATTTTATTCGATACAAATGTACAAAATAATCTATGTTAGAAAAATAAAAATGAAAAAAGCGGAAACACAGTCACTTCATCTCCCAATACTTATAACTTACCCCAGTTTAGCGCATTTAAAATTTCCTTAAATAGCGCTATATAAACACTTGAAAGATCTACTCGGCGTTACTTTTACCCACAAAACTATTCAACTCTTTATTTACCTCATCCAGCAACTGTTGCTCTGTTGGTAGATAAAGCTCATATTGACTGGCAACAATCTGCTTTTGGTCTTCAGGAAGGGTAAATTTGACGACTGCATCGTTTTTGCTCGCACAAAGTAAAATGCCAACCGTTGGGTATTCATGCGGAAGCTTTTCAATACGGTCATAATAATTCACGTACATCTGCAATTGACCGATGTCCTGATGCGTTAATTTATGGGTTTTAATTTCAATGATCACAAAACTTTGCAGCAGACGGTTGTAAAAGACAAGATCAACGAAAAACTCATCGCCCTCGATATGGATACGCTTTTGTCTAGCGACAAATGAGAAGCCATTTCCTAATTCGAGTAAGAACTCTTGAAGATGGGCAATAATAGCGCCCTCAAGATCTTTCTCATAGTAAGCGCTTTCCCGTTTCAAATCCAAAAATTCCAGTACCATTGGATCTTTGATAATCTCCTTCGCATCAGAAGGCATCTTTTCCTTTTTTGCTACAGCCAATACACTTTCCTTATCGTTGCTAAGCAATAGGCGTTCGTATAAATTACTAAAAACTTGTCGTTCGAGCTGCCGTGATGTCCAGTTATTTTTGATTGTTTCAGCCATATAGAATTCTCTTTGTTCGTCCAAGTCAAGTCGCATTAACAATCGATATTGCGTCCAGCTCAATTGCGAACGCAGCGCGTTCGCAATTGGAAATATCCGGTAAAACTGCCGGAACAATTCAATTTGCCTTCGCGAGAATCCACTCCCAAATTCGGGTTCCAATGCCTTCGCAAGATATTGGGTCAGATATTTCCCATAATCGGCCCTATCTTTACCTCGCTGTTCTTGCTCAAAAATACGTTTGCCTATGTACCAGTACATTAATGTGCGCTGATGATCGACAGCACGCACAGCATTTTCTTTGGACTGCGCAATAATTGCCTTTATATCGGATACTAAAGTTTGATCGGACAACATAATTGTTTATTTTCTTGGTATTACTTCTGTAAGTGAACAATACAAAGATACTACAAACAACTTAAATGCTAAATATTTTAGTAAAAAAAATAATACATCCTTTTCGTCCGAGATTTAATTGACTTAAGCTGCTAGAATTATTATCTGACAATGACTCTTTTCTATACTTCTAATTTCAGCCCCTTTTTTAAATCAACAGAAAAGGAGATACCCGGCAATTTACTTTTAATCTATCATAAAGTTTGGCTAACTTCACTAACAAGAAGAAAAGCAAATGAAAATAGCTGACAATTATTTATCTGGTTTAAAGAAAGCATACTATGACAATGGTGGCAAAGAAATTTGGGATCATTTTGAACGGATTAAACATGGTGCAAGCAAAACAGATCTAGCGAAACTCCAAGAGGCTTTTCCAGCAATCCCTCAGGGGCTTGTATATTTGCTCGAATATGTGGATGGGACTTATTGGCGGACTTATGCCGATGAAGAAATTGCCTTCTTCTTTTTGGGCTCCGACTTAAATGAGTATCCTTATTACCTATTATCATCTAAGGAGATGATCGACAATCAACATATTGCGCACAGCTATTATGCCGACTATATTGACCGAAAGTACGATTATGTAGAGATCGACAACAAGATTATTGATACATCAACGGACTTAAAATGGCTTCATTTTTCCGATTGTATGAATAACGGCGGTACTTCTCAATTATTTGTAGACTTCAGCCCCTCCGGAAAAGGTAAAAAAGGGCAAATCGTACGCTTCGTGCACGACCCTGATGAGTTTCGTGTCATAGCGGATAGTTTCGATGAGTATCTCCAGCTACTGATCAATTCTAGTTTCAATTTTATTGATGAAGAAGATATGTAATAGCACCAAAACATGGACCATGAAAAGAGACTAGACCTTGATGAGAACGAGTCGAATAGCTTAATTATAGAACCTGTTGATATAATCAATCCAGATCAAAAAGTAGCAGAAAAAGCCTTAAAATCGTTATCAAAAGAGCAAGATAAAGCTGATTTGCAAAATCTATTGAATGGATAGAGATTTATAAAAAAAGCCAATGACTGTCTTTAAATTAAAATATCCGATCATATTGATCCATGGTACAGCTGCAGGGGATAACAGTTTGTTTTGGGGCAGGATCCCTAAGACTTTCAAAAAAAACAATATCTCATTTTTTTATGGCCAAACCGATGGTTGGGGCACCGTCGCTAACAATGCGCAGATGCTGAAAAGAAATCTGTCAGATCTTGCAGAAAAAACAGGTGCCACTAAATTTAATCTAATCGCCCATTCTAAAGGTGGGATCGACGCCCGCTATTTTATTTCAACGCTAAAGGGACATCAAATGGTGGCCTCCTTAAACACAATATCCACGCCACACTTAGGAACACCAATAGCAGATTATCTAATGGAAAAACATCTATCCAGAGATTCTGTTACAAAAAGACTAATCCAACGTCTTTCTTTTTTATTTGGAGGGCAATCTCCCGCACCAATCGAACTAATTCGAGATCTCAGTGTAAAAGAAATGCGTGTTTTCAACCAGCTCAACCCCAATATGGACAATGTATTTTATCAGAGCTTTGCTTCGACAATGAATAAGCCACAGGATGATTTGTTGTATGCGTTGAGTTTTAAATACCTGAGGCGACTGGTAGGTGAAAATGATGGGATGGTCCCATTAGAAAGTGCAGTCTGGGGAGCAAACTTTAAACATATTCATGCTTCTCAGGGTATCTCACATGCTGGTATTACCGATGTAATCCGTAAAAATATTGGGGATGTGGATATACCGCAAATTTATTTAGACATTATTCGTGGATTAGGAGCATTGGGATTATAGCTATCGAAAAAAACAACCATATCTTAGCCGTAGGTGACTGTATGAGTCGCACCAGCTGTTTGTATTTCCCAAAATCTATCCGATGTACCGTCTATGTATTTTAAGTGCTTAAACATTATATCTAAAGTATTATCGATTAATTCGCTTACTGTTTAAATATAATGAAAGTAGCACAAAAAAACGTATATTGACTTTAAATCACAGACAGATCATGCGCGTATATTTCTTATTCAGTTTTTCACTGCTATTAGTTACTTTAACGTCAGAAGCCAAAATTTCAACAGTGGAAGAGCATACCCGAATATGGTCCGATCCCCTTTCTGACAATATGAAAAAGTACATGATTAAAATGGCTATTTCAGAAGGCTTAGATAAAAAATCCATAAAAATAGAAACCGATAGCTGGGGAGAAGTTATTTTTTCAGATATGTGGAGAAATACCATCAAATTTAGACGAGGTAGCCTGGGTGAATATACAACCGTAAATAAGAGTGGTATTAAACTAACCATAAAAGATGACTTTTCAGGAAATATTGTCGTAAAAGAGGAGGATGGCGATGAAACTATAGTCAGAAAAAACAGCAGCGACGATTTTGATATTCCTAATCTAGACAAAAGCCCAGCTACAGTGTTCAAAGATATACACGGTAATTTAGAAATACGTGATGAAAAAGGAAATGTAAAAACTGTATCCAAAAATATTTTCGGAGGTCTAGACATTCGAGACAATCAAGGTAATAGCTCAACGATATCAAAAGATATTTTCTGCAATCTGGAGATTCGAGATAACAAAGGTAATTCAAGCCGGATAACGAAAGATATCCTTGATAATCTCACTATCGAAAACAGCAATGGTCGACGTACCACGGTGAGAAATGATATTCTAGGCAGTAAAACGATTGAAGACAATAGCGGAAATCGAGTTTCTGTCAATAAGGATATTTTCGGAAATTATGAAGCGAGTGACAATAAAGGAAATCAGGCTTCCGTCAAGAAAGATATCTTTGGAAGAATAACTATTGATGATCCTAAAGGTATTCTCAAAGACGTAGTGAAATTTCAATTGGTCCAAGAGCTGTCAAAGAACTGAATTTTTCTGAAATCAATCTATTTTGCAAGTGAATAATCCGAAATTACGATGAATCAAGCATTATAAATTTAATCATAGACGAACTAACAAACCATCCTGAAATATCATACCGCAGGCCAAACGCAAATGAGCTAAATATCTTTTGCACTCCTACTCAGGATTTTGATAGTACCTTCTTTTGAGGAATGATAAAAGGCTCAAGACCTATTTACAAAGGTTTCAACATTCGCATAGTTAAAGATTTTCAAAAGAAAATTAAAATCCCTAAAATTGCAGTCTCATTTCAGGAAATCGGATGTGATGTATTGATGCTATCGATCCTCCAAATGATATTGACACTATGGAAATAGACCCTAAAAAGGGAAAAAGCGAATTGAATAAAAATAAAAGGATGAAAAAGATTATATTTTTTCTATTACTGATACCTTTTTGGGCAGTTGCTCAAGAACAAAATATCCAAAACTTTATCGTAAAAGAAAACCTTTCCAAAAATGGAAAACTAGCTGTAGTGGCATTGGATTCGCTAGGAAACACCAATGAGACTATCAATGGCAATTACCTATTTACAATCAATGGCTTCTCACAAGCACTACAATTTCATGAAGGTGTTGCTGTCCCTAATCAGAAAATTGAGTCATCAACCTTTGTTTTCTTTAGCCATAAGAATCAACAAACTTCCAAGGGACGTTTATTCTATATCTATAAGAGCGATAGCGGGCTCTCTCCTTTTGCCATTAGTGGATTGATGTTTTTGATTATCCCAGCCATTGTGCTAGGAATAGCTTACATGTTTAAAAAAGTGATTATGACAGCGATCGCACTGGCTATAGTTTTCTTTTTATTCAACCATTCGCAGGGTTTGGACTTGAGTAAAATTTTTGAATCTATATTTTCAAGTCTCAAAAATCTCATCGGTTGACAAAGCAGGATGTCCAGATATCCCATCAATTGATGGGATCAAAGTAAATCATAACGAAACAGTTAGACATTAGAACGGCATACCGATTCCAAAATTGTATTGAATAAAATTGTATCTGTCGGGCCTATGGGTTTCATAATATTGTGCCTTAAATTCTTTGGAATCAAAGAAGTGCTTGATGACCCATTGATCAGCACCTGAGAATTGCGGATCTTTTAGTTTAAGCCCGGCATCTAAGCGAATGACAAAATAGTCCGAATCGAAACGAAGTCCGAAACCGGTACCAATGGCGACTTGCCCAAGAAATTTATTGAATTTAAACTCCCCCCCCGGATTTAGTTCTTCATCCTTCTTGAGTCGCCAAACATTTCCCATATCCACGAATGTCGCTCCATTCATCTTTGCCCCCAGAAAATTATTAAGTAATCTGAATCGATACTCCGCATTCGCTTCCAGTTTAATTTCGCCCAACTGATCTAAATTGCGCAGGTTTAAGCGCAAATCTTCACTGAGACTCTGACGGTTATAAGCCCCAGGACCCAAGGTACGTGCCTGCCAAGCGCGTATGCCATTCATCCCCCCGCTATAGAAACTCTTCTCAAAAATCAACAGTTTGGAGTTGTTGCCATATGGGATCGCTATTCCCGGATTAAAACGGAAGACAAACTGCCTATTTCCACCAAGATTTCGGTATAAACGATAATCGAATTCTGTCTTGGCGTATTGAAGAAAGGGCACACCGAATATTTTTTTCTCACCATCGGCATTCTTAGGCAATTTTGCCAGGGAGCTAATAAGATCCAATACGTTTCCACTCACGTCCAATGTTCCTCTGAAATATTGAAAGTCCTCCTTGCTATTCAATTTTTTACCATTCAGGATAAAAGTATATTGTGTCCCTAAACCAAAATACTGACGGTCGTTGCTACGTACATACAGCTGGTAGCCCTCTTGTACAAGCTTGTTCCGAAAATTGGAATCCAAGCGTCCATCCCGATACTCCAACACGATAGGCGTAAAACTATGGTACTTATTTTCTGTTTCATACCAAGAGTAATTCAGAGACGTGATAAAATAGCGGTTTGAATAGGTTTTATCTTGATCGAACAACTGCAATGTCATCGAGTAGGTCGTTTTGGGCAAACCAAACTTCCCACCTGGATTAATATGAAAGGGAACCATCAGACGAGGAATAACCAAATTCACGCCCGCTTGAAAATCGTTATTGAATATTTTGCTGGAAAGCCCACCTGCGAGACGCGGATCAAACAATACACCATAACGTAATTTCACTTCCAATTGCTCCGAACCACCAAAAATATTACGTTGAGAGAATGTATTTCCAATATTAAATCCGCTCATACCCGAACTAAAGGTATACTCGCCCTCTATCTGGTTTCCCATCCGCGGTCTTGGAACGAAATCATAGTGCACATCTAGTTTATTGGAATCTTTTTTGACAAACTGCAGCTTGACAGAACGAAAACCATTCATCTCATACAATCGGTCATAGGACTTATTTTCCTCCCGCAAGGAATAGTACTGTCCTGAGCGTAAATACATATAGCGTTCCAAAGGTTTCCACCTGAAACTATTTGTTTCATCAACAAATAAAAGACGTTTTGCAGAATCTAGTATACGACGTGGCTCCTTCTTCGACATTGTGCCATAATTCCTTATTGTCATATAAACACTGTCTATCTGATACTTTTTATGTATCGTTGAATCAGACGGATTTTCGACATTAATTTTCAAGTCGATCAAAGGTCCATCGATTGTTGAATCGACCCCAGCACGCATATATTGCCTTACATAATCATAATATCCATTGTTACGCATCGAAATATAAAGTTTCTCCCGCTCATCGAGCAACTTTGCGGCATCGTACTGGGTATTGGATTTTACAGCAGTTTTGGGGAGTACCTCCCGTTCAAATATTGCCTTGATATCTTCATCCTCAAATTTTCGATCTATATTTCTAACTTGATATGGGACACCTTCATCCACTTTAAAATCGATATGTGCTCGCTTTTTGGAAACTGAAATTGTTGGTTCGACCTTAGCTTTAAAATAACCTTTTGAAAATAGAAAGCGTCGGATTTGATTGGCGGATAAATCGACCATTGCCGAATCCAGTAAATGGGGTGGTTCGCCGACATTCCGAATTTTCTTGGTTTTATAGCGCCCGTTTTTAGTATTGAATGTATTGTAAATAAATAGATTTACCCTTGAATTAGGTCTTATTTGATTGGAAATATACGTTTCGGATGATTCTTTCAATGCAGGGGTAACACCAGAAATCTGTACTTTTGTAACCAGAGCTTGGTCATCGTCAAGATATTTTGAAGACCGGCATGATGCAAAAAATAACACTAAAAGCGTTATACTTGCAAATCCGATAAAACGAGGATACTTAATCATCAATAAAAATGTTGTCAAAAGCGCAAATCAGTCTAATAACGTCTCTACAAAATAAAAAGTATAGAAAACAACACGGCCTGTTTATCGTTGAGGGTATAAAATCCGTGATGGAATTTATTTCATCAAGCTATGAGGTTGAGTCTATTTTCTACACGGGCGACGCAAACACAAAAGTGGGTAAAATCTCGCATAATATAAAATCCTATGAACTAACGGAAACTGAATTCCAAAAGATTAGTGCACTAAAATCGCCACAAGGTATTCTCGCTTTGATCAAAGTTCCTTTACAGCAAAAAATTGTACCAAGTAATTTAAAAAACAAGTTTAGCCTGGTGCTCGATGATGTGCAGGATCCAGGCAATCTGGGTACAATTATCCGCACGGCGGAATGGTTTGGAATCGAACATATTATCTGTTCTATTGGAACTGTAGATGCCTACAACCCTAAGGTAGTGCAAGCAACAATGGGCTCACTGGCTAGACTGCAGATCCACTATACTGATTTAACGGATTTTATTCCGGCTACTGGATTGAAAGTGTATGGCGCCCTACTTAATGGTCAATCCATTTATCAGACTGTGTGGGCTAATGAGGGGCTAATTGTTATGGGTAACGAAGGAAATGGCATCAGTGATGAAATAATAGCGTTGATTGATCAAGCTGTCACTATTCCACGCATAGGTCAAGCCGAATCACTCAACGTAGCCGTTGCAACGACCATCTTCTGCAGCGAAATAGCCCGACAAAAGTTGGTTTAGACTGCGCTTAATCGCTCCAAAAATTGTACATTTGCCACATTCCTTTGAAGGATAGATAATCGCCTCGATCCATTATCCTTTTTTGAATACTCACACACGATAAAAATAGCGCCATGCCAGCTGAACAGAAATCCATCTATACGCTTCAATTTATTTTACTTTGCTTAAGCTCACTCCTATTTTCTTCTAGCTTCAATATGATCATCCCCGAACTACCCAATTATCTGAGCAGTTTGGGCGGAGCAGAATACAAAGGTTTGATCATCGCGTTGTTTACATTGACTGCTGGAATTTCGCGGCCTTTTAGTGGTAAGTTGACCGATCGCTGGGGACGTGTACCCGTCATGGCAATTGGATCCATCGTCTGTTTCATCTGTGGTTTTCTTTATCCCATTTTAACATCAGTCGCTGGCTTTCTATTCTTACGATTGATACATGGTTTTTCCACTGGTTTTAAACCCACCTCAACTTCTGCTTATGTCGCCGATCTAGTTCCACAAAAACGATGGGGTGAGGCGCTGGGGATGCATGGATTGGCCTTTAGCGTCGGTACAGCTGTCGGCCCAGCAATTGGCAGCGCTATTTTCGAGGCCTTTGGTATCAATGTGATGTTTTATTGCTCTTCTTTCATGGCACTTCTATCCATTCTTATTGTCATTAACATGAAGGAAACACTGGCGAAAAAAGAGAAATTCAATCTTTCCATGCTCAAAATAAACCGCAAAGATATCATTGAATGGCGTGCCCTACCAGCGGGAATCGTCACGTTTTTATCTTATACCGCTTATGGAGTCATTTTAACCCTAATTCCCGACTGGAGTGAATACCTGGGACTCAAAAATAAAGGGCTATTTTTCCTGGCCTTCACTATTGCATCGGTATTGATACGTTTTGTTTCCGGCAAAGTTTCGGACCGTTACGGGAGACCAAAAGTCATTGTTGTCGGAATAGTCATTATCGCTATTGCACTGGTTGCTATCGGCATTGGCAATAGTTTCATTGGCATGATGATCGGCGCAAGCATCTATGGTGTAGGTACGGGTATACTCTCCCCTGCTGTGAATGCCTGGACGATTGACCTTAGTTTACCCGAACATCGCGGCAAGGCGGTGGCAACCATGTATATCTCCCTCGAAGCCGGAATAGGACTTGGCGCACTGCTTGCTGGATTGTACTATAGCGATGTTATCCTGCGGATTCCAGTCATTATGTATGCCAATGCAATAGTTTTGCTACTTGCTCTGACCTATATGCTGAGCTGGCAGAGAAGACATAGGGCCATAAAATAGAGAAATTCAAGTGTCAAAACGACCAACAATCAATCGTTGCAAGGCCGAAATAAAAATACGGGAACAGTCCCTTGTTTTTGACTTCGATTTTTTACTTTTGATCGTATCATGGTTATCAATTATTTAAAGCTTCAATATACTTTACTATCTCGGCATATTCGGGCTACAGGGCTGCCTATTTGGCTCGCCTTTCTACTCTTGTTTGGATTATGTTATTTTGCTTATTATGCATTGTTTCAATACCCGATTTTTGGTTGTTATACGCTGCTGCTTGGCAATTTTCAAATACTATTTCTGCTCACAGAAAAAAACAGAAATGACTTTCTCAAAAATACATACAGTAAGCGAGATTTTCACAAAATCAGAATATTGGAAAATGGCTTGTTCACGCTGCCATCCTTCATCATTCTTTCCCTCCACAACCAAATGGGCTATGCATTGTTATTAGCTATCTTGGCTGTTATTTTTGCATTTCTGATGTTTAGGGCTTTCGGCAAATCTATTCCGACACCTTTCGCAAAAAGACCTTTTGAATTTATCATCGGGTTCCGACGAAGCTACCTGCTCTTGCTTGTATTATATCTCTTGGCTGGAATCGGTTTTTATGTGGCCAATTCCAATCTTGTTTTATTTTGCGTCGTTTGTGTTGCGCTCACCTGCGTTTTCTATTATCAATTACCAGAGCCAATTTTCTACCTTTGGAATAACCATCATTCTCCAACAGGTTTTCTGATGCGAAAGTTTAAAAGAGGAATTTTACAGTGTCTACTCTTGGTACTCCCCCTTCTTTTTCTGTATAGTGTAATCTTCCCATCGGATTTATTTAATGCCTGTATTGTGTTGGGCGGAATATTACTTTTGCTTCCTTTTGCAATCACATTAAAATACGTCGCTTACCCACGGGAGATCAATTTCCCCGAAGGTTTTGCTTTGGCACTTTGTTTTAGCTTTTACCCCTTGATCCTCGCACTCTTGCCCTTTTATTATATCAAAGCAATCAACAATTTAAAAAACCACTTATGATCGAGCTTACGAATATCAGCAAGTCCTTTGGACAACATCAAGTACTCCACGAAATTACTTACACTTTTGATAGCGGAAAAATATATGGTATCGTCGGTGAAAATGGCGCCGGAAAGACAACGCTATTTCGTTGTATTGCTGGACTGGAGACCGCTATAGGAAGGATAAAATCTGATTTAGAGCCGCTCAAAAACAATTTAGGTTACCTGACTTCCGATCCGTATTTCCTTTCTAAGCTCACGGGTGAAGAGTATATTTATCTGCTGACAGATGCGCGTGGTAAACAGATCAAAAACCTCAGTGAAAGAAATATTTTCGAGTTGCCCTTAAAAGAGTATGCGAGCGCCTATTCCACGGGGATGAAAAAAAAACTAGCCCTGACAGCTACTTTACTTCAGGACAATAATTATTATATCCTTGACGAACCTTTTAATGGCATTGATCTACAAAGCAGCATTATTCTTACGGAGATTATATTGCGCTTAAAAGCGATGGGTAAAACGATCCTAATTTCGTCTCATATCTTTTCCACACTAAAAGATACCTGCGATGAAATCCTGGTACTCGAAACTGGCAGAATCAGTAAATCTGTTAACAAAGAGCTGTTCGGAGACTTTGAGGAGGAAATGAAAGAAAAAATACTACAAAAAGATATCGACAAATTGTGGCTCTAGGATGCCGTAACACTTGAGATAAACAATATGGAAAAACACTTACCTATACTGGAAACTGAACGTTTAATTATCCGTCCAATAGAGATGGATGATGCCGCTTATTTTTTCGCGATGGATTCACAGCCGGAGGTTCATACCTTTCTGAATAAGGAACCTGTTCAATCCATGGAAGAAATGAAAAAAGCCATCGCGCATATTCAGCAACAATATGAAAAATACGGTATAGGCCGTCTAGGGGTCGTTGAGAAATCAAGCAATCAATGGATAGGCTGGACGGGATTTAAATATATTGACGAATTGGAGAACGGACGTATTGGTTTTTTAGACCTTGGTTATCGTTTCAGAACGGAATCTTGGGGAAAAGGCTATGCGACAGAAGCCGCACAAGCCTGCATGCAATATTATAGAGAACAGCTGACCCATTTTGAAGTACATGCCATCACACATACGGGAAACCTGGGGTCAAGACATGTCTTGGAAAAAGTAGGATTTCAGGTGACTGAAGAATTTCATTTCGATCTATGGGATATTCCTTGTTATTGGTATGATTTGGCCATTGATCAATCAATAAACTAATTATATTAGTTTTAAAAACTAATTTTTTTAACTTTTCATAGTTTCGCTGGGATAAAACAAAATGGTTTTGTATTTTTACACGTTCGAATAAAATACTATTTCGAACATTTCTGTATTGTACAATTTAATCTATTGCTGAGTAAATGAGTGACGAAACGAACTTCCCAACGGAAGATAATCAAGAAGAACTGGGATCAGGAAAAACAGAAAACGGAAGTCAGACGATACCTTTATCAGGACTATACGAAAACTGGTTTTTGGACTATGCATCCTATGTTATCTTGGACAGAGCCGTACCACATATCAATGACGGTTTGAAACCCGTACAACGTCGTATCCTCCATTCCTTGAAGGAAATGGATGATGGAAGATATAATAAAGCTGCCAACGTCATTGGTAACACGATGAAATATCACCCACATGGTGATGCTTCTATCGGTGATGCCATGGTACAATTGGGACAAAAGGATCTCCTGATTGACTGTCAAGGTAACTGGGGCTTCCCAATTACGGGTGACTCTGCTGCTGCTCCACGGTACATCGAGGGAAGATTATCCAAATTTGCAAATGACGTTGTCTTCAATCCCGAAACGACTGAGTGGCAATTGAGTTACGATGGACGGAATCGTGAACCTGTCACCCTTCCGGTAAAATTCCCATTATTATTGGCTCAAGGTGCCGAAGGGATTGCTGTTGGTTTAGCGACCAAGATTATGCCCCACAATTTCATTGAGCTAATTGACGGATCAATCCAGGTATTACACGGTGAACGTCCGAATATCTTCCCAGACTTCCCTACGGGTGGTATGGCCGACGTTTCAAATTATAATGAGGGGCAACGTGGCGGTAAAATCCGTGTACGTGCAAAAATTGAAGAACGCGACAAAAAGACGCTCGCAATTACAGAAATCCCATTTGGAACTACAACCGGCGGTCTAATTGAAAGCGTGGTTACAGCAAACGATAAGGGAAAAATTAAGATCAAAAAAATCGAGGATAATACAGCGGGAAATGTAGAGATCATTGTGCATTTGGCTCCTGGAATTTCTCCTGATGTAACGATTGATGCCTTATATGCCTTTACCGCCTGTGAAGTCTCTATCTCACCTAACACTTGTGTTATCAAAGATGAGAAACCTCACTTTATGAGTGTCAATGACATTCTAACGGAAAACACAATAAACACCAAAAATTTATTGAAACGAGAATTGGAGATTCGTTTAAACGATCTTCAAGAAAAAATCTTCTTCAGTAGTTTATTAAAAATATTTATTCAAGAGGGGATGTACAAGCATCCAGATTATGAAAATGCAGGTGACTTTGAGGTTGTTGTGCAAGTTCTGAATCGCTTGTTTGAACCTTTCTTCGATCAATTTTACCGCGAGATACGTCCAGAAGATTACAAAAAATTGATCGATAAACCAATGAGTAGCATTACACGTTTCGACGTTAAAAAAGCGGACGAAATGATGAAAACACTCGAAAATGAGATCAAAGAAGTCAAGCGTCATCTACGTCAATTGACGGAATATGCCATTGCATGGTTTGAGAAATTGCGTGATAAATATAGTAAAGACCGCGAGCGTAAAACTGAACTGCGGGTATTCGATAAAGTAGAAGCGACCCAAGTTGCGCTAGCAAATACCAAACTATATGTCAATCGCGAGGAAGGATTTATTGGCTCAGGCATGAAGAAAGATGAGTTTGTATGCGACTGTTCGGATATCGACGACATTATTGTATTCCGAGAAGATGGCAAATATGTTGTCAGTAAAATTCAGGATAAAGTATTTGTTGGAAAAGGAATTATCCACGTTGCTGTTTTCAAAAAAGGTGACGAGCGGACAATCTATAACGCCATCTATAAAGAAGGTGAAACTGGAACCAGTTTTATCAAACGTTTCTCGGTAGTAGGAGTTACGCGAGATAAGGAATATGATGTATCCAAGGGATCCAAGGGCTCAAAAATACTGTATTTCACAGCCAATCCAAATGGTGAAGCGGAGGTCGTTAATATACAGCTTAAACCGCACACAAAATTGCGCAAGTTGAATTTTGACATGGACTTTGCCGAGATTGCAATCAAGGGCCGTGCTTCACAAGGAAATATTGTATCAAAATATCCTGTCAAAAAAATCAGCTTTAAAAGCTCTGGTGTCTCCACACTAGCAGGACGAAAAATATGGTACGACACCATCATGAAACGTCTAAACGCTGATGAACGAGGACAATACCTTGGCGAGTTTGACGGCGACGACAAAATATTAGTTGTCCTTTCGGATGGTAGCTACGAATTAGCAAACTTTGATCTAAGCAACCACTTCGATGAGAAAATGATCCGGATCGAAAAATATTATCCAGACCATATCTATACAGTCGTGCATAAGGACGGCAAGAGCGGAACGTACTTTGTCAAACGGTTTAAATTTGATGATCAGCCTATTGGAAAACGCATTTCCTTTATTAATGAAGATGCGGGGTCTAAACTGATCCTGATGAGTAATGCAGCTGAACCGATGGTCAAATTGGAGATTTTAAAGGGCAAATCCCAAACGGAAGAAACGCTTGATCAACCTTTGACCGAAATTATTGATGTAAAGGGAATAAAAGCGCAAGGAAACCGCCTATCTTTCCATACCGTAAAATCGGTTACGCTAACGACAGCGGATGAGGATTTAAGTCAAAAAGGGAAAGAAAAAGCAGCCGAAACAAGTACTGATAGCGCAGAAACAACAGTTGATAGTACAACGGCGGAAGTCGACAGTTCCGTGAAGGAAAAAGAGGTCGAGTCAACCGAAAAAAATGACGACATCAAACTGGAGATTACCAATCCAAATGACATTCAAATCGATGATAAAGGACAGATGGAAATGTTCTAACTCGTATTCAATACACAAAAAAAGCTCGAATAAATATTCGAGCTTTTTTTGTGTGGGATACAACACCTTAGGTATTGCACTTTAAGCTTTAAATTCTTTTAGGAATTTTTGAAGTTTTGGAGCAATGACTACTGAACAAAATGGATTTTCAGGATGATCATTAAAATAATTATGATGATAATCTTCTGCCAACCAGAATGTCGCGGCTGGTTCTACCGCTGTAACAATAGGATCCTCGTAAACATCCTCATTTTCCAATTCATCGATAAAATTTTGCGCTAAGATCTCTTGTTCTTCATTATGATAAAAAACAACTGATCGATACTGCGTACCCACATCGTTACCTTGACGGTTTAATGTGGTCGGGTTATGGGTCTTAAAGAAGATTTTCAAGAGATCTTCGTAATTCACCAGCTCTTCGTCATATTCTAGCTCGACAACCTCAACATGATCAGTTGTACCTGCACAAACCTGCTCATAAGTCGGCTTATCTACATGTCCCCCCATATAACCAGGTAATACCGATGTTACCCCTTCAGTGTTTTGGAAAATAACTTCTGTACACCAAAAACATCCTCCTCCAAATGTTGCTTTCATACTTTTATAATCTTGCGTCTTTTACTCTTACTTTTATAAACCTATAGCCGATGCATCATCTGCGGCTATAGGTTTAGACAAATATAATGATTAATCGGCAATGGTATACCTTGCTATCATCGCTCCTCAACCCGTAAGCCCCTATTTTACTATTTATAGTAGTGCTTTCCTTTAATCAATAAATCTTGTTGTTTACTGTCACAAACTGCATAGGAAAAACCCTGTTGTAGCGCATAAGCACCATATTCCCCTTTTTTATTAATTGCTAAGAATCCAACTTGAATCTCCTTCGCAATTGCAGGTTTCTTCTTTACGATACGCATAACAGCTTCCTTACAGGCATCTTCGGGAGAATAACCCTGACGCATCAATTCGACTACCAAAAAACTACCTACATTTCGGATGACTTCTTCACCGACTCCGGTCGAAGTAGCACCCCCCACTTCATTATCGACATAAAGTCCGGCTCCAATAATAGGGCTATCTCCTACCCGGCCATGCATCTTGAAAGCCATGCCACTGGTGGTACAAGCTCCAGAAATATTACCATTGGCATCCAATGCCAACATACCAATCGTATCGTGGTTATATTGGTTTCCCGGCAAACGCTCTGCCGCAAAAGATTGGTTTTCAATATTGGCTACAGGTTTGTATTTTTTCTCTTTCAACCATTCCTTCCATGCTTTTTCACCTTCCGGGGTCAGTAGATTCTCTTCCTTAAAACCATTTTCTAACGCAAATTGCAATGCGCCTTCGCCTACCAGCATCACATGGGGTGTTTTTTCCATGACCATCCGTGCTACTGATATTGGATGTCCAATTTTTTCCATTCCAGCAACAGCGCCACAGTTACCATCCGCATCCATGATACAAGCATCAAGTGTGACATGACCATCGCGATCTGGATAACCACCTTTACCAACTGTCATATTTTTGAGATCGGCCTCGGGCACACGCACACCTTGTTCTACCGCATCCAATGCCTTGCCTCCTTTGGACAATATTTCCCAAGCGGCTTTATTTGCTGCGATCCCAAAGTCCCAAGTTGAAATTACAATAGGATATTTTTTAACACTGCCTTTTGCTGCAATCGTCAATCCTTTCGCGTCAAAAGCGGTTAATGTTCCCATTGTCGTCGCAGCAATCAAACCTTGCCTAATAAAATCACGTCTTGAACTCATTTCCTTATTACTATTTTATAAAACTATCGCTATTTATTAATCCGGCAAAAAACAATCATTAAAACTGCCTTCAGTCTACCGAATACAAGAAATTTTCATCATTGACTGTACAAGAGCATCGTTTTCTTTTCTAGCGTATTGCACCGCCTTGCATCAGATCTGCTCCAAACCTACTTCATCAATATACACTGGAAAATGCTATGCTACATTTTTACAGATTTGTCGATAATGGAAGAAGAATACTGCCTTCATAATCAATAAGCAATATTACAAAATGGTTTTAGCAATTAGATGATTTAATTAAAATTAAACCTAAACATTCGTTTTTTAGCAACATAACATCAAAATCACTTAAAAATCGACAATAAAAATTGACTTATATTATGAATTAATCCTATCTTTAGAAACAAACTAATTCGCATGAAAAACACTCTTAAATTCGCTATTTTAGCTTATGCAAGCCTTATAGGTGTTGAAAGCAGTCAGGCGCAGCAGCTAGATTCCACGACTTATTTCAGGATCAAAGAGTTGCAAGAAAACGTAAAACGTGAATTTGCTCCCGATAAAAGAACCAAGATCGTGGCCATCCAAAAAGCGGATATAGCACAGAACCAATATGTGCTTGAAACAACTGAAAAAGATGCTAAGTTCGTTTTGGAGCAAAAAGCAAAAGAGATATCAGCCAATATTCAAGTACAGCTTTTGCCTGATACAAGTGTAGGTGAAAAAACGACTGGAGTCATCAGACTCTCCGTTGCAAATATGCGCACCTTTCCAGATAATGCTGCGGAGCTGACTAGCCAGGTTTTATTAGGAACGCAAGTTGACCTTCTGCAAAAAAAGGGCGGTGACTACCGTGTCCGTACACCTGATGGCTATATCGCATGGGTCCCTAGTTCATCTATTGAAGCGATGGACAAAACCAGGTTGGCCAATTGGCGGCAAGCGGAAAAAGTGATTTATACAGCTGAATTTGGAAAATCATATTCTGAACCCAATGAAAAAAGCCAGCGGGTGTCTGATCTCGTTTATGGTGACATCCTTCAATTGAAAGGACAGAAAGGCAGTTTTTATGAAATTGCCTATCCCGATGGACGTTCAGGTTATATTAAAAAATCAGAAAGTCTAACCTTAAAAAATTGGTTTGAAACACGCCAACCTACGGCGGAAAATATTATCGCCAGTGCAAAAACAATGTTGGGTCTACCCTATTTATGGGGCGGGACATCGGTGAAAGGTGTAGATTGCAGCGGTTTTACTAAAACAAGCTTCTTTATGAACGGCTTCGTAATTCCGAGAGATGCATCGCAACAAGTACTTGCAGGTGAAAAAATCGACATTTTAGATCAAGAAGGGCATTTCGACCCTGAGAAAGCACTTAAAAATCTGAAACCGGCCGACTTATTATTCTTTGCGGCAGGCAAAAATAGCAATCCTAATGCCCGTGTAACACACGTTGCACTCTATATCGGCAATGGAACCTTTATTCATGCTGCAGGCTTGGTTCGGATCAACAGCATGCTAAAGGATGCGGCAAACTATGATGATTTTCAAACCCGAACTGTGGTTGCTGCACGCCGTTACCTCGGTGCCAACGACAGTGCAATACAGAAAGTCGTTGAAAACAATTATTACAACAATAAATAAACATAGCGATGAGCAATCAATCTGAATGGATTAGTAAAGATTTTGGGGCCTTTAAATTAAGGTTTCGGCCTTACACGCTAACTTTGCGCCATGTCTTTACAGTAGCTTCCTTTAGCCGAAGCACAACACCGGTTGTATTGACCGAATTAGAGTATGATGGTGTTATCGGTTATGGCGAAGCGAGTATGCCACCCTATCTTGGCGAGTCGCAAGATAGCGTCATTTCGTTTTTGAATCAAATTGATCTCACAGGTTTTAACTCACCTTTTCAAACCGAAGAGATTCTACATTATATTGATCAGCTTGCTTTGAAAAACACGGCGGCAAAAGCGTCCATTGATATTGCCCTACATGATATCCTTGGTAAAATTATGAACCAGCCCTATTATAAGATCTGGGGATTAAATCCTGACCTCATCCCACCAACGTCCTACACCATCGGAATCGATACAGAAGAAATGATCCGCCAAAAAGTTGCCGAGGCTGATCAGTTTAAAATTTTAAAGGTGAAGCTGGGTCTCGATACGGATAAAATGATCATTGACACCATCCGCCAGGTTACAGATCGACCATTATGTGCCGATGTGAACCAGGGTTGGAAAACACGTGAAGAAGCCTTAGAGATGGCGCATTGGCTTGCGGAAAGAAATGTTTCTTTCTTAGAGCAGCCTATGCCTAAAGAGCAGATCGATGACAATGCTTGGTTGACAGAATATAGTCCAATCCCCACAATCGCCGACGAAGGATGCCAACGATTGGTAGATGTACCGGGTTTAAAGGGGGTTTATTCTGGTATTAACATTAAATTGATGAAATGCACGGGCATGCGCGAAGCTAAGCAAATGGCAGAACTTGCTCGTTCTTTGGAAATGAAAGTCATGATCGGCTGTATGACAGAAACTTCTTGCGCTATCAGTGCAGCTGCACAACTTGCACCATTAACAGACTGGGCAGATCTAGACGGTGCTTTATTAATCGGAAATGATATATACAACGGCATGACCGTGGTAAATGGCAATTGCCTTCTCCCCGACCGTCCGGGAATTGGAATTGTAAGAAAATAACCCTATATTCAGTGCAATGTTTTTTTCTTAAAGAAAAGATTGCACTGAATTGCTATCGCAAGTTTGACCAACACTCGACAGCACCAAAATATTAACAAACTAAATTAATCAATTCACACTTTTATGAAACAACATGTGCTCACAACGTTGTGTCTCATAGCCTGTAGTTCGATGCAGTCTTTATATGCGCAACAGATCCAAATTGCTGGTAAAATAACGGACAGCAACGGAAAACCAATTAGCGGAGTTACAATACAGGTAAAAGGAGCAAATCAGGGAACTTCAACCAACGAGAATGGCTCATTCACCTTAACTGCTAACGCTAATGCTACACTAACGATCTCCGCTGTGGGTTATAAACCACAAGAAATCCAAGTGAATGGCAGAAAAACGATCAGCATCTCCCTCACCGGTAATGAACAAGCATTGGATGAAGTTATGGTCGTCGCTTATGGTACTGCTAAAAAAAGTACTTATACGGGTTCGGCGGCAACTGTAAAAGCCAAAGATATTAATAATGTTCCTGTCACTTCATTTGAAGGCGCTCTCAGTGGACGTGTTGCTGGACTTACAGTATCAACTCCCTCGGGCCAAGCTGGATCTACTCCAAGTATCCGTATTCGGGGTATCGGTTCTATGAATGCCTCCAATGAACCATTATATGTCATCGACGGAGTTCCTGCAAACTCGGGCTCAGGCGGACAGATGGGCGATTACATCTACACCTCCAATAATGTCATGGGCAATTTAAATCCCGATGATATCGAAACAATAACAGTACTGAAGGATGCTGCAGCATCATCTTTATATGGCTCTAGGGCGGCAAATGGTGTCATCCTAATTACGACAAAAAAAGGAAAGACAGGAAAGCCTACAGTAAATTTTAAAAGCTCACTTGGTTTTACGCCTACCTGGGCAACAGACAATTACGAGAGCGCATCGCCTCAAGATCAGGTCAATATGCTCTATCAGATCTTTTATGACTATCGTACCTCAAACGGAAAAACTGAAGCTGAAGCCAATACTTATGCTTTAACGCAGCTGAATAATAAATTCAATAAACATGGTTATCGTTTCGAAACCAATGGCACCGGCCGATATGACAATGTGAGTATCCTGGGCATGACTGATGGTATTGAAAACAGAGAGGGCAAATATTACGATTGGGATAAGGCATTGTTCCGTACGGGTATTTATCAAGACAATAATCTTTCACTGTCAGGAGGAACCGATGCCACAAAATATTTTTCTTCTTTAGGTTATACAACAGATAAAAGCCGGATCCGAGTCAATGATTTCGAACGTATTTCAGGACGTTTGAATTTAACACAAAAAATAGTTGATAATCTCGAGTTTGGAACAAATATTAACATTGGCCACAACAAAAAAAAGGGATTTAATGACACTAGAAATACCGGATCGAATTATTTCCTTCAATCCCGCAATCTGTTATGGCCTCTATATTGGCCAACAAACTATAAAACTGGAGAGGATTGGACAGACCGTTATGGTAGCTATGCCTACAACGCGGACTATTATGACAAACAGTGGGACAACAGCTCCAAGACAAACAAATTAGGGATTATCAGCAACTTAACTTGGAATATACTACCCAGTTTAACAGCCAAGACTGTATTCTCTTATGATTACACAGACATGAAGGACTACCTATATTATAGCGCCAAGCATTTCAATGGCGTCAGTGATGGTGGGGTCGTTCACCAGTTTAACACCAATATGGTAAAACTGGTCAGCTCAAATACCGTCAATTACAACAAATCCTTCGACAAGCATAACCTAAATTTATTAGCGGGTTTTGAGGTTGAGAAGAATAAGACGGATTTCATGCGCACAACAGGAAGAGGACTGGGATCTGCTGAACTGCCTTATATTTCGTCTGCGGGTAAATTTGAGGCCAATGCATATAGTTGGGGTTATAATCTAATGTCATTTCTCGGAAGAGCCGAATATAACTATGACAACACCTATTTCTTAGCAGCGTCTTACCGCCGTGATGGTTCGTCTAAATTGGGACCTAAAAACCGATGGGGAGATTTCTGGTCCGTATCAGGTGCGTATAGCTTAAAAAATCTACCTGCATTTAAAGAAAATGATGCGATCAGTACCTTACGTCTTAAAGCCTCATACGGTATCAATGGTACATTGCCCACTGATAATTTTGGATGGAGAAGGCTTGTATCTTTCAACAACTTTAACTACAAAGGCCAGCCTGGCGGAAATCTGGTATCAAATCCCGATCCTGACATCACCTGGGAAACGTCCTATACGACCAATGCGGGGCTGGAATTTGGCTTCCTAAAAAATAGGATTACGGGATCGATAGAATATTTTAACAGAACATCCAAAAATCTGTTACAGGACGTCCCTACATCACAAACGACGGGATTTAGTACTGTATTAAGAAATGTAGGTGAGATCAACAACAAAGGATTAGAGATTGAATTGGCTGGCGATATCATTAAAAAAGAAGATTTCAGATGGAGTGCCAACGTAAACGCCGCATTTATCACCTCTAAAGTCCAAAAACTTAACGACAACCAAGATATCATCTGGTATGATCCTACAGGATCAGTCGGAAATGACACAAAAGGAAGTGGGGACGCGAGGGCCCAATTTATCTATAGAGAAGGACAGTCCACACTAGCTTTTTATGGTTATGAATGGGCTGGTGTAGATCAAAAAAATGGAAAAAACGTTTATTATACTAACAATAACCAAACTGGTGCTGATATTTTCGATTATAATGGACGCAATGCGACTTACGATTTCAATAAAGCGGACTATACAATCATTGGCAATGGTGTTCCAAAAGTCAGCGGTGGTTTAAATACGGATTTCGAATATAAAAATTTCAATTTAGGCTTCAATTTCATTTATAAAATTGGGGGAAAGCTCTACGACGGCGCATTCAAGGATGTGGCCGATGACGGTTATTATTGGGAAAGAATTCGCTCCGAGTATGCATTTGAACACATGTGGACAGATAACAATACCGGAGGCACACTACCAAAATTAGATGGTAATGACTTAACAGATCCTCAAAAATACAGTTCAAGACAATTGCATGATGCTTCCTTCCTGAGATTAAAGAACATCAACTTTGGTTATAGACTACCTAAGAGCTTCTTAAATAAAGTCGGATTCAGCAATGCGCGTGTCTACTTTAATGGAACGAATCTATTGACTGCATCTAAATATAAAATTGCAGATCCTGAAGTCGGTCAATATTCGACTCGCGGATGGGAAACACCAATTGGGAAAACCTACACATTTGGAATTGAACTAGGTTTTTAATGCTTAATTTTTACACAATGAAAATATTCAAAATATCTATTATAGCAGCTGCTCTATTGACGTCATTAAGCAGTTGTAAAGATTTCCTGGATGTCGAACCTGGAAATTCAATTGACGCAAATACGGGATTCAATAGCGCGAGCGATGCGCGAAACAGAATCAATGGACTCAGCCGGCTTATTGCTTCGTCCAGCTATTACGGCCGAAATTTTGAACTCTATGGTGAAGTTAAAGGCGGCGATCTCACCGTCTATTCGCAAGGAAGAGGTCTGGATCAATTGTATTCTTTCAATCAAGATGCCGAAACCAACAACTTCGGTGGCTTTTGGTCCCAAATCTATTATTGTATCGCACAGACAAATGATGTTTTGGAGAAAATAGACAAAGTTGATGCAGCTTCCAAAGCACAATATGCGAATGCACAAGGGCAACTATTGACGTTACGTGCATTGTTTTATTTTGACCTCATCAGATTATATGGCAAATCGTATACGCACGACAAAACTTCCAAAGGGGTGCCAATTGTGATCAGTTCCGCATTATACAGCAACAAACCTACCCGCGCCACTGTAGAAGAAGTCTATACACAAATCTTAAAAGATCTCAAGGCTGGCCAAGAGCTGCTAAGCGCAAATAAGAAGCCAGACAATGGTTACATCAACTATTATGCAAATCTGGCTATTCAAAGCCGTGTCTATCTGACTATGGCTGACTACGAAAATGCTTATCAGAAATCCAACGAGATCATTACCGACAATGTATACAAATTGTATGAAAATGAAAAGTGGGCAAGTTCATGGGCAAGTATGTATGGCAGTGAATCTATCTATGAACTCGGCATCAACGAAGGCGAGGCAGATCTTGGGACGGCTAGCTTAGGCTATTACCTCATGCGGAGAACGGGTGGTCAAGGTGGTATGTTTTACGCCAGTGATTATTATCTGAATCGATTAAAGGAAGATACCGGCGACGTCCGCTGGGCAATTTTAGGTCGTGATGAAAGCTCAGCTACCCGTATGGGAGCAGTATATAAAAACTTGGGCAGCGTCAATACCAACACATCTCTCCCTTTAAATTCATTGGGAGATAAAGGAAACACCAATAACACGGCAGTTAATATCAAAGTCGTTAGACTGTCGGAAATTTATCTTATTGCTGCCGAAGCTGCATTAAAAAAGCCGACAGCTGACCCCACAAAAGCGGCTGGATTCTTAAACGCTATCAGCAAACGCTCTCCAAATCGTGTGGCATTTACTGCTGGCTCCATTAGTGAAGATGCTATTTTAAAAGAAAAAAGTAAAGAATTGTTTGGAGAAGGACATCGTTATTGGGACATGATCCGTCTAAACAAAAAGATTTCTTTCAACGACGATTTTCAGGGCTTAACAATCAAAACCCGACCAAAAGAAATTGATCGTACGTTTGAAAAATATATATTACCGATTCCGCAATCTGAGATAAATGCCAATCCAACATTAAAAGATCAACAAAATCCGGGTTATTAATTTCAATAAACAAAAAAGGTCATTTTAGAATGACCTTTTTTGTTTATTGAAATTAATAGACACTATTTTTATAATTCAGATCCTGACTAGCAACGGCAAGGTCCAGGACATAACCATTGATGATGGCGTACCTGATGTTTTCGTCCGTACCAATAAAAAAATTTGCCATAGAACCGAGTTTAGGCAGTCCCTCAGACAAGAAACTTTCACTAGACACGATATTAATCGGAAACTGGTGCAATTTCTCAGCAGTTTCGCCATCCTTAATATGAACCGTGGCTATTCCTTTACGCAATAGATCCTGAATAAAGTTGTGATCCAATTGGTTAATAAGAAGTGTATTGTCATATTTCTTAGCGGGGATAAAATTAAGTCCCGAAACATCCAGATCTAGATATCCATAAAAGTCCTGCAGATCGCCAATATCCTCGACTACCCCCACTACACAATAGTCAGATCCCATCGTCTTTTCATTTTGCCGAATGGCAATATCAACAACAATTTGGGCTCCATCCTGTTCAATGGTCAAATTTCTCAGTAACACATCATGGAGCTTTTCATCATTGAAGGGAATCGTATCGTAATCGGTAATCGAATACTGTTCAAAGGATTGGTCAGCAATCTCCTCAAATGCTTTTAACAATGCTATGAAATTGCATTTTCTGACCATCATTTTTTCTGTATCACCTACATAAGCTCCTGATTCAACTAAAATGGTACGGACTCCCCATTTTTGAAAGTTATCGCCAAAGCCACGTGGTGTATGTTCATCGTCATACTTTGCGACCGCATTGGGTACAACCTCTTGAAGGATCTTATTTATTCCCACAATTACACGCATAGCATCCGCCCGAGTTGCATTGATATTCCGCGCATAATCATAAGCGGGAGCCAATAAGGAAATTGCCACTGGCGTATTTGTCCCTGGAATATTGTAGTAATTGTTTTGGTTGTGCAGGTTAAAGGCAAAATCAGGTTTTAACAACATGGCTTGCTCCTTCAATAGGGCTCCCTCTACGGTTGCAGTAGTCCGAGCGTCCCTGTTCATATCCACATCCATTGCTGTCCTACGTTGAAACCGTTCGGTACCATCTGGGTTTAGCATCGGAATAAAATATAGGGTCAATTTTGATGCTATCTCATTTCGATATGCATCAAAACCATCATCTTTCCCTCCAAAGAAATTAAACAGATCAAATAATGCCATTGTTGCTGTAGGCTCATCACCATGCATTTGTGACCATAAAAGTATTTTGATTGGCCCTTGACCATATTGTAACCGACAGATCGAACGGCCTTCGCTTGATTGACCAATTTCCGTTACAGCAAGGTGCCCATCGCTCCTGATATTTTCCAATAGCGGTAATATATCGGCATGCTTAAATCTTCTATGCATCAAAGCCCTTTCTTCATACAAAGAAAAGGCTTTGATTAAATCATTCTTTACTAATTTCATATTAATCTCTTAATGCAGGCTCCAATAATGCAATTGTTCCTTGAGAAGCATCCACGCGAACTTTTGCACCTACGGGTAAGATAAACTGTTCAGCAATATGCCCAATGACCGCTCCTGTATACGCCGGAATTTTCAAAGGTTTGATATAATCATTGAACAGTTGATCAAGTGTTACGGATCCATACCCAGAAGATGGTTTGCAATTGGTGCACTTGCCAAAAATAAAGCCCTTAATTACGCTTAAAATACCCGCATTTTTCAATTGACAGAACATCCGATCTACACGTTCCATATCTTCGTCTACCTCTTCAATAAAAAGAATTTTATCTTTAAAGTCCGGCAGATAGGGTGAACCACATAGTCCGGTCAATACGGTCATATTCCCACCCAGCAATATTCCTTCTGCTATGCCAGGATGAATTGTTGCTATTCGGTCTTTGGTCTGTACAATTGTATCGCCCTTCGACTTGGGATTCTCAAATATCGCTGGCTGATTGACAACAAACTGGGCTTTGAAAGCCTCTGCAAGTTTTTTGGTCCATGTACTGATACCTACTGCGCCATGAAATGTAACAAGTCCTGTTTTTGCATACAAGGCCAAAATAAGCGCTGTTATATCTGAATAACCCAATAGAATTTTGGGATTATTGAAAATCAGTTTATAATCTAATCGATCCAAAAGACGCGAAGTACCCGATCCTCCTCTAATGCAAACAATCGCTTTGACGGTCTTATCTGCAAACATATCGTGTATGTCAGCAATACGCTCCTGATCTGTACCCGCCAAATTACCGTAGCGGCTGCGTATATGTTTACCCTCCTTCACTTTAAAACCCAGTGTCTCGAATATCTCCCGCGCAATGCTAATGGACTCTTCATCATCCAATACACCTGCGGGCGTGATTAAACCTATGGTATCTCCCAATTTTAATCTCGTTGCAAGCAAAGCCGCTTGGCCGTATAATTCATCTTTATCTCCGGTTGGCTGCCCCATCCCCAGTACAGGAATAGACAACACGCTTAAAGCAATCGATTTTAAAAAGGCTCTTTTTTCCATTGCTAAATACTATCGGTTGAACAACAGACGTTCACCAGCACCTTTCTCAATAAGTTGTCCATTGGAGAAAGCAAGTTTACCTGATACAAAAGTATGTTCAATCGTTGAACTAAATGTGTGTCCCTCAAATGGTGACCAGCCACATTTCGACAGTATATTCGCTTTCGATACCGTGTAAGGTTTATTCAGATCAACCAACACAAGATCTGCCCAATATCCCTCACGAATGTAACCTCTATCTTCAATTTGGAACAATGTAGCTGTATTGTGTGCAGATTTTTGGACCAATTGCTCCAAAGTCATTTTTCCTGCTTTGACCATATCTAACAGGGCTTGCAATGCATGCTGTACGAGCGGGCCTCCGCTTGGAGCTGAAGCATAGGGTTGAGATTTTTCCTCAATCGTATGTGGAGCATGATCAGTTGCAATCACATCAATATGTCCATCCAGTACGGCTTTTAGAATTTGGTCGCGGTCATTAGCAGTTTTTACTGCGGGATTCCATTTGATAAAATTGCCTTTGGATGCATAATCCTGATCGGAGAACCAAAGGTGATGAATACAGGCTTCAGCAGTTATTTTTTTATCCTTTAGCGGAATATCATTGCTAAATAAAGCAATTTCTTTGGCCGTCGAAATATGGAGGATATGCAAGCGCGTATTGTGCTTTTTTGCCAGTTCGATAGCTTTCGACGAGGATAAATAGCAAGCTTCCTCAGAACGAATCAATGGATGCATCTCGATTTTCAATCCATCTTCACCATATTTTTCCTTAAATAGGGCCAGATTCGCTTTTATCGTCGCCTCATCTTCACAATGCGTAGCTACCAAGGTCGGAGCATTCGCAAAGATCCCTTCCAACGCTTTTTCGTTATCCACCAACATATTCCCTGTAGATGAGCCCATAAAAACTTTTATACCACAGACATCTCTTGGATTAGTTTTAAGCACCTCTTCGAGATTATCATTAGCTGCCCCCATAAAGAATGAGTAATTAGCCAACGCATTTTTTGTTGCAATATCATATTTATCTTGCAGCAATTGCTGGGTCAACGTATTAGGTACAGTGTTAGGCATTTCCATGAAGGAGGTTGTCCCACCGGCAACTGCGGCGCGGCTCTCATGCCATATATCCGCTTTATAAGTTAACCCGGGTTCTCTAAAATGAACCTGGTCATCGATAAGTCCCGGTAGCAAGTGTAGCCCTTCAGCATTTATTTCCTGATCAGCAGGATGATTAATTTCCTGAGCAATCATTTCGATTCGACCATTGCTGATATATACGTCAGCAACCTCAACTTTACCTTCATTGACAAGTTGTGCAGATTTTATAAGAATAGATGACATGTTGAAATTTTTACTTTGCTTTAGGTCAAAAGTAAAGATTTGTTGTGGTGATATCAAGTTATCTACAGAAAGAGTTCCCTATAACGACGGCAATTTCTTCTTCAAATCCGCTCCTTCCTCCTATCTTAGATTGGAAACATGCAACCTAGATTTGGCGCAAGGCGAATCGTATTAAATCTATACTACGGAAAGTTAGTCGATAAAAAAAAGAGGCCTTGGCCTCTTTTTTTATTCTTTATCAAATTTGTATCCCACTCCTTTTACCGTGGTGACATAATCGTCACCTATCTTTTCACGGAGCTTACGAATATGAACATCGATTGTACGATTGGTTACCACTACAGAATCTTCCCATATACTTTTTAAGATCTGTTCGCGTGTAAATACCTTGTTAGGTTTAGATGCCAATAGATACAATAACTCAAATTCTTTCTTCGCAAGAACGATCTTTTGCTCTCCTTTGTAAACTAGGAAGGAATCTCTATCGATGACCAAATCAGCAATTTCTATCTTATCTTGAACAGAAGCATCAGAGTCTTCAGAAGCATTTCTTCTTAAAATAGCATTAATGCGGCTCATCAAGGCACGGGGCTTAATTGGCTTAGCAATGTAATCGTCAGCACCAACATGGAATCCTGCGATCTCCGAATACTCTTCGCTTCTTGCAGTCAAAAACACCATGAACGTACTTTTAAATTCAGGCATTGCACGCATGATTCGGCAAGCTTCAATTCCGTCCATCTTCGGCATCATCACATCCAAAATAATCAAGTCGGGATTCACTTGTTTGGCAACGCTGATTGCCTCTTCTCCATTTTGTGCTGTAGAGACCTGATAACCTTCACGATTTAAGTTGAATGCAATTAAATCCAAGATATCCTTTTCGTCATCAACTATTAAAATCTTTTGTTTCGAAGAACTCATTTGTCTTATTTTTTTTGCTAAATTATAAACAAAATGATAACAATCAGTTAATCTAATGTTACCAAATTATTAAGTAATATACTATTTAACAATAACACATTGATTACTTAATTGTTTTCTTCAGAAACGCCTCTAATTCTTCTCCACGGAGGTTCTTTGCAACGATCATACCGTTGGGATCGAGCATGTAAGATGTAGGCAAGGCTTTCACACGGAAATCAATGACTACCGGTGAGCTCCAAGCTTTCAAATCTGATACGTGAGTCCAAGTTAGTTTATCATCTTCAATAGCGCGCATCCATGAACCAGGATTGTCATCAAAGGAAACGGAGAGTATATCAAAACCTTTATTGTGATAGGCATTATACAATTTAACGAGATTAGGATTCTCCTGACGACACGGCATACACCATGAAGCCCAAAAATCAACCAAGGTGTACTTACCTTTAAAACTAGACAATTTCACTTCCTTATTTGAGGGTGTAAAAGAGTTTAGTTCAGGCGCAGGCTGCCCTATGGCCATTTTTTTTAGCTTTTGTGTTTCCTCTTTAAACTGTGTTACATATCTGTTCTCCGTAAATTCATTTTTTATTTTATCTGCATAGGTAATGATTTCATTTTCGGCGACTTCGGGATCTAAGGTAGAGATCGCATAAAAACCTGCAAGATCATTGTGTTTATTAGAGAAATCGACTGCTTTTTTTGTATATGTACGCAATTCTTCCGCAAACTTTGATTTATATTCAGTACGAATCTTTTCGATCTCAGCAGCTGTTGAATTGGCCGTTAGCTTAGAAAACACCGTCTGCAATGAGTCCTGTAGATAATCGCGATAATTTCGCTCTTTGGCAAAAGGCTGTATCGTTTTTGACAATTCAGAACCTTCAACCTGATAATCATTTACATCCTTATGCAAATCTGTTTTAAATGTAATCGTTTCCCCCGGAGAAGCAATCAAATCGTACCGATTTTTACCTACACGCAAGGACAACAGTCTGGATTGGCTAGCAGGTCGTACGAACTGAAATTTGTTATTATCGCCAAAAAACATAGAATCCAGCTTGGTATCACCTTCATACAATGAAATAACTTTGATATTACCAGGATTTTCGACATTTCCAGCGATGGTAAACTGCTCTTTATTTTGGCAACCCATCATCAAACCAACGATCCCTATTGCTAAAAAAACTGCCTTTTTCATCCGTTTATTTTTATTTGTTAAGTACCTATTCCTAATTACGCAAATGGCTTTGCTACGCTCAATTCATACTGCGCCCAGTAGTTTTAAGAATCCTGAAATATCAGATTTACCCAAATCCTTTAAGGAGATTTTGAATAAATCTGATCGTTTCGTCTTGTATACTTAGGAAGTAAAATAAGTTATTTTACTTCCCTATTTAATAGTCTGTGCAACTAAGCCTAAAATTTATTTCAAGAAATCTTTTGCTCGCTCAACTGCAACCTTTAATCCGGCAGGGTTCTTACCTCCAGCTGTTGCGAAAAATGGTTGACCACCCCCGCCGCCTTGGATATCCTTAGCTAAATCACGAACAATATTACTTGCGTTCAACCCTTTTTCCTTGGCCAATTCATCTGATATGACAACGGTCAAACTTGGTTTACCTTCAAACTCAGCACCGATGACCAAAAACAAGTTCTCAACCGCCCCCTTCACCGCATAGGCTAGGGTTTTCACAGCTTCGGCATTGGGCAGATCAACAATTGTGGACAAGAAGTTTATAGATCCAACTTGTTGAATCTTCGCTTCCAGATCTGACTTCAATGCCAAGGATTTTTCTGTAATACTTTTCTCGACTTCTTTCTTCAAAGCGCCATTCTCATCGATGATTTTACCTAATGCAGAAACGAAATCCTTTGGATTATTCATAAGCTCCTTCAGGTGATGCACCAATTCGAAATGCTCACGGATAACCGAAGCTGAACGAGTTCCGGTAATTGCTTCAATACGACGTACACCGGCTGCAACAGCAGATTCAGAAACAATTTTGAAAAACCCGATTTGACCAGTTGCTTTGACATGCGTACCACCACATAATTCTTTTGAATATTGATCTTCAAAGGTGATCACACGAACAAAATCGCCATACTTTTCACCAAATAGTGCTGTTACACCAGAATCTAATGCCTGTTGATAAGGGACATTACGTTCCTCTTTCAACGGAATATTTTCACGAATTTTAGCATTGACAATATCTTCAACTTGTTTAATCTCTTCGTCAGTCATTTTCGCAAAATGAGAGATGTCAAAGCGTAAAATATCGGCGTTGACCAATGATCCCTTTTGATTCACATGGCTTCCTAACACCTGTTTTAGCGCAGCATGTAATAAATGGGTCGCCGAGTGATTGTTTTCAGTATCGATTCTTTTGGTTTTATCGACCTGAGCAACAAATGTTCCTTTCAATTCTAATGGCAATTTGTTTGTAAAATGTACAAATAGCCCGTTTTCCTTTTTTGTATCCGTGATATAAATCTTCTCGCCCGTTTCCTCGGAAACTAATTCTCCAGAGTCACCAACCTGGCCACCACCCTCAGCATAAAAAGGACTAACAGAAAGCACCAATTGGAATTGCTCTTTATTTTTTGCTACAACTTTACGGTATTTAATAACCTCTGTAACGGCAGTTAATGTGTCATAGCCCACGAATTCAAATCCCTCATCATCATTTACCCCAATCCAATCACCTGTATCAATAGCAGTGGCCGCACGAGAACGATCTTTCTGAATTTGAAGCGCTTGGTTGAAACCGTCCATATCAACTGTTAACCCTTTCTCTCGGGCCAATAATTCAGTTAAGTCGATCGGAAATCCGTAGGTATCATAAAGTTCGAAAGCAAAATCACCATTAATTACGGTGTGGTCCTCCACATAATTTTCAAATCGTTGGACCCCCGTAGACAATGTTCTTAGGAAAGAAACTTCTTCCTCTAAGATTACTTTCTGTACAAAATCCTGCTGTTGAATCAATTCGTCGAATACACCGGCAAACTGCGATGCCAATACAGGGACGAGTTCGTTGATAAAAGGAGTCTTAAAACCTAAAAATGTATAAGCATAACGTACCGCGCGACGTAGAATACGACGGATCACATAACCAGCTTTATTGTTAGATGGCAGTTGACCATCGGCAATTGCAAAACTAACCGCACGAATGTGGTCAGACACTACACGCATAGCAATATCAGACTTTTCATCTATACCGTATTTTATGCCTGATTTCCCAGAAATAAAATCAATGGTAGGTGTAAATACATCTGTATCATAATTAGAGGTCTTTCCCTGGATGCATCGCACCAAACGCTCAAACCCCATTCCTGTATCAACATGTTTAGCTGGTAGCGACTGAAGTGAACCATCTTTCAAGCGATTAAACTGCATAAAAACAAGATTCCAGATCTCAATTACTTGAGGGTGGTCTGCATTGACCAAACTCTGTCCTGAAGTTTGTGTACGCTCTTCTGTACTGCGCATATCGAAATGAATTTCGGAACAAGGCCCACAAGGTCCTGTCTCTCCCATTTCCCAGAAATTATCTTTTTTGTTACCAAGGAGAATTCTATCTTCGCCAATCCATTCCTTCCAGAAATCAAAAGCTTCCATATCACGTTCTAAACCTTCTTTTGCATCTCCTTCGAAAATAGTTACATATAAACGATCTTTGTCTAGCTTATATACCTCTGTCAACAGCTCCCAGGCCCAAGCAATAGCTTCTTTCTTAAAGTAATCACCAAAGCTCCAATTTCCTAACATCTCAAACAATGTATGGTGGTAGGTATCAATCCCTACTTCTTCCAAATCATTGTGTTTGCCGGAAACACGTAAACAACGTTGCGTATCGGCAACGCGCGGAAATTTGATGGGTGCTTCACCAAGAAACAAATCTTTGAATTGATTCATCCCCGCATTGGTAAACATTAATGTAGGGTCATTTTTTACAACTACTGGTGCTGAAGGTACTATCTGATGCCCTTTACTTTTAAAAAAGTCCAAAAAGGCTTGACGAATTTCTCTACTTGTCATTTAATTATCTAAAAATATGTGCAAACTTACTCAAAATTGGTAGGTTATGCAATGTAGAATTCCATATATTGACCTTGAAACGACTGTTTTCTCTAAACGACCAAAACTTCAATATTGACTTTTCAAACAAAAAAATCAGGAGATAACATACAGACAATTAGGGTACACTTATTTTGGATGTGACAGAAATCACAAACTGATATTAAATACAACATTTTAAAAGTGTTATTAGTTATTCATTTTTGTCTAAAGCGCGTCAAATTCAACACGTAAAACAACAAAAACTATTTGACTTAAGGTCATTCACAATTACATTTGTTTTATTACATTTGATAGTAAAATAGGGAATCTAGTACACTTTCACGCACATTCCCTAAATGCAAAATAAATAAGATTAGATTTTGTAGATTAAATTCCTTCTAATGAAAAAAAACATTCTACTACCGGTAGATTTTTCGGCTCATTCTAATAATGCTGTAAATTACGCAGTGGACCTTGCCCTTGAAAAGGGGTATTCACTCCATCTTTACCACAATTACACTTCAGCTTCTGCAGTATTTGAAGAGGAAAATGGCCGTAATGAGGCTAATTCTCCAACATTTAAAGCTGATATCCTTATCAAAAATCTGGTAGAATCAATAAAATTAAAACATCCTACGCTTGAAATAACGACACAATGTGAGCGCGGTATGATTACAGAAACGCTACCGGAGCTCGCCACTCCTAATCGATTTGATTTTGTCATTATGGGGACTAAAGGCATAACCAATGACGACAGCCAGCTAATTGGCAGCACTACCTATGTGATTAGCAAAAAAGCCAAAATACCTGTCTTGGCCATTCCAACTGAAGCTTCCTTTACTCCTATTGACAAAGTTGGCTTACTGTCTAATTTTAAAGAAGAAGAGGTACAAACCGTACAGGACTTCGTCAACATTATCGGCAAAGATTTTGAATTAAAATTGATGCATGTTCACTACGATCATTCATCAGAAAACAGAATCGAAGACAAGCTTGAAGTATGGAAATATAAGATCAAAAAATATATTGGTGTGACCAATATTGCTATAGAAGTGGATTCAATACAAGGCGACATTGAGGACTTAGATACGGTTCCGGAAGTGATTAATGAGATGATCCATGAGGAAAAGATCAAAATATTATTGGTGACACGATCGAGAAAATCGTTCTTTGAACGTGTCTTTACGCGTTCAGTTGCAAAAGCACTATTTAGTCATCCGTTAGTTCCAATATTTTTCACTAAAGCATAACCTTATAGCCATGTCTAAACTATTAATACCAGTAGATTATTCCGAAAACGCAAGAGTTGCCGCATTTTATGCCGCTCAAATCGCAGTGACAACAAATGATGAGATTACACTCTTTCATTCGTTCACTTCACATATCAACAAATTTGCAAATGCGAAGCATTTAGTAGACCCTACCGAGGGAGAAGCCCGTCATCAGATGGAAAAACTTGTAGCTGAACTTCTACAGGAATATCCTTCGCTTAAAATTTCCACCTTATTTGCTAACGGTATTTTAGCGGAAACACTGGATAAACAAGAGATAAAAGAGGTCTATCAAACGGTGATTATGGGTACAAAAGGCGTGACCGGACTCGAATCTGTATTGATTGGAAGTAATACATATGATGTCATTAAAGAGTCTAAGATCCCTGTTTTAGCCATCCCGAAAAACGCGATAAAATTGAAAAATGACAACATTGCGTTATTGACAAATTTCAAACCCGGTGAACTTGAGGTCCTCAAACAAGCCATACCATTGTACGGAAAAAACTTCCACTTACAGCTTATCCATATCAACAAAAACGAACTAGAAATCAATATATTAGGTAAAAAACTTGAAAATTGGATTGAACAAATCATTGCTGAAACCGGTATCGAGGATATTTCCTATATTATCAAGTCGCCAAGTTATTTTGCGGGTTCCCGAGAGAATATTGCAAACGGAATTCATACCATTATCCGGGATGAAGATGTCGATGTTATTTTGATCACAAAAAGTAGGAAAACTTTTTTCCAAAACATTTTTACTGAAAATATTGTTAAGCATCTGGCTTTTGAAATTGAGGTGCCAAACTTTTTTGGACGTGTAGAGTAACCAAATAATTTTTGGCAAATTTATTGCAAGAGTGTTCAGTGAGTTAATTTAACAACAGTATTATAGTAGATAATTTTACAAACACGCATTATGAAAATTAGCCTTAAAAAATCAGGATTACTTGTTGCGGCAGGAATTCTATCCACCGCATCCTTTGCACAAAGCACAAAAGAAGCATCAATCGAAGGCACAACTCCGTTAGGCTCGGCAACACAATATAGAACTTGGTCTATCGGTGTAGGAGCCGGTGTAACAAGCTTACAGAATATCGCTAAGTTTAACAATGGTGGTTATGATAAACTGGATTGGAATTTAGGATATAGTGCTTATATCAAGAAACAAATCTCGCCATCTTTCGGATTGAAGGCTACATATTTTGGTGGAAAGACAGCTGGATATGATAACGGTGACAAGCAAACTGGCTTTGAAACCAAAACACCATGGTCTGTTGCGCTATCGGGTGAGTTCCTGGCAGCTAATACCAACTGGAGATTCTTCAATAGTTTTATTAAGCCTTATGCATCGATTGGTGTCGGCGTAATGAATGCTGAAACTGCAGCAATCGCTGGTGGAAACAGAGGCGAATATGGAGATTCTTATTCTAAAATCTTTGTACCAGCAGATTTTGGTTTAAAATTCGCTGTTGCCAAAGGTATCAACTTTGAATTGGGATACCAATTAAATTGGGCAAACCAACGATTTGATAATCGCTACAATACAACACCGCCACAACAATATAAAAATGACTTATTCACCTACGCGCATGCTGGGCTAGAGTTTGCATTGGGCAGCAGCAGCAAACCTGCATTGAATAATTCAAATCCGGTCGCAACTCTTGTGAATGATTATACGGTTAAATACGATGATTTGAAATCTCAAAACGATGCATTGAATGCTAAAAATCAAGCATTACAAGGTCAATTAGATGGCTTAAACAATGATTTAAAAGATGACGACGGC
Source organism: Sphingobacterium sp. (assembly GCA_050281725.1). Taxonomy (GTDB): domain Bacteria; phylum Bacteroidota; class Bacteroidia; order Sphingobacteriales; family Sphingobacteriaceae; genus Sphingobacterium. Next base: position 2,418 of record JBMAAL010000027.1, on the reverse strand, counting down.
GACGGTGTTGCCAACAAATATGATAAATGTCCAGGTACCCCCGCAGGTGTTCAGGTTGACGGATCGGGTTGTCCAATTGTTGTGAAAAACGAAACTAAAGTCGTAGAAAAAGTCGTTGTTACTGAAGCAGATAGAAAAGTTGTTGCTGAAGCAATTAAGAACCTGGAATTCGATTTAGGCAAAGCAACTATTCGATCCACTTCGTATGCAACATTGAATAAAGTTGCTGCATTATTGATCGAGAAGAATTTCAGTTTAAAACTTGCAGGTCACACCGACAATACAGGCTCACGTGAATTAAATATGCGTCTATCAAAAGAGCGTGCAGAGTCGGTAAAAGCATATTTAGTATCTCAGGGTGCGAATGCTTCACGTATCGAGGCGACTGGATATGGTCCAGACCAACCAATTGCGTCCAATAAAAACGCAGCGGGTCGTCAACAAAATCGTCGTGTTGAATTTACACTTTATTAATAACTAATAAATTACACTAACAAAAAGGTGTTTTTAAACCAAAACACCTTTTTGTTACCAATTGTCATATTTCAACTACAAACCTGTGCAGAATTTAATTTTTAACCTATTACTTTTGCATCGGGTTATACAAACACAAATTATATGAAACTAAAATTACAATTAGCGCTTGCTTTAGCATCTGCGGGTATATTTGCCAATTCTGCAATTGCTCAAAATGCGAAGGTATCATCCATTGAAGGAACTACACCATTTGGTCCTGTTACACAATACAGAACATGGTCTATCGGTATCGGTGCGGGGGTGACTAACCAAACTAATATTGCTGGTTTTAACCGTGCAGATTATGAGGATTTGGCTTGGAACCTAGGTTACAGTGCCTATATCAAGAAACAAATCTCTCCTTCTTTTGGTATTAAAGCGAGCTACTTTGGGGGTAAAACAGGTGGTGCATTTAAAGATGGCACACAATCTTTTGAAGCGAAAACACCTTGGTCAGCTGCGTTGTCTGGGGAGTTCCAAGCGGCGAATACCAATTGGAGATTCTTTAACAGTTTTATCAAACCTTATGCGTCAATTGGTGTTGGTGTCATGAACAGCAAAACAACGTTGACAACAGGTTCTACTTCTCAAGAAGCCAATGGTATTTCTAAAATATATGTACCATTGGACATGGGGTTTAAATTTGCTGTTGCCAAAGGAATCAACTTTGAGCTTGGGTACCAATTAAACTGGGTTAATCAAAACTTCGATGGTATTCGAGGCGGCCAATATAAAAACGATCTATTTACCTACATTCACGGTGGCTTAGAATTTGCATTGGGTAGCGGCACCAAACCTGCATTGAACAATTCAAACCCAGTTGCTACTTTAGTGAATGACTATACGGTAAAATATGATGATCTTAAGGCGCAAAATGACGCTTTAAATGCTAAAAACCAAGTACTACAAAATCAATTGGATGGTCTAAACAGTGACTTGAAAGATGATGATGGCGATGGTGTAGCTAACAAGTATGACAAATGTCCAGGTACACCGTCAGGTGTACAAGTAGACGGTGCAGGTTGTCCAATCGTTGTGAAAAACGAAACTAGAGTAGTTGAAAAGGTTGTTGTGACAGAAGCTGACCGAAAAGTCGTTGCAGATGCCATTAAAAACTTGGAATTCGATTTAGGAAAAGCAACAATACGTCCTACGTCTTACGCGACATTAAATAAAGTAGCAGAACTGTTAATCGAGAAAAACTTCAGCTTAAAACTAGCTGGTCACACCGATAATACAGGTTCCCGTGAATTGAACATGCGTTTATCAAAAGAACGTGCTGAATCGGTGAAGGCATATTTAGTATCTCAGGGTGCTAATGCATCACGTATTGAAGCGACAGGTTATGGTCCTGACCAACCGATCGCATCAAACAAAACCGCTGATGGTCGTCAACAAAACCGTCGCGTAGAGTTCACGCTTTATTAATCGATATTCTTTGATTTATACAAGCCAAAGGCATCACTTCACGGTGATGCCTTTTTTATTACTCCTTTTCTTATCGAAATCTTATTCTTTGGTAATGCAAACGTAAAAAGCTCCCCCTATTTAAAGTAAATAAACATTTGAGCAACAAAAAGATAACTTCCAAATAAACAACATAATACGTATTTTTAATAAAGCAAAATTTAAAAAATGCGTAGACCCCATGCTCTTGTGTTGGCTTTCTTTTCGTTAATCTTTTCCTCTTGTGAAAAGGATCCACCATTGAAGGAACCAGGATCAAATGAAGCGATCAATGAATGGACAATGGCACAAATGCGGCACTATTATTACTGGAACGATCAAATCACACAAACAAATGATTACCAACAATCTCCAGACCTATTTTTCAAAAGCATCTTATTTCCAGATGACCATTATTCCAGCATATTACAGACACTTAACAGCGACACCTATGGC
>JBMAAL010000026.1:0-59087 GCA_050281725.1 Sphingobacterium sp. | reverse complement strand
TTACTTTGAGCTGAAAGACTTTAATAAGGCCGAGTAATTATATTATCCGTCTTTGAATTGCATATGTAGTTACCGATTCAGGGGAGGAAGTTGCCTCAACTTGGAAGATAACAGATTTGTAACTTTCCATATCCCATTGGGGGCAAACCAAAAAAACGTTTAAAATATCGACTAAAAAAAGATTGAATCCTGATCCCGGAGTATAGTTTACCAAGTGAGCGGAGCGTAATACTGTTTTTGCATTTTTTTTAATTTAATAATTAGGGAGTTTTGTAAGTGTAAACTAAAAATCATGAAAAAAAACACGTTTTTACTAATCGCTATATTCTTTTGGATACCAATTTTTGCTCAGGTCAGCAGCAAGGACGAACAGTATCCTATAGACAAAAAGGTGGAATATTATTTAGGAAGTATCGATATTGGAGGAATAAGCATCGGAGCCTCCTTCGATAGCCTGAGTAAAATTAGGAGCTATGCAAACAGGTTTCCCAACATAAGCAACCAAGCGCTGACTTATATCAATAATGGAAATAGGGTACAATTCAAAATTCGTACTAGACTACTTTCAGGCATAAAGAACTATCGCTTTGCTGTTGTCGATGATTTAAAAAATACGTTGTTATCCGGACGCTTAGAGGACCTGGCCTTTAACAAACACGGCTTATTTGGTTATATAGCAGAATTGCCAATAACGGAGATCCGGAATAAGACCATTTCTGTAACCTTATATAACGAAAAAAATCCTTCAGAACAGGGAACCGCTATTATCTATAACACGTTGATCCCAAAAACTGAAATTATCTTTCTTGGAAGAGAGGTAATTGATAGATCAAATAGATCAGCGGTCGAAATGAAAACAGATGCGTCGAAAATTATCTTCGACAAGGATGTTAAGGGTTTGATGGTTGCTGTTAAAAAAAATGATTACAGTTCCATTTATTCATTATTGGTAAAAGAAAAGAAAACTGGTAAGGTTGTATTTAAGAGTAACTCCTGGAATTATAGTTTTTATACTGTAGATGGAATAGAGCAACCGAATATTTCAATAGGTCGGGAGAATTTCAAAAATTCGGGAGAGTATGAAATCATTATTCGACCAGAATTAGAGAATATGACGGAGAAAGAGATGGAATCGTCTAGTTTTAGACAAAATGTCAAAATACAAATTGATAGAACTTTCTCTATGCAAGATATGATCATGTGGTCTCTATCATTAATTATTATCTTTAGCATTATAAGCTTTCTTCTAATTTATGTACTGCGAAGAAGAAATAGAAAAAAAATCCGAGAAGAGAGTTTAAATAAAAAAATATCGGAAACTAAACTGATCTCGATTCAGGCGCAACTCAATCCTCATTTTCTTTTCAATTCGCTCGCTAGCATTCAGAGTTTTATAAATAACAATGATGTGGACAATGCAAATAGGTATTTAAGCAAATTTGCCCGTCTCACCCGAAATGTGCTGGATAGTGAATCGGTAAATACACTCACGGATGAGCGCAATCTTTTAACCGATTATCTTCAGATGGAACAGCTACGATTTGGTTTTGAATATGCGATTGATGTTAACGATCTTGATCCTAATAACATCGAAATACCAACAATGCTCCTACAACCATTGGTTGAAAATGCCATAAAACATGGGATATCAGAATTGAAGGAACGTGGAAAGGTTAGCTTATATTTTGAGAGGAGGGAGAGTGATATGGTAATAACTATATTGGATAATGGTCGAGGGTATGATATAGCACATACACCATTCGGATTAGGAATCAGGTTAACCAATGAGCGTATACAGCTTTGGAATGAATTGCATCCAGAGACAAATATTTTCATAGATACAGAATCTAAAAGTACGGGGACATGCGTATCTTTAATTTTTAAAAACTGGTTATTATGATACGTGCTATTTTAGTGGACGATGAAATTTCAAATACCAAAAATTTAAAGGCGCTATTGGCTAAGTATCGTCCACATGTTGAAGTTGTGGCAATTGCAAATACGATTACTGAAGCAGCGAGCTTAATTAAAAATAATAGACCCAATTTGGTATTTCTTGATATAGAAATGGGGAGTCAGACAGGTTTTGACCTGCTTAAGGATTTTGAAACAATAGACTTTCAGGTGATTTTTGTTACAGCATACAACCAATATGGTATACAAGCAATAAAACATGCGGCATTAGATTATCTTCTAAAACCCATTGATATAGACGAGCTCAAATTGGCCGTTGAAAAGGCTTGCAAAAAAGTAAGCACAATAGCACAAAATCTACAGGTAGAATTTTTGGTTCAACAGCTGACAACGAAACAAAGGCTGCCTCAGAAGATAGCACTTGCTTTTCAAAACGAAACTCGATACTTACTCATTAGCGATATTGTACGTTGTGAAGCAGACGATACCTATACCGTTTTCCACTTACTAAATGAAGAGAAAATAACTTCTTCAAAACCACTAAGAGAATACAGCGATATATTAATCCCGCATAGTTTTATTCGGACACACCAAAGTCACCTTATCAATCCCAGCTATATTCAAAGTTGGCTTAAGGAGGATGGCGGGACTTTACTATTGACAAACCGTGAGAAAATACCAGTATCTAAACCAAACCGTGAGCGTGTAAAGAATACTTTGGCTCAGTTGTGAAAACACTTGGCTCTGCAATACATTGATGAATTTTCTAAATTTAAAATCTATAAATTAGGAATGACTCAAGACAATATTTAAAATAAAGTAAAAACAATCATATAGCTAACTCTAATACCAATTGATGACTAAAAGTACCCGGATTATTATTATCATTTTCTGTCTCGTTAAATTAACACTTCATGTTATTGCCGATTTCCATTCAGGTTTTCAAGGCGACGAACTGCTGCATATAGAGACCGGAAATCATCTGGCCTTTGGCTATATGGAATTTCCTCCTATGATAGGTGTTTTGGCATTTATCCAAAATTTGTTTCACGCTCAATCGGTCTTCATTCATCATCTTTTTCCACATATTGCGACTATTCTCATCGTAATCTATCTTGGTAAGACCGTATGTGAACTTGGAGGGGGGAGTATAGCTACCGCGATCACATTGTCCTGCCTCTTGATAGCACCAGGCTTCGGCGGATCACAGCAATCGTTTCAGCCGGTTGTATTTAGCCAATGTTTTTGGCTGATCTCATTTTATCAGTTGGTGAGATTTGTAAAATATGAAGACAGAAAATATCTCTGGTATTTAACGATCTTTATATCCCTTACTTTTCTTACAAAATATGATGCACTGTTTTTTTTAGTTGGCATTTCTGCGCTGCTGTGCTTTCGGAGAATTCGGAAGGCTTTAGTCGCTGCCAAGTACTGGCAATGTATGGTCGTTGCTCTTCTTGTGCTAATGCCTAATATTATATGGCAATATGCGAACAATTTTCCAGCGTTGCAGATGTTTGATAGGCTTTATGAGACGCAATTAGATCAGCTAACTTTCAGCCAAGTCGCTTTTGGACTTTTTTTAGATATCAATCCTATTACAGCTATTATGCTTATCCCTACATTGATTTTTAGCTGGGGTGGTCAAAAAACGAAGCACTATTATAGACCTATCTTGAGTTCAATTCTAGTGTCCATTGCATTTTTGGCCTATTCAAAGGGTAAAGCTTATTACTTTTTCCCGATTGTTCTTACCTTATTGCCCTTTTGTGGTATTTTTTTTGAACGTATCATGCTACCAAAGAGGAAATGGTTGTTAATTCCACTGAGTGTCATTTTATTACTTGGAGCTGTTTTGATTCCATTCGGTCTACCTATTTATTCCTACGCACATTATATGGATCGAATTCATAAATATTTCCCTAAAAATGTAAAAAATGGTCAGGAGGTTCTTCCTATGCAAGAATATATTACAAAGCAAAAATGGAAAACTAGTATGCATGAATTACGCTCCGTATACGACAGTTTACCCACGAACGAAAAAGCAAGTTGTCTTATTTGGGGCAAACATTACTCGCAGGCTGGTGCAGTTGAACTGATGAAGAGAACATATGGCCTCCCAAATGCCTTTTGCTATCACGGTAGTTTCTATAGTTGGGCACCGACGGGTCGAATGCCCCAAACGGTGATCGCCATTTGTTATAACGATACCAGTGACGACTTCTTTTATCCTTTTTTCGAAGAAGTTGTTCCTGTACGAAAGCTGTATAGCCCCTATGCAAGTAGCGAAGGTTGGGTACTGCAGACGATTTATATCTGTAAAAAACCTAAACAGGACTTTAACAAAATGAAAGATTTGTTTAAAAGCAGAATATTTGAATAAACATGCTACTTACTTTATTTGACTGGGGCGCATTCCAAATTGTTTTTGAAAGGCCGTTGAAAAAGCTTGCGTACTACCATACCCGTATTTTAACGCAATATTGCTGATCGAATCGACATCGTTTTGTTGTAGTTCTTCAAAGGCTTTGGTCATAACCGATTGATGGTAAAACTTAATAACAGAAATATTATAGATGGCTTGAAAGCCAGTAGTTAGTTTAAAGCGGTTCAAACCAATAGTTTTGCATAAATCGTTAATAGAAAGTTGTAATATCTGATCTAGATTTTGCAACAGCTTTCTGACTTCCTGTAATTTTTGAATATCTAATGCGCTAAATTTCAATTCTTGATGCTTGACTGATGAAATGGCATTTAGATAATGTGCCATGATCTCATATAATTTACATTCCATAAATACCCGTCTAAAATTGCCCTTGAGTCTACATTCCAATATTTGCTTAATGATGACGGTAATGACTTTAGAAATATCAAAAACTACTCCCTCGCCTGTTTTTGAAAAGACGGCATGAATACATTTTTTCTTCTCGGTCTTCTGATTGACATCGAAAAATTTATCAACCACATGAAGAAAGTCCTCTTTGTTAAAGATGATGGTTACCTGTTCGAATTTTTTCCCTTTCTCAGCTATAAAAAAAGAATCTTCCCCCTGCGGGTTATACATAAAGCTTTGCTGTGTACTTATTTTGGAAGTCGTAATGTGATTCCATTCATGAACGATATCTCCTTTTAGACTGATCGTCAGTAAAATATTATTGTTATAATATTGATTGTACTGCATCTTATAGGTTTCAAGGGGAACCCCAGATAAATAGGCTAAAGTAATATTGGGAACAAGGGGAATAAGAGCAGTTTGTCCTCGTCCAAGTATAGGGGCTTTAAATTTTAATATTTCGTCTTCGCAATTTTGGCGTACAATCTCTTCAAATGGCTGCTCTCTCAATTCCTTGATGACAATAGGAGCTTTCATATCAATAATTTATGGAATGAATATACAAAAAATTAATGCGTTTCGATGCAAAAATAATGCGTTTTGATGAACAGCCTTCCCGGCATTGCAAGCTAAATTTGCTATAAATAACGATACATTTCTAGTTGTGAATTAAATATTACACGCTGTTTATTGTCATATCTTTCTTAGGATAAATTTTACTAATAAAATAAAAATTATGAATCATGTCACATTACAACCAGGTCAAGAATCCGGATTATTCGGTCCTGGTATTTTTAGGATTGATTTTGATCCCATGGGTGCCGGGCAGACCGGCTATTATGAAATCCACTATTATGGAAATAATAATCAACCGACTGGCCAATCTCTGATGGGTAAAATCCAAGGGAAGTTAGGTTCTGAATATACCTTAAATCATAAATTGAAGTTCAAAGTGAAAAATATCGGACAAAAGACTGCCATTAGCTTTGAATAAGACACATGATGGGCTCAATCGCTCAGTTTAAAAAAGCGAACCATCGTAAAAAAGGGATGCCGAAAACGATATAGAGTAGGCTAAAAGATAAATAAATACGTTATGCCAACAAATTTAATTAAAGCTGGTGTGGTCAATGAAACGATTGACATCAGCGCAAGGAAAAAAGATCAAATGACTGCGGCACTGGTCAATTCAATTACTTCGCTAACAACCAAAGTAAGTCTTAAATTTTCGGATGATAAGAGTAAAAGCTCCTATAAAGTTTTCAATCTCTCAGCAAATCCGGCCCATTTTGTTGTTCATATTCCTGCAGGAGCACTAACATACAGCGCGACTGTTACTGGTGAAGATATCAAAATAGCCTGGGCCTAAGTCATGCTGCTAATCAATACGAATTTTATAATAACCGGTTTACAAATTAAAACAAAAGCATCATGGCTAGAAAAGTAAAAATGACGGTAAATAATAACACAGGTAAGGTGTTGACGTTAAAACCAAGCACGCCAAAACATGGAAAATTCACCACAGATCCTCCAGGTACGATTGAATCTTCCGGAAGTTGGGTCTGTACCACAAGAACAGGGGGGACATTTGGTCCCGAAGGTACAGTTATTTATCAGACTGATGGTGGAAAAATAACTATCGAGTTCTACTACAATCATCCGATGAACCATAGCAAGAGTTCCTATAGAGTGACGGTTAGCCCATCCGATTCGATTGGATACGACATCAAAGGTAGTTTTGAAGGACATGATCAAGATATCACGTTTGAATTATATCTGATCTGAGCAAATATGGAATTAGGCTATGGAAAGTTTAATCAATGAGAAGCCAGATACGGCTTCAATAAAAACAGCTAGCTGGATGGATTGGCTCGATCCTACATTATTCTTGAATGGGATTATTATGCCGGGGAGTCACGATGCAGGGATGTCTCAAACAGATCATTGTGGTGCTGGTGCAGATTTAAATAAGGGAATCGTGCAAACGCAAGCATTGGATATGTTGGGGCAATTAGCGGCGGGAGCGCGCTATTTTGATGTTCGTGTCGATTATGATCACGGTAGACTGGTAAGCTATCATCGAACAGGGAATGCCGGATGTAATGGACAGCCACTAGTCGATATGCTAGAACAAGCCATTGCATTTATTGATATCAACCGGTCGGAAACCTGTATTTTAAAATTTTCTCATATCCGTACGAATCGTAATAATGAACGGGAAATAAAAGATCGAATAGATCAGTTTTTGACCAACATGAAATACCGGGAATATTTCTATACCAATACACATTACGATGTCAATTTAGCAGAGATAAGTTTGGAAGCGTGTCGCGGTAAGATTATCCTGGTCTTTGATTATCCCGAACATATCAGTGCGCGAAGTGGGCGGTTTCGCTATTATGATCAGCATAGGATTACGGATCCAGCTCCGGAGCAAAGCAGTTCTTGTGATCCCAATATTAGCGTATATGATTTGTACTCAAATACAGTCTCACTCGAAAAAATGAAGCAGGATCAGTTGGCTAAATTGATTGCTTACGGCGGTCTGAATAAGAATTACTTTTTTTTATTGTCCTGGACATTGACGCCCGATAGTAGCACATTCTTGACCAGTTCCATTAAAAATCTGGCAAAGGAAGCCAATCGAACACTGGAAGAGCTAGCGGACGGATATCTTAGACTGGCCAACATTCCCAAACCCAATATCGCGTACATAGACTATATGAATGAACAAACAGCAAGAAGTATCATTGCTCTAAATTTTCTTTAAATAAGGATTCTTTAATCCTTTAATTGTAAAGTATTATGGAAAAATCTGAAACAAATAATCCCTTATACGGGGTGACTATTGGCTCAATTATTTATTCTCAAAGTGGAAAATTTGCGCCAAGTGTAATTCGGGCACCCATCAGTCGGATGATTGCACAGCAGCAATCCGAAAAATATATGTCTGGTGAAAGCAGTTATTTGTATTCTGAAAGGATGAATCAAGGTACTTTCGGAATGTCCGGTGCATACGGTGCTTCTGGGATAAGTCTGCTCAAGTCATCCATGTCTGCTTATGTCGGGGAATCAAAAGCGGTTACAGATAGGTCCGTTGTCGTGAATTATAGTGCGATAGCGATCGGAGGTGTAGAATATGTCAATTTTGAGGATCTTACGGCAAGCGACCTTATTGCCAGTCTGAATGGTGCATGTCAGGAAGGTGCGCAAGCGGTATTAACCGCTTATAATAATGTGATCAAGTATGCCGCAGACTCAAAACGTGATATACGAACGGCACTAAAGGAGACCGATGCGGAATCGTCACAGTTGAAAGAACTGGTCAATATATGGGTTGAAGCTTCAGAAGATTTTGCACATGATTTTGGCGATGGTTTAGTCGTTGGTGTTATCTGGGGTGGGCTAGGGGGAGTAACCATGAAAATGACCTCTCAAAGTGAATCGGAGTCTTGGCAGTACGGTGGTTCTGCTGATTTTTCCTACGCAAATGCAGTCGCTTCGGTCGCCGTGCAGGCGACTTATGATGGCGGTCAGTCGCACGGTAAGGCGAAGGTCAATGTGACCTGCAGAAGTTTTTCATGGGGTACAGTTCTCAATGAACAGGTAAAAGAATGGCTGGTTAGCGTAGAGAATAAATCATTCAGTGAGCTTGCCGATGTGAGTGTTATGGAGAAAGCGCCTAAGATGGAAATTAGTCGTGGGGCACCGACGATACCCGAATTTCACAAACCTGAAGTCGACGAGGAAATTGAAAAAGAGGTGGAGAAGATCGAAAATTTGGATGATCTTAAAGAAATGGCGGAAGCATCGGCCTATAAAAAAACATTAAAAACAAATCCAAAGATCTCCTTTGATGAGTTTATCAATAATGCGGAAAAACCTGCAAATACAGATAAATTGAAAAATCTTCAAGAAAAAATAAAGGCAAATGATATTGACACGCTGAATTTTCTAAATAAAAGCAAAACTAAGAAAGCACATTTCACAGACTCGAACCTGTCAGTACCTCAGGGAGCCTTACCCGTTGGCCAGGAAGTGAATACAGAGGGGTACGTCCCTTTAGGTGCATGGATTAGTCATTGGTCTACACTTTTTCCCTGGATGGCACAAGGGTATTACAACAGTATAGATGGCATTGAGGGCGAAGAGATCATCCGATTACGTGTTATGCTACAAGATTATCTGACGCTAAGTCGGATGTATTACATTGCTCACAATGTCGGCATTGTTGAGTTTAAGCGAAAAGACCGCTCGCTTGTCAGTGTCTCTACTTTAAGTCTTGGTGATGCTTTTGCTCACGCTGCTGCGCAAGTCCAGGAGGCCATTGAAACTGCTGATTTTGACAAAGTAGAGCAGACGTATAAAGACTTAAACGAGGCCACAAAAAACGTTTATAAGCTGTGGAATGAAGTGTCATTTCTGAGGAGTTGTGAGTTGGGGTTGGGCTTAATCAAAGACAAAAAAACGATAGGTCCTGCACTGCAAAATACAGATCAGAAAAGCGTGGGCACCCGTCAGGCATATTCGTTGATTGCCTGTGATTTTGAAGGGAAAAACTACACAGCTTTTAGCCGTGCTTATAAAGTACTACCCTTATTAACCCCTGATGGCGATATTTTGGCTTTCGGCCCCGAACAGGGCGCATTAAGTTCGATATACGATAATGAAATCGTTTTTACCAAACCTGGGCGAACGAAATATCTGGTATTCAGTTACGATAAAAGTGCTCGGGAATTATACCATCAGGATCATCAAATTAAACTTTATCCAGTTCCATTCTCCGCTGCTGATAATGTTTCAGCATGGAAAGGGATGTCTTTAAGTACCAATGTAGGCTCTATAAAAGGTTTAAACTTAGCTTTAACTTCATTGAATGATCAATTGGAGAAACTTCAAGCATGGTCTTTCAGTAGTATGAATTGGAGTAAAAAGTGGAATGGTAAAAAATTATATAGGCAACACCGCCTAAAAAAGCAATACATAGGGATTATTGATGAAATAAAAAACATATTTGCATAGAACTTTTTTAAAGGGCAACAACAGCTCGTATCGTTTAAGTATGGGCTGCCTAACAAAGTACTGTGCGGGTGATAAGTATAAAATTGTATAAAAAAAGGGGCTATCCACGTTTAGATAGCCCCTTACATGTTCAGTGTTTCCTTCCCATCGCGCTAAATCGATTGAATTTGTCTGACCATTTGGTTGGTAAATCCCCATTCATTGTCGTACCAAGCCATCACTTTTACCAGATCGCCATCGACAACTCGAGTCATTTCTAGATCTACTGTCGCGGCAAATGGACTTTTGATAATATCGGTAGATACCAGGGGCTCATCAGTTACCGTTAGCACCTTTTTATAACGATCAGTTTTTGATTCTTCGATCAAGATTTGGTTGATCTCTTCGATTGTGGTGGACCTTTCTGCAATAAACGTAATATCGGAGATGGATCCTACTGGAACAGGTACCCTCACAGCTATACCGTCAAACTTTCCGGCATATTGCGGAAGTGCTTTTGTCGTTGCTATTGCAGCACCTGTAGCCGCGGGAGCAAGGTTAATTCCTGCAGCCCTTCCCATACGCGGTTCTTTTTTTGAAGGAGCATCGACCAATGCCTGTGAAGCCGTGTAACCGTGTGTAGTATTTAGTATGGCCTTTTTTATTCCCAGTCTTCTACCCAATATTTCGATTACTGGACTTATATTATTCGTGGTACAACTTGCGCATGAAAAAACAGACACCCTGCCATCTTCGGTATTTACCCCATGGACAACAGTAGGCGTATCTTTGGTAGGGCCCGAGATGACGACAAATTTTGCTCCAGAAGTTAAGTGTTTTTCAGCGTCCGCTTTGTTGGTGAAAATGCCCGTACTTTCTATAACGATATCCGCTTGAATATCTTTCCACGGTAACTTTTCAATCTCTCTGATACTTGTATATTTAACCACCTTTCCATCGACCACAATTGTATCTCCTTCGATACGCACATCTTTTTCATATTTCCCATAGTTACTATCGTATTTAAGCAGATATGCAGCGTTTTCAATACTCATCAGATCATTGATTCCAACGACCTCAAGATCGGCAGTTTCTGTTATTATTTTTAAGGCAGCGCGTCCGATGCGACCAAATCCATTAATTGCTATCTTTTTCATCCTATTCCTTTTAAATCTGTTTATATTATTTCTTTTGTTTTTATATATAGACTAAGTTCTTTTATTTTTCGAAAAAAAAGATTGACATGGATCAAGAATTTCGCTAAGCTAAAGTCTCCCAGTTAGTTTTCAAGGATTAGGCGTCAATTTCAGCTGGTCTGAAATTTATCGGCATCGAACTATGACACAGTTCTGACGATAAGGCGCAGACCAAAACCAATACAGCCGGACGGTAAAGATTTATTCCTTACTTCATTTTAAATTCCGTCGGTCTCATGTTGGTGAGCAGATAAAAGTTATTGCTAAAAGCCGCTATATTTGAATAACCAATTTCGTAGGCAATCTCAGTCATATTCAAATCTGTATCGTTGATTAATTCCATTGCCTTAATAATCCGTAGCATTTTTAAATACTGAACAAATGTAATGTGCAATTTATTCTGGAATAGTCTGGTGAGACTACGAACACTCATTCCTGATTGCTGCGCAATCGTTGCTAAGCTTAGATTTTCATTTAACCGATTTCTAAAACTGTCGATTACGGCATTGAGCCGTTGATCCTCTGTTGTCGGAAGTTGTATGGAGAATTTTTTGAGATTTTCTTTTGATAATAGGCCTTTTAGCGTAATTAAAAATTCAAATTCCCACGAACCTTTGTAATAATCACCTTGCCACTTCTCACTAAATGAAAGCATCTCTGCCAGCAGCTTACTCACCGGATAAATGCCCAACTCCTCATAAAAATTACCAGCACTTTCCTCCGGAAAATAAATATTGATAATAAACAGGTCCTGGGTGTTGAACATCAAGTTGTGCCGATAGTTTTTTGGTATCCAGATATAATGATTTGAGGGAATATAGAAATCCTTTTCGTCAGTCTGCAGGTAAGCAATCCCGCCATAGACCAATAACAACTGAGCCTTCTTGTGCTGGTGGGCAGGCAAACGTTGTTCCGTCTGCTGTCGCATCACCAGGATAGAATCAGGATTTTGATCAACAATATGTATGATTTGGCTCAGAATTTCCATATGGCCAAATTTAACAAATATTAGGCTAATTATATAAAATGATACTTCGCCATGCTGGATACTTTTGCTATGTAATAATAGTAAAGTCATTATGAAACATAAAATCATAACATCGCGCAAAGATTTTCAACTTGAAACAAAAGACCAAAAGTCTGCTAATAAATTACATCATTCAGATGAAGGAATTGACAGTGCACATATTTTCTGGTTTGCTTATGGGTATAACTATGCTTTTATGCCAATGGTAGATTTAACTTTTGCTTTTGATGAATTGAAAAAGATTGTAAAACCATGGCTAGTAAAAAGAAAGAAATATATAAACAAAACCGATGAAACAATATAAAATAGTCCCGATTTTGAGCTTATTGTTAACCCTATTTGTACAATCAGTCTATGCTCAAAATATAGCTAATGAGCTGGTATTAAGCTTGGAAGAAATTTGGAAATTAGCCGAAACAAATAACCGTCAACTGAAACTATCCGATCTACATCTTCAGCAGAGCAATTTGGAAATATTGGAAGCGAAAGATCGTTTGTTGCCTGAGCTTTTTGTTGGTGGAGATGCAAAACTCAATTCCAAATTCCTGATTTATGACAACGGATTATTCTCTTCTCCACAGGATGTGCCGGTAAAAGGTTATGGTTACAGCGTGGGTTACAACCTGAACGTCAATCTTTACAATGGTGGTAAGGACAAAAGAAACATCGCCATGAAAAAGGAAGAAGCGATACGTACACAATATGAAGTCGATCTGCAAAAACACAGTGTAAAATACAATGTTGCAGCGGCTTACTTTGATCTGTATAAGTTTCTGCATTTTCAGGATTTTCTTGCTGCAGAAATTGAAGCCGAAAAAAAACAATTGGCACTGGTAGCAAGCATGCATAAAAATGGTACTGTGCTAAAGAGTGATGTATTAAGAACCTCCGTGAAATTAGCGCAACTGGAACTCAGCCTTTCTGATATCGCGAAGAAGATTGAAATCGCTAAACAACGGCTCAATATCCTGATGGGGAAAGAAAATGATGCTGAGCTTGAAATAAAATACCAAGATACAATCGAGTTAAAGGTTATCACTCAAGGTGGTTATGAGGATTATCTAGACATCGCATTTAACAAATCGCCGGAATACAAGATAGCCTATAGCGCTGTCAAATTGAGCGAAATGAACATCAAGCAGGTAAAAGCGACGCTGTTACCCAAAATCTCCTTGTATTCAACTTACAATTACACCTATCCGCAGATTTCATTTTATCCATATTCGAATGATCTATGGGGATTTGGTCAGACCGGGATTAAAGTCCAGTTTCCTATTGATAATCTATACAAAAGCAAGCATTCCATCGCTCATGCTCAAGTGATCAGTAATGAGGCAAGAGAAAAAGCAAATATTAAAAAACAGGAGATCTACCTTGAGGTAAAAGAGGCTTATTTACAGCAAAAACAGGCCTTGGAAAGCATGGAAACAGCGGAGCAAAATATCATTAAAACCGCCGAAACTGCTCGTGTTATCAGAAGTAGCTACTTAAACCAGGAATCCCTTCTGACCGATCTTCTGGAAGCCGAAAATGCTTTGTTGGAAGCTAAATTTAATCTGACAACAGCACAAACAAACGTCAAACTTAAGCATATCAGGCTATTGGCAATTATCGGAATTCTTTAATACAAATATCATGAACAAAAATAAAACAGATAAAATTGTTGTAAGCTTAACCAAATGGTTTGGTATCACATTATTCGTAGGAATCATTATTTGGGCAGCAGTTTATTTTTTCGAGGGATATCGCTATGAACAGACCAACGACGCTCAGATTGATGCCTATCTTTCCCCGATAAACGCAAAAGTAGGGGGCTATATCCGTAAAATATATTATAAAGACAATCAGCAGGTAAAAAAAGGCGATACCCTTGTAGTGATCGAACAGGACGAGTACGGGTTAAAAAGAGATGCTGCGTCAGCAGAACTCATGAGCGCGCAGGCCAAATTACCGATCTTGGCGGCAAGCGAGGAAACGCAGGTTAAAAGCATTGCCGTCATTAAGGCCCAATTGGAAGGTGCTAAAGCACGATTGAACCAGCAGCAAAAAGAATTTGACCGCTATAAAAATCTACTCGCGGACGAATCGACCACACAACAAAAATTCGACAACATCAGTGCTACTTTATTCATCACCCAATCAGATTATGACCAGACAAAAGCTTCTTTGCAGGTCGCTGAATCCAAATTAAATGATTTCAGGGTACAGCACAATGCCATAGAGGCAGAAATAAAGATCAAAGAAGCACTTCTCAAAAGGCAAGAGTTGGATATTCGATATGCCGTTATCACAGCACCTTTTGATGGACAAATTGGGAAAAAGACCATTCAGGCGGGACAACTGATACAGCCTGGACAGACATTGGCATTCTTGGTGAACAGAGCCGAGGAAAAGTGGGTAATGGCAAATTTTAAGGAAACACAGATTGGGAAATTCAAAATCGGTCAAGCGGTATCTATTGAAGTCGATGCTTTTCCGAATGAAAAATTCAAAGGTACTATCGAGTCCCTTTCGCCAACCACAGGATCCCGGTATTCCTTGCTTCCGCCAGATAATGCTACCGGTAATTTTGTTAAAATCATCCAACGTATTCCTGTTCGGATTAAACTGACCGATATACCCGAGAAATTAACTAAGCTATCTGCCGGAATGAACGCGAATGTTTACGTTTTAAAAAACTAACGATGCAAGTACACAAAATACCAATTTTTAAATCCTGGGTATCCGAATGGATGGCAAGGTCCGTCATATTTGCTATTCTCATGACGAGTCTGTTTAGTTTTGCCTTTTACGGAAGTCCAGGTGCCGCGATGGGCTTTTACGGAATACAAGCTACCGATGTACAATATGGTATGGTCGTTATCTATGGTTCAACCGTAGCTTTCCTAGCGCTGGATTTTAGAATCGTAAAGTATTTCGCGCCAAGGGAATATCTACTGCTGGCACTTGGGGTAAATGTGCTATGTGCTGTGGTCTGTTTTTATTTCAGAGATTGGATATTATTTGTTTTCTGTCAGTTTTTGCAGGGCATTACCTGTGCATTAATGTCGGGCATTGTGTTACAGCTTATTTTTCCAAGGTTACAGTCTGTACGTGCCCGTGTGATTGCTTATAGTCTCCTTTATGGCAGTATACAAATAGCGGTACCATTTTACTCCATCTATATCAGTGTCATCCTTTATTTCTTTGACTTCAATTGGATATTCTACGGATTTGTTATTGTAGTCATTATGCTGACAAGTGTTGTTTTACTTACCATGAACAGTAAGGCCCGGTTTACCCGAAAAATACCACTGTATCAGGTGGACTGGATAGGCTATTTATTTTATGTGTCTTTTATCTTGATCATTGGATATATCCTTGTGTACGGACGGCAATTGGGATGGTTTGATAGTTCATTTATCACTACCCTTAGTTTAGTTAATGTAATTATTCTTTCTCTTTTTATTAGCAGAGAATTAAAACTTAAGCGACCATTAATCAATTTACAGATTTTTAAGGCAAAGAATTTCGTTATTGGACTTTTGCTTCTTTTTACCTTTTATATCTTTAAAGGAAGCACTGGACTAGCCTATGGTTATCTTGAAGTAATTTTAGGAAACCATCCACTGAGTACCATTCCGGTATGGATTGCTGTGATTGCCGGAACTACACTGAGTATGTTTATCACTTCTCGATTTGTCTTGATGGGGTACAACCTGATCAGGATGATTATTGTTGGTTTTGGCTTGATGGCGGCATATTATACCTATATGATACTATTTGTTTCTATACAGGGCGAAACAACCGACTTCCTTCTGCCTATGTTTGTGTATGGCGCGGCAACAGGGGTGTTGTTTGTTCCGATTGTTTCATTTACCGCCGCTTCAGCACCTTCCAAAATTGCCATCAATGCCTCTCTGATTGGTATATTTTCAAGGTTCATAGGATTTACAGCTAGTCTGGCGCTTAACAACGAACTTCAATTATTTGCAAAATCATCCGTACGGGAAAAAGTTCGGGAATCACTCACGGAGACGAACCTTCAATTGCCTGTTACCTTGTTGGATATTCAGGCACAATACGCAAATGCAGGCAGCGATATATATACGTCCAAAATAGTATCCTCAGGCTACTTGAATCAGATGGTAGGTCAGCAGATATTGGCTCGTGCTATCCGGGATTATTATGATATGATGTTAACAGGTGTGATTTTCGTCATTCTTATTTTAGTACTCTCGCCTCAAATTCAACATGTTGTTTTGAGACTAAGAAAGGGAAATGTTCCTTATTAAGATATTGTTATTTCAGAAATTATCAAAACGAGATTTTCCAAGAATGCGAAAGGAATCCGGTCGTTTAAATATTCTAAATACTTATGCTATGACACAGGTAGACGGAGAAACCCGAACAAAGGGAGCAACTTTTTTCAATAGTCAATTATTGTTAATTTTGTATACGGGATTTGGTATGGTACCCCGAACTTTTTTAACAACAGCAATAGAAGACACAACATGATAATATGACGGATGCACTAATAAAATATCTATTCTCGATAAGAACACTGTCAGCCGACGAAGTGAATTTTTCTGTTCAGTTCTTCAAACCACACGATTTGAAAAAGGGTGATTTTTTTATTCGTGCGGACGAACTCTGTCGTCATATTGGATTCATATCCAGTGGTGCGGTAAAAGCATATGCCATCGACAAGGAGGGAAAAGAAAATATAACCTGTTTCAAATTTGAAAATGAATTTGTAACCTCATTCCCAGAGTTTGTCGCTCAGGAAAAATCCAGAAGGAGTATCAGGGCTGTAGAAGATAGTATAATCCATCGGATAAGCTATGCTGATTATGGATATCTGCTTGGTCAAGTGACTTCTTGGAACAAGGTTATACAAGCCGTGATGGAACAGGAATATATCCAAAAGGAACAATACCTCCTGAATTACAATAATAAATCAGCGCTCGATAAATATCACCATGTCCTTTCGAATGAACCAAAGCTCGTTCAGCGCATAGCGACACAGGACCTCGCCTCATATCTGGGCATCACACAGCGATCTCTTACAAGAGCGAAGGGGCAAATACATAGCGCCAAAGTATTATAGGACAAATGTCCTTATTTATTTCTATAGCGTGACATAGTTTTGCAAAAAAAAGCTATGTTACATCAAATTGCCCAAGAAGTTTTCCATGTTCCATTGATGCCACGAAACAGTATCAACTGCTATATAGTAGAGGGTGTGTTGGTTGATTGTGGGATACGCAGTTCATATAATACGGTGAAGGAAGTCCTTCGGAAAATACCTGTCCATCAACATGTGCTTACGCATGCCCATGCAGACCATCAGGGCTGTAGTGATCAGCTATGTGATGAATTTGGAATACCTTTACTTTGCCATGAAAATGAAGTTTTTAGGACTGAAACGGGTATGGTAACCAATGACTATCCAAATCCCAAACATTGGTTGGCAAAACTTCAACAAAAATACTGGGCGGGGCAGGGCCACAAAGTCGATGGTACACTCGTTGAAAATGATAGCATTGGAAACTTTCGGGTCATAGAAACTCCAGGCCATTCAGCCGGTCATATTTCTTTATTCCGTGAGCGGGATGGTATATTGATAATCGGGGATGCTGCTACGAATATGAACCTGCTCACCACGGTGCCTGGCCTAGGGCTCCCTCCAAAAATATTTACGTCAGATCAACAGCGCAACATCAGCTCGCTTCAAAAGTTAGCAGGATTGGATCCTTCCATAATATGCTTCGGTCATGGCCCGGTCATGCGAAATACAGACCGAAAGTTTGAGCAATTTGTGGCCAAATGTATATCGTTGTTTAATTCGTAAACTTCCAGTACAGACTCGTCAAATAGGGAATTACAAATGAATAAACAGCATAAAACTCTTTTTTGAAATTCAGTTTTTGCGATGATTATCTAGCGATTAACTCCTGAAAATGGATATCTTCATAGGTTCAATATCGATTGGTCTTGAAGCCATATCACGATATTGTATCCACTGTCATAACTGTCCCAAAGAAAGTCTGGAAATATCTTATTGCCTTAAAAGATTTAAGTAACTTAATATTATTCCGCTGTGCTCGGCTTCGTGAAAGTTAGCGGCTTGAAGTGCTTGGATGTGATTATTGATGGAGAAGCCAATTGGTAAGCTGAACGATTGGTATTCAACAAATATACCTGATGCTAAATCTTTACTAAGTTGGTTTACTGTATAAAGCAATAGATGTTTTATTTCATCAAGGTCTGGCGTATTTTTCCACGTATGTGGTGCCGTTCCAATTTTGAATGCTTCCATAAATTCCTGCGATATATGCATTGGTAGTCCACTACGCATGTACATATGCCGCTGCTGAGAAGTGATACAGTGGCCAATTTGCCAAACGATATTATTGTTAAAGGTCTCTGGAATTTTAAGTAATATGGTATTATCAACTGTTTCCATTACTTGTAATAACCTGTTTCTGCTAGCCTTTAAAATTTCAAATTCAAATAATTCAGTTGTCATCGTATTGGTTAAGATTCTAGATCAGTTTAATAAAGTCTAATATAATGAAGCTTTTTTGAAATACGATAAAATTAGTAGTAATATATAAAGTCTATATACCATAAACACTCGTCCCTTTTTTTTAAAATTCCATCAATAAAGAAGAAAGAGAAAGAATAGCCAATATTTTCAATGAATTAATAACTGTAGCATTATATAATCTAAATACGTTCTTTGGAATAAGTATAACCTAATCAATAAATCTGACACAGAGATGAAAAGAAGATCGACATTAGTTACATTATTGGTCGTCGGAATTGCAGTAATTTTTTCCTGCAGTAAAGATGAAAAGTTGCCAATGGCATCAATTATTGGTAAATGGGAGATAAAAGCTTCCATAAATGGATTTACCGGGCAGCGGGAAAATTTTGATAAAGGAAATGGTAAAATTGTACAATTTGGGGTGAAAGATTATTATTTCATGACGGGTAAGAACACGACAAAGAAGGGGTTGTATTCCATTGAAAGAAAGCTAAGTAAAATCACAGGGAAGGAAGAATCGTATATCATATATGATGATGTCAAAGATGGCGTTCCGGAGATCTATTCCGTTAGTTCAGAAGAATTGATCCTATCAATCGATGCAATGGATAGACCTTCCGCTATTTACAGAAAGATAGATTAACGAAAATACCATAGTCAAATTTAATGTTGCCGTATATAATTGAGCGCATATTACACCACGTCTTATCAAAAATACAATGGAGCGTATAGATCAATTAATTCGACTAATGATTATGCCCATGCGATTTTTTGCCGAGTACAAGAAGTGCATCTCTGAAAGCTAGTGCCAGCTCCCTAGAAGGGCCGACCCCAAAGTAATGAAGAAAGATCATGTGTGGATCATCTCCAAGCATATGGTTGTGGATTGCTACAATTTCGATATTGTGCTTTCGTAAAGTACTGATAACTTGATTGACCTCATGGTCTAACATTGCGATGTCACCCGCAATATAGGCTTCGTTTTCGGCTCCGGTAAATGACGCCCAACTGTTTAAACCGATCGATGATGTCATTTCCGCTCCCATTGCCATAATTTTTAAATCGGATCGTCCTACCGTATATTTGATTGCTGAGCCGTTTATCGCGGCCTCATGACCGATAATGTTATTTAATTCGGTAACATTAAATATCTTATCCCCCCGATCTTGTTTTTGAATCGATGGTGCTGGTTGATTTCCAACAGCTATTTTAGTGTTTGAGATAACTGTTGCGTATTTCTGAGCCAATTCAACTGGTTCCCCCATACCGTGGATGTGCATATAAAAGATTCGGGGTTCTTCATAAAAGAAATGGTTATGGATTGCCCCAACTTCCAGACCTGATTCAAGGGCAGCAGTAATAAGGGGATTTACTTCTTCCTGAAGTAGAACACAATCACTCATAAGCACAGCACTCTTTCCATCCATGGTCCTCTTTATCGCAGCCCATCCTCCAAAGCCAAAAGATATAGGAACATCCTTACCTTTGACGGTCACAGCTAGATCATTACGGGGAAAACTGGTATTATGTGTAACTTCTTTTGCATTATATTTTCCTTTCTTTCCTAAAGCTTTTTCAATTCCCTGGATTTCAGCCTCGGTTAGATCAGGCGTATTCGACGTGGTCGTAGAAAACGCATGAACTGTTTTAAGACCAACTAGTCCGCTGCCTGTTAGGAGCAATCCCATTTTCAATAGCGTTCTGCGTGACGTTAAGTTTCTAAAATTTTTCATCCTGATCTATTATAGTTTGAAAATATTGATATGTATAAATAGTAAACTATCCCTTGCAACAAATGAACACTGTTATTGTTGTTGATTTGGGAATTTTAATCGATCACCATTCGATCTAGAATATATATCCGAATTGAAAAGCAGCAGCAATAGAAATTTTCTGTTCATTGCCAAATCGGACGGGGAAGGGGGCGGCTAGAAAAAGTTTTCCAGCCTGACCATGTGTTATGACCTTACTTAATACTGGTGTAAGCCCATATCGTCCAGAAGTTTCAAATGCAACCCTAGCGATAAATGTGAATTCCTTTCCGATGGGAAATAATACGCCCGGATGGAACAAGAAATTGCTCATTTTGCTGTTCCCGGATGCTATTTTAATGTAGGGAACCATTTCCAGTGAAAATCCCAAGTGTCCTTCTCTAAGTATATTGATACCTGTCGGCATACCTACCTGATAGCTGTCTTTAAAATTTGGCGTTATCGTACCAGATGATAGGGAAACAATGGGGTTTACTATACCAACATAGGCAACCAATTTGCTCGGTTGTTGGGCTCTTAAATGTAATGATGATAAGAGTATAATAATGATCGCTGCATAAAAAGTCTTATGGTAAGAGGAGTGGTATCGGTTTAGTTTCATAATATCTGCTTTATAAAGCAAGTATAACCAATACGTAACATCTCAAAATAGAATAAATTTTACTATTTTGTATATTCCTTACTTTTTAAAAGATTTCCTCCTATATTCTGAAGGATTACTTCCTGTAAATTTTTTAAAAATGCGTGTGAAATGACTTTGATCAGAAAAACCTGTCAGATAGGCAATTTCAGTAAGGGAAATTGAGCGGTCAGACATAAGTTCAATGGCTTTTTCTATTCTTTTTTTACGGATGTACTCACCATAATTTAAGTTTTCAAAATATTTTGAGAATTCGCGTGATAAATAGCTTGAACTAATATCCAGTTCTTCGGAAAGTTGATTTAAGCTTAATGTTGTATTTGTATCGATTTGATCCTGTATCATTTCCCGCAATAATGCGGTCCATTCCGGAGATTTTTCTTTTTGTTTATCATTTAAATGTTCATGATAGATTTTAAGGAGTAAAACCTCAGTTGGCCCTTCATTGCTATGTTTCAGTCGGTAGAGGTGTTGAGCCCAGTTATAAAGGCCATCATAAATGACCATTCCGATCTCCAAAAGCTGATTGTCGTCCTTGATATTGTAAGCTAGACCTGAAAAAATCGCCTCGAGACCTGCAGATTGTGGCATTAAATTATGTCTATCCGTGTCCGCACCACGGACAATTGCAGCAATTCGTTTTAATGCCGGATCGTTCAATTCATGTTTTTTAAGGAAATAGTCAAATGTACACTCGTCTGCATAATGACTGTATTCTACACCAGGAATATCAAACGGAATGGCGTTCGTTCGTTTAGCAATTTCAACGACCATGTCTGGGGGGGCATATATTATTTTTGCGTCTGGATTTATAAAACGCTTTATCAGCCATGGACAAGCAATCCTATCGATCTTTGGTCTTTCGCGTGTAATCCAGTCCATATTATTTTTTTTTGTAAAAATATTATGATTAAGATCAATATTTATTGTGTAAAAACAAAGGGAAGTATTTAATTTAAATCTTGAAATACATGCTTAAAATTTAATTTCAATCGTTCGATAGCTTTCCAAAAAAGTATGGTATGGCGATAGCTTAACAAAATAGAGGTTAAACGATCGTCCAGATTTTTATAGATTTTTTTAATGCAATTTATTATAATAGCAATACGTTGTCTTTTTATTCTTTTTAAAAAAATACTTTCTTTATTAGTGTGTTTTGTTATATTAGAGTGCAACGCTTTAAAACATTAAGAGGGAGGTAATGCTTCATTCAAAACATAGCTAATAGATATTTAAACCAAAATTTATCATTATGATCCATACCAAGCTTAGTATACACTGTAGGATTTTGGTATTGTTTTTTTTTCTTTCGAGCTGCACAACAGTTAATAGACCAATAGCTAACTTAAATAAGGTTTCCCCAGGGTCAATGAACCAATTGACAAATGATTCTTTAGCACTAAAGATTGACTTCTATGGGAACGCAAACTTTGGATCTAAGTATCTAGATTTAAAAGAGGTCAGGTCTGTTTTTCGAAAAAGAAAGATAAAATTTCCATCAAAAAATATTGTTTTTTGGGGTACATATGATGTGACAAGAAATCCAATGTATTTTGTCGGCAGTTTGGAAACTTCTTTAGATGTCTCAAAGTTCACTGCAGATACGTCTATGTATAAATGTGTTTATTATCGTAGTATCCAGAAAAATAGAGATAATATAATAAGTCGTGTAGCGATCCCATACCACAGAGATTCATTTCTTTTGATCAGTGAAGTTAGGACGGAAATCACCGATATGCAAGAAAGTGTTCAAGATGTTTTAAATAGCATAAAAACGTCCTACAGTTCTTTGGCTTACGGAGAGAAATTTGTCGAGCAGAAGCCCGTTCAAGAAACAGATTATTATAATATAGCTGAATCAACTTTTAAAGATAAGGGATATGCGAATTATTTGTCTACAAGAGATACGCTGGAAAAACTTGTTCTGCAAAATGAAGATCGCCAATTTGCCAACGAGCTATTAAAATCATATCGTTCATTTCTTGGTGAAAGTGTTCAATATGACAACGAAACTAAACAAGAACAACAGTCAATCGAAAAAACGGCTATTACTATCGACCAAATGGTAGAGAAAATTAAGGAACATCGAGTGGTTATGTTTAATGAGAATCATTTACAACCACGTTGTCGTTTGTTAATCAATCTTTTACTGCCAAAACTTTATAAAGAAGGCTTTAATGTCCTTGCTTTAGAAGGTCTATCCGAAGATGATGATCGGATTAATGAGTTGGGATTTCCAAATGTTGAGAGCGGATTTTACACCAGGGATCCTAATATGTCGAATCTCATCAGAACAGCAAGAATTTACGGCTTAAAAGTAATAGGCTATGAAGATTTTGAAAACACAGGCAATAGAGATCTACAGCAAGCTGAAAATCTGATTCGAAACAGTGAAATCGTTACAAAAAATCAAGTTAAGCTTATCGTATTAGCTGGCGGAGGACATATTGAAGAAGGAGATATCGGAGAAATCAAAAGTATGGCTCAATATTTTAAGAAACTAAGCAAAATTGATCCCTATACAATTAATCAAGTTAAGTTTTTATCTACTAACGATGTTAATGATTCGGTATATGTTATCGAGAGCAAGATATTGAATGGTTATGACTTGTATTTATCAAATAATCTGAATAGCGATAAAATAGTGATTGGAGCAAAAGATTTAAACCGCAGCTATAGTATACCAAATACTGATTCGACCAAATCAGGCTCATCGATCATTTACATTTATCATGAAAAGGAATATCAATTGGATAAAACAGCTATTCCAGTTTACTTGTCACTTTCTAAAAAGGATTCGCTACAGGTAGACCTTCCAAAAGGAGTATATAAATATGTCAAGCGAGATCATTATGGGACTATAATTCATCAAGAAACTATTGTGGTAGAATGATTAAAACATCGCGCAGGACATAATTTTCGCTTATGTTACTTTTCGTTGTTAAATGGACATGGGGGTTGAAGGTAAAACCATGTTCGAGAAGCTAACTACGCCTTTTTTACAAAAAATAAAACGAAAGCAAATCAACCGTTGTTATAAGAATACTTTTCATAAATTAGGTTAATAACAGGTAGTAAAAACCTTGAGATCCCCCCTCAAGGTTTTTTGTTTTTATCTCAATGTTTTACTGAACCGTGCGAAAACTTTCAAAACAACTTGGTATTTATCCTAAGGCCATTAAAGTCGCAGCCGCTCTGGTTGGCACTAGTTAATCAGGTCTAGTTCTTTCAGTTTACCCAATATAAGTCGGACGACGGCAGAGGTTCTGCCAACATCACTGAGGGTTATCCATTCAAATGAATCGATTTCACTTGCTGCCTGTAGTGTGCCCGAATAATCCGCAAAATAGCAGGTCATCTTCACGATTACATTGGCGTCTTTGCCATCGGCCGGAGCTTGGAAGGTCTCAAAATAACGGATCGAATCTTCTTGGACCTCAACGTTGAGTTCTTCCTTAATTTCTCGCTTCAGACATTCTATGTCAGATTCGTTAGGTTCTCTTTTGCCTCCTGGCAAATAGAGCTTTGACTTTGATTTGGAGAGTGCCGTCAACACTTTTTTATCCGAAATGCTGATCAATGCGACCTTATCTATAACCTTATTGTCCATATTATAAATTTAGTGAATTAAAATGATGTAAGCGGTTAACAAGCTATGATCACTTCGCTTTTTCCTGTTTGGATTAAAGTTGCACTTTTTTTATTCTTGTTACAGTATTTTAAACCTGTTGTGCTAAAACAATGATCGTTATTCGATCCAGATGAAACCCTGAGAATAGGTACGGGCCTTACCGGCCACGATCACTCTATCGTCTTTGTTTTCGCAATAAAGTTGACCCTCTCTTTCAGACAGCTGACGGGAAAAAAGAGTATCCTTTCCCAATCTTGATGCCCAAAACGGAATAAGGGAACAATAGGCAGAACCAGTAACGGGATCTTCGAGGATCGTTGATTGCGGTGTAAAGTACCTGGATACAAAATCACTGTCGTTTCCTGTTGTCGTAACGACCACACCTCCGGGATCAAGATTAATCAGATCAAAAATGGATCTGTCAATGCGGATGTTTCTGATCTCTTCCTCAGATTCGTACAGTAAAACATAATCTCTTGATTTATAAATCTCTTTGGGTTGTATGTTAAGGGAATTTTTAATAACGTCGGGCAGTGTGGAAGGCTGTGGCATTCTGGATGGAAAATCCATATAATAAACTTCGTCTTTTATATCAACAGTTAATTCACCTACTTGCGTTTCAAAAACAATTTTGCTTTTTTGATAGTCTAGGTGCTTAACCAGGCAATGGACGGTCGCTAAGGTTGCATGGCCACATAAGTCCATTTCAATTTCAGGTGTAAACCATCTTAAGTGGATTGTATCACCGTTGTCTATGAAAAAGGCCGTTTCGGCCACGGCATTTTCACGTGTAATTTTAAACAATGTCTCATCGGGTAACCACTCTTTTAACGGCACCACGCAGGCTGGGTTTCCCCGGAAAATTTCTTCTGTAAAGGAATCTATTTGGTATAGTTCTAACTTCATGATGGATAAATTGCTGTCGTTTGTAAAGTTAATTCAATTCATGAAGATTAGCTTCATTGTTTACAGAATTTGACAGTAAACGCTATATTAACCGATGCTGTACAATCCCTTTGAAAAGGTCCCGGGCAGTCAAATCCAAAAATTATTTTGTTCTTTTTCGCTCAGCTTTTTCCTAAATATTTTAAACCTTTTTCATGCTACTATTGTGTTATAGAGAAAATGGGGGTAAAGTAAATAAATAGCTATGGGACTATCGAAATATCGTGAAAAGCGTTCTGAAGAGAAAACCCCGGAACCGTTTGGGGGACAGCCAAGTGGGACTGAACTACGCTTTGTTGTGCAGAAACATGATGCCTCTCATTTACATTACGACTTTCGTCTTGAAATGGATGGTGTTCTGAAAAGTTGGGCCGTGCCAAAAGGGCCTTCTATGGATCCTAGTATTAAGCGCCTCGCTATGATGGTAGAAGATCATCCCTATGATTACCGAGACTTTGAAGGGGTGATCCCAAAAGGTCAATACGGTGGCGGTACAGTGATCGTCTGGGATGAAGGGACGTATGAGCCAGCTGAAAGTGGCATTAAGGAAGTAGCTAAACAAGAAAAAGACCTGTTGCATCAGCTCTATTCCGGCAAGCTTAAATTTAAGCTCAATGGTCAAAAGCTAAAAGGAGAGTTCGCTCTTGTTAAAGCCCACGGACGTGGAGATAACGGATGGCTGCTCATGAAACTGGACGATAAATATGCCAGTGAGAAAGATATTACAACAAAAGATAAATCAGTGATCTCAGGCAAGACGATTCCGCAGATGGAAAAATCACCCGATCAGGTTTATGGTGAACATATCATCAAAAAAGACAGTACGGTAAAAGATAAGCGTTCAACAAAAAACAAAGCATCTGAGCTAATCAATGATCAGCTTGAAGCTGTTCCTGCAGCGACTTCCAAAAAGAAAACGAATATTCAGGCACTTTTAAAAAATGCGCCAAAACAAAGATTCTATTCCCATATCGAGCCTATGCTCGCTACCTTGGTCGATAAACCCTTTGATGATGAGGGCTGGATCTATGAAGTCAAGTGGGATGGGTACCGCGCAGTAGCTTTTATGAATAAAGGTGAGGTGGAACTAAAATCCCGTAATGACAAGAGCTTCAATGAAAAATTCTATCCCATCTATGATCAATTGAAGGAGCTGAAATTAGATGCCATCTTGGATGGGGAAGTTGTCGTTTTAGGTGGAAACGGCACGGCCAATTTTGGCTCGCTCCAAAATTGGCGGAGTGAAGCCGATGGCGATCTGGTTTATTACGTTTTCGATATCCTTTGGTATCAGGGACAGGACCTGAAAGACCTGACATTGCTCGACCGTAAGGCAATTTTAAAAGAAATCATTCCCAAAGGCAACAGCATCCTGGTCAGTGAACATTTTGAAACTTCTGGAATACATTTTCTGGAGGAGGCTAAAAAGCTTGGCTTGGAAGGGATTATGGCGAAGCGTAAAGATAGCACCTATCATATCCATAATCGTTCAAAGGACTGGCTTAAAATTAAAGCAAACAAAAAACAGGAAGTCGTCATAGGCGGGTATACACTGAATGATGATTCAAGTAAGCAGTTTAGTAGCCTTCTTGTAGGCGTCTACGAAGGAAAAAAATTGATCTACACCGGAAAAGTCGGTACTGGCTTTAATGTTAAGCTTCAAAAAGAAATGATGAAGCTATTTAAACCGCTTGTTATTAACAAAGCACCTTTTTCTGAAGTGCCCGACGTCAATAAGCCCTCGCGTTTCAGGCCAAATCCGCCACATGCCACCGTGACATGGCTTAAACCGGAACTTGTCTGTGAGGTGAGCTTTGCGGAATTAACCAGCGACGGTATTATGCGGCATCCTTCGTTTGATGGAATGCGGGAAGATAAAAGTGCCAAGAAAGTAATTCTTGAGGAAGAAACTCCTACAGAAAAAATGGTAGACGATATGGAAGATAAAATTGTTACACCAAGAGTAAAAGGGCCGCGGAAAAAGCTATTAAATCCGACAGATAAAACCCAGGTCAAAAAGATAAATGGACATGAACTAAAGTTTACCAATTTAGATAAAGTTTTTTGGCCGAAAGAGGGAATAACCAAAAGAGACCTCATCAATTATTACTATCAGGCTGCTCCATTTATATTGCCCTATCTTAAGGATAGGCCACAGAGTATGAACCGTTTTCCGAACGGCATTGAAGGTGAAGGTTTTTATTTTAAGAACGTGACTGATACGGCGCCGGAATGGGCAGAGACCTATCTTTACCACAGTGAAACGGATGAAAAGGACCGTCATTATCTTGTTGGCAAGGACGAAGCCACATTGCTCTATATGGCGAATCTCGGCTGCATTGAAATGAACCCCTGGAGCAGTACGGTTAAAAAGCCTGAAAATCCATCGTTTTGTATAATTGACCTTGATCCGGACAAAAATTCGTTTGATCAGGTTGTTGAAGCTGCTCAGGTGACAAAGAGCATATTGGATGATATGGGGGCGCCTAGCTATTGCAAAACCAGTGGCTCTACAGGGCTTCATATCTATATACCGCTTGGTGGCAAATATACCTACGAACAGTCTAAAGAGTTTGCCCGGGTAATTGTCACGCTAGTCCATAATGAGCTTCCTAAATTCACCAGTCTAGAGCGGTCCATAAAAGACCGCAAGGGGAAAATGTATCTTGATTTTTTGCAGAACAGGCCACATGCGACCATTGCAGCCGCATATTCTGTCCGCCCCAAGCCAGGAGCGACGGTGTCTATGCCACTTCATTGGGATGAAGTGAAAAAAGGGGTAAAAATACGCGATTTTCATATTTTAAACGCGATTGAAAGAATGCAGAGTGAAGGGGATATTTTTAAACCTGTATTGGGAAAAGGGATTGACCTAAAAAGTATAGTGGATAAATATTATAAATAATTTCATTTTTAAAATCAATAACTTTAAACGAGTATTTATGAACGTAAAACGCTTTTTCGGAACAATACTGACTATTCTTGGTATTGTCGGTTTAATTTATACAGGCTATGAACTCATCAATAAAAGCACCGCATACACCACCTTAGGGGTAGTGGGCGTATTGGCTTTGATTTTCTTTTTTGCCGGTATCGGTCTGGTGAAAAATACCAAAGACGAGTCTTAGTATTAGCCACCAGTTAAAAGATCAGAAAGGATTATAGTATATGGTGATCTCGATACATTTTTTGCATCGCTGACCGTTTTATAAGGTAACTACTATCTTTCCGACGGTACGGCCGGTTTCGATTTGTAGATGAGCTTTTGCCATCTCGTCGAAACCGAATACATGCGAAATGTGTGGTTTTAAAATACCATTTTCCAATAAGGATGCTATTTTCTGCATATCGCGACCACTTGAAAAAACCGACATGAAATAACAGGCATGTAACTGTTTTTTTTGAGCCTGAAGCTCATCCGCTTTCGTATGACCAGAAGGTAAGGTAACTATGGTTCCAAATGGTTTTAATACCTGTATGGACTTCTGAAAATTAACGCCTCCAATGGCTTCCAGCACAAAATCAATGTCATAAAGTACATCTTCGAAATGTGTCTTTTGGTAATCGATATGTTCATCTGCGCCCATGCCGAGGATGAAATCCCTATTGGAAATGGATGATGTAGCAATAACAAAGGCTCCGATATGTTTTGCAATCTGGACTGCAAAATGTCCTACGCCTCCCGAAGCACCGTGGATGAGAACCTTATCAGTAGGTCTCAATTTTCCGTAACTATCAAATGCCTGCCAAGCCGTTAACGCCGATAAGGTGCTGGCAGCAGCTTCGATGTGGCTGATATTATTGGGTTTCAAAGCAAGATGTTCTGCTGGAGCAGCGACATATTCAGCATACGCTTTACCATGACCGACAAAGTTGACCATGCCAAAAACTTCGTCACCAATGTTGAATTGGTTAACTCCATGTCCGATTGCGGTCACTTCACCGGAAATATCCCATCCCAAAATTAAGGGTTGATGATGAGCTAAGTCTTCCGCCAATGGCGCCTGTCTGCTACGGACTTTAGCATCTACAGGATTTACACTGATGGCTTTTACCTTTATCAGTACTTCATCTGGTTTTACATCAGGTCTTTGAATAGTTTTGTAGACTAGGCTATCCGTGTCTCCAAATTTTTCCAATACGATTGCTTTCATTTCAATTCTATTTATTGAGCAAAGATATACCGATAAGAGGTACTAAAACAGGTACATTTAAAGTGTTTTTGGGTATCTTTACCTCATGGCGAAGGAAAATATTTACCAATCACTAGAGGACTTCTATGAAAAAGTTGACCAATGTCCATTGCGTGAAAGAGAATTTAATTTTTTTGAACTCGTCTATGTCATTTCGGGAACTGGCAGCCACGTTGTCAATGGAAACAGGTTTGCCTACCATCAAGGGGATATGTTTCTGATTACACCAAATGACCGTCACGAGTTTGATTTGAAAGGCACCTGTGAGTTTATGGTCGTGCGTTTTGGGGAGAACTATATCAAAGAATACAATTGGAAAAGTATAGACCACATCGCATGTATTTTATATTATGCATCGCATTTATCGGGCTCCGTCATTATCCATGCCGCAGATAAACAGATGGTTGCCTTACTGATGCAGAATTTACGCCAAGCGATAGCATATCCATCTATTTACAATGAAGACCTTATCCGTCATTTGGTCAATGCTGTCATTGTCATCGCAGGAAGGAACATTGCAGGAGTGAAACCCCATGGCATATCTTCTAGGTCGGATGGGAGAATATTGCAGATACTGGACTATATACAGGAAAACATCCGACGGCCGGATTTACTTCAGATTTCAGCCATCGCAAATCAGTTTGGTCTGTCGCCCACCTACCTCGGCAGTTATTTCCGAAAGCAGTGCAACGAGACTATCCAACACTATATATCGTCTTATCGAATTCGCCTCATAGAGCATAGGTTACGGTTCAGCGATAAAAGGGTTCACGAGCTGGCTTATGAATTTGGATTTACAGACGAAAGCCATATCAATAAGTTCTTCAAAAGACATAAGGGTATGAGTTTAAAAGGATTTCGTACCAGTGCGCTCGTGGATAACAGGAGAGAGGCTTAAGTCAGGTGCTCGGCTTTTTTATAAAAGATCAAACGAATACTGCATCTCGGTTGTTCCTAATACGAAAAATGAGACGATTGCTTTTGCTGGCTTGATTTACACTTTGTCAAGCCAGCATTTTTTTGAAACCGACTATCCCATTATTGGGATCATAACTATAT
Organism: Sphingobacterium sp.; assembly: GCA_050281725.1. Lineage (GTDB taxonomy): Bacteria > Bacteroidota > Bacteroidia > Sphingobacteriales > Sphingobacteriaceae > Sphingobacterium. The sequence goes on along the minus strand of JBMAAL010000026.1, from coordinate 28,344 downwards.
ATCAAGGCCGGACTATTCCGGCCTTTTTTAGTATATGGTAGAAAATCTTGAACCTAGGATATTTATTGTATATGTCGGGTTGCCTTTTGCAAATATTGACTTTAGCTACTTCATCCTGCAGTACGACTAATGTTTTTTTTAGAAGAACCCAATGCTGTTTCACAGTCTTGAAAACATGTTGAGAAATTTTCTAACACCATGATACTAAATTCCAGTAGCCCGTTTTTCTTTATTTTGGTTAGGATAATCCTCATTATGGCAACGTAAGTATATCCATTTGGAAGCAACTTTGCATTCATATTAATATTAGTTAAAATGGAAAATAGACAAAAGGAAAAAGTTTGGTTCATTACAGGATCTTCAAGAGGATTTGGAAAAATATGGACAGAAGCTGCGTTGAAACGTGGAGACAAGGTGGCTGCTACAGCGCGTAATATAAATAGTATTGCCGCCTTAAAAGAAACGTATGGCGATCAGGTTTTGGTTCTTGAAGTGGATGTAACCAATGGCTCCCAAGTGCAAAATGCGATCCACCAAGCCAAGCAGTATTTTGGCAGATTAGATATTGTGCTCAATAATGCAGGATATTCTCTGGTGGGAACCATCGAAGAGAGTAGCACTGATGAGGTAAAAGCCATGTATGAAACAAATATTATAGGATCTATTCATGTGATTCAGGCAGCATTGCCCATACTACGAGCCCAAGGTCATGGCCATATTTTGGGTACATCCAGCGCTGTCGGCATTTATAGTAATCCCCTAATCGGGTATTATTGTTCTTCGAAATTTGCGTTTGAAGCTATTTACGATAGTTTGTCTAAAGAAGTTGCAGGATTTGGCATCAAAGTAACGCTGATCGAACCGGGGGCTTACAATACCGAATTTGGCAGTACCGAATCACTGAAAATCGCCAGCAAAAAGCTGCCGGATTATGACGATATGAAAAGCCAGGTGATGAAAAATTTACAAACGATGGAACGGGGAAATCCTAGTGCCACTCCCGATGCGCTATTTGCTGTTGTAGATGCTGAAAACCCACCGTTGCGATTCCTTTTGGGTAAAAATGATCTGCCATATATCCGTCAAATTTATTCAGAACGTCTCCACGAATGGGAAACCTGGAAACCGATTTCTCAAGCAGCCCAAGGCTAGTGATCTATGTCGTCGTTAACAATCCTCCGATCTATTCGCTTTTCTTTTTTGTGAGGAAAAGCGAATATTGTTTAACTTGTAACCTAGAATTTTTATAATATGGTTTCCAAAAAATCGAATCATTCTGTAAAGAGATTTAATACGCTGGCCGATGTCATGCAGGCATCAGGTTTTCCACCGCCGCAGCATCCCTTAATTGTTTTGTTGAATGGGGTAGACAAGCCCCTTGAAGGTCATGCTCCTCCTAAATCACATGTGTTGAACTATTATAAAATAGCTTTTAAACCAGATGCTGGAGGAGAATTAATCTATGGCCATACCAAATTTGATTTTAAAGAGGGCGGTTTGTTTTTTGTGGCTCCCCAGCAGATTCTCTCCGCTATAGAAGCGGACAAGCAAAAGGAAACTGGAGAACAAAAAATACTTCGCCCGCAGATCACGCTGCTCATAGATCCTGATTTTTTATTGCACTATCCGTTAGCCCAAAAGATCCATCAGTATCACTTTTTCTCCTACGCTACCAATGAAGCGTTGCACCTTTCGAACAAAGAAAAAGAAACCATTCTGTCACTTTTCAGAAATATAGAAGAAGAACTTGAGAACCGTATAGACGAGATGAGCCACAATGTGATCATCGCCCAGATTGAACTGTTGCTAAATTATGCCCAACGATTTTATAACAGGCAGTTTCTGACCCGAAAACAAAACTATCCGAGTATTGCCGAGCGTATCGATCAATTGTTGGAGGATTATTTCAATAGCGATAAGGTTCTGAGTGGGGGAGTTCCCACCGTAAATTACCTAGCTGATCAGCTGCATATGTCAGCGAGTTATTTAAGCGATCTGTTGCGAAACCTTACCGGTCAAAACACCCAGCAAATCATTCATGATAAAATGATTTATCGGGCAAAGAATAAGTTATCTACAACAGCTCTCCGTGTTTCTGAAATTGCATTTGAATTAGGTTTTGAACAGCCGCAATCCTTTAGCAGATTGTTTAAATTAAAAACCAAACAAAGTCCACAACAATATAGAGCTCAATTCAATTAATTTTTACGAATACTTAAACTCTCCGCATTATTTTTTCCGCTGCGGACTTGTATCAGCGTTTTTGAGAAAACACTTCATTTAGTCAATTTTACAACAGAAGCTTTAACACTTGTAGTCAGCAGTAAATGGTACTTACAATCTAATGGAAGATAAATATAATCTGTTAAAAGAACATATAGAGAAAGTCGTTGTACTTACTGAAGATGAATTTTCATTGGTAAAAGCATGTTTTATTCACAGGCAGTACAGAAAGTCGGAATGTATTTTTAGAGAGGGCGATACCGTAAACTATATCTACTTTGTATTGTCTGGTCTTCTCAAGTTTTATTATACAGACGATAACGCTAAGCAACATATTGTTTCGTTTGCAATGGAAGACTGGTGGGAAACCGATGTTTCGGCCTTTTATACAGGCGGAAATGCTTCATTTGCTTTGGAATGTCTTGAAAACACAGAATTACTTTGTCTATCGCTGGAAAATTTTGAAAGGTTGTGCAATAATCTGCAAAAGATGGAACGCTTTTTCCTTCGTAAATCAATTGCCGGCCATATCGGTTCACAGCAACGGATCTTATCATTTTTAACCTCGGGAGCAAAGGAAAGATATGAGCAGCTGATCAAAAGAAATCCAGCTTTGCTGCAACGGATTCCAAAATTGTTGCTTGCTTCTTACCTAGGCGTATCCAGGGAGACATTAAGCCGTCTGTTTTCTTGATTTTATTTAATTGTGAGGTTTGTCACACAGGTGAATGTAAAAATATTTTGAGCTTTGCTCCATAATAATTTTACAAAAAATGGAAAAGAAAATAATCAATCCTTGGAACTGGCAAGAAGCCAGAAGTTATGTGCAGGCAGTTGAAGTTAGACATGCCAATTCAACCTTATATGTATCGGGACAATGTGCTATTAGTGATGACGGCGTATCGAGCACTGCTGATATGAGAACGCAGATTTTTCATACTATTGAAAATCTTGAAAAAGTTATTCAATCAAGTGGATATGAAGCACGACATCTCGTTCGCCTCAATATCTACACGACCGATTCCACAGCGCTGTTTGAAAACTTTGATGTAATTCAGGATTGGATTACTAAAAATAAAGTAACACAAACAAGTACAGTTTTAGAAGTCAAGACATTGTTTGAAACTTTGAAGGTAGAACTGGAAGCAACACTGGTTAAATAACGTCAGGATTAAAAAAATGGCGATAGCTCGCTATTTGCCATTTTTTTATTGTTGAAGAATCCCTTTACATTGAACTGACCATTATAGATAACGTAGGCTGGCAAGATCCTGTGATGTAGGGGGAAAGGCGATGTAACAGAGATGATTTAACAGAGATTATGTTACAACTTACCTGAATTGAGCTACTCAGATCTTTATAGATCTTCTGAAATTTGTTTAATAATTTAAAACAGCAAAAGATATGCAAGCGATATTAGGGGCTAATGGTCAGATTGGCGAAGAGCTCGCAAGAGAACTCAATAGAAATTTTACTTCATCTATACGGATTGTCAGCAGGAATGCGAAAAAAGTAAATGAGACGGACGAGGTTTTTTCTGCGGATCTGTCGATCCGTGAAAAAGCAATCGAAGCGGTAAAAGGAAGTGAAATTGCTTATTTTACATTAGGCCTTCCGATCAGTTCAGATCTTTGGGAAAAACAGTTCCCGCTTATCCTTCGTAATGTGATTGATGCCTGTAAGATTAACCATACAAAACTGGTATTCTTTGACAATACGTATATGTATCCTCAGAATGATCGGGTATTGACAGAAGAAACCGTTTTTGGACCTGTGGGAAGAAAAGGAAGAGTCCGAAGAAAAATGGCCGAAATGCTGTTGAAGGAAATGGAGTCAGGGGAACTTGAGGCCGTGATCTGTCGTGCACCTGAATTTTACGGCCCTGGCAAAACACAGAGTATTACCAATACCTTGATTTTTAACAATATCAAGGAACATAAAAAGTTGAAAGTACCTTTGAGCGTAAATAAGAAAAGAAGCCTGATCTGGACTCCCGATGCGAGCCGAGCCACTGCTTTGATTGGGAATACTCCGGACGCATTCGGTCAGAAATGGCATCTTCCAGTGGCTGGAAGCCATCCCACCTACAAAGAGTTTATCCGAATGGCCTCAGAGATTTATAGCAGAGACCTCAGCTATACTGTCATTCCGAAATTGATGTTTAAAATTGGTTCATTTTTCAACAAAAGTGTAAAGGAGTTACTGGAGCTTCTTCCCAGATATGAGTACGACAATATATTTGATGACTCAAAATTCAGAAAGAGATTTCCGGATTTTCAGGTCACCTCATATACGCAGGGAATCAGTATCATCAAAGATGAACAGCTTTCAGCGGACAAAATAAATAAGTAAATTAGTCATGTACAAATCTGAAAATAAGCAAATGAAAACTCCGGAGAAAGTATCATCAATAAGCACGCTTCACCAATTTTTGGGGCTAAAAAGACCTACGAACCCATTGATCAGTGTATTTAATTTTGATGATGTTAAACTGGAGTCGGAAACTATTCTTGGTGCCATTACCACTGATTTTTATGTGATTGCTTTAAAAAAAGACTGTGCTGGTGGAAAATGCAGGTATGGCCAGCAATATTATGATTTTAATGAGGGTGTTATGTATTTTATTGCCCCACATCAGGTTCTTCAGTTTGATGATATACTCCTTAATGGAGTGAGGGGCTTTGTTTTGGTAGTACATCCGGATTTCCTACATGGATATGGATTGGCATCCGGAATTAAAGAATATGGTTATTTTTCCTATACGGCGAACGAAGCATTGCATCTTTCTGAAAAGGAAGAGAAAACAATTTTTGATATAATAGATAACATAGGGCGTGAAATTGAAGGAAATATGGATACATTCTCACAAGACCTGCTGGTTTCCAATCTCGATTTGCTTTTAAAATATTGTGACCGGTATTATAACCGACAGTTTTTGACCAGAAAGAAAGTGAATAGTGATCTTCTTTCAAAGCTGGAGCTATTATTGGATGATTATTTCAAAAATGATAAATTAACCCTTAATGGTATACCTTCGGTTCATTTCTTTGCCGATCAACTGCACCTGAGCGCGAATTATCTAAGTGATATGTTAAGAGTGCAGACAGGGCAGACTACACAGCAGCATATCCAGAACCGATTAATTGAAAAAGCAAAAGAATTGCTTTCTACGACCTCAATGTCGGTCTCTGAAATTGCATATCAGCTTGGATTTGAACATCCGCAATCCTTTCACCGCCTTTTTAAAAGCCGAACGTCTTTTTCTCCATTGGAATTCAGATCATCCTTAAATTAAAAAAAAAATTGGCATGATGAAAATCTTAATTATAGTAACCAATATCGGTATGTATGCAAATGGTCATCTGAAAACCGGTTTATGGCTTAGTGAACTTACGCACATCTATCATACGGCTAAAGAGAAGGGTTATGATATTACCATTGCAAGTCCTCAAGGTGGTAAAGTTCCGGTAGATCCCGAAAGTCTAAAAACACTTTACACTGGATAAAATTTCTGAACAGTATTGGAATGAAGATGATTTTCGTTTATTGCTTGCAAATAGCGTAAAGCTAGCGGAGCTGGCACAACAAGAATATGATCTGATCTATTTAGCTGGGGGACATGGCACAATGTACGATTTTCCAGATGACGCTACGATACAATCAATGGTTAGGAATCAGTATGAAAAAGGAAAGAAAGTCGCGGCGATCTGTCATGGAGTGGGGGGATTATTAAATGTTAAGCTTAGCAACGGTGAATACCTGATTAAAGGAAAATCAATGACAGGATTTGACTGGTTTGAGGAAACTATTGCGAGACGAAAACGGGAGGTACCCTTCAATCTTGAAGCTGCCATCAAAGAGCGGGATGCAGCTCTCAAAAAAGCTTTTATTCCAATGACATCTCATGTTGTTGTGGATGGTAATCTGATTACAGGTCAAAATCCATTCAGTTCGAAGGAAATGGCCAAGGTGGTAATTAAAGAGCTTGAAAAATAAAGAACACTCCTTTTAATTTTTTTAAAACGCATACGTTTTTCGCCGCTGAAGTCACAAAAGTTATCGGTCGTGTCAATATCCATCTTGGCATCGCGTATTTATCGATTGGATCCAGCCTATTTATTTCATTACTTGCTGTTTTTGTTATTGATTTTTCTGTCCTGCTTGTTATCGTCCTTATGAGGTAATGGCAGTGAGATTATGAAAGAAGAATAAGCCCTACTACTACTACTACTACCAATTTTTGATCTCATGCCTCCAAAATCCGCAATTGGTTACAAAACTTATATAGGACAATTCTAATAGCAATAACAAGAAGTAATTAGCAAGACTTTTCCTTAAAAAATGACAAACGCTCTGCAGCGAGGATTGTTCTTTCTTTGCAAGCATAGGCTTTTGATGCGGTCGTTACATCGTATAAATTTTAACTCATTGCTCCATGGATCAACTTCGCTTATTTCAACATGAAGGATATATTTTCCCGGAAGATCTCCTGGACTTTGAACCAGACTTTCTTACGGAGGAAGAAGCTGATCAGTTGTTTGATTTCCTGCTCAAGGAAGTACCCTGGCAGCAGACATCCAAAAAAATGTACGACCGAACGATATTGACTCCTCGCTTGACAGCCTGGTATGGCGACGAAAATGCGACTTATCAAATGGCCGGAAAAACGATCGCTGTGAACGAATGGCTTATGCCATTAAAGGCGTTGAAGGAGCGGATTGAACAGCGGTTTCATTGTACATTCAATTCCGTATTGCTCAATCTATATCGCGACAACAACGATTCAGTCGCCTGGCACCGCGATCGCGAGAGCGAATTGGGCAATAGACCCGTGATCGGGTCGGTGAGTCTGGGACAAGTACGCTATTTTGATTTCAGGAAAGTGGACGATCATACTAAAAAGTATTCATTGCTGCTGAACAATGGTTCACTACTCTTGATGAAAGGCAATCTGCAGGAGATATGGGAACATCGAATCGCAAAATCTACGCAAAAGATGAGCGCAAGGATCAACTTGACATTTCGCCTGATCAACGAACAAAAGAATGAATAAACATCTTTTGTATAAGAATCAAAAGAAATAGAACCGTCCATTGTTATTAGGATACTTTTCATAAATAAGGTTAATAACAGGTTGTAACAACCTTGAGTTCTCGCCTCAAGGTTATTTATCTAACATATTTTAATTTGAATTAATTCTTTTTTTATTAAAAAACTATCCAAATAAAATTGTTGTTTTGTTATAAACTAAATTTCCATAGCATATTACAACTTTATGCACAATCAAAGATACCCCAAAAACGATAACAGCCATCCTCTTATCATGGATAATAATTATAAGCTGATCGCTGATATGATTAAGAAAGATCTTTTTGGAGTGCTCCTTAAAGCTAAATTGATATGTAATACGGAAATCGCAGTGTTGACTTTATTTGACAACAGTCAAAATTTTGTGCAGACTTATTTTCATGATGTTGATGGCAATATAAGTGTCGATAAAATATTTTTGGACTATGTGTTTGATACCAATGGCACGCTAGAAATTCCAGACGTTAGCATTGAGCCTCAGTCGCAGCGCAATTCAGTTATTTTCCAAAATTTTAGCATACTGTATTATTATGAGGCACCACTCATCAATCACGACGGAAAAATAGTTGGTTTTTTAAGCGTTATGGCTAGACGCCCAAACAAGCTTACGGATAGTCAACGGACTCTTCTTTCATTATTGTGCATAGAAGTTTTGGGTTTACTTCAAGAGAAAAACCAGCATCTCCAGTTAACTAATAAGTTGGAATATGTGAAATCTACACTAGACATGACTAGTCAGGTTGCCAGAGTAGGGAGCTGGGAGTATGACTTAGTTGATGATTATATCGATTGGTCTGAAATGACCAAGATTATTCATGGGGTCCCAAAGGATTATCGTCCATCTATTGAAACAGCAATAGAGTTTTACAAGGATCCTCAACATAAAATGAAAATTGCTCAGGCTATGAATTGCGCAATATCTACGGGAGCATCATGGGATCTTGAATTAGAGATTGATACCTATCAGGGTACAAGGTTGTGGGTTAGAGCATTGGGGAAAGCAGCTTTTAAAAAGGGTAAATGTGTTCGACTATATGGCACTTTTCAGGATATCGATAAGCGTAAACGCTCTGAAGCGGATTCGATACGTTTTAAGAAAATGCTTGAAGATGTTTTGAATGCCACTACTGCCGTCGCTATCATAGCAACTGACGCAGAAGGGTTGATAACCCTTTTCAATCGGGGCGCAGAAAATTTATTAGGGTATAAAAGTGAAGAAGTGATCGGTAAAATTACGCCGACATTATTTCATAGCAGTAGAGAAGTTAAAGATCGTGCGAAGGAACTTGAAATTGAATTTGGCTATCCGATTAGTGAATTTAGGGTGTTTGTCGAAATGGCGGAGCGCTATGGATCCGAGCAAAGAGAATGGATTTATATAAAAAAAGATTTTACACAACTTTACGTATCTCTTGCCGTTACTGCAATGCGCGATATTTCTGGTCAGATTATAGGTTATCTCGGCATTGCGACAGACATTACGAAGATTGTACTCCAAAGAGAAAAGTTAGAGAAAGCTAAAAAGCTTGCTGACCAAGGGAGTGTGGCGAAGTCAGAGTTTCTCGCCAATATGAGTCATGAAATTCGTACACCTCTTAACGGGATTATAGGTTTTACGGATTTGATGAGTCGAACAAAACTAGACGATACACAAAAAGAGTATCTTTCGATTGTTGATCAGTCTGCTAATCTTCTTTTGAGTATCATAAATGATATATTAGATTTTTCTAAAATTGAAGCCGGCAAATTGGAGCTTTCAGTTGAAAAAAATGATTTATATGAGATGTTTGCTCAGGTGGCAAGTTTGATTGACTTTCAGTGGAAAACCAAAAAATTGGATTTTCGGGTAAATTTATCAGAATCACTACCACATTATGTTTGGGTTGACTCACTTCGTCTCAAACAGGTGCTCATGAATCTTTTAAGTAATGCAATAAAATTTACAGACAAGGGAAGTGTTGCACTACATGTTGATGTACTATCTTCGGACGAAAATTTCACCACGCTTCGCTTCAGTGTGACGGACAGCGGAATCGGTATTAAACCAGATAAACAGCAAAAAATATTTGAAGCATTTTCTCAAGAAGACGCGTCCATAAGCAAAAGATTTGGCGGAACAGGACTTGGACTTAGCATTTCAAACCAATTGCTAAAAATGATGGATAGTAAATTAAAATTGGAAAGTGAATACGGAAAAGGGAGCCAATTTTATTTTGAAATAACATTAAGATCTCTAAAAGGGGATATGTATGAATGGAAACTTTTAGAATCCTTACATATTATGATAGTCGCCCGGCAAGATGTCGAACGAGCAAATATTGCTTTGATGTTGCATATGAAGAAAGTTAATGTCTCGTTGGCCGATAACGGATTTGAAGTTCTTCAATTGTTGGCTAAAGGAGAACGGTATGATGCGATTATCATCGACAATGATCTACCTATAATGAACGGTATCGATACTATAAAAAAAATCAGGGAAAAGTTACTCTACAGAGGAGTCGGACAGCCCGTAGTTTTAATGTTATCGGTATTTGAAACCAACCCAGCCCTTATTGCTGAAAGTAGCAATATTATTCATTGTCTTAATAAACCAGTTAAAGTAGATCAACTGTATTCAACATTAGTTGCTGCGCTACAGCGGCATGAAGAATCTATCAAATATGCTGAAAAAGAAACGCTCATTTTGGAAGGCAAATATAAGATTTTAATTATTGAAGATAATAAATTTAGTATGTTGCTCACCAGAACCATTGTACAGAATGTTCTTCCCAATGCTGAAATCATAGAGGCTGTCGATGGGTTAATGGGATTTGAATTGTTCAAGGAGAATAGACCTGATTTGGTATTCATGGATATACAGATGCCCGAAATGAATGGCTATGAGTTAACTGAATTGATTAGGAAAAATGAGGACGGGAGGATGCATACACCAATTATAGCATTGACTGCAAGTAATATTAAGGAAGAAAAGGAAAGGTGCATTTCGTGTGGAATGGACGATTTTGCAGTGAAGCCTTTTGTTAAGAAAACAGTGCTGGAGCTTTTGAGAAAATGGTTGATAAACGACGACAATAAGTAATGTATAAATCTACTTCACAATTATCGAATGTCCTACTTAAATCCTGATCTCCGCAGTTCGTCATAGCATCGAAAATATCTTATTTCATCGTTTAAAACAACTTGTTCCTTTGTGTGGTTTTATGAACGTAGCTGCGTATCATACTGATCCATCACAACATCTAAAGCGTGTGGACCGACAAAAATCAATGATTCAAAACAAATAGATTAAAATGAAAAATATATCGATTTTACACAGAGCCAATGAATTTATTGCAAAAGGAGATTATGAAAGCTTCTTAGCTTATTGTACTGCAGAGACGAAATGGGTTTTCGTAGGAGACCGTATTCTCCATGGGAAAGAAGAAGTCCGTGCTTATATGAAAGAGTTCTATCAGGAACCACCAGTTTTTAATATGGAAAAAACGGATCGTCGCTATCGTCATTCGAATAGGTTTGGTATTTACTCTATTTCATATGTGGTTATACAATAATCCGTAATTTTGATTGGAGGTGTGGGGCTTTTCACCGGATACGCCGTAATGAATTTTGCGGGAAAGGCATGGTTTATAAACGGACTAAAACAATGGAAAATGAATTAAAATACCAGGCAATAAAACCGGACAAGCCGTTAGCGGATTTTGTGGAAAGCTTTTGGCTTTTACAAAACCAATCGGATTGTGATAAAGAGGTTGTTGTACTGCCAGACGGAAGAGTTGATCTATTTTTTACGCACTCTGCAACAGAGCCTTTCCACATGACGCTTTTGGGCATCCAAACTCAGCCGGGGCGGGCGACCATTGCGCCTTTGCGACAGACTTACGCCATCAGTTTTAACCCCCTTGCAATCCAATCTATTTTTCAGACCAGCATCGCCAACTTGGTGGACAGGGCAGCTCGCTTGCCTCCTAATTTTTGGAACTTTAGTGCCGACGACCTGAATGACTTTGATTTATTCTGCGCGAAAGCGATAAAAAAAATACAGTCACTTTTGCCGCGTGAAGTTGACAGGAGAAAACGAACACTGTTCGACCTCATTTATGCATCAAACGGGGCGATTACAATCAAAGAGCTTGCAGCACAATCGTTTTGGAGTCGGCAACAGATCAACCGTTATTTTGATCAGCAGTTCGGACTTACGGCAAAAGCATATTGCAATATTATCCGCTTCCGCGCTTCCTTTCAGCACATCAAAGAAGGCAAATTGTTTCCGCAACAAAACTTTGCCGATCAATCCCATTTTATTAAGGAAGTCAAGAAACTTGCTGGTGTTTCACCAAAAGAACTGTTGAAGAACCAAAATGAGCGTTTTATACAATTTTCAACGCTCAGATCAACGTAATTTTGTTCAGTCAAAAAAATTAAATTGTACTGGATATGAAACTAAAAGACAAGAAAGTTGCGGTTGTTGGCGGTGGTCCTGGTGGACTCATATTAGCCAAACTCTTACAATTAAAAGGAGTGAATGTGGTTGTATATGAGCGTGATAGTAATAAAGAAGTTCGCCAGCAGGGAGCCACACTGGACCTGCACGAAGAAAGTGGTTTGGAAGCTCTTCGCAGGGCAAATTTGATGAACGAATTTAAAGCTAGCTTTCGACCCGAGGCGGGACGTTTAAGGGTGTTGGACAGCCAGACCATCATCAAAATGGATGAGCACGAGCTTCCACATAAGGATCAGGAAGATCGTCCTGAAATTGATCGTGCCCCTTTGCGTGATATTTTAATAAACGCATTGCAAGAAGGTACCATTGTCTGGGACAGTCAGTTTGTTTCAATGGAGGAACAGGATCATGGCTGGCTTCTGCATTTCAAAAACGGAAAATCTTTTTACGCTGACCTCGTCGTTGCAGCCGATGGTGCAAACTCAAAAATCCGCCCTTATCTCACAGATATTAAGCCGATTTATTCTGGCGTTACGATTGTTGAGGGAAATGTTTACGAGGCTGAAAAAAACGCACCGAAACTTTGGGAAATCACAAAAGGCGGAAAAGTCTTTGCGCTTGGAAACGGACAATCCATTATCTTAAGTGCAAAAGGAGAGGGCAGTTTATCGTTTTATACCGGGTGTAAAGTCGCTGAAAATTGGGTGCAGGAAAGTGGCATTGACTTTAACAACAAGCAACAGGTTTTCGATTGGTTTAAAGTTTCGTTCTCCTCCTGGAGCGAACAATGGCATGAACTTTTTGCAAGTAATGAAATTTGGTTTATGCCACGCCCGCAATATTATTTTCCATTAGACCAGACTTGGCCCACATTACCCAACATGACCATGCTTGGCGATGCGGCTCATCGTATACCGCCCTATGCCGGTGAGGGTGTAAACCAGGCAATGCAGGACGCTTTTGAGCTGGCCGAAAATTTGACCAGCGATCATTTTCCGGATATTCAGACGGCAATTTCACAATATGAAAAACAAATGCAGGCAAGGGCGGCAGTAATAACAAAAGATACGTTGGAAAACACCGAAATATTACACGCTGAAGGTGGACTTGATAATTTGCTAGCGATGTTTAACGGGCGGAGGTAAACCAGGCTCTGCCATTTCGTGGGCAAAAACCACGATTAATCCAATACCTACTCTTTTCCGTTCTATTTTATACGATCGGTTCTGCTGTACTTTGCTTTGAACAAAATATAAATACTATGCCAAGTGCACCAAAGTGGTTATTTGATACCTTAGAATTCTTAACGCCCAAGTTGCCTTTGACCGAAGTTGTCGAAACAGTCTCTTTATCAAAATCTGTGAAGAAGATTTGTTTTAAAGGGGATTTAAAAAATGTACAATTTACGGTCGGTTCGTTTATAGACTTTAGAATTAATGATACTGAGGCTCGAAGATATACCGTTTCCCATGCAGATACTGAAAAGGGCTTGTTTGAATTCGTCGTTTATTTGAATGGTAAAGGTTGTGGAAGTCGTCTTATGGTGGATTTGAAAGTGGGCGATCAAATTGTGATGTATAAGCCAAGAGCGTTAAGTAGGTACTATGATAAAACCACGCAAAGGTTTGTCATTTTTGGCGATGAAACTTCGTTAGCACTTGCTTGTTCGTTTCTTCCGGTGTTGAAGAAGAACAAGCATCAGTTTGTGTTTATTTTTGAATTAGAGGAAGAGAACAAAGAGGTTCCAAAATTATTGGGTTTGGAAAACTGCCTGATATTTCCCAAAAACTTTTTGTCCAACAAGCAGGAGTGGGTAGGCAAATTGCCGGTGATCGATACCCCGGATTGGCAAGAAGCTAAGTTCGTGTTGACAGGTAATGCAAAATCGGCTCAACTCTTCAGAAAAATCATTAAAGAAAACACCAATGGTACCGTTTATTTACACGGCTACTGGATGGCGGGTAAAAAGGGATTATAATTAGCGCGGACTTATCATAAATAAATATTAATGAGCAAATCGTGCTTACATCCGGGCTATATTGTGCTTTATGCGGTTTTAATGCTTCGCCAATGCGGTTAGACTTTAGGGATTTATTTGTATTTTTAGTTCTGTAGATGGCATAAGCGCCTGGCAACCGATTTGTAAACTGTAGTACCAAGTGCGAAGCTAAAAAAAGAACCATCCAATACCTGAACGAAACAAGAAGGCACAAAATATGAAGTATTTCTTTTATTTATTTTTCTTAATATCGATCAATGCCAAAGCACAGGATATTGAGGTTTTATTAATAGGTGTTTCCCACGATTACAGTAAATATCCTGTCCAGGATTTTTCCAGCATCCATCATAAAATTAGAAAATTTGAACCTGACGCCTTTTTTGGTGAGTTTTTGAGTAAAGAGGACGAGCGGTTGCTGATGGATTATTGGTGCAAACAGCCAAATATCGATCGGCTAAAAAAACTAAGAAGCAATCGAACTATAAAAGACGTATTATTGCAGCATACAATTGACAGCTTGAAGAGACGATCTAAACAGCAACCCCATGATTATCATGTAAAAGCCGATTTAGCGCATGCCTATTATCTTGATCAAGATGTGGCAAATGGGCATTACCAATTTTGGCAGGTGTATAATTTTCTGTGGCATCATCCTAATAGCGAACTTGAAACCTATATCGAAAAACTGCTTAGCCCTGGTGTAGATACCACAGGTCGTAGTATGAAAAGGCTAAAAACTTCAGAGTATGCTTATATCGCCTTCCCGATGATGCAGGAGTTGGGCATCGAGGAACTGATGTCTATGGATTGTCAGGACTATGATCTGAATTGGCAAGCATCTTGGGGAGCATTTGACGCAAAGTTTGCCTTGTTTAGGAAAAATATAGTTGATTCTTCAAAAAATTATTTAAAAACAGCTTTGATAGCTATTGACAAAGGTTTTGAGAAATATGCTCATATCGAAAAGTCTTCAAATACGATAACGGAATGGTTGAACACGGATGAGGCCGCCGAAATTTCCGCCTCTGGAGATTTTTACTTGCCTGTTATGTATAATATGAACGGGTTTCCAAAAGAGGATATGCTGTCAAAAATACATTGGTGGATTATGAGAAATGAAGGAATGTGCGATAACGTTGTCAACAGGGCTAAGATGGTAGGCGCCAAAAGAGTTGTAGTCCTAGCTGGGGCCAACCATAGAAAGTACATGCAGGATATTTTCAAGACGATGCCTGCTGTCAAAGTAAGAAACATCAATGAA
This sequence comes from Sphingobacterium sp., assembly GCA_050281725.1. Taxonomy (GTDB): domain Bacteria; phylum Bacteroidota; class Bacteroidia; order Sphingobacteriales; family Sphingobacteriaceae; genus Sphingobacterium. The sequence continues at coordinate 13,332 of JBMAAL010000026.1, read as the reverse complement.
GTTAACTAGAATTGCTGGCAATAGTACTATAAATATCAGTCAATTGTTTTCATAATCGTTTCAAATTTATTTAACTGAGTATTTCTTTATGGCAGACAATCTTATTAAGTCGACATTATTATTCTGGTCGCTATTTCTTTAGAATACCTTTATTTTCAACCTTTCCTGAAAAAAGGTTATGCAAGAGAGATGAGGAAGATGCAGGAAATATAACTTTCAAGATTTTTGATAGATTGAAGATCCTTCCACAGTGTGAGGAGATCTTTAGCGAGATAAGTTCTTTTACATCATTATTTTCAGGTAGACCGAGCATTGCGCCATGTCCGCCCGGAATAAAAACGGCAACGTAGTCAACATATCCTTTATTCGTGTCGGCTATAAAATCTCGCAGGTTGTGCGGGTTTGAAAATTGTGTATTATACTTGTCGAGGATTTTACCGATGTTTTCATCTTCGTACGGCATAGCCCACATTTCGAATTTTACAGGAGCACCGGTTGGTGTATAGAAGTCAACCTCAAATCCAGCTTGTTCGAAATGAAGAATGGGAACGAGTGTTTCGACCGGATGATTGCCTGTTGTTTACTTGGGGATTTTGTCCGGAGATGGTCCAGTCTGTTAACCAAAGATGGACCTTTGGTGCCGAAGATATAGTACTTTTATTAGTAAAAGTGGTCTGATCGGGACTGATGATTCTTTTTTTTAGTATAACACTCCTCAGATACAAAAAAAGGAAAATTCCTTTTGCGTGTGAAAAGTAATACTGAGCTCGGGGGAATCACTTTATTTAAATATTCGAATATATAATTTTGGCATAATATCTGTTGCCGTAGCAACAGATGTTCATGTAATTGGTCCTAATTCTATATAAATACGCTTGATAATGATAAAGAATCTTTTTGTTGTTTTACTGTTTTTAGTTATTGCTGTATTTGCAAAGGCGCAGTCGATGAAATTGACTCCCAATGACTTTGTAGATGCTGAAGACGAATCGAAGAATTATGTCGTCCTGAATTTTGCAGGAAAATCGCAAAGTGATCTGTACAAAGCAGTGCTGAAATTTGTAAACTCGTATTACAATAACCCGGAGAAAGTTGCCACAAAAATAGAAGGTGAACAGATTGTCGTGGATGCAATTAAAGAAAAAGCGACGGCTTGGGGTAGAGGTAATGATCTTCATTTTTTTTATAAGATTACCATGGACTTTAAGGATGGACGGATGAGATTTGCTCCGAATTATAAATATCTTGAAAACTACAATGGAATTGCGTATCCATTGGTCAAAAAAAGTAACCTTTGGGTAAAAACAGCACTTTTCAATACCGATGGTAAAGTGAGACGAGAAGTAGCGAAACAGGAATTGGAAAAGTTTATCAATAATTATAAAGTTTATCAATAATTATATTATAGAGATTACAAATAGTATAAATGCGAGCAAGTCGAATGATAATTGGTAAATAAATACCAAATAATATGATGATGGAGCCTCCTTCATCAGCTAAGATTATATTTAACCCCCACCTCAATGTTCAGACAGTCAAAAGTGGGGTTTCGGGCTTTAGGAATCTTTCTGTATTCGAAATCGATGGAATAAAAGGGAGCAAGCCGATTCATAGAAAAGATAAATTTTATTTGGGGTACCAATGATTTTGATTTAGTAAATTTATCACTATATTAAATTCGTCGTTCGTACCAATTATAAGAATTTGCCAAATGAAATCTCCTAAAGAAGCTGCTACACTGGAAAAACTTAAAAATGGAGACCTAAATTCGTTTAATGAAATTTATTTCCATTATTCGCCAAAAATCTATATTAGATTGATCAAATTGGTGAAAAATCAAACTATTGCAGAAGAAATCTTACAAGAAGTATTTACCAAAATATGGCTCCAACGTGAAAAGATTGACCCTAATAAGGGATTTGTCTCATTCCTCAATCATATTTCGGATAATTTGGCCATGGATTTTTTTCGAAAGGTTCAAAGAGACAGGGCCCTTCAATTGGAAATATGGGCTTCAGCAATAGAACTGTATTATCATACCGAAGAAAAACTGTTTTTCAAAGACAAACAACAGATGTTGACCAATGCAATTGACTCCTTGAGCCCCAAACGAAAGGAGATTCTGTTGCTCAATAAATTTGAAGACAAAAGTTATAAAGAAATTGCTGATTTATTAGGGATTTCAGTCTCTACAGTGAGTAATCAACTCGTGAGCGCACTCAAAGATATCAAAGAATACATTCAAAAAAATTACCGAGATGAGTATATAATCAGTCTTTTTGCAGCCTTTTTATTCAAGTTATAAAAAAAAATAAAATAGCAATAGTGTGATTCTCTTTGCCAAACGTATAGAGTAACAAATACAGCAATGTATTGAACTAATTATAGAAAATTTTGAAAGAGAAATCCTTTAAAGATCAATTGTTGGCGTATATCCACAACCGCTTGGATGTGCAGTATTATGAGTCATTTTTTGACGAAATGGCCGAGATGGATGCTGCAATTTTGGAATTATGGATCGCTGAGATGCTGGATCAGGATGAAGGACAGGCATTACAACAAATTCCCTTACCAGATTTCAACATGGTTCATCGGAAAGTGCTCGATCATATCTATGCCGTAGATCCGCCCAAGCCTTTGCTAATCCAGAGAATAAGCCCGTGGGCCTGGGCTTCATGTGCCGCCGTGCTACTCTGTGTACTGTCGGTCCTCTTTTTGAAAAATTTCTCAAGCTCAACAAAAGAACAGGTCAGCTGGTATGAAAATAAAAATGCCTATACGATCAGTGCTCAGCTTCCTGATAGCACGACCGTTATTCTTTATCCACATGCAAAAATCGGATTTGAATATAATGGACAAGGCCACCGGGATGTACAGCAGGTGCAAGGGCGAGTTATTTATAACGTGCACAAAAACAAAAATGCCCCTTTTCAAGTCAATTACAGAGGATATTTGACCACTGCCTTAGGGACAATATTTAGCGTAGACCCCAAGGATGCCGATCATGTACTGATAAAACTAATGGAGGGCAAAATCTCTGTCGGATCAGTTACAGCCTATAGCCGCAATCTAATATACCTCAAACCAAAAGAGGAAGTATTGGTGAACTTGAAACTGCAGCAGATGATTAAGTATTCGGAGCCTGAATTGACAAAATCTCAGCCTGCTCGTGTAGATAAGGAATTAAAAAAACTCATTCCAAATCTAACCGCCAATGTCGAATGGACCAATCAGTCTGTCAAATTTAACCAAACCAAAAACGTTCAACTCTTAAGAGTAATCGAAAGCCTTTATGATGTTTCGATTATATGCGATAATCCTGATTTGCTCAACAGTTCATTTACAGGAAGTTTAAATAGCAAAGAATCGCTAGCCAATTTTTTGACCAGCTTCTGTCAATTGAACGGTTGTACATTCCAAGTGAACAATGGTATTGTCAACATCAGTAATTCGGGAAGAAAGGAGGACGTACAGTAGGAGAGAATCAACCCAACGCAGAAAAATAAACCAATATATAAATCAGAATAACCAACTGTAAACAATTATGAAGCATATTCTAATCAAATTAATGCTCGTGGGATTGCTATTTCCATACTTTTCTGTAGGATTTGCGCAATCAAACCTAAAAGTAAATGGTAAAATAGTAGACAATGAAGGTAATACATTACCCGGTGCAACTATTGATCTTGTCCACGAGAAGAGTAGTAAAAAATTCCATTTTGTGGCCGATAACAATGGATTGTTTGTTTTAACGCCACTTGTTGCTGGCGAAAATTATACGATCTATGCCCACCATCTCGGTTACGATACCGATTCTGTCAAGCATTTTGTGGCAACGGCTACCAGCAAAAACACAGTACTTATCCGTCTGAAATCACACACCGGAATGATAGACGAAGTTGTTGTCGTCGGTTATGGTGTTCAGAAAAAGGTCAATTTGACGGGCGCTGTTTCCGCCGTATCGGGTGAAGATCTGAATAATAGACCTGCTGGGCAAACCTCGTCGGCCCTTCAGGGCATGGCCTCGGGAGTAACCGTGACGCAGCGTTCTGGTAAGCCGGGATCGGATGGTGCGGATATCCGTATTCGCGGTATCGGTACACTTGGCAACGCGGCGCCTTTAGTACTGATTGATGGGATCGAAGGCTCCATCAATAATATCGACCCCAATTTAATAGAGAATATTTCAATATTAAAAGATGCCGCATCTGCATCGATCTATGGCTCGAGAGCTGCCAATGGTGTCATTTTGGTCACGACAAAAAGGGGAAGTTCTGATAAGGTCGCTATTGCTTACAATAATTATTTTGGTTGGCAGTCCGCAACCAATATGCCCAAAATCGTCAATGCCCTGGATCATATGCTGCTGACGAATGAAGCGTATACCAATGTTGGTGCGAGTGCACTATATCCAGAAGATATCATTGCCGCCTACCGTAGTCAGGGCAACGGTAGTTCGGACGAGTATCCCAATACTGATTGGCAAAAGGAATCCTTGCAGGGGAATGGATTTCAGCAAAGCCATTTTCTGACAGTCAATGCAGGTACAAACAAAGTAAAAATGCTGACTTCGGTCGGTTATTTCGACCAGAAAGGCTTGACACTAAATAGTTCATTTAAGCGCTATACCATCCGCAACAACGTAGATGTTAAATTCTCAGATCAGCTCGCGGTTAAATTTGACTTTCAATACGTCAATCCGATCGTCACCTCGCCGGCAGCGAGTATCGAAGAACTTTTTCAGTGGATGAGCAGTATTCCTGCCAATCAATCCTTCAGAAATTCCAATGGTACATGGGGACTGGGCTGGAATGGTAATAATCCCGTCTCTGCCGCGGCTGATGGTGGTGTTGCTACCAACAAAAGTCCATTTGGCAGTATCAACGCATCATTAATCTACAGACCCAAAGATTGGTTGACCGCTGAGGTCAATTATGCACCTAAATATGCGACGCAGGTAAATAAGAATTTCCGAAAAGCAGTGCAGTCCTATTTTCCAGATGGTACGCCGAGCTTCTCGGTCCCTGTGCGTACAGCACTTACTCAATACAATAGCCAGGAACTTTTTAATAATATGCGTGCGACCCTTACGCTAAATAAAGATTTCGGTCCACATCAGTTGAAAGCATTGATTGGTGGTTCGCGGGAAGACTACAAGATTGATTACTCCCAGGGTTTTAGAGACACCTACGTGCTCCCTGACTATGAAGTGCTCAATGCTGGGTCGGCACTGAATCAATCAGCTACAGGAAGTGCATCCGAGTGGGCGTTACAATCTTTATTTTCTCGGATTAATTACGTTTTCAAAGATCGTTATCTTTTGGAACTCAATGCACGCTACGATGGTTCGTCCAGGTTTGCCAAAGGTAACCGCTATGGCTTTTTTCCGTCGGCCTCTGCCGGATGGCGTTTTTCTGAGGAGCAGTTCCTAACAGCATCTAAGGGCTGGCTTACAGAGGGAAAAATCAGGGCATCATGGGGTAAACTGGGAAATCAGAATATCGGAACCTATCCAGCCGTGGCGTCTTTAAACCTAGGTTCTTACACATTGGGCAATGGCATCGTTAATACGGCAGCGCTAAATGATATGTCCAATCCTGATATTACATGGGAGTCTACCGAGGAGAAAAATATCGGAATTGATCTTACCTTATTTAAGCGATGGACTATTACCGCAGATCTATACAACAGAAAAACCAGTGATATATTATTACAGCTGGACATCCCCCTCATCATCGGTTTGAATAAGCCATATCAAAATGCAGGCGTCGTTGAGAATAAAGGGTGGGAGCTTTCCATGGGCTATCGAAGCGATCCGGCCAAAGACTTTAAATATAATTTTACCTTCAACCTCTCTGATGTCAAAAACAAAGTGCTGGATATGCGGGGAATCAATCAGACTGGTCTAACGGTCAATCGGGAAGGCTATCCCATTAATTCGATCTTTGGCTATGTTTCGGAAGGCTTTTTCCAGTCTGCCGACGAAGTGAAAGCACATGCCACACAGTTTGGTACCTTGGCGCCGGGTGACCTCAAATACCGTGATCAAAATGGCGATGGCGTAGTTAATGAGTCCGATAAGGTCATTATCGGGAGTACCATTCCAAGATATACCTATTCGCTCAACTCCAACTTTAGTCTCAAAGGGTTCGACCTTAGTTTTCTGTTGCAGGGCGTGGGGAAAGCCGATGGCTACCTCTACGGGGCCGGTATACAGCCTTTTACAACAACTGGAGCAATTGGCGGAACGATCCGTGAGGACAATAAAGACCGATGGACGCCTGACAATACTACGGCCAAATATCCGCGTCTCGCTTTTGGACAGAATAACAACCAGCAATCCTCTCAATTCTGGATGAAAAATGCCGCCTATCTTCGCCTGAAAAATTTACAGTTCGGTTATACCTTTCAGGCTGAGCTGCTAAAGTCCATCGGACTGAATAAACTTCGGGTATTTGTTAATGGTTCAAACTTATTCAGCGTAGATAAATTTTGGGACGGTTATGACGTCGAAGCACCAGTAGGTTATGGTAACTTTTACCCACAGGTAAAGGTATATTCTTTTGGATTGGATATTACATTATAAACTTGGCTTGTATGAAAACTCTAAATAAACTCGTATTATATATGCTGTCGATTGCAGTTCTCCTTTTGGTGGGGGCATGCGAAAAATACTTGGACAGATCTCCATTGGATGGTCCTTCGGATGAAAATTACTTCAAAAATCAGGATGAGCTGACATTAGTTGTCAATGGTTTGTACAGTGCCCTGGCATTTCATCCCACGGATGAAATGCCGATCAACCTCACACTTGACGATGTCACCGATATTGGATGGGATCGTAATACCTCTGATTTACAGGCTGTGGGAAGAGGTGATCACGACAGCAACAATGGTTACATTCGGAATATCTGGACCAATTCCTATAAGGTCATTGGCAAATGTAATTTTATACTCGACAATATCCAGAAGTTGGATGGAAAGATGGATGCCAATCTTCAAAAGCGTTATAAAGCAGAGACACAGTTTATCCGGGCCTATGTCTACCAATATTTGATTGATTATTTCGGCGGAGTGCCTTTAGTGACGAGCGGCCTGAGCCTCGCGGATGCCAATGTCCCCAAAACAGCAAAGGCCGAAATTGCAGCATTCATCCTCAAAGAACTTGATGAAGCTGCAGCTATTTTACCCGTTAGCTATGGTTCGTCGGATATTGGACGTGCGACCAAAGGGGCGGCTTTGGCGATACGGGCTCGGGCAGCACTTAATAATGGACTTTGGGAAGAAGCAGCCCGTTCGGCCAAAGAAGTCATGGGCCTGAAAGTATACGCCTTACACCCCGACTTCGGCCAATTGTTTACCTATGATGGAGAGGCATCCAAGGAGATTATTTTTGCTTTTCAATATCTACGATTACAAAAAACAAAGACCCACAGTGCTACGCGCGGATTTCTGTCGCGCAACGCACAAGGAACTTCCAACAAAATTCCATCGCAATCCATCGTTGATAGCTATCTCTGTACTGACGGATTGGCCATTGACAAATCTTCCAGATTTGATCCTAAAAAACCATTTGCCAATCGTGATCCGCGTTTGGGATATACCATTGCGCTCCCTGGAACCACATTTTTTGGTTTTCAGTTTGAGACCCATAAGGATAGCATAACCTGCTGGAACTACGCCTACAATACTTCTTCGGCAGTACGCATTCAAAATCAGGACGCGATCAATGCATATGCGACCTTTTCTGGTTATTGCTGGAAAAAATATGTCGATATCAAAGACAAGGACTTTACCATGGAATCGGAGTTAAATATTATTCAGAGCCGATATGCTGAAGTGTTGTTGATCTACGCCGAGGCGATGATCGAAAACAATAAGATCGACCAAACGGTGTATGATGCGATCAACAGTATTCGGCAGCGTCCTAGCGTTGACATGCCAGCAATACCTAGCGGTAAAACGCAAATTGAGCTGCGTGAGATCGTACGCAAAGAAAGACTTTACGAACTAGCCAATGAAGGTTTTCGTCTAGTCGATTTGAGACGTTGGAAACTGGCCGATAAATTTATGAATTCGACGCTCTATGGCCGCATTCCAAAAGGCTTGCTAGCCAATGCGCCGACGATCGATGCGGATAATTACGTGAATTATAAAAATGTCGCTAATCAGAAAGACATGCGGGTTATCGAGCTCCGAAAGTTCGATCCCAACAAGAATTACCTTTGGCCGATACCGAATATTGAAATTGTAACCAATAAAAACCTGGAACAAAATCCAGGCTATTAAATCCTAAGATGATGAAAAAGACACTCGTAATGACCCTTGGACTTTTGACGATGTTTTGGCATTTAGTCAAAGGGCAAACCGACAGAAAGGTTGATGTATGTATTTATGGCGCCACCTCAGCCGGCGTAATAGCCGCCTACACCGCTTCACAGGCCGGAAAATCAGTGCTACTGATCGATCCTGGCACAAGGGTAGGCGGGCTCAGCTCCGGTGGATTGGGGCAGACGGATATCGGAAACAAATATGTCGTCACAGGGCTCGCTCTTGATTTTTATCGCAAAATGGGCAAGCACTATGGCGGTTTTGAACAATGGATTTTTGAACCCAAGGTAGCCGAATCTATTTTTAAGTACTATCTGGCACATTCTAGCACACAAATGCTAATGAGACATCGTTTGATAGCTGTAAAAACCGACAATCGATCGATTAAAAACATTTCGTTGCTTCCAAGCGAGAGCAGGGATGGGAAAAAGACAACTGTCAGCGCCAAAGTATTTATGGACTGCAGCTACGAGGGTGACCTCATGGCCAAAGCTGGCGTATCCTACCACGTGGGGCGAGAGTCGAATAGCACTTATGGCGAGACAATTAATGGCGTACAATTGCTAGATGGTCATCAGTTTCCGGATGGTGTAGACCCCTACAAGAAAAAAGGTGATCCTAAGAGTGGTATTTTATGGGGGATCAATACGGAGCCTTTAAAACAAAATGGAACGGGAGATGTCAAGGTTCAAGCCTATAATTATCGGATCACATTGACTAATGTCCCTGATAATAGAATAGCAATCACCAAACCCCACAATTACGACGCAACCAGATATGAACTCTTAAAGCGCCAAAAAGAGATACAGCCTTGGAAGAGTATCCAGGACGTATTTATCTGGAGTCTGATGCCCAACGGAAAGACTGATATCAATAACAGGAATGGATTTTCAACAGATATGATTGGCATGAACTGGCGTTATCCCGAAGCCGATTATTTCGAACGCAAAGAGATTATTCAGGCCCATGAAGATTATACCAAAGGTCTACTATATTTTGTTGCCAACGATAGTTCGGTACCAGAGTCGATCCGAAGCGAATTTCAAAAATGGGGATACCCCAAAGATGAATATCTTGACAATAAGCATTGGTCTCCGCAATTATATATCCGCGAAGCCCGTAGGATGATTGCTGATGTCGTCATGACCCAAGACCACTGTCAGGGTCGTGCGCTAGTATCCGATGGCGTAGGCTATGCTGCGTATACCATGGACTCGCACAACTGCGATCGTGTGATCGTGAATGGCATGGTCAAAAACGAGGGCAATGTCGAGGTCGGTGGTTTCTCCCCCTTTCCGATTTCCTATAGGGCTATTGTGCCAAAAAAAGAAGAAATCAACAATCTTGTTGTCCCCGTATGCCTGTCGGCAAGTCACATCGCCTTTGGTTCCATCCGTATGGAGCCTGTATTTATGGTATTAGGGCAATCTGGTGCTGTGGCCGCTTGCGAAGCAATCGACAACAAAATAGCCGTTCAAGATGTTGATATTAAACGCGTGCAAAAAATATTACGGGACAACCCGAAAGCAGATGGTCGCAAGGCCGATTACATCATTCATGTTGACGATAAAGATAAGGTCATGTTGAAAGGAACTTGGCGTAAATCCGCAAAAAAAGGTTATGGTATGAGTTACCAGGAAGTGGATAGTGATCTCGCTGCTGTCGCACGTTTTACGCCCGGAAAAGATTTTGCCGCGGGGAAGTATAAACTCTATAGCTATTTTCCAAAAACTGTCGAAAGCACGGAAGCCGGAAAATTCATTATTCATACCGGAAAGACAAGGATCGAAAAAAATATAAATTTCAAGGAGGTCCACATTCTCGGACAGACAACCAGTACCTGGGTAGCACTCGGTGAATATGAATTTGAAAACGGAGGCAACAAGCCTTATGTTGAGATTATGCCAGCCGCAAAAGGCGTTCTGGCGGCAAATGCATTATTGTGGGTTCCAGTTTCAGATCAAAATTAAGTACATATGCAGAAGATAAAAATAGGGTTAAAATTAGTGCTTGTTTTGGCTTTTTTGCAGGTTGAGGCCCAGCATTCGACCAAGAAGGTAGACGTCGTAGTTTATGGCGGTACACCGGCAGCTATCACCGCTGCATTGCAAGTGAAACAGGCCGGTAAGTCTGTAGTCGTCTTATCGCCCGATCAGCATTTGGGAGGTCTGAGTTCAGGCGGGCTCGGTTTTACCGATACCGGCAATAAAGCAGTTATTGGTGGCCTGGCCAAAAAATTCTACCAAGACGTATACGATCATTATTCGAAAGAATCGAGTTGGAATTGGCAGTCCCGGACGTCGTTTGGCAATAGGGGACAGGGCACTGTAGCGATGGACCGCGAGCATGGTACGATGTGGATCTTTGAACCTCATGTCGCCGAGGGTATTTTTGATACCTGGGTGCGGGATCATCAGATTGATGTTGTCCGCGGAGCATATTTAGATCGGCAGGAAAGCGCCATTCAAAAAGAATCCACAGTCATCAAATCGATTAAGACCTTAGATGGAACAGTCTACGAAGCAAAGATATTTATTGATGCCACTTATGAAGGTGATCTGATGGCGCTGGCCAAGGTAAGCTATACGATCGGGCGGGAGGCCAACCAGACTTATGGGGAGCAGTGGAACGGTGTGCAGACCGGAGTCTTTCAGCATCGGCATCATTTTATTGCAAAGATTAGCCCCTATAAACGTGAAGGCGATCCGAGCAGTGGCCTGGTATTCGGCGTTTCTGGAGAAGATCCCGGACAATATGGCGCAGCAGATCAGAAGCTGCAGGCCTATTGCTTCCGCATGTGCCTCACCAATGATGCCCGCAATCGGAAGCCCTTTGCTAAGCCTGTTGGCTACGATCCACAGCACTATATTCTTCTGCAACGTCTATTCCGTGCCGGCTGGGACGAAGCCTTTCAAAAATTTGATCTGGTGCCCAATCATAAGACCGATGCCAACAACCATGGTCCGTTCAGCACTGATTTTATAGGGATGAACTATAGCTATCCTGAAGCGAGCTATGCCGAACGCAAATCTATTATTGAAGCCCACCGCCGGTATCAGCAGGGCCTATATTATTTTATGGCGAATGATGACACTGTTCCAGTCGCAATAAGGACAAAGATGGCGGAGTGGGGGCTGGCAAAAGATGAATTTAAAGATAATGACAATTGGCCTTCGCAATTATATATACGAGAAGCCAGGCGGATGCTTGGACAATATGTGACGACCGAGCATAATATTCTAGGGAAGAGCAGGGTAGAAGATCCGATCGGCATGGGCTCCTATACGTTGGATTCCCACAATGTACAACGCTATGTGACCAAAGAAGGGTATGTTCAAAATGAAGGTGATATTGGTGTTCACGTACCACGTCCTTATGCTATTTCCTATGGATCGATTATCCCAAGGAGCGATGAATGCGCCAATTTGCTGGTCCCTGTCTGTGTATCCAGTTCACATATTGCCTTTGGTTCAATTCGTATGGAACCCGTATTTATGGTGCTGGGGCAGAGTGCTGGCGCCGCTGCAGTATTGGCACTTGATAATGATGGAGTTGTGCAGCACGTGGATTACGGCATGTTAAAAAAACAACTGCTGGATTCGGGCCAAGTATTGGAGAAAAAATAATATATTGAAATAGAATTATACCTGGATATAGGATGGATTTAGATCATATGAATGCCCTTACGCTGGTTTTTGCGTCAATTTTAATTTTTGCGCTCGCATACCGCTTCTACGGAATTTTTATGGCGCAGAAAGTGCTGCGTCTCAACGATGCGGTGGCGACTCCAGCGGTCGAGTTTGCTGATGGACATGATTACGTAAAGACGGACCGTAAGGTCTTGTTTGGGCATCATTTTGCCGCAATAGCCGCGGCAGGACCATTAGTAGGTCCGGTGCTGGCGGCACAGTTTGGTTATCTTCCGGGGGCACTCTGGATTTTGATCGGCTGTGTCCTGGGCGGTGGAGTGCATGATATGGTTGTCCTGTTTGCTTCTGTACGGCACAAAGGGCAAAGTCTTGCTACCATTGCGTCCAAGGAAATCGGGCCCGTTGTCGGCGGTATAGCCGGTATAGCCGTTCTGTTTATTCTAATCCTGACCTTGGCCGGTCTGTCACTGGCCTGCATCAGCGCCATGCACGAGGCCCCATGGTCCCTGTTTACTATTATTCTGACCATGCCAATTGCGATATTTATGGGACTTTTGATGCGGTATAAAACAGGATCTGTTACATTGGCTAGTATATTGGGGGGCATTTTATTGATCGTTGGCATTATTGCGGGGCATCGTCTGATGGAGATTCCGATCGTTCATAACCTGTTCGATTGGGATGTGAAGACCATTTCCATCGCGATTGCTATTTACGGATTTTTAGCTTCGGTCTTACCCATCTGGCTGCTTCTGGTACCACGCGATTACCTTTCCACTTATCTCAAGATCGGTACGATCCTGATGCTGGCCGTAGGCATTGTGTTTGTGCATCCGATCATACAGATGCCAGCGCTGACCGAATTTATCCATGGCGGCGGACCTGTAATCGGCGGACCTGTGCTGCCATTTATCTTTATCGTGATCGCCTGCGGTGCAATTTCGGGTTTTCATGCAATTATTGCCACTGGAACGACACCTAAGATGCTGGGAACAGAAAGAGAGATTCTTTTTGTGGGCTATGGTGCAATGCTGGTGGAGGGATTTGTTGCCTTAATGGCATTGATCGCTGCCTGTACCTTACTGCCGGGCGACTATTTTGCGATCAACACACCAGTCGGTGATTATGCACATTTTTTGGCACAACATCCCGAATTGAAAGCGGTAGATCTGCAGCATTTTTCAGATCGGATAGGAGTAGACCTCCACGGCCGTACGGGGGGCGCCGTGTCCTTGGCTGTCGGGATGGCCCATATTTTTGATAAGGTTCCCTTAATGGACAATGTGATGGCTTATTGGTATAATTTTGCTATAATGTTTGAAGCCGTGTTTATTCTGACAGCTATCGATGC
>JBMAAL010000025.1:0-59206 GCA_050281725.1 Sphingobacterium sp. | reverse complement strand
AACGGCGCTAGGACGCCATCATTGGGAGACAAACTTTTACCTTCGTAAAGACCTTGCATGGCTTCTGCCTTGAAGCGCTCAAAACGGCGAAGCCCTCTTGAGTTCCTTTAAAAACAGACACTAACGAAAAATCGAATGGGTCTTTTTCTTTCATGACCGTGTCGTTTGAATAATTGAATATAAATAATCTTATTGAATTATTCCTCTGACACAGTTTACGTTACAGTCTCTTAACTGAAGCTAATGATCTTTATCTTCTCCTCAAACCGTGGTAATAATTCATCAACAACATCATTAGGCAGGGCTAAAAAGTGAATAAATTCACGTTCATTATAATTTAGCTCATTATTCATTAACTGCCTAGCTTTTTTTAAAAGTTCTGGTTTATCAATAGGAACTCTGAGAGGTTCGCTCCTAGTATATCCCATACGACTCAATTCTATTAAAAAATATTTGTATCTACTTTCATCAATACATTTCAAATCTTTTGCTCGTCTAATAATAGAGGCCATCGAAGTAAGCCAATAGCTCTTAAGCTCCCCTAATTCGTTAATTTTTAGATTTCTTAAAGAGTTTTTTATTGACTCTTCAGGCATCAAAAATTCACTTGCAAAATTATTAGCTTCTTTTTCTTTATCTCTATATTCAGAAACAGGGAAATTATTTTCATTATGCATTACTAAATGTCCAAGTTCATGAGCTATGGTAAATCTTTTCCGATCATTAGAGAAATTCTTATTAATAATAATCACAGGAAACCCTAGATCTGATATAAATGATACACCATCAAATTTTTCTACTGCATTTAATTCGTACATAATAATTCCATGCTTCTCTAACACAGTAAATATATCCTTAATAGGCAAGTCAGGAGAAATCCTTAAAAACCTTCTTGTATATTGAGCACATTTTACAGGAGAATAACCGTCTTCAACGTTGAGAGGTGAAATATCAAATTCCGGCCATTCAAGGTCTTGTGACAGTTGATCTATTATGTATCCAATCAATTTACATCTACTTTCAAATTCTGTAATCAATGATTTTTTTGTAGTTGATCTTTTCCGGTAATTCGCATTATCGATTTTATTACTTATTTTCTTATCAAAGAATTCTGTCGGAAAATTCAAGAACTCTACAATTTTATTTTGAATCCCTTCCGACAATACACCAAAACCCTTTTCAAATTTCGAAAGGTTTGATTGCGACAGCCCATCAATCGAATCAGCCAAATCGGATTGATTATAGCCTCTAAACTCGCGTGCGAATGTCAATTGTTTATAATTCATGTTTAATATCTATATATGTTAAGCAAAATCAAAGGGATCGAGGATTAGTTTACACTATTTCGCTATCCTTCCCTTTTTTATTTTAACTTTAACTTCACCTTTTTCAATACCATTAGGTTCCGAAAATAGATTTGGTAAATAACCAATTGTACTGGCTTCAATCGAAAAAGATATTTTATCTTCATCAATATAAACTATCTGTGGGTTTACATATTGCCCTATCTTATTTTTTTGATAACCAAAATATAAAATCGGTGCCTCATTGTAATCAGTATCAAAAAATAGATTAACATCAATGATCTGATTGTTAATTCTATTTACACTTTGAGTCATTACATTCATTGGAAGGCCTTTGTTATTAAGCTTCTTGAAAAAGAAAACATAACCTTTTATTCTTAAGGTCAAACGCTTATTCCTTCCAAAAAATGCGTTTCCTGGAAAATTAAAAAACAATAATTCTGCAAAGTTTGTTTGCAATAAACTTGCTTCAAATCCCCTACATCTTGAAACTACGGGGTGTTTTCGTAATTCCGTGTTCGTCATCTCAACAGATTGTTCAAATATTTTGAACAAATCATTTAGCTCATTCTTAAGCTCAAGTTTGCAAGCTTCCAAATTAGCTAACTTTCTTTTTCCTTTCTTTTTACGGCTAATTTCCGTAATTTTGTCTATGTTTAAATCCATATAATAAAATTTAAATCCTCAACCCCTAAGTCTCTGCGCCAACAGAGATTTTTTTGCTTCACAAATATATAAAAATACATTTATTTTGTATATAATTTTACAAAAAAATTGTAGTTATGTTTTTTTATAGCTTAGAGATTGCTGGACGCGACTATACTAGCTATTGGAAAAAAAATAGGTTTCTTAAATAAGAAGCCCTCCCGCTTTCTGAAAAGTCTACCAAAGCGTGAATGACAAAAGTGCACCTCCCTGATATTCTCAGGAAGGTGCTAAAAAAAACTCGTTTTGATTTACCTTATCAACGGTAATACAAAATTTTTATTTTTGTTTTTTTGGAGGCGGCGGCGGTGGATTTCTAGAAGGTTTTAATTGCCCCTTTTCTACATATGTTAATTTACCGTTATCACTATTATTTCCCTTGTTTGGCTTAACCGATTTATTCATATTTCCTTGTTTTTAGGTGATTTAATTGGTGGAGGGGGTGGATTTCTTGATGTTGGTATTTGCCCTCCTAATGGAACCGCTTCGGTAGGCTCCTTAATGATCTTAATTATCTTCGATACTTGTTTCTTGCTCATTATTACATTGATAAAAGTGTTTGTCCATGTGTATTTGCGCTCTTTCCTCAGCAATTTTATTAAGTCTTTTGTTCTCTTTGATCAACACCGAATTATCGAGTTCTTGTAAGGCTATATTTAATTTTCGAAAAGAAAAATATCTCTCAAAAGCTTCATCATAATTTATTCTTTGATCTTCAAACTCGCACCATAATAAATCTAAATTCTCATAAAGTGTTACATACTTAATTCTGTATTCACTTAACTTATTTATCACATCATCTTTAATTAACAAATTTGGCAAAGCTTTATCTGCTAATTGTATTATTATGATTATTAAACACGCTATAAATGCACTATTTTTAAGTATCTCAAACTGATTTTGAACTGTAGTCAGAATAGCCCCTAAAATCGAAATCGTCGCTATAGTAACATCATATATAGTTTTATTTTTTTTTTTTGAAGCCAAATATAATGATAAGAATTCTTCAGATTTCTTACTGTCATATAGATCTTCCCAAATTCTATTTCTTAAACCGATCTTATTAGATATATTTTCCATATTTTTAATTTCACATCTTATATTGATGCGAATGAGGTTACGTTTAGCTAGTCTTCCTGAAGATCCTATTGAACGATTCAATATACGGATTATTTCTAGTTTTCAGAAGGACAGGTCTATTTCAAAATTTCATTCTTGCTCCAGAATGATAGAAGACCATTCAAATCTCAAGAGAGCAAAGTAAGCCCTCTAAACTACTGATGTGTTTCACCAACATTAAATATCAATAAAAAATTACCGTATCGAACAGTATTTCAATCAGATTACTGATTAAAATACTGTTCATTTAGGCGTCTTTTCTTGTATTACCTTGATTTTTCAAAATATATAAGTATGTACATAGTATTCAATTGAACATTTGCTCTATCTCAAAATGACCACCAAGATTTGCCCCCCGTATTCGTTATATACAAGCGGTCTTTTTTATAAATAAATCAATAACTTAATTTACCTTCACAATACACAACTGAATCTTTTATCGTTTGCTTTTTTATTGCCGATATTAATAGATCCATTGTTACTAAATCAAGTTGATTATTTTTAATTGGAAGCTGGATATATTTTTCTCTTACCACATTCCACCCCCCCAGTTTGTTTTTATATGAATAAATAGGTAGATCGGTTACTTTATTAATAGCCTGAACAGCAAATAAATACTGATTAGGTGTTAAATCGTTTTCACTATCAATCCATTTGATTGCATAAGCATCAGATAGAACTGTAAATTCCATTGATTGAAAATATGCCCTGTAAACATCACTATTTGATGGGATAGAGATTAAATTCTTTAGAACAGTCGCTTCGTCTCTAGGCACAAAGTAATTAAGTCCTTGATTTTTAAAACTCGAAGTAAGACAAGGTAGTAAATGATTGTCTGTTGCTTCCTTAGCTAATTGATCAGCTTTATATGGTATTTTTTTTGTTTTTACTTTATCAAATAAACTACCAATCCTAAAAGAACTCCATTGTATTTTATAAAATTCTTCTAATACCTTTTTTTCTTCGCTTGACAACTCATAATTATCTAATCCTGTTGCTTGGAAATGAGCTCTTAACGTTTGCATACGATCTTGCTGCATTTCTCCAATAAAATGTTCCATAAAATCAAAATCGATCTCGCCATTTTTTGTTGGAAGTTGGATTGATAATTTTTTATATATCTGTATCCCAGGCTTTTGATTATAAGAAAACAAGTGCAACAATTTAGATATTGCGATAACTATAAATAATCCCACTTTTTCATTTAACCATTCTGATTTTGCCGTTATTACCTGACTTGCTCCGAATTCATGAGGCTGATAAGAAACAGCTGGTAAAGTAACCCCCAATACAATTCTATTCCCAGAAACAGGAGGTTCATTATTATCAATCAACCATTGTTTATTCACATTTCTAGCGTACATGTTATTAAACATTGATTGTATAATGTAAGGAACACTATTCTCAGTGTTATCTGTTGGTATTTCTTTTTGCGATTTGGCTTGCTTTATAGCCTCAAATTCAAATAGATCTCCTAATCTATAATTCCCCCACTCAACGATTTGTAACTTTTGGTTGAGCAGGGCATCTACTTTCCCGGCGTGTTATAATTTTTAGAGTTTTGCCCTTTTATAATGTTAGATACTTCCCATGAAAGGTAGTCGTTTACTGTTTTCTTAAAGTCCGCCAATGTTGGTTTAGTGTCTATTGGTGCGGTTTGATTCCAATCGGCACCATGAGTTGGGTCTATGTGCCCCTCGTAATAATCTTTTTCAGGTATTAAATTTAACTTACTTTTACCAAAGCGTACAAGGTCTACTATCTCTTCATACCGTTGTTTAGCGTTACCACTATCTTTTAAGTTATTGTTAGATTTTTTCCGATTGGCACGTGAATAACCGTCATAAGTAAAATCAATAAATTTTACTACTTCATCTTTATGGTGGGGTTGTCCTACTTGAAATACATAGATATTAGTTTGTACACTAGACTTACCTATAAAAATATCCATCGGCATTTTAATACTGGCAATTAATGTATTACGTTTTAATATTCTTTTATTGTAGTGAATAGCCTTACCAGAACCCGCAGAATTTTGTATAATAATAGCAGCGTACCCGTTATTCATCATATTAAATGCTTTTTCAACAAAATTCATCCCGTTACCATTTGCTGAATAAGGCGGATTAAGAATAAAGGCGTTAGCTGGGAAATAGTTATCGGTTTTGCCAAAACCATATTTTCCATCAAAATCTGTTAGTGAATCCTTATTTAAGATGTTAGAACTACCGTCTCCCATCATAATCATATTAAGAATTGCCAACATATACACACTAGAAAGTAATTCTAATCCCAAAAGCTGTTCTGCTTTTATGACGATTTCTTTTTGACGGAGTTCGTCTGGAGATTTTATAGTGTTTTTAGCATCAATAAGCATTTCGTTCATAGCAGCTACTAAAAGTCCCGCCGATCCAGTTGCAAAATCCCAAACATAAGAATCTTTATTTACACGCGCTAGTTTTACTAATAAGGTAGCTACATAAGATGGTGTAAGTACAACATCGTTTAGCTTATCTTGCGAAAATCCCAACCAACCGTACATTTCGTTGAATAGTTTTCCTGTAAAATCTGTTGTTAAACCTATTTTGTAATAAATACCTAAGTCGTCCACAATTTTTGTAAATACTCTTTTTAATTGACTTTCGCCGTTATCAACTTTGTTAATATTTTCTGTTGTAAGCGTATTTTCAAGAGTGCGAATGATTAAATCTTTCTTGACTTTCGGGATTTGTTTTTCATTTAAGAAAGCTTTTATTTTACGTACAATGATGTCACCGTCTCGGTTGCCTTCCTCTGTAGAAGATTTTAGGTCGGATTTGTCTAATGGTTGTACTTTACCAGGTATCCCCAAAGTAGCTATTATAGAGGCTGCTACTACATAGACTCGATCATTTTCACCCAATCCTTTCTCATTTTGGTATATATCATTATTTAGTCGAACAAGACTGGAATCTATTTCTTTCTCACGCTGTTCTTTTAATCTATCCAACTCTTCTTGCGTGAGACTTAATGCTTTTACTTTATCTATAAAAGCATCAAAGTTTTCCTTCTTTAAGAAGGAAAAATCAGTATATTCGCCAATTTTTTGACCTGCGCCTAAATTTTCTTTTGATACATAATAAACACCAATATGGTGAATAATTTTACCTAATTCATCTTTATAGCCTGTCATACCAATAGCTATAACCTCCGTATAGCTAGTATGGTGTAATATAGCATTAGCATAATGCACAGCACCATTGACAGCATAGCTATTGATATTTTTTAAGTTTGGTTCATTCTTAATTGTACGGTTTTCCACTTGATTTTCAATATCAAGTTTTACCAACTTATCCTTATATCCTTTATATTCTATAAGAATTGGATAAAAGTTAAGATTTCTATCCCTTAAAAGGAGTTTTGTATCTACCCTGTTACCACCAATGCCGCCATTTTTAGAGTAATACTCAGATAAAGCTTTATCAATCTCAGAATTTACAGACTCTTGTTCCAACCTATAATCTAGTTTATATGACTTAAGCCATCCATTTCCTAAATCTGCAATATTTGGTTCAATCGATTGTGTTACTTTAATTTTTCTCATCTCCCTATTTCGTTCTGTTTAATAATTCTTTAATATCAATTTTTAGCTATTTGCGCTATTATAGCTATTGTCTCTTATGAGGGTTGGACTTCGTTGGTTACCCATCGCGAAACAATTACATCGCTCTTGCCTAATTTCCCTGCGATCCTCCTATTTGTTTTGTTATTTTCCGCCAAAACTATCTTTAATCTATTGATTTTCATGCGATGTTATTTGCTTAACATTTGGTGATAAATATAGGGTGTAATTGTCAAATAAGGAACATTAAATTTGCCAAGAATTATTATATCCCTTTAACATCTCTCCCTCAGCTCTTTGAAAATTTATTATGAATAGAAAAAGAAAAATACACGATTTACTATATGTTAAATATTGGGATAGACTCAATCTTGGAAAAAGTTTTTATTCCAATTACAAAGTTAGTGTTACACTCCCTTCTTTATCGCCACAAACTTGGTTTTAAAGATTTAAACTCAAATTCGACAGGTTCGTAACCTTTAATTTTCGTTAATTCCAGGAAGCTGTTAAATTCCTTATAACAATCGGAATTCTTCTTTAAATGATCAGATTGTTTAAACCAGGTATATAGTTCTTCGAAATCATTGAATAGTTTCGTTCCACTATCAACTCTAAGATTGAAATACTTTGCATCAGGCGTAGTGTGGCGAATAAGCGTAGCAAGGCTACATGCATGAACATGGCTTTTCCAATAATTCACATAAAGTTCAATCGCCAGTGGTTGAATCTTACTTCCATATTCATCTTTAATTCGTTCCCGCGAATTATAAAATAATTCATATAAATTATTATCTACAGGTAAGCTCTGCGCGATATAATTTTCAAGATAGCCTATCGAGCGAGCAGATAGTTCATTATCATCTAGAGGACAGTTATATCCCTTATCAATCAATTCTTTGACAATATCTGATTCAAGAATCGCATTTTTGCTATCTGGCTCAATAATAGATCTTAAAAAATTCTTATGCTCATCTAGATCTGTATATAGAAGCAGTTCATTTTTATATTTATTAAATACTTTTTGCATCACATCAATTAAATTGGATAAGTCAAATTGAGACGCTTGATTAGTATTGTATAGATACTGCCCTATTTTTTTTAAAGCTCTTACGTGATTTTCATATTCATTCTTTGAATCAAAAACATCTACTTTTTTCAATAACTCCCATAAAGCATCATACTTACCGCCCTCGAGCCACTCATCGATCTGAATGGAATACTCTTTAAAAGACTCTCTTCTTATTTGTTCAAATTCCATAAAATAAATATCATTCTCAGGCAACTCAAAAGCAAAATATCTGAGAAAGTTGTTACTATTTGCAAAATACTTTCTCCCCTGGTTTTTGTACTGTTTATTCATTTGTCGACCGACGAACAATAATTCGTCGATTACTGATTCAATAAAGGATAATTGTTCATCTTGAAGAAGTTTATCGTTTAATTCCCTTTGTAGATACTGCCCAAGTACAGTCATTTTTTCATCAACTTGATCATTATTTTGGGGTTGACGGTTACCATTTAACATTTGCATTGTAAAGACAATTTTTTCCTTTACTAACTTTAGCCTAATATAACCGTGATTTTCCTCATCATGTATAAAAATTTGTGGCAGATTATTAACGATTAAATTATATTCCCGAGGAAATTCAAATTTTAGAAGCTGGATAAGATAGAAATCGTACCAGTTCACATCATTCTTGATATCATTAATTTCAAAAATAAATGCATTGGATAACCGTATTGCATCCCTATGTGTCTTAATAACACGATCAGTAAATGTATTACTACCAGTAGAATGATTAACGATCGCTGTCAGCTCATCTTCATGTTCTTTTCCCAGATTTTTCACCAATAGATCCACTAAATATTTCCGTAATAACTTTGGTTCGAAAAAAGGCAAGATGAATTCAAATTGGAATATTTTTTCTAAAAATGTCGTATGCTTACTTTCATTGTAATATTTAAGAGCTTCAACCACATAATCCTTATCATACGAGACCACATAAGCCGTATTATTAAAGTTGGCGGTATTTCGGATTATCCTCAATACTTCGACAATCTCAGGTTTGCTTAGCCGGTCTAAATCGTCGATAAATATTATGATCTGTTTTCCAATAGAATTAATACTATCATTGATTCGTTTATATAGTTCGTTTTTGCTCTTAAATGGATTAGAAATTATTTTTATAACCTTAGTGGCAAGATTTTCATCTAAGTCTGAAAGCTGTTGAGCATAATCGTAAATATTTTTGGAGAGTTTAAGGTCATAAACATTTAATTCAGCAATCAGGATTTCAAAAAAATCCTCCATAATATTTTCGGAACTTCTGCTGCGCCAGGGATTGAACTTAATCACTATTCTTCCCTCCAGATCTATCTTTTCCTCGATCATATGGCAAAAAGAAGTTTTTCCGGATCCCCATTCCCCCACAATACCAATAGCTAGAGAACCACAATCATCTTCTTTAGACTTAGATTGAATTTTATTGGCAATCTGTTCAGCAAATCTTTTTCTGTTTAACAAATCATTCTCGCTATTTTTTATGGGAACATCGACGAAGAACGGATCTCCTTTATAATTTATTCGCTTAAAGCTGTAAATTTCTGAAAAATTTATGATCAGAAGAACAAGCAATAATAGATAACTTATGTCTAAGTACGCAATGTCCTTCAAACAGGTAATGCCCTGAAGAAATGTAAATTTTTCATATTTATAATAATTTAATCCCTGCGATCTAAAGAATGAGTGTATTAAACAAAAAATGACTAATACCGTAATTAAGTTTTTAAATCGTCCCCTTCTTGAACTATATTCATTGCAGATCCACAAAATCACTAAAATACTACCTCCAATAATAACCAAATCCATAAAAGGCCCCGCAACCACAGAATCTATTAATCCCTCAACGATAAAGGAATTGTATTTTTCTAAGAGATACACATGAAAAATCATTGCAAACATTAGCAATGCATACAATAAAATTTTAGATGATTCAAAGATAGTATCTTCAGTTCCCCATAGACTTAGACGATTTTGAGAAAGTGTATTTCCTTTTTCAACGGTTGATCTATCTGCTAATTGTTCCTCCAGCGTGAGCTGTTGGTCTATACCTCCTTGAGTAGATTCTGTAGACATGTAATACTATTAAAAGTTAATACTGGCTGGTCGAAATGAAAATTTCGACCTTGTGCTTAATTTAAACTGCAATTTAATACAAAAAAACAAATAAATTAATGATCTAAAGGAAATTCTGTAGATCGCTTTGTCCCGTTGACAATATCTTTTACTAAAAAAGTTTCTTAAACATATGAAAAATTTTAATGATGAATTATGTACCATGAAATTAATTCCTTTTACATAGTCACAATAAACATCATCCTTCTAATTTTTTTTATTTTTTGCCCAATTTCCGAACGATTGGATAAATAGATAAATTAAATATGCGTTGATAATTTTACTTACACTATCGAAAAATTCTGCTAATGCATTCCAAGAGACAGAAGACAAACTGCTTGTATTTAAAAAATTAGAACGATGTATTGGGTTAATGCAGGTAAAAGCATCATTACACAATATTAATATAACCTAGGTCTCTCACTCTTAGCTTTTAACATTTCGGTTTACTCACTTAACAGATACTCAGAGCAATTTTTAATTATATAGGATTAATAGATTAGAAGGGTTCGTTTTAAGGTTTTTTTCAGGTAAAACCAACGATTCACCAAAAATACATTAATGATTTTCATCTGTTTTGAAAAGCGTTTTCAAAAATCAACACAAATTCTATACATTTGTTTTTTCACATAAAGCCATATTATGAACCAACAAACCAATCAATTGCTTGTCAATCTAGATTCTATGATATCCATGCTAAATTCATACAATTCGAACGACAACACTTTTTTAGCTAATTTTGGATGGAATAACCCTCCATTTAATTTTAAAGATCTCATAAAGATTACGTCAAGGATTAGAGACAGAATAAAAAATCTTAATGATGAAGATTTAAATAAACTAGATAATAATCTTGAAGATATTACAATTCTCAATGATAGAATTCAATTGTTTTATAATAATCAACTTCCCCAAATCAATGGAAATCCGCAGATCGTTGTATCTGGTTACTTGACATTAGTGTCTTGGATCAATCAGGTTATAGATTTTATCTTAAAAGAAGAGACGATTTCATGGGCAAGGGTTCAGGAGGATAAGCTAATTCCAGGAAATCTAAGAAAAAGATTAAAATCACTCGAATCGCAAATTCACAATTTAGAGTTGTCCAAAGATAAATTATTAAACGATATTACTCTAATTCAAGAAACGTCCGAAACTATTGAATCCATTTCCTCAGACTTAGAAAATATTAGTGAGACAAGAAAGAAAATTGAAACTTTACAGACCGACTCTGCTGAAATAGTTGGGAAAATGAAAGTCTATCTAGAGGACGCAATAAAGCATAGTAGTACTACGGAAAAGCACAGCATTGATACCAAAAAATATGTAGATTTGTGTGAAAAGGCTTATCATATTACTACAACTAAGGGTTTGGCGGGAGCATTCGAAAATCGAGCAAACAAGTTATCTACATCTATGTGGGTTTGGGTGATCGGCTTAATCATTACACTTGGTGCTAGTATATACATAGGGGCAACTAGATATCAAGCCTTAAACGCTGCTATTGAAGAAAAAATTGATATTAAGTATATCTGGGTGCAAATTTTCTTATCAATTGTTAGTTTGGGGGCGCCAATATGGTTTGCATGGATCTCAACAAAACAAATCTCACAAAGATTCAAATTGTCTGAAGATTATGCTTATAAAGCATCGTTAGCAAAGGCATACGAGGGCTATAAAAAAGAGGCTGCGCAAATTGATAATGAACTAGAAATTCGATTATTCAATTCAGCATTAATGCGTTTGGACGAAGCCCCTTTAAGATTAATTGAGGGTGATAATCATGGAAGTCCGTGGCATGAATTTTTCACATCCAAGGAATTTAATAATGCCATTTCCAATCTTCCAGATTTAAAAAACAAATACCTGTCAATTACCAGGGCGAAGACAAAGGATAATGATATTGAAGAGAAATGAGACAGTTTTTGATCTCGTTCATTTGTGAGACCGAGAATATAGCTTCAGAGTCTACCGATCATGATCAACTCGAGTGGGTAAAGGTTAGTGATCTATTAAACTGGAAGCTTGCTCCCGCTGATATTCCTATTGCAAAGGAATTGATTGAAAAATTTAGAGGCTAGAGATTGAAAAGGATTTTAGAAATAATCCAAGACACTAAATATAAAAACGCCCAAAATGATATTTAAAGATTTTTCAGAAAATGAACTCTCCTTGTTCATGAATGGCAAACTTATCTACAAACGATGGTTGGATACGGGCGTGTCAAAAGTGTTCGACGTAATGGCATATGACAAATACACCCTTGCCAGCATAAAAGAACTTAGCAACCAGTATGGATTATTGACAGTCAAGGCAAGAATAAAGCTAATACCTACTGAAGATGGTGGCCGAAAAACGGGGCATCATTTCGGGTTATAGCCCCAATCACGTGTTTGAATATACTTCAGAAGGTAAATTACAGCGGACTTATATAGGTGATATAAATTTTGAGGGCGAGGATCTAATGCCTGGTGAAGAAACCATTGCTACTGTTCGCTTTCTCCTTGTAAAAGAGCTAGAGCAATATTTGACAAAAGGCCGTAAATGGTGCCTACATGAAAGACCTAATATTATTGGTGAAGCAGAGATTTTATAGCGTATATCGTCAACTTTATTTATTCAGAAGATTTTAAAACCTTAATTTAAAATAATAACTGTTTTTAACTATACTACATCTAGCAAAAAATATGTCGACTTTATTCATAATTGGTAATGGCTTTGATCTTTTCAATGGTCTTTATACACGCTACGCAGATTTCCACAAATTCGTTTCAGAAAACTACCGGGATTTGGAGGACGATATTGAAGAGTACTTTTCATTCAGTGTCGATGATAAATATCTGTGGAAAGACTTCGAAAATGATCTTGCAACTTTTAATTACCGAAACCTTTTCGATGCCTACAATCATATTGATATAATGAGCGAAAGTTTCAGTCCTAGTGAAGCTTTCGGATTAGAAGACGATATAAGTGAAAATGTCGACCATCTCATCGACAAAATGAAAGCCGCATTTACAGACTGGATCGAAGAAGTACAATATCCTTCTGAAAAGTCCAATACGTTGATATTTCCTGAAAATGCAAGTTTTATTAATTTCAATTATACAGACACGCTTGAATTGTTATATGGGATTTCTAAGAAGGATATTTTGTATGTCCATAACAATGCGCGTGACCTTAATGGTGAATTGATTTTCGGTCACGGAAAATCGGAAGAAAATGAACCAGCTATTGAGGAGCTCGATGAGGATGGAAATTCAAACAGGACCATATTCACTGATTCTGAGAATGCCGCTAGATACCCATTCTATGCCTTCATGAAAAACACGAATGAAATATTGAATGATAACAAAGAGTATTTTGCTGGCCTTAAAAAAATAACTGAGATCATAGTCTTGGGACATTCGCTCGGCCGCCCGGATTGGACCTATTTCAGAGAGCTTAAAAATTTATTTCCTAATGCGATTTGGAGCATAAGTTATTATGGAGAAAGTCAAAAGGCACATTTGAGAGATATTGCCAAAGATGAAATAGAAATTGAAGAAAGCAACCTCAAAATGATCACAATTGAGATGATGAGTATGATTGACTTCTCCTAAAGTACTTAAACAGATGTTAAACTTCAATAACAAGGAGAGTCAAATTGAAGACTGCAATATTTTAGTGTGGGTATATATAGTAAAAAGGTAACCTCCTTAAGCGAGGTTACCTTTTAGTATTATTCTGAAATACAAATAATATTAAAAAATTCGGCTAGATCTCAAGATCGATTAAATGTATAATTAAACATGCTAGCCCCATTTAATACAATACCCTCCCTTAAGAGAATCAAAAATGCAAAAAAAGATCAAATCTTTACCAATGAGGATTATTTATTTATTAAATATAAATGCTTATATTTACCTACAAATTAACCATTTAAATAAAAAACTTCATTATGAAAAGTATTAAACCAATTGCCCTATTATTGGTTCTTGCAATTGTTGGTTGCAAATCAGAACCTCAAAAAAATGAACTGATTAACGGAAGTGATCTTGAAATTAAAAAAGAGAGCTTAATGGAGAACTGGGGATTACCATCAGTTGAATCAGTTAGCCATGAATCAACTGTACTATCTAATTGTACCCCCCCAACGACTCGAGTAGAACTAGAGAGTATTAAATCGGTTGTCAAAATATATTCAGGAAAAGACAACGCAGGTATTTCAATACCGGGATTTGCAGGTCTAAAATTAGGAAAAAACGAACTAAGCGTGAGCGCTTATTATTTGGAGCCCAAACTAGTAAAATGTGGCGATAGTTTGAAGGTATTTGCAATCGGTTATTCAACTCATTTACTCGTAAAAAAAATACAAAGAGGTTTGAGTATAGATAATCTACCAACTGTTGCGGCAAGCATTGAACTCGGAAGTAACAAAACGGAAGTCATGTACAGCCTTCAAAGCTATGGTATAGCAGGTGACGCAATAGTGAAGTTTTTCAAGCCAGTCATCAATAAGCCATTTGATGTAGAAGGTTTCGCGAACATGCAAAGTAGTATCGACGGTATCCATGCATTTTTATCTGACTCAACACTTGCTAAACAACTTCGGTTTACTCCTTCGGAAATAAAATTCATAACCGCTTCAGATATACAGTAAAACTCTTAAGCCATGAAAAGACGTGATTTCCTCGAAAAAGTTTCAAGCGCCGTTGTTGCAATTCAACTTGCGCCAATTACGGCTTTGGCCGTAGGCCAAAATACCGCTAACAAAACAACAAATATTTATGAAAGGGCTAAAAGAATATCAGCTCCGAAGTATTTGCAAGATTACTTCGTTGAATTATTAAAAGAGCTTAGGCAAAAAGATTGGACTACATTTTTTCATAATGAATTCGCGATAAACATTGATCCCAATAACCCGGATTTGGATAAGGAATTAGATAGGGTATTACCGGAAATTACGGCAAAAAAGGGATTTGATGATTTCGCTGGAATAAGGCTGATAGAACCTGGGCGACCATCTATGAGTTTGCTTTATCATGCTTTGGCAAGTCCAAGGGTTAAACCGGAAATTGCTAATAAACCTTTCAACGAAACTCAATATTTAGGATGGGATAAGCTTGCACTTTTGGAGGATTACATTTACTCTCTATTGGATTTGAATATTGACAACGCAACATTAGAAAAGGAATATGTTCTTGCTGTTTTTTCTTATGAGTACCGACCCGCTTACAAAACCCCAGTAGACTCCCCATACGCTGATTTTGTGTATTCAAGAACCGGTATATCCAGGATTGGTCAACACCCTTATAACTATAATAAAAAGGAAAGATCATTTACTAATCTTCCATTGGTTGCAAGCCCAAAAGAAGTAGCCGTAATGCCCGCTAAATATGCCTTATTTCTAGCAAGAGTAACCCCTGCGAGGGAGGTAAATCTTATGAGTGAAGAAAATGGTGATGTCAAAGGGTTTTCAGTATTTCGAAGGCAAAGAGACTTTCTTGTGCCTGTTAAGAAGATTTATGAACATGACCCCTTATTAAATGGTGCGAAAGTTACTTTTTATGAATCCCATATTAATGAGAAGCTAAAACGACTTTCAAATTTTAAAAGCATTAAAAATTATAGGGACGAGAACACAAGTTATGATTTGGATAAAATGGACACCCCTCCTTTCAAGAAATTGAATGCTTCAAAAGACACTGGAGAAACTCTTTATGGGCATAACTCTCATATGGTTTCACTAATTAGAAGAGGTTCGTCGGTTATACTATCCCCGATCGATAGTGCTTTAATGAGCTTTGCTAAACAAAATGGTAAGTTGGTATTCTTTAAAGTACCTCCGACAGAAAATGTGATAGGTAATTTAGATTCTAACAGACGCTATACTTCCCTTAAGCTACAAAGTAATCCCATTCGAAATATAGCAGATGTACTCGCAACCGAAGGATATGCTAAACATTATAAGCCTACTAGGTTTAACGCTCCAAGAAACGCTCCACTTTTTACAAATATACGGCACAGGGTGAATAAAGATGATTTTAAAACTATAACACATTTAGATGGTAGCCATCCTGACTTTTATAAAGAAATTAAAAATGGAGGGTATTACACTGCAATGTTTGAAGACAATATTTGTGACGGATTTATTAATGCAGAAATCAAAGGCAAGACTTCCTCATTAATAATAGATAACATGGTAAGAAATATATTCCCAGCATTTTCTTTGGTTACAGCTCCTGATTTCTTTCCCTACTCAGAAAGCTTTGATCTAATGGAATTCGATAAAAACAAAAATAGAAGTTTCATGATCGGCGGTGTTGAGAATTTGAGCACGGCAAGAATGCATGCAAATCCAAGTATAATTGATCCTATATCAAAAAAAGCAGCTTTTCCTGAATATGAAGAACAAAGGAATTCCAAAGGAATTGATTTGCCTTATACAATGCAAGCGGTATTGACACAGAAGATTCAGCCTACCAATGAAGGATATAGCTTAGAAACCAATAAATACAAACAGCCTAATGATAGGGACTATTCGTCTACAAGCTATATGACTGATACTGGTTCATTCATTTTTGCCCCCGGATGGGATGCAACGTATTCTGAAATAGAAAAAGACCGGCCATTTTTGGCAACAATTGGTCTTGGCAGTCCCTTTCCGGAAGACATGAAACTATGTGCTGCCGCAAATGGAATGTGGCCCGTAGCCTCGCCAGATTCGGCACGAACATTCCAGGGTTCTTTGGAACCTTCAATTCTTGGAGATGTTACACCTTGTGCAATCCCTTTAACCGACTTGGAAATTGGTATTCATGAAAGCCATCCGATGCTAAGCGAAACCAATACTACTATCGGTAAGTGCTTTGGTTGGGATGGAGAACATGGACCATTCCTAAATAAAAGTAACAACAAATTTTGTGTCGAATTTACAGATATCGCAAGGGCAGATTATGTATACAATTTAATTCATCCACAGATAGGGTTCAACATGGAACTGCTAAGACTGCTAACACAGACTGAGATAATCAATAGAATGGAAGCCCTCAGAAAATGTAAAGAAACAATTGAGGGAAGTAAACATGAATTCTCAAAGCTATGGCTAGTTAGTGTTGAAGCGGTTGATTGGACAAAAGGTGCAGTAGGAATCGGCGTTCCAAAGACATTGATCGGGGAAAATAGAGATTGGGCGATTCGCCCACAGGCTAACATTACCGGTAATGGATATCTTTATGTTTTTGTTGCACCCCAATACGAGCATGGATTGGATCCTTCTAAATTTGATTGGATTGACAATACGAGAAGGAGACTTCAAGTTCAGAATATTTATGTTTGTCAATTGTCAAAGGATGCAATCTCTTATTGTCAAATCCCACCAGAAGGGAGTAGAAATGGCGCAAACTGGAAGAATGGATAAAGTTTTTGATGTCGCTATTATAGGCGGCGGTCCTGCAGGATGTGCCGCCGCACTTTACTGTGAGCTTCATGGCTTGGCAACTTGTTTACTGACAGGCATGCCAGGCCATGTAGCCATACACCCTAACCTGCCGTCACAAAGTGTTCACCCTGGGATCGAATCGCTTTTTGAACTACTAAAATTACCTTTGAAATTGGAAAACATTGCTCTTGGATGCTATGAAGGAATTTATTTCAACGATAATTATTCGCCTTTGGGCCGAGATGAAACGAGTGATTGGAAAGGGTATCATTTGAGTAAAGAAAAATTAGTTCAAGCAATGTTTCAAACTATAAGCAATAGGACTATTAAAATTATAAATGATATTGCGACAAAGCTAACTGAAACTGACGGAAAAGTAACCGGGATAATCACAAAAGACAATTTTAGAATAAAAGCAAACAATGTCCTTGATTGCTCAGGAAGTTCGCGGTTTTCGACTAGAAAACTCAATATTCATAGAAAGGTTTATTCGCCATCCTTTATTTGTTGGTCTGCCAGAACAGATTCTATTCCAGCAACTATACACGAAAATTTAAAAACCTCCTTAATCATGCTAAATGGCTCTTGGGAGTGGTTAGCACCTGAATACAATTATACATGTACTTGGACAAGGTTATTGGAAAACGGGAAACCTAACCTTTCACCACCACAAGCACTTAGAAACTATAATAATGATCCAAAAGTGTCGGCTTTTAATATGAGATGGTCAATGTCGCGCCCAGTGATTGCTTCAGGGTTATTGATGTGTGGTGACGCTGGTGCTATTGTTGATCCATCAGCAGGACAAGGTATATTCTTTGCAGTATACTCAGCTATTATGGCTGGACACGTATTGGTAAGAAGTATACAAGAGCCTGGAATGAAGAGACAATTTTATGAAGAGTATGATCAGTGGTTCTTCGAAAACACTGAAAAGAAATTGGGGGAATTAAAAGATACATATCTGACAAATGGATTTAAATGGTAATTATCCAATTTTTGCCCGCAGTATTCTGTTCTACTTTTAAATACAAATCCTTTATGAGAGCTTCTAAGGAGATATTAACCTCAAAAGGGCTACCTTACCTTGGTAGTCAATTTTCATCATATTGGAAAGTAAGAACAGTATTAGACTATAACCATAAATCTATAACAATTCGTTATATATATTTTTTTATCTTCCGAATAGCCTCTTCAATTCGAGCATCTTCATTATTTAGAATATCATCTATACTCAAATCTTTATTTTTTCTCTTAAAAATAATTTTAATGCCAATAGAGGCCAGAAAATCACCAAAATTGGAGGTCACTTTGGATTCAAGAAAAAAACAATAAAGTTTGCCAACCAATTGCTGCGGAATTTCTTTATCAATTTTCAATTTTGTACAAGCTTCGAGCCAAATACGATTTAATTTAGTAAAATTAACAAGTTTAATTCTTAGAATTATTAACACGAATAAAAATGCAATGGAAAGTACCATAAAAATAGTTAATGGTATAGGTTCTTTTGGTTCATTTATTATTGAAAAATAAACAACAAAGGGTAGAGGAATAGCAGACCCTATAAGCATATTATAACGTGAGGCACTAATATAGTCGAGAAATGGTGCTAAAGAAGGTAATCTACCAAGAATTTTCACTGGCGATAATATTTGATATAACTTTGAAGCTATTTTTCTTTCGTTACCATTGACGGTCAAATTCAATTTTGATATTAAAATTTCCGATGTAAAACTCATTGTTTCATCTGAATGTTTGAAAGAACTTATTGAAATGTTTAAAGCTTTGGAGATCGCATTCATAATAATGTTATAATCTCCGTGATCTTGAAGCAATGTTTCGACAAAATATTGACTAACCTGATATTCCAAAAATGATTTATGTGCAAATTTAAAATAATCCCTTCTTGTAAGATC
Organism: Sphingobacterium sp.; assembly: GCA_050281725.1. GTDB lineage: Bacteria > Bacteroidota > Bacteroidia > Sphingobacteriales > Sphingobacteriaceae > Sphingobacterium. Next base: position 39,966 of record JBMAAL010000025.1, on the reverse strand, counting down.
ATTTACAATTATTCCACAGGACCTAACGTCAGTCATTATAGTTTCCTCTGCTTTATTGTCTAAAAGTCTTTGTCTAAGAGGTTTTCGACATGCCTCCATTCCAGTCGTAATTAAACTTATCTGATCTGGAATATGTCGATATAGTTCCAATACAATATTTTTGAACTCTAATTTGCTAATTTGGTTCGTATAATCGCTTTTATAGAGCATTGCAACAGCTATACCAATCATAAAATATTCCCTTTCTTTTTCGGATAGTGGAAATTTTGTTTTCTTTCCTGTTTGGCGAGAATAACTAAAAAGAATAAACTCTTTAATTATCATTGCAGAATTTATTCTCTCTTTTAATTCGGAAAGATTTCTTTCCTTCCATATAATAGCAACTAAATAAAGAATAGCAGGTCTAGATACAAGATCATAAAAATTAGAACTACCTAAATTTCTAATAATCTCTAAAACTTGATTTTTAGTATCTTTATCGATGTTTCTTAATGCTTCAGCTATTTCGTCTAAATCAAATTTTTCTAAATACAATGCTTCACAATATGGTGACCCAGCATACGGTTTATCAATACCAAGATTTGTTTTGAGCTCTTGGTCGTCAAGAAAAAAATTCGGTCTACCCGTTATAACAATTTTTGCTGAATCCGATGCAAACTCCCAAAGACGTTGAAAATGTTCAAGACGCATATCTTTATCACCAACCATATCCATTTCATCAAAACCTTCAAAAATGATTACTAACTTTCCTGCCTTATGTAATTTCATAAGCGCAACAGGATTTATATGATATTCTTGTGCCCATGTAGATAAGATCTCACTAGTATGTAGAGTCCTGGGACTTTTCCCTCTCAATTCAATTAAAATAGGTACTCTACCTTTATTACCAGATAATAAATTGTTAATGAGATCAACTGTTATTTTAAGAGATAAAACACTTTTTCCACATCCATACTCGCCCAATACAGCTAAATGTTTATTCTCATGAGTTTCCTCAACCCAGTTAAGAATATATTCCTCCAATTTGCCAACGTCTCCTTTTTGAATTTCATGTCCTCTTATTGGGACATAGATATCGCTTAAAGAATACGACTCCCCCATTGTAACTTTTTCGGAATAAAATCTTCTTTTACAAGAATCGAAATAAGAAGTGAAATCAATTAAAGACTCTAACATCTCATCCTCATAGCGTATAGTTATTTCCCTTCCTTTGTGGAAAACCGTTTGCATTTCCTCATTCCCTTTTTTTACAGCCACAATAAACTCAAAAACTTGTGCTTCGGTCCTTTCGACAAAATTTATAAAATCATCGATCTGATTAATTTTTGGATATGAATATGTGCACAAGATAGCGATTACATGTTTTTTACCTTTTCCATAATAACCGAGATAACATTTCTCCTTTTGATAATAATCCTCGGTTTCATGAATCTTAAACTGATCGGATGAATAGGTTAGTAATTGATGTACATTGATATGCCATGGAAGCTTGGAAATATCATGATTAATAAATATAGAATTTAAATTTCCATTTTGATCTTCAATATAAGGAGTAACCCTATCATTTTTCAATAAACTTATAAGTTGGAATGCAGCTTCATCCAGGATATTAGAAGGCACGCTATACTTATTTTTTTCAAAGGTTTTATGACTGATTGGTCCATTCCAATTTTTAAATACGTGTAATACAAAATAAATAAATACTATTAATAAAATAATCGTTAATAAATGATCTCTGAAATCTGTTTTGTAAGTTTCAAATTTTGTATCAAATGCTGCATTGCTAAAATTGACAAATGCGCTAACATACCCCTCAGATGAATAAATTTGCAAGAGCACCGTTGTTATAAACACAGATATGGCACCAACACTAACGAAAGCAAATCTTTCTCGAGTATATTTTTTAAAAAATTTCAAAAATAAAATATACCCTAAAGCCACTAAAAGCAATATCGAAAGTGCTATAATTATAAAATACATAAAAGATTAATATGGTCTAACTATTATTTTTGCAGCGAAGGTATAAAATTTTTCATAAAAATAAAAATGCATATGGTACCCTTACTTGCTGTTGAAGTTCTATCGCTTCTTCGGCTTACTCCTCTTTAATTAAGAATAATTTTAGAATACATCAAATGATGTCTTCTAAAATTTCACTTTTTTTAAAAGAAAATTATTATATTTAAAACAGCTAACCAAATATGAAGAGTAGAATATGAATGTAAAAATTTTTAAAGCATTTATTGCATCGCCTAGTGATACTATTAAAGAAAGAGAAATCTGTGAACATGTTTTTGATGAAATAAATTCCAGTTTAGGGGACATATATAATTTTAGATTGGAATCGCTTAAGTGGGAGAAAGACGTTCGACCAACCATAAAAGACATAGACGGGCAGACGGAAATTTTCAATCAAATCGGCAATGATTTTCAAATTTTTATTGGAATAATGAATAAAAAATTTGGATCTTCTACTCCCCGAGCGGGATCTGGAACTGAGGAAGAATTCAACGAGGCATATAAACGCTTTAAAGAAAATAAAGATGTAGAAGTAATTTTTTATTTTAATGATGAACCACCTAAATCAATGTCAGAAATTAATACTGATGAATGGAAAAAAATTACCGACTTTAAAAAACAAATTCAACCATTAGGTATTTACGGGATTTATCATGGTCATTCAGACTTTGAAGATAAATTGCGGAAGAATCTTACCAAATTCTTTATTGAACAATTTAAAAAAAAAGAATTATCCCATGATGCCGTTAAACTTATAAATAAAGAAGCCCTAAGAAAAATCTTTAAAAAGAAATTTAATGATTCTTTAAAAGGTTTTGATGATCAGCCACAAGTGTGGATCGAGCCAGTAATAAGTCGAAGTAATGAAATTTCACAAAATCCAGATGAAAACTTTGGTCAAAGAGTATTAATTGAGGAAATATTGTTGTCGGATAAGTCTTATGTTATTAATGCTCCTTCTCAATTTGGATTAACTACACTGAGTCATTATTTGGTACAAGAGGCGTGGGAAAATGATGAATTATGGATCTATTTAGATAATTCCAAAACAAAACCTCACACAATAAAAAATGCTATAAGAAATGAAGTAACTTCATTGGATCAAGAAATTACTAGTGTTAAATGTGTTTTATTTGATTCTTTTAACTCAAATGACCGCTTATCGATTAAAAAGTTGAAGACTTTGGTTGATGCAAATTCTGATTTAAGATTTATTATTTTGAACACCGCTGAAGAAAGGCTTTATTTGCCTAAAGATAGAAACGATGCTGAGACAGAAGAAGATCTAGAAATTGAAAAAGATTTTGACCAATTACATTTAATAGCCTTACCTAGGAATCAAATCAGAAATTTGATTAACCAATACAATACAGTTAGAAGAATATCTGATGAAGATAAACTTTTAAACAAAGTGACAAAAGATTTGGAATGTTTAAATTTACATAGAACACCTTATAATATTGTTACGCTTTTAAAAGTTTCAGAGAAATATTTTGATGATAGTCCTGTAAATAGAACAAAAATGATAGAAATGATTCTATTTGTTCTATTTGACTTTGGCGAAATTCCAAGGTATAAGACAAAACCTGACCTGAAAGACTGCGAATATGTATTAGGACGTTATTGCGAACTATTATTAAAAAATGAAAAATATATATTCAAAAAAGATGAATTTATAACCGAATTAAAATCTTTTTGCAAAGAAAAATATATTGACTTAGATATTGAAGTTGTCTTTGAAGTCTTAAACAATAACAGCATCATTATTCAAGAAAATGATCATTACCGCTTTAAATCTTCGTTTTGGATTTATTATTTTGGAGCGAAGCGAATGCACCATGAGCAGGATTTTAAAAATTATATTTTTACTTCAAAGAAGTACTCAGCTTATCCTGAAATTATTGAATTTTATACAGGAATTGATAGAAACAGAGATGATGCTTTGGAAATTTTGTTAAAAGATATAGTAGACACAAAAGGAATCGTCGAAGCAAAATTAGGCATTGATGCTGATATTAACCCATTAGCAAATGCAACTTGGAAACCTAATGAAAAAGAAATAGAAAAATTGCAAGAGGAAATAGGCGAAAATGTATTGACATCAAATCTTCCTGACTCAGTTAAGGATCAATATATTGATAAATCCTATAATCAAATAAAACCCTATAATCAGACAATACAAAAAATATTTGAGGAATTTTCATTATATAATTTAATGCAACAAATAAGAGCCTCTTCTACAGCTTTACGAAATAGTGATTATGCAAATCCAGAGTTGAAGAAAGAGCTGATTAGAGAAATTTATCAATGTTGGAATCAACTTTTGAAAGTTTTATTTGCTATTTCACCAATTATGGCAGCGAAAGGCAAAGCAACTTTTGAAGGGGCAAATTTCGAACTCGTGGGAGATTTTGGGAACTCATTTGAAGAAAGACTTACTAAGATATTACAAGTACTACCGACAAATGTTGTTGGTTATTTTCAAGACGAGTTATATTCTCCTAAAATTGCTCCTCTTTTATATGACACATTTGAAAAGGAAGAAAACGAGTTACTAAAACATCATCAAGCTCTAGTATTTATTTTTAAAAGACCAAATGGCTGGAAAACAATGATTGAAAATTATATAGTTTCAATAAATAAAAATTCCTATTACTTATATGATATAGTAAATACCTTGAGGTCAAGATATAGATTTGATTTTGCTAACAAAGAAGAGGTATCAGATATCAAATATTTAACAAAACTGGGCCTTGCCAAACATGAGTTTGGCGGAAGAAAGCCAGGAATTAGACAAATTGTTCAGATAGCTGACAGTAGCTTACCGAAACGAGAATTTAACACCGAATATTGATTAATATTAATATGTCGTTCCTTTCATAATTATCTGACCTTAAAAATATCATAAAAAACGCAGTAGATGCGGATATTATCCCTAAAACCCCAATTGCTGGTTTTCAGTGTGGTGGGGATATTAATGAGGTTATCCCATTAGAATGGGAGGAAGTGGAAAGAATTTATCATAGAACTTTTGGTATCCAACGTTTAGATGAAGTTGCAGATGCATACATCTTCCAGGGCTATACAGGCTTTGCTTACCAGGATTTGTACTGTCTATCTAAGGATAATATTATCTTAGTAGACCGTAAAAAAGAAAGATGGTTGTGTAAACATACGGGTAAGACTGGCCTAATGGAAATGGTTTCAATGCTGCCAATAATAGAAAGCATCATTGAAAAAGTTATTTCAGCAATTAAAGATGAATTGAGAGAAATACTAGAAGATGCAATGTACGAGGCTGGAAAAAATTCTGACCGTCCCTGGGTACGAAAATCAAAAAGCACCTTAGTTTACTAAGGTGCTAGCTAGCTGTATTATATTTTAACCGACATATTAAAGTTATAAATAATCTTTATAAAAATGAATAGCTCAATAACATATTTTTTACATCTTCTGCGCCAAAAGCCCATCGTTTGATACATATTTCCTTAGACTTCCCATTGGACACCGATTTAAAACAGCGAGGTCTGCGCCGTATCACTCTCCAATGGCGGTAATCCCTCCCAATCAAATTGCTCATAACGGTGTTTACCATCGGGGCGGTTTGGATATCCTCTCAAGGTATAAACTGGATAATGCTTCAACTTTTCATTGGGCATTTCAAATCGAAAAATCGATGGCATATCTTCTTCGTTTATATCCTCGATCCACTGACGCTCGAGGTCCTCCTGCAAGAACAAAGGCATACGATGTTTATTGGGCCCATCATTATGGATATTGGCCATCACTTCATTGGCTGCGCGCGTGAGCATTCCAAAGGAACCCACTCGTTCAACCAGGCCATCCTCATCCACCGTCTCATGCCACTGGTACAAACCTGGTAAATAGAATAGATCCCTCCCTTCCGCGCCGATAAAATAAGGAACTTTCTTTTTCCAGCCCTTTACCGCACGATGCTCAAAGGTGCCACTCACAGGAATAAGACAACGTTGCTTGCGCAAACGGTACCAATAGGATTTTTTGTCCTCTAGGATACGCTCGCTACGCACATTGATCATATTGCGGCGGCGATCGGCCTGCAGCTTCGGATCGTCAATATAGGTAGGTAATACCCCCCACTCCATCTCAGTCAACGCCAGCTGGCTTGAGTCCTTGTCCTTATAAAGGATCGGATATTTGGGAAAGGTAATGGCCTGCACGTTTTCAAGATAGTCATAATTGTAATCCAATTGACGGCGCTCGTCCCGCATGGATAGACTGAATCGAACACCAGGTTTCAACGTTATCAAATACATCGTGTGTCGCAAGTAGACGTTCAGCTGCTTTTTTGGCAATTTGAGATTGCAAGGCAATTTCTCCTATTAAAATCATTTGTTGAAGTCCCGTCATATATCTTATTTCGATTCTAACTTTAATGAACAGCTTTGATTCCTATTTTATTGTTATTTTTTATTCTTTTTCTTATTGCCTAGCTTATGCTGAATGGACATTAGAATATTCTGAAGATCTTTTTTTCTGCGATAGGAAAGACTGAGATACTTTTTAATAAAAAAAATGATATTATAAATGCCGACTACGGTTAAATAAGACAATATCGACTTTAAAATTTTAGGTGTGAATAATGAATTAACACTCATTGGAGATTGATAAATCTCTTGGAAAATATTGATTAATAATGCAATATAACCTCCTCTTAGATGACTTCGATAATCTTTCACAATCCACTTTTCAAAATCATTATTCAACCTTTCGTTAGCTGTTTGTAACAAATGGATAGAGCAACAATCCATTTGTTTTAATAGGTGAATTATTGCTTGCTCCCTCTTTTTACGCAAACGCCCGTGATCATAGCCCTTTTTATACCCCTGTTCCCTACTCCATTGATCTTCTCGTTCTTTCCTCACTCTAAATAAATGACTAAAACTATAATAGGCAAAAATACTGCTAAGTGAAATAATAACCAATTGCCACAAGAATGGGAATGGCCCCCAAGACGTGATATTGAGCAAAGTGAAAATAAAAATATAAAGAGAAATAAATGGTATTATTTCTTTTTTCTTAAACTCCTTCTGAGTCATACCAAGGCCAACTGAGGCATATGAAAGTTCATCTTTTAGCTTCTGTTTACAATCATTAATCAGTGTTTCAATATCAACTCCATCCGTCAGAGAGTTCCCTCTCATCAATTTATTCTTTTTCATAATTTTACTTAAATAATTAGTTATTATAAATATACGAAAGAACTTATATTCTCTAATCTCCGGCATTTATCTACGCTAAATTTTCATCTAGAAAAGATCCCTCCTAGTTTAACTTTATCAATTACAAGGCTACTTAAGTGCTATTATTTAGATATATAGTTAAAAATTTCAGCAGATGATAGATATAGTTGGTTATCGGAAGCAATAAACAAGTTAATAAAAAGCCCCCCTTGTTAACCGTCAAGGGAGCCAATGTTAGCTAGATATCCGCTTTGGCTAAATGTTAACCGGCTTTGGGCTTCGATCTAAATCAAAGTTCGCAAGAATAGTTGGAATAACTGTTGTTCATTTCTTTAAAAATGTTGTTCAAAAGTTAACGGCTATTCATAATTTTCATTCCGGAACAGCATTTGTGGCATTCGAGTGTAAGTGTCCCAAAAAATCCGACAGCTTAAAACTTGACATAAATGTTTAGATTTAAGTAATAAGATGAAAAAGACACGTTTTACAGAAACACAGATTTTGCGAGCACTCAAAGAGGGAGAAGAAGGTCGAAAGACCGATGACATCTGCCGAGAACTTGAGATTAGCAAAGCCACCTTTTATAACTAGAAAAGCCGTTATGGTGGCATGGAAGCATCAGATGTCAGGCGCCTGAAGGAACTTGAAGAAGAAAATGCCCACTTAAAAAAGATGTTTGCTGAATTGAGTTGATGTGTAATCCAAGATTGAAATCATATTTGCTATAAATTTAGGGTCACAACTGTTTCTAGATTTAATCAATAAGGCTTGTCATGGTATTGGAGAATTTCTCAAAATGTTTTCCAAACCTGTGAGAACTATACCCACAATTTTTATAGAAATGCGGATGAAAAGACAGGCAAAATGAAAATATAAAACTTATCTTTCAAAAATTGTTTTCAAAAAGTATTTTACTAACAAATTAAATATTACATATATTTGAGATTCCACATAACCTGGAAAGATATGAAAAGAAAACTTGTACATAACATACTATAATAATGAGCCTAGAGAAAAGAAATAACATAAAAGTATTTGTAGCCTCAACCGTCTATAATTTTCAATCCGACTTAGAGCGCATTTACGAATTACTGGATAATCTGGGATATGAAGTAATAATGTCTCATAAAGGTACTGTTCCTCTAGATAGCTCTTTAAGTAACCTTGATGTCTGTTTGGAAGGTGTTAATCAATGTGATGTTTTCCTGGGCATTATCCGTCCGGACTACGGTTCGGGAGTTTTGGAAAAAGATGGGCTTTCCATTACACATCAGGAATTCAGGAAAGCATGTGAACGAAAAATCCCTAGATTTGTATTGGCGGACCACAGAGTGGTATTTACGAGATCTCTTTTTAAGGATAGTTATTTTGTTGATAATTATACCCAGAAACAAGTGAGATTCGAAAACATCTCATTTGAAAATTCCAAAGTGATGGATACCAGATGTCTGGTCTTATATGACGAAGCGATTCAGAACCATATAAGACCTGCTTCCAGAAGAGTTGGGAACTGGGTATATGAGTACAGTAGCCTGAACGATATTTTATTGCATCTTGATACCCAGTTCAGGCATCCGGAAAGACTTATGGAGCAGATTAAAAATGCTCAGAGTAGTGTGGAAGAAAACGAAGAAGAACCAAAATCGGACAAAAAATGAGTATAGGAAACTTTGTAAAAGAACTTGCAGATAAGCAAAGCACTGAGCATGTTGATTTTCTTACGGACTTCGATACTAAAGAGGTCCTGGAAAGTGTCTGTTCATTCTTAAACGCAGATGGCGGCTGGATCATCATCGGTCATAATGGTAAAAAAGTGACCGGCATCAATGGTGCAGATACTCAGACGGTCGATGAGCTGAGAGATAACATTTACGATAGAATCAGGCCCCAGCCTCTGGTCTATATGCAACTGGAAGACGTTGACGAAAAGAAAGTTATTTTACTCAATGTCATGCGGGGATCCAAGCCGCCCTATTCATTTGACCGGAATTACTATGTGAGAAAAAACGAAAGAGCGAAAGTCGCAGATCAGAATGATATCAGTCTATTACTGCGGACTGCAAACAAGCATCTATCCTCTTGGGAAAAACAGACTGCTATTGATGCTGTCTTTGATGACCTGGATGATCAACAGATCCGTGCTTGCATAGAGAGCGGGAATAAACTGGGGCGAAGCAATAATCTTCCGGAAGAAAGTTCTGAATTTCTGGCATATTTTGATCTATCGGATTACGAGGCAATCAAGAATGGAGCCATTGTGCTTTTTGGAAAGAAACCTATGGATTTTCTTTTTCAATGCCGGATACGGATCAATGCAATGCCTAAAGGCAAGACCGGCGATCATTTCGCTGATTCATTGCTTATTGATGACAACCTGTTTGTTGCCTTTGAACGTGTCTCAGAATACTTCAACAAAAGACTACCCATGTTAAGTGAATTTCATGATCGCAATTGGAACAGAGAAGATTATGAAAAATACCCGGTTGATGCTTTAGATGAAGCGGTTGTCAATGCTATGGTACACCGGGACTATGGGGATGCTTCAGGTGAAATCACCATAAACATTTATCCTGAAAAAATCGAGATCATTAACTCTGGAGAAATTCCATCAGAGATACTTTCAGGGCATAGTAGGATAACAGGTCATCATTCGGTACTTAGAAATCCCATCATTGCTCACATGTTCTATTTGCGCGGTAAAATGGAAAAACTCGGCAGAGGTCTAGCATTAATAATAGAAAGATTTAAGGAAAGGCAATTGCCGCTGCCCCAATGGACCATAAAGAGTGGTTATACCAAGCTTACCCTATTTGGAGAACACGAAAAGATTGAGCTGAATGAGAGGATGAAGACGTTTCTTGAATCCTGGGATAAAGCAGTTAAGTTTATCAGTAAGGATTATGAAGCCAGTTTTAAGATCACTGATCGTACTGCCCGAGGGGACATCAAAAAACTTCTGCTGGGCAATTTTATCACAAAAATTGGTGATGGCCCTACTACGCGATACCAGATAAACAGGAAGAAACTGGATTGGTAAATAGATTTCCATATAGAAGAACCAAAAGGTTCCTGTACTGTTAAAGATGAAGCTTTAATTCTGCTTGTCTTGCTGCTCAATCAGATAAGGGCCTTACTGAATGAATAAAAAAATAGTGGAACAGATTGCTGGATAATTTCCGGATAGAGGCTCTAAAACGGTTCTGTACTGTTATAGATAAAGCTGAAGATACCGCTTGCAGTGCTATTCAGGCAGATAAGAACCTTACTGAACGGCTAGAAAAATAGCAGAACAGATTGCCGGATAATTTCCGGATAGAAGGACTAAAAGGGTTCTCTACTGTTATAGATAAAGCTGAAGATACCGCTTGCAATGCTATTCAGGCAGATAAGAACCATACTGTACGGCTAGAAAAATAGCCGTACAGATTGCCGGATAATTTCCGGATAGAAGGACTAAAAGGGTTATCTACTGTTATAGATAAAGCTGAAGATACCGCTTGCAGTGCTATTCAGGCAGATAAGAACCTTACTGAACGGCTAGAAAAATAGCAGAACAGATTGCAGGATAATTTCCGGATAGAAGCACTAAAACGGTTCTGTACTGTTATAGATAAAGCTGAAGATACCGCTTGCAGTGCTATTTAGGCAGATAAAAACCTTACTGAACGGCTAGAAAAATAGCAGAACAGATTGCCGGATAATTTCCGGATAGAGGGACTAAAAAGGTTCTGTACTGTTATAGAAAAGCTGGAGATACCGCTTGCAGTGCTGTTTAAGCAGATAAGAACCATACTGTACGGCTACAAAAATAGCAGAACAGATTGCCGGATAATTTCCGGATAGAAGGACCAAAAGGTTTTTGTACTGTTATAGATAAAACTGAAGATACCACTTGCAGTGCTGTTCAAGCAGATAAGAACCATACTGTACGACTAAAAAAATAACAGAACAGATTGCCGGATAATTTCCGGATAGAAGGACTAAAAAGGTTCTGTACTGTTATAGAAAAGCTGGAGATACCGCTTGCAGTACTGTTTAAGCAGATAAGAACCATACTGTACGGCTAGAAAAATAGCCGAACGTATTCGTAAAAGCTATTAAAGCAGGGTATTTCATTACTATTTTTGATGTGACTCGAACTATCCATGATCGTTCGCTGTATGTCAATTATTTTTGTCTAATTGCAAAAGACAGGATATATCCCGCATTCAAAGTATTTACAGGATCTAAACATAATCCTAATTTAATGCCGCTACTACTCGCCTGATTAGATAAAAATTGTAGCATTTTTTCTGTGAAACAAACAAATGGTTGTCCATAATTACCGCTCAACAAATCAGTTAGCTCATGCTCAAATTTTATCCTAGTTTCTGTTCCAGCTGCCATATCTGGACAAGGAATAAAGATATTCGCAATAAACTGTTGAACTTGAGCAGTGGGATATGAAGGCTGATTAGGTGTTTGTCCTCCTGGATTCGGATTTTCTGGATCGTCTGGATTGGTAGTACAAGTTTCGACGCAATTTTGACCAATCAACTTTGTTTCGCAAACTTCGGCACCATCTCCCCTTTCCGGAGCAGATACACAAACAGTCTGATAAACTGGTGTACAGGTTGTGGTGCAAGTCTGAGAGCTTTTTGCTGCATAGCTCTGAACCATATTTTCTGTCGCTTGGGGTGAATATCTCCTTCGCAAAATTCCTCTCTCCAGATAAAATACAGAAGTCACCTCGTTTTTCAACGTCCTATATTCAATATAGCCAGAAAATTCAGGATCCAATTCATTTAGAGTCATTCTTTTACCTGTTTTATAATAGTCCGTCTCCTCGATGGCCCCCCTGTCTGGAATGTAGGTAATCAATGCAGCTTGTACGGCACCGGTTAACTTATTTTTGTTGAATAAAATATTTGTATAAGAATAACTTGCTTTTAACTTTCTGTCAGCTTCCGACTCCACATACATTAATTTCCTGAAGTTATAAAGGGTTATTGTATTTCTCTTGGTAAAAAAAGGTACTTCCAAGCTCTCATGTCCATTAAGTGTAAAACTCTTTTTACCACCCCACATGATCTCTCCATTTGCCAGATACGAATTGAGAGATTGGCCGTTTTTTATATTGACTAATAGTTCTTCGCCATCAAATTTCTGTGCATTTTTCTCCAGAAAAGCTTTTGCAGACTTCATAGAAAGCTCATTTTTCGCTTCGCTACTATGCGAAATTGAGTCTCTTTTACAGCAATAGACAACAACTAACCCTGCTAAAAATAAAAATAAATAAACTTTTCTTCTCATTCTAATAAGTGTTTAAAATTTGGTTACTATATTGTTTAATAAATTGAATCCGGTCGGAGTTCACTTTAACGGGTAATTCAATGATCGACGATGCGACTTTGATAGAATTTATGGAGTCTTGTTTTTTTTGATAAAGCTCCAGGAGTTTATATCTCTCTTCAAATCTATTAGGAACCATATTGATTGCTAGTAATAAATTTTTCTCCGCCATTGCGTAATCATTACGTGCGCAATACAAATCTGCCAATAATGAATGGTATAAACTATTTGTTTCTCGCAGGGTGAGTTTCTCCAAAGCCTGTATAGCCTCATCTGTTCTTCCTAATCTAGCACAGTTGCGAGAATAGAAAAAGACACAATCAGAACTGCAATTCCCATCACGTCGTAGTTCGTCGAGTAAAATATTTGACCTGTAGAATTGGCCAGAATTTGAAAGCTGTATACTTTCTTTTAAGCGAGACTCTATGTAAATTGAATGGAATGCATTAACACCAAACCAAAACAATATTACCTTAAACATCAACCTAAGTAATATTATATTTTGGATACTGTCGAATTTTTTTAATATCATGCCAAAAAAAATGATCGCCATAAACAACAGTATATATTGCTTCTCAAATAGATGAGTAAACAGTGCTGAAATTAATATCGTTAAGAAAAAAACTTTATCCCAAAAGAATTTACGATTTTCAAAAAAATAATCCAATCGGTATATTGCATGGCAAAATAATAAAATTGATAAGATCCCCAAAAGTCCTGTTTCGCACACCAATTGATACCAATCGTTGAAAGCATAGATAGTATTATCAGCTAAAAGAAGTTCTTTGTTATCAAAACCGGGCTGTGAAAAATATTTTGCTTGTTCAATCAGATACACTTGTCCAAATTGTCCCAGCCCGCATCCATAAAGCCAGTTATCATGAAAAATAGAAGTAGATATTTTATATACTAAAAGTCGTCCTAAAGATGAATCAGTTTTCATAAAAACAGCAATTCCGATGGCACAAAGTATGATAGACAACAACCAGAAACCTCTATAGCGAGGCCTTTTAATGATTATATAGCTTGAAATAGCACCGATAAATAATGCCCGATTCTCCAAGATAAGTAGAACAAGTAAGCTTATTCCAAAAAAGGAGACTGTAATCCATTTATTGTCCATCTTGTTTACTCCCATCGTTAGAGGATTTGATAAAGGGTTCCGTTCTTTTGATAGGCGAACTTGTAGTTAATATTTTTATTTAAATTCTCAAAAATTGCACAAGACGAGTTTGCTATAGAGACTGCAACGGGATGCCATTTTCCACCAGAATAAACACAAGCATAGATTAGTTGTCCATTTAATTGCTGATTATTTAAAGTTATTTTTTTATTGGTCACATTTGCATGCTGTATAGTCACATCTTCATAACACAGATCAGCAAGAAATTTTAGGTCAGGATGAATATCTTTATTTGTTAAGAATTTAAATCCAACATTTTCTCTAGATGAAAGGCGATATACTTTTGGTGCATCTTTCAAACCGTGTTTGTGTTTTGTATTTACATTTGATTCAAACACATTATTATCATTTAAGAATACAAACTCTGTATGCCCACCTATTTTATTAGACCAAAATGGACAAAAATCAATAGCTGCCGGAATCCCCGAAGCCCTTAGTGCCATTACGCTTATGTATGAAATAGTATAGCAATCACCTTTATTAAGAGAACTAAGTTGTTCGAAAGATGGATATCTCGTAAAGATAATGTCTTCGTCATATTTAAACCAGCTATTTAGATCATTTAACACACTTAGTGCAACTTCTCTTCGCGAAGTACAACCGATATTGTCAAAAGAATCCAAAACATGTCCATATCGGTCATTTAATTGCATTTTCCAATCCTGGTTTTTTTCTAAACCTATTCGCATGGGAAACAGATAGTTTTCTCTATGTTTATCATCAAGGTTCGTCGACCAGGGATAATTACCAATTTTTTTTGATATTAAATAGTTTCGAATTTTAGCAATCGGCGAAATAAATTCACTTTCTTTCTGTATCTGAAAATATATATTATTTTCAATGATATAATCTTTAAGATTTTTTACATCCTGCTTTAAAGTAATTTCATGATTATTTTCATCGTAAAATCGGAGCTGATAATAATCGCTAGGCTTGCCTATGCTAAAAATAGAAATAAGAAAAAGAATGAAAATGGAGCTAATTAAAATTCTCATATTTAGACTACTAATATCGGCTAACTAAAAACACTCAACTTACTACGTAAACTTAACTAATATAGTTGTAATTTAAAAAATAATTTATTTACATATCAAATCCAAACAAGACATTATCAACCCTTCCATCTATATCAGAAGGAAGCTTCCCTATTTTCTCATCTAAGGACTAGCCTTGTTACCCCCTTGCCCTATCGGCGACTAATTTCGCATTCAGCTAACCTAGTACCTCATTGCTCAATTACGGAATTCATTGTTTTTCCGATCAACGTGTTCAGATCAGCAGTATTTTGGCTAATGTAGTCGCTACTAATTCTGCGACTGTGCTAGGCAAGAGACTTGCCGAACCTGCTACTCACGTCGACTTTTTCACTAGCCCCATTTCGGTATTGTTGGCCTCTAAAGTAATATTTTGATCCTAACACGTTTACAGATGCTCCAGCTTCATTGGAAATCTGTTGAGCAAACTGTTTAAGAAGTGTATTGCTTTTGTGTGAGTTTCGGACAGAATCAACGAGGCCCTGATACCAATGGATAAGGCATTCGCTGATTATAATATCGTATTATCCTCTATCACGATGTTGACCTATCTGAGGAAAATAAATTGTATGTAAGCGGTATGTGAGGGATACCGAAAAGTCGAGGCATCGAATAGGAAACTCACGTATATGCCATATTTTTTCTAAATTGTGAAAGAAATTTGCTCGATATCAATGAAATCATTTTTCAACTTAAATTATATGGTACACAATGGCGGCGACGACGGTCTTAAAGTTTATAATTTTATTTCTCCAGTAGAATTATTATCTTGACAGGGCTTCAACTAATTGTCATAATGAATAGCTTAAAATTATATAACTAAATCAACAAAATGCCCAATGTATAAATCTCTTCAAGCCAAGCTAAAAACCTTTCATCAGGTCTGTAATAAGCCTTCAGAATTTAGAACTGCTTTTGCACCATTTTATAGAAAAGACTTCTATACTATTCTAAATGAGATAAAAAAAGTACTTCGCTCACCTTATCTTGTGCTCCTGTTAGCTAATCAGAATTCAGATGCAATCTATGAATCCGACGGCAACTTGCCCGACTACTTTTCGTTCCGGATATGTGGGAAGTTAAAAAATGAAGTAGGCTCGGCCTCCGTTTATGAAAGTCGATACTTGTTTTTTAATACAGATTCGGACAACGACAGGATAGAAATCTACTCTGTCAACAACGATCGGATCTCACTTTCCCCAATGGAGGAAACAAAAGACAGGTACTTAGTAACATCTATAAATTCTAAAGAGTATAAAATAGAAAAAATCCGAACTGTCTTAGTAGCCTTTTTAATGGAAGAATTAGAATATCTCACAAAAACTTTTGCTGTAGAGCTAAATGCTGAATTGAATTATAGTGGCTCGTATGCTACTGAAGGCAATGAAATATATCAGATCTAACAATTAAAACATTAGTGCTAATAAATTTACAATGAGATTTTTGATTTTAATTTCGATTTTCTTTTCAATCTTAAGCTCTGCAAAAGGTCAATCAAACAATAAATCAGTTATTAAGAGAGTGATAGATACTATTCCTCATGCAATCTATTTTGTTAAATATAAAAATCAAGGAAATACGATCTCTGTAGATGTTTCATTTTCCGGGTAATAATTTCAACGTTGTTATACGAATTATAATATTTTTTAAAGATCGTAATTTTTACAATGTCAATCTTAGACTTGGTTGGAATTTCTTAAATAGAATACACCCATAGGTCGATTGTATTTAGTAAATTTAGAATAAATATGCTATATCGAGAATCTCAAGCACAACAACCTATTATACTTTAAAAAAACAAGACGGACCAATATGAAAATTATAGTTATCGGAGGATCAATCGGTGGGCTTAGCGCTGGTATTGCCCTTAATTGCAAAGGTTACGATGTTGAAATCTATGAACGCTCTTCCGGCCGTATGCAGGACAGAGGAGCTGGACTTGTGATTCAGCCGGACATGATGGAGTATTTAAAAGAACATCATATTTCTACCAGAGAACTGTTTGGCATACCGGCCTATGAGCGGCAGATATTAAATAACAATGGACATCCATCCTATAAATATAAAAACGATACTTCCTTCACTTCATGGAATTACATCTGGCAGCAGCTCAAAGAATACTTTCCCCAAGAGAGATATATGTACGGTCACGAGTTGGAATCGATAGTGGAACACGATAAGATGGTAACTGTATCGTTTTCCAATGGTGTTAAAAAAACAGCTGATCTTGTTATCGGCGCAGATGGTTATGGTTCTATTACAAGAGCGCATTTTTTACATGACATTGCACCGGTCTATGCCGGCTATGTTGCCTATCGTGGCTTAATCGCCGAAGATCAAATGACAGATGAACAAATAGCTTTTTTTGACAACAAGTTTTCCATTTATCCCTACCAACATTCCCATCTGCTCTGTTATATGGTTCCTGGTGTAAAAGGAGAATTAGAAAAATCCAAACGGCTGTATAACTGGGTATGGTATCTAAACAAATCTCAACAACAACTGAACGAAATCCTCACCGATAAGGATGGTAAAAAAAGAATATATGCCGTGCCACCGACATTCCTGAGTGATAGCAGTATTAGCGATCTAAATCAACTTGCAGATCAACAGCTTCCTAAAATACTCAGAGACCGGGTACATCAGACAGAGAATCCCTTTGTACAGGTAATCGTAGATATGGCTGTGCCCAAAATGTACAGCTGGCGCATTGCTATATTAGGGGATGCAGCTTCAGTCGTAAGACCTCACACAGCCTCTGGTACGGCCAAAGCTTATCGGGATGCAATCGCTCTTGCGAACTGTTTGCATTATCATAGGGATAATATTGATGATGCTTTACCACATTGGAATGATCAACAAATGAGATCCACCGCAGAGTTAGTTAACTATGGCAAGCAATTAGCCTTTCAAAGTGGGCTTGGAGCTCATGCTAAATAAAGCTCACCAGTGTGCAAATTATGAATTTGCTAGAATTGGCCCTGTCATTCCTCAAAATTTGTAACGCCCTACTTTTTTTGCATTGATAATGGGCCATAATTCTACGCATTTTGTTAACCAATATCGGATCAATCTGGCGCAATGGCTCCTTTTACAGAACCAAAATATTTCTCAGGTATGCTTTAACGTCGGATTTGAAAGCCTCTCCTATTTGACAAACTTTTTAAGCGAATTTCGGGACCTTCACCCGGGGATATTAAAAGAATTTATGGTAAAAAGAAATTACCATAATAAATCCATCATACTATCTTTGCATATAAGATTTGATGAAATAATAGAAATACGCTACTAATGAAAACCGTAATCCATCAGTTACCCGATGACTTTTTCAATGAAAATTTGAAGCAATCAAACGTGTATTTTTATCAAACTCAGAAATCTTCAGAGAAAAACAAAGTCAATTTTCAGCAAAATCTTTTGTGCTTATTGTTAGAGGGCGAAAAGGAAATTCATTATGCCGACACGCTGTCTAAAGTTAATAATGCAACCCTCTTTCTACTGCCCAAAGGCAATACCTTGATGACCGAGAAAGTAAGTACTTTTCAAAATTACAGTGGCATCCTGCTTTTCTTTTCTGATGATTTTCTGACGGATTTTATCTTAAATAATAAAGTAGCCACTGATAAAAAACTAAAAGGAAATAATAGTTTGACCATTATAGCCAAAGACGATTACATCTTCAATTTCGAAAAATCATTATTGATTTTAGAAGATAATTTTTCCCAGGATGAAAAATTAAGCAATCTGAAAACAGAAGAAATTTTACTATACCTATATAAAAAACATCCCAGGATTATCAATAATTTTATTCAAAATGCTTTAAGCAGTAATTCTCATTTTGAGTTTAAAAAATTAATCAGCAACAACCTCTATCAGCCTTTGTCAATTGAAGAGCTTGCATTCCTTTCCAATATGAGCCTTTCCTCATTTAAACGAAAATTCAATGAAGTATACCAGACTTCTCCTGGACAGTATTTTATAAAAACAAGAATGGAAAAAGCAAAAAAAGAATTGCTTAATAGCAAACGTCCTTCAGATTTCTTTTACGAATTGGGTTACGAAAACCTTTCCTCATTCAGCCACGAATTCAAAAAATATTTTGGAATGTCTCCGAAGAAATTTGCAGAAGCGCTTTGACCTTTTAGAACAAGTTTTTGGACAATTAACTCAACTATTGTAGGAGTGTCTTTTCAGAACTTTGTATAAAAGTTTAAAAACAATGAAAAAAGCATTCTTCTCACTTCTGTTTTGCGTAGCCACGCTACACACATTCGCTCAAACCTTTACCCTAAAAAGTGCTGAACTGGGCGGACAAGCCACAAAAAAACAAATGGCAAATTCTATGGGCTGTACCGGAGATAATATTTCGCCACAATTGTATTGGGAAAATGCTCCCAAAAACACGCAAAGCTACGCCATTACTATTCACGATGAAAATGCACCAACGGGTAGCGGTTGGTGGCATTGGTTGGTTTTTGATATTCCGTCTGCGATTTCCGATTTAAAATCAAATGCTGGCAATATTGAAAAAAAGCTGGCTCCTAAAAATGCTATACAAAGTAAAACAGATTTCGGTGTTTCTGGATATGGTGGTCCTTGTCCGCCAAGCGGAAGCGGGTTTCACAAATACACCGTTACCATCTATGCCCTTAAAGTAGAAAAATTAGGTTTAGATGCCAATGCTAATCCTGCTTTAGTTGGCTTCTATCTGGAGCAAAATGCTATCGAAAAAGCATCATTAATATTCTATTCAAAAATGTAAACTATGGAAACCGGATATTTAAAAAGCGTTATCAAACAATTTGAGTATTACAAAATGCTCGGAGAAAAAACGATTGCCCAATTGCCCGATGACAAACTTTTCTGGCAATACAACAGCGAAAGTAACAGTATAGCCATTATTGTAAACCACCTTCACGGAAATATGATGAGCCGATGGACAGACTTCCTCACAACTGATGGAGAAAAAGAATCACGAAACAGGGATGAAGAATTTGAAGACCATATCACCACTAAAGACGAACTTCAAAAAAGGTGGAATGCAGGTTGGTACTGTTTTTTCAATGCTCTGCAACAGCTCAATGAAAATGATTTACAGCAAACAATCTACATACGCAATCAAGGGCATACTGTAATGGAAGCCATAAACAGGCAATTGGCTCACTATCCTTACCACATCGGGCAAATCATATACATTGGAAAAATGATTTGTAATAGTAATTGGCAATCGCTCTCTATTCCTAAAGGAAATTCAAAGCAATTCAACAATGAAAAATTTGCACAGGAAAAACACCAGCAACATTTTACAGATGAATTTTTAGCTAAGAATACCGATGAGGAATGATAAATGGAGTTCTGTCTCTTATTACTAAAATCCGGTCTGACAGTATGCTTGAAGGCCTTTTATTAAACAATACTATCAATAAAAAAGAGTCACTACACTAGAACAAAATGAGCTTTTGGTTACCAATTTATATACTGGGCAAACCACAACAATACATTTGAAAGCCGGAGAATAGGATAACACCCAAAATACATTATTCTACTTTAATTTTTGGCCACCTCCAAGCCATAACAACAACTGTCGCTGTCAAAACGCTTTCAATCAGTGCGAGTAGTACATAAAAGGCTCTCCACTGCGTCAATGAAGATATTCCGACAAGCATGGTAAATAGTGTAAAAAAAACTCCCACAGCAATATTCAGCCATTTTGTAAATTTTGTACTTAACACCAAAGATAGAAAAATCATAAGTGCAGGAATTGCTAATATAAAGGTTGCAAGAAGCAATTTCATCGGACTGTCAAGCATATTTTGTCCGCTCAGAAGTCCTTCCACTTTTTTAGGGATGTATAGTTCAAAGTAATCCCCATAAATGTAACAAAACATAATAGCCGTCCATAGAGCGGACAGTTTTATCCTGATGTTTATTTTATAATCTTCCAAATTATTTTCCATCATATTCAGTTTAATGCTTTATTTTTTGCTCCTATAAATAATAACCATAGACAGGTTCCAATTTCACCTATTGCTGGAAGTAATCCCATATATTGACTTATGCCCATTGCTCCGTAATTGCCCAATAAAGTATTTCCAAAAAAATTTATCAGATAACCAAAACAACCCAGCATCAGTAATATTCCTAGCACCTTGGGAAGGAAATCTGATTTATAGACCAGATATCCAAAAGGCAACAACCATAATCCCCAGAAAATAGTCGCAATCAAAATTCCATTATCGTATTGGTTCAGGTATAACATAACTTGATTATCAACCTCAGTACCCGCTTGAACATTCCTTTGTTTCAAACCATCAATTATTGTAAGTATATGGTACTTATTCTGTAGGTTCATTAGGGAAATGGGAACGCTGACAATTGCCAAGAGAGCCATAATCTTAGCGATTTTACCATTGACAGATCTCAATAAATAATAAAGGACAACAGGTAGGAAAATGAATGCCACATAGCATAGTACACTGCTTGCAAGACTCAGGCGAAACATCGTTTCATGGTCAAGAATATTATGAAAGGTTTTAACAGGATCATCCCATACAAATAACTGTTTGGGAACATAGGCCAGGCTGAACATTCCTGTTAGTACGACCACTAAATATAATGCTCCTGCGATCCTAGAGAGTTTTCTTTTATTTTCCATCGGTTAGTTTAATAGATAAGTATCAACCTATCAGCTTTTGTTACAGTGCCAAACACGGTATAGCACTTTGAGTGAAAAATCTTAGTCCAAAATTGAGGAAAACCGTAGATACTCCTGATCAAAAAAACGATGCTTTGTGCTTGCTTAAACCCTAAAGGTTTAGCAACTTCAACGTACATACCGAATAAAAAACCAGTCCGTTTCCGCAATGATTTTATCCCTGTTTCTTGCCACTACTTTAAATCGATGAACTTGTGCCCCAGCACCATCAAAAGTTACGGCAGGTGTGTGGGTTTTATCGCTTCGATAGGGATAGAAATTTGTACCCTCGTTAAAATCATAATGACTAGTTCCAGGTCCCGAACCGTATTCGACAAATACCTCATATTCTGTTGCGTTGGGTACTGGCTCCCAAGCAATTTTCGTATTTCGAGGAAATTGCTCCAAAACTGCATAGTTTTTAGGTTCAATAACATGAATTACAGTTGCATTAGCATTTTCACTGTCTGAGCTAATTTTATTTTGCTTTGAAATCCTATTCTCACCTTGATCGCTCGATGTTACGAAATTTGTTTCAGCCCATGAACTGCCTTCAATTTTAGGTAATGTTACTATTTGGCCATTCTTCAAGAACCTCGTTCCCGAACCAGAAGAGCCGATTCGGGCCCGACCTATTACATATACATCATTACCCGATACAGCCATGGAGGTAGGGCGATAAATATAAAAATCTGGACATTTAAGGTTCACAAATAATTGTCCGTTCTTCCAAACTTTACCTACATCATTATCTTCAGGGTATCCGTTTCCATTGGTATCATCAACACCGGCTACATATATATCGCCGCTGCCGGATACAGCCACGCAAGTAGCCAAGCCATCTATGGAGGATAGGCTTTCGGTATGTCCATTTTTCCAGTATGCAGGTTGCCCGTTATTGGCTATACCTACAGCATAAGCATTGCCATACAGTTGTGAAATGTCGGTTACATACTTTAGGTCATTGATAGTCTCCACTAATTGACCGTTCCTCCAGTATAGCTGTCCGGATTGGTTATTCCCGATAATGTATATATCGTCAGCTATAGCAGCTATAGAATTCGCACAGCTATAGTCATGGATAGGAAGGGGCAGCTTGACAGGCTGTCCGTTTTTCCAGTACATTGCTAAATCATCGTATTTTGTTCTGATATCATTATAGTCCCTATAATATCCCGAAACATAAACATCTCCGTTTATAACAGCAATTGAATAAGCTGTATTGTAATCCCCTTCATCTTTACTAAACTTCGTCACCTGCCCGTTTTTCCAATATACAGCCTGTCCGCCAATATTGCCCGCTACATAGATATCATTCCCTGAAATAGCGATCGAGACCGCTTCGGCATCAGTCTGCCCATCAGTAAGTGCTACTGGCTGGCTATTTTTCCAGTATACTGCCGTATGCTTTTGTGTATTTTCATTGTAACAGGAACCAGCTACATAGATATCTACCTGTTTTGAACTGCTCTTTCCATTCCCTGCATGCTGCTTTGGCGCAGAAGGCCTGGAATTTTGAGCATATGTAGTAAAACTAAATAGAAAACTAAGGAGCGCACAACATCGTAATGCGTGCAAAACAAGGTTTTTCATGGCGTAGTTTTTATACTATTAAATTTAAGGAAATTTTAAATCAATATTCCAAAAAATATCCCGATTTAAGTATATACAAATTCCGCCTCCTGCATTTCCAATTAACTAAGCCCCTTGCCTAATAGCTTCCCACCTATTTCTTGTCATTTCAAACTTCACCTCTTTACTACCATGCATTCCATTTTTCTCCCAGCCTGATTTCAGATAAAACCGCTCTGCTCTCGTGCCGGGAGCTGTGCCAAGCCATACAAATTGTTTTCCTGTGGAAAAATACCAGTCAAGCATCATTTGATGAAGTTTGCGCCCTATTCCCTGTCCTTCAAATTCTGGTGCTAAGAATAGTGCCCAGATATTATCTTCTTTTAAATCTGCGATTGCAAAACCTACAATTTGGTCATCTACCTCGCAAACCCAACCCTTGCCCCGCTCAAATAAAAATTCTTCGCAGTCTTTATCACTTACCAGTGTTGGGTCTGAAAGTGTATTTTCTTTCACTGAGTTTCTAACGATCTGGATCTGTTTAATATCTTCAATTTTTGCTTCTCTAAATTTCATGGTTATAATAGGCTATTAATTCAATTTTTAAATATTTTGACCGTGGCCAATATAATTATTATCAGCAAAATGGACAGTTAATATTCACAAAATATTATCAAAAAAAATAATACCTCAAGGTTTTCATCTAATAATATATATTTGAAGAAACAATTTTTTCAATATAATCGAATAAAAATATTATGCCCAATAAATCCGCAAACCTTAAAGATGGAGATCGATGCAAAGTAATTGCTGGCACACATAAAGGCAGATCAGGATATGTAACAGATCTAAACATAAGCAAGACTGGCCATTTGACAATAACTGTAGTCCAAGAAACCGGCATTAAGTTTAAGACACTCGCAAAAAACGTTGAAGTGATCATAAATGATTAGATTGCTTTTCTTTTCAAATAGCAATAGAAAAACTGTTTATGATTTTCCAGAGCTAAACCGGAAAGCGGATTACACTCCTTAAATAGAATTTTTGGATTAATTTGTTTTTCAAGCCTATAACCAATGGCGAGGTCAATTAGTTAGAAAAGGAGCAAAATATCAAATTGCTGTAAAGAAATGCAGCAATGGCTATAGACTTACCTGAAGTTGATATTTAATGGATGAAGATAAATAAATGTAGAAATACCCAGGCGGGTGCACAATTCGGTCTTTCAACTTTATGGACAGCTCTACTCACACTTCTAATCTTGGGCAGCCAATTAGGGAACATGTGCTAGGATTTGCATTGTCACAGCAGAAGGACTGATATGGAATAAACCTACTTTTTATTTTGAGCGTGAGAAACAAAACTAAATAAAAAACTAAGGCGTATAGCATCGTAATGCTAGTAAAGTAAGGTTTTTCATTGCGTAGTAGTCAATTTTCAATTTCATATACCTCCATCCCTGCTCTCTTTTATCTTTTATTACATTTCCAAATACAATCTAGGTTTTGTTTGCCCAAACTTTACAAAAAAGGTTCAAAAGAACTCGTTACTCTTGCTCAAAACTAAAACTTAATCAACTTTAGTGCAAATAGTTAATAAAATACCAATCTGTTGTCGAAATGATTTTATTCTTATTTAATGCCTGCACTTTATACCGATGAACTTGCGAACCGACACCATCAAAAGTTACAGCCTTCGCTTTGGTTTTACCACTGATATAGGGATAGAATTTAACAGCGTCCTTAAAACTTCGATCGCCATTTGTGGACATTTCAGCATATTCGATAATCACCTCATATTCAGTCGCATTAGCTACAGGCGTCCATGCAATTTTGGTCGTGCGAGGAAATTGATCCATAACGGCATAATTTTTAGGTTCAAGAATTTGAGGTACATCTGCATTATCACCTTCTGGGTTACCTTTACCTTGCTTTGGTACCATCCCCCCACTTCCCTCTTTCGATAATACAAAGTTTGGAATTGGCCATTTACTTCCATCAATACCGCTTAACTCTAAAATTTGACCGTTCTTTAATAGTTTCCTTCCTGAAGTAGACAAACCCCAATGTGCATTTCCGACAATATATACATCATTACCTGATACAGCCATAGAAAAAGGACGATACATAAAAAAGTCATTTACTTTGAGATTCGACAGTAACTGTCCGTTTTTCCAACATTTACCTGCATCACCATCGTCTGCATATCCGCTTCCATTACTATCATCAACACCTGCTACATAGATATCGCTGCCTGATACAGCTATGCAAATCGCAAAGCCATCCAAAGTAGACAGGCTTTCGGTATGCCCATTTTTCCAGTACGCAGGTTTCCCGCTTTGTGTTTTGCCTACCGCATAAGCATCGCCATTTAGTTGCGTGATGGCGGATATATCTTTTAATTCATTGATTGTCTTTACTATTTCTCCATTCTTCCAGTATACTGTTCCGGATTGATTATACCCGATAATATATATATCACCATTTATAGCAGCTATGTCAGTGGCAGAGGTATAACTGGCAGGGGAACTTTGCCCGGTTGTAGGATGGTATTCCAGAGGAATTGGTAGAGCCACAGGCTGCCCATTTTTCCAGTACATCGCTAAATCTTTATACGAGGTGCTATGGCCATAGTCTCTATAATACCCAGTCACATATACATCCCCATTTATAACAGCAATAGAAGAGGCGAAATTATAATCTCCTTCATCTTTGTTAAACTTTGTCATCTGCCCGTTTTTCCAATATACACCCTGTCCTCCAGTATTGCCTGCTACATATATATCATTACCTATCACGGCCATTGAGACCGCTTGTGCATCACTTTGTCCATCAGTAAGCGCTATTGCCTGGCCGTTTTTCCAATAAACAGCAGTGTGGTGCCTTGTAATTTCGTTGTAGCAAGCTCCTGCAATATATATATCTACCTGTTTTTGACTATTTTTTGTAATACCAGTATTCTGTTTTGATGAAGATGACCTAGAATTTTGAGCATAAGAAGTAAAACTAAATAGAAAAGTAAGGAGCGCACAGCATCGTAATGCTAGCAAAATAGGGTATTTCATGGTGATTTAGTTTGAGGTTCATTGTTTGTTTATTATTTTCTAAATTATCCTTTTTCATGAAAATGCAATTACTTAATAATCTCTAGTAATTCAGTTTCTAAAACAATTATTAATGCAGGATTATTCATTCTGGGAAAACCAAGTTTAGCGGGCACATAAAATTTGTATTTGCTACCCACATTCATCAATAATAATCCTTGCTTTTGACCTTCAATAAGTTCAATTATAGTTACAATAGCAGGTGGAGAAGGTTTGGTTACATCTTTGATTTCTTTACCTAACATAAAAGTTCTTATACCATCAACTTTTACTTGATCCGTTACTAGAGGCTTTGGCCCCGTACCTTGACGGATAACTTCATATTGTAAACCACTCGGGAGCGTGATAACACCAGGTCTCTTTTTATTTTCCTCAAAAAAATCATTAGCTTCCTTTTCTTTGGGACTTAAATCTTCCTTTACAAGGCTCGGGGAAACGTTGGTATTCTCTTTTTTTGCGACAACTCTATTTTCAGAAATAGTTCCATTCCCTTTTGATACCACCATAGAGCTTATTTCAGCACAGTCAGTAAGATTGGTTTCCTGTCCATTTTTCCAGTACACTTTTCTATTGGAATTCTCCCCAGCAACATATACATCACTTCCTGAGACTGCTATGGCCAATGCCTGTGTAAAAGTTTGCCCCTTAGCCAAAACAACTTCCTGACCATTCTTCCAATAGACAGCCATGGATTCACCAGTGGTAGGATCCGTGCTCATTCCGGCAACATATACATCATTGCCAGACACGAAAATAGACCTGGTTGACCGAGTTGCATAACGGCCAGTACCCGTAGAGAGAATAATTTCCTGTCCGTTTTTCCAATAGAGGGCCATCTGCTTGTTTGTATTATCTGCACCTTTAGACGCATACGATTTAAAACCCGAAACATATACATCACTTCCTGAAACAAATATGGACGAAACCTGCACACTGTTGGGATGATGCAATGTATTATCCAATGTCACCTTAGTGCCGTTTTTCCAGTAAGCTGCCTCGTCTGTAGAATTTGCAACATACACATCGTTTCCCGACACGAAATGCACACGATCATTTATCACACTTGCTGGGACTTCATTTGGAAAGTTCGTTTCCTGCCCATTTTTAAAGTAATAGTATTCATCTAAAGTACCGGGTTGGTAGGGAAACATAAAAATATTTCCGTTTGAAATTTCAATTCCGGTAACATAATATGTCTGTTTGTTTCCATATTGATCAACCTTGATCGGAATTGGCTGGAACTGTTCATTTTTCCAATAAGCAGCTAAACTATGGCCTTCAGCGTCCAGTATATTCCCGGCAACATAAATATCATTGTTATTTATAACTATAGATCTACCTAAAGAAACAGTTGAAAATTGGGTTGCTCCCTGCCCCTCTTTAAGAACTACAGGCTTGCCGTTTTTATAGTATGCGGCAAAGGTCTGCCCTGCTTTCCGGTCATACCAGCTTCCGGCTATATAAACATCTGTTTGACTGATCGATGGATTAGATTTTGGAGAGTTAGTTTTATTATTTTGAGCATAAGAAGTAAAACTAAATAGAAAACTAAGGAGCGCACAGCATCGTAATGCTTGCAAAACAAGGTTTTTCATGGCGTAGTTTTTATACTATTAAATTTACTGAAATTTTGAATCATTATTCCAAATAAATTATAAGAATAAATGAAACCTATTATTTTATAATTGTACTTAATTATATTACTGAAAGTTCTTTAACAACTTTAACCCATCACCTCCCTACTTGCCCAGCTTGTGAGGAAGTTTATTGCTGTTTTTATTAACCGCCCAGTGTAGATCCAAGGAAAATGGTAATCTACCCTGATACAATACTTACATGAAGCGGCTCAAAGCTAGATTACTGCAAAATTGTATGTACCTTAGCTCGTCGAAATTAACATTATTGGAAGGTGTCAATTACAGTTATGGATAATCGGTGGCAATCGAGGGAAATGAATTTCTAATTGCCTGTGATGAAATATTTTGAATAGTTAATTATGGAAAAAAAAGAATTTAATTTAAAAATTTTTGGTTATCCATCGGAATTTGGAAAAGTTAATGAATTAGAAGATTTTAGATTCCCAAACGGGAAGAAATTTCCTCGATCATATAAAAATTTTGTTTTGCAATATGGTTATGGGCTAGCTTTGGAAGAATTTCATTTCTATATTCCAATGGACGATTATGGAGATTCTTTATTTATTAGAACGGAAGAAATTAAAAAAACCTATCTTGACGATGTTAAAAACGGCGATATTTGGTTTGATATTGAGCCTGATGGCTCCCTTGAGTTACTATATAGATTATTTCCCTTTGCTTCAAGTGATAACGGTTTATATCTTTTTTGGGATTATGAAACCGGATCGGCTAATGAAATGGATATTTATCTAACTGATTTTAGAGGAATTGGATTTAGACGTGTTGGTCATTCCCATATTAATCGTCAAGGGAGGCAATTTTGGCTAGATGCTAACGTGGAGCTTATTTTGGCTCGGGGTTTTGATCTAATTCAAAGTTCGTAAGATTATTTGGAATTAGAGTTGTTCGTTTTCATCAAAATGTTGTTCAAAGGTGGACTAATGGTTGTTAAAAAATTGACTTATAGATTAGCTCATCAACCTTTTTGTTATAAAGAAAATAGCCATTAAACAAAAACTTCCCTCTGTAGAACTGAGGGAAGCTTAGGATTCGAAGAAAAAATCACCTAGTAAAGAGAATATCTTTGTGAACGCAACAGAGCTAAATGGCTTTCCAAATGCCTGGAGTACCACTGGTTATACAGATCCATCCTAACTCAGAATTTGGAGCTGTAACTGAATTATTATACACTAGATCTCCGGCAACATGAGTTCCATTTATAGGCATATTGTCTGCATAACTAATTTTACGCCAACCATTCCAACTCTGGCTTCCTCCTATTTTCTCCCATTTGACATTGGAAGAAATATCCATTATACTGCTTCCAAATGATGCCCTTAGATGAATATTTCTCGGATCTAAACTCCCAGCATGTTTAATCACAATTTCGCTATATTCTGCTGTCGAGTGGACTTGAATGTCATTGATATTCGGAGATATATTTTCTGTTACATGTAAGACATCAACAGCGGAATCGGATTGAAACATATAGTCGATATAACTCTTATTGATTTCGGTTTTATAAAAACTGTTACCATTGAAACGCACCTCTTTAAATTTACCCAAATTGAAAAGAAACCCACGATGTGACATATAAGCAGCAGTATGATCGGTATTACCACAATCTGTAAATGAGTTATTGGAAATATTAACGGTGATATCAATCTCCGCACTTCCATTAAACAAACCCAAGCCACCTGGAATTTTCTTTAGCTGATTGTTTCGTATGATAACATTTTTAACGTTCTTAATGTAAAATGAGGGATTTGAAAGACTCGACGATCGCTCTCTCGTATTTTCGACAATATTATTTTCGATAACAATCTTACCTACTGGAGTAAGGGTATTCGTATAGGCATCAATAAGAGGTAAATAATAAGATTGTGTGACAATATTGTCAGCAATCAATATATCGTCCAACACGCTATTATTTCTTGACCATACTTCTGCCAGCCTACCAATAGTATGACATACATTATTAGCATATATCGAACTTTTTTGGTTTTCGTTAATTGCAGCAATAACAAATGCCTGTTTGAAATTTTTTATGACATTACCAGTCACTACAGAGGCCGAAGAATGCAATTCTATCGCGGTTGACAAAGGCATAAGTCCTTCTGCTATAAAATCTCTTTCATTAATAAAACTATTGTTTGTGACCATCGGGTTCTCCCCACACAAATAGATGACAGAGTGATCATCTTGGGCATTGTTTCCGATAATTCCATTTCCAAAATTCTTAAAGAGATTGTCCGTTATAACGATATTTTTTGCACCCCTACCTGGCGCTCCATCTCCAAACAAAAGGCTTTGTCGAGCTGGATTATTTAGAATTGTATTTCCCGAAATTGTGATTCCGTCACAATTATACAAACACCCAATAGCAATACAAAAATTCATTCTCACCCCCGGAACAAAGTTATTGACCCCATTAAAGTCTAAAGTCAAATTGAAGACTTTAAAATTATTAATCGGGCCCTCAGCAAAAATGAATCTTAGGTTCGCCGCAGCAGTGTCCAAAACATGGTCCTGCAATTTCAAAGTCGCCCCATTCCCTTTTACGGTAAGATTAGATATCATCAAAAATAGTACATTGTTGGGTGTTGAAAATTTTCCTATACTATATGTTTTTGGAAGAAATTCAAAAACTGTCGACTTGCTTTTTGCCGCGTATCTATTTGCTTTAATAATGGCGGTTGAATCATCTGTCAGGCCATCTCCTTTTGCCCCAAAATATTCAGGGAAAACTATATCGAAATGATGAACCAGTTTACTCCCGACTGTGGTAACAATTACACTTCCGTCGTCGTCAATTCCGGGGTCAGGGGTTGTTGGCGCTAAATAATAGATAATCGGAGCCGGTGTGTCGCCTTTTTCATAATAGCCTAATAGTTTTACTCCCGCATAAATTGGGTTGGTTCCTTTTAATCCATCTATTTCAACTGCAGAAAGATCTCTCATCTCTTGCATCGTGTTCTTAATTAAAAATTGATTTGCCATATTCTTTTGTTTTTATGTGTATGACAAAAGTATGGTTGCTGCGACGGCGATCTGAGGAAAACAAGGTGTATGTACGCGGTATGCGGGAAATACCGAAAAGTCTATTATAAACCATAGTGTGGTTTGCTTATTGGAAACAGCAGCCGATTTAATAGACAATGGTCGTATAGTAATGAAATAGACAACTTAATAAAAAGCCTCCCTTATTAACCGTTAAGGGAGGCCGTAATGGCTAGATGCTAACGTGGAGCTTATTTTAACCGGTCCGGGGTTTTGATCTAATTCAAAGTTCGTAAGATTATTTGGAATTAGAGTTGTTCGTTTTCATCAAAAGGTTGTTCAAAGGTGGACTAATGGTTGTAAAAAACGGTACCCCAATACAACTTGTACCTCCTCTGCTTTCTGGATGAATCTTCTTTAAGAAAACAAAAACTATTTAAGTAGTATGGGAGCTTCCCTTCTAACAGCAGAAGGAAGCTATCCTATTTTCTCAAGGAAAGATTAGGCTTGTTGACCACTTGCCCTATCGGCAACTAATTTGGCATTCAGCGAACCTCGGACCTCACTAGTTAAATTACGGAGCTCATTGTATTTCCCGATCAATGTGTTCACATCAGTGACCATTTGGGCCAATGTAGTCGCTACCGATTCGGCGACTGTACCGGGCAAAGGACTTGCCGAACCTGCTACTCCCGCCGACTTTTTCACTAGCCCCATTACGGTATTGTTGGCCTCTAAAGTAATATTTTGATCTAATACCTTTACAGACGCCCCCGACTCATTGGAAATCCGCTGAGCAAACTGTCCAATAAGCGTATTATTTTTAATGTAAGTTTCGGACAGTGTCAACGAAGCCCTGATACCAATGGATAAGGTATTAGCCGATTGTAATATGGTATTATCCTCTATCACGATGTTGGCACTGGCTGTAACGCCCGTAACGTAAATACAGGGACCATTGGCACGACTGGAGGTATTGAAATTGTTAATGACATTCCCTTTCACCATACAATTCGCCAACATCCCGCTATTGGAGAAGAAGCCCATACTCAGACTGGAACTGTAATTATCATAAATAAACAAGTCGCTACAATTGCTATAATTGTACGCCATCACCGAAGTGCCTATTTGCTTATTAATGGTATTGGAATAAATTTTAATCTTGGAGCTATTGCCAGCTGATACCATGGCATGCATCAATGTGTCAACAGTATTCGCATGAACTGTGAGTCCCTGCACTTCGGTTTGACATAGCACAAAATGGAATGATCGCCAGGAGAAATTGGATGCAATAAGGACATCGGACACCGTATCGAGCTTAATCGATGTGATATCGAGATTGGTATTAAATGTATTGCTACTTATATCAATAACTTTTGCAGATCCATAGCAATAGATAAATGTTGTAATCAGGGTTCCAGTAGATTCATAAAAGAACTGATTATTCTTAATAGTGATGTTCTCCGTTACCATATCTTCTTTGAATCTTTCGGCATTAACCTTGACCAATGCACTTACGGTCGAGGATTTTTGTTTGGTAACCTCAATCGTGTTATTATAAAAATTCACGTTCTTGATCTCTGTATCTGCCCGCATGCAATTGGCCTCGAATTCATGGCCAACATTATTCAGAAAAGTATTGTCATAAATATTGACATTAGACACGCGATTATTGTCATTGGGTTCGATGTTGAGTCCATCCATCGGGAATTTGCCCCTATTTATTCCCGTATTGCTGATCTTCGACTTTGAAATGCTGATATTACTTCCCTTAGTTACCGTGATACCCTGACGTCCATTACTGTCAACAAAGACATGATTTACCGAAATATTGCTGCTGCCATTGGCGACAGTTTCTTCACCGCCCATACATATTCCATCGCCCCAGCAGTTCTCGATCGTAATGTCTTGGATACTGATATCGCTACAGCCATCGACAATATTTACGCCGTGTCCCCATTCTCCGGATGTCCCGATATGTGTCTGATTATCGCCCAATATTCGGCCTCTACCAAAAACACCGCTATCAGTAACACCTGAAAATAGGATAATTGCATACCGCGGGTAATCATTAGCGCGGATAGCAATCGTTGCGTTAAGTTCCAGATAAACATGCGACTTCATCAGTATACCAGGAGCAAGATAGTTCGCAGGCAGGCTCAGGAGTACATCTTGACTGATTTCTACGATTTTTACGCTATGGGTTTGTGCATATGCTATGGCGCGGTTGATTCTTTCGAGACAATCGGCAACAGCACCTATTGCTCCAAAATAACTAACGTCCACCCTATCACAAAATTCATGGTTGAGGCTAATTCCCCCAACTGTGATCAGGCTCCCGCCATCATCAGACCCTGGGACTGGTGTGCCTGCTACTAGATAATACCTAATTGGTGCAGGTGTGTCTCCTTTTTCATTATAGCCTAATAGCTCTACTCCGGCGTAGGTTCCGTCTTGCAGTGCAGCGATTTCAGTAGAACTTAAATTCTTCATCAACTGCATGGTGTCTTTAATTAAAAATTGATTTGCCATATTTCTTTTTTTTATTTATAAAGCAAAATTATGGCTGTAGGCTGGGCTATCGGAGGAAAAGAAGTTGTATGTAAGCGGTAGGTGGGAGATACCGAAAAGTCGGCTGGGATCTCTGGGACAGTTTGTTCAGGGGAGATCGTTTCCGATTTAACGTAAACAAAAAGCCCCCTTATTAACCATTAAGGGGGGCATATTGGCCATATACCAACCGGGAGCTTAATTTAACCGGCTCGGGGTTTTGATCTAATTCAAAGTTTGTAATATTATATGAAATTAGAGTTGTTGTCCACTATTTCGATCTGCTGTCATTTTTGCATTAAACTGAGACTTTAAACCGTTAATTAAAATAACAGATTGATTGTATTTTTCTTTAAGATCGTTAATTAAAGATAGTGCTGAAGATAAATCTGTTGCATCATTAATTAAACTACTATCGGAATCAGGTATCGTCGTGTCTGATACAGATAACGACTGCTTTAACAACCCAAATGTTGATGGATTCGCTATGGGAGCGTAGTTCTGCCAGGTGCTACCATTCCAATAAACAAACCGTTGTAGCTGAGTGTCATAATATTGAAAGCCATACATTGTGTTATTGAGAATAGCTGGTCTATTGGCACTATCTCCTTTTATCTTACATATGGAATTCTGATACTCTCCATTTGAACTAAGTATAACCCATTTATTGTCACTAATCGCTAAATTCAATGTACTATTTCCAAATAGTTCGACAACCTGGCCTTCAACAGGCCTCATACCAATTAACTGTATATTACTCCTTCCAATAACACTAACTACGTGATCGACCTTAGCATCAGAAATGACAGTTATTCTTTTATTTGCTACTACAGTTAAATTGGGCAGTGTAATCCGCGAGTTTTCTAAAATTTTAAGAGTCATTTTATCGATCACAGCATAGTTATTCATAAAATAGTTGCCGGATATTTCCTTATAAAATGGATCAGCCATGGATACAATAACGCTGTCTCCTGTAGATCCATAAGCTGGTACCTCAACGGGGTCCGTCCACTGCCCAATATGTTTATAACAGGTTATGTTTACATTCTGATAGGGTTTATCGATGTCCTTGATGGCTTTAAAGTAAACACCTACAGTTAAATTATTATTATAGTCATTAATGCATAAGTGTCCAATATTGATCTGTCCATATGTAGTTTGAGCTTCCTGTGTGATAAAACAGACAGCATTTCTCATTTCTCGAGATGTAACACTATCGTTTTTCGTGTAGGGATTGTTTACTAGAGTATTTTTTAAATTTATCGGTAGCCCCGTATCAGCAACTCTTGTAAAATTAATTGATCGTTGTATTGCATCATTTATGACTAAATTATCAATATCTATGTACCCATTTATTCTTTGGGTTTCAACAATTCCTTGAACGGCCTTGTCTGCAAATGCAATTCGCAACGAGCCTCGTCCTTGGGTATTAACACCATCAAAATTTGATATATAGCTACCTATTGAGCATTTGAAAACACCTTTACCATCATATGTAATATGCTGCATATAGGCTGGTATAATTTCTAATCCTCCTTCGTTGTTTCCTCTTGTCTTTATACTATTAATAATACAGTCTATGTAATCCTCTCCTCTTGGATTAGGCTCAATATCCACTCCATACATTGGCAATGTGCCACGGATAGTACCGTTGTAGTTGGCAATGATCTCATCAATATAAAGTCCATCGCATGATATTACGGAAACGCCATTCCTTCTATTATAATGGGTTTCGATACCCTTTGTAATGCGGATGTTCTTGTTGTGGTGTGTAGGTAAAGACCCTATTGCAATTCCATCCCCCCAGCAATAATGACTTTTTGGGTTTTCCAACAAAATATTTTCGCATCCGTATACTGTAATACCATGCCCCCACTCGCCAAGATCCCCCGTATGCCCAACTACATCTCCATGTATGAGGGCATTAATAATATTGACATTGTTTACTGAATTCAATGTCAATATTGAATAGTATTTACTATTATTCGGATCAATGTAGAACTTGCTTCCATTCGCAAACCTAAGTGTATTATTAGTACGCGGCCTAATTCCTCCTTTGAAATCATTTGCTACACCACCAAGAGGATTCACTTTATAATCTGCTGAGACAACAACATTGTCAAACTTACTCAGTACTTTGTTAATTAGATCAGTACAATCAATATCGGTAATAGCGCCAAAATATTTTACATCAACTTCGCCTTTAAATTTATGTTCCAATTTGATACCACCTACAGCAATAACACTTCCATTGTCGTCTGCCCCTGGATCCGATGCTGTTGGAGCGAGATAATAAATAATTGGTGCTGGAGTATCTCCTTTTTCATAATAGGCTAATAGTTCTACCCCGACGTAGGTTCCGTCCTGTAAAGCTGTGATTTCTGCAGCAGATAAGCCACGCATAGCTGTCATAGTTTCCTTAACTAAAAATTGATTTGCCATATTCTTTTGTTTTTATGTATAGAGCAAAAGTATGGCTGTAGGCTGGCCTATCTTAGTAAAAGAAGTTGTATATAAGCGGTATGTGGGAGATACCGAAAAGTCTGTTAAATTGGTTGCTTATGGGAAACCGTAGGCGATTTAATCGATAGCCATAGCCTCAGGCGATCAAAAAAAAACCTTATTAACCGTTAAGGGAGGCATTATAAGCAAGACGTGCTCTTTTGAAATACATTAATTCGTTATCCTGCTAAAATTTATGCTCAATGAAGCTAATAAAAGGAAGTATTTCTATTTAGCCCACGGACAATTTAATATTCGTTACCCACAATTTACGATTCGTAATCGCTTTGTTATTATTCACTATGGTACAAGTGTTTACTCATCATTACTTCAGCTAAAAAATCCATAATACATAGCAGATTACTTTGCGATCAGGAGGATTTCCTGTGTCCATTATCTTACAGCAGCGAGCGGCATTTTAATCTTAAGGCTTATTTATTAATTTCGCAAATCAATTCATTTTTCAAAAAAATATGCAAAATTCAAATTTTATTAAATTATTTCCAATCATTTTACTCGTCATTTTTCAATCCTCTTTTGTAAATGCTCAAGAAAAAATAAAGGTAATTTTATTAGGAACCTACCATTTCAATAATCCCGGAAATGACATGATTAAAAGCAAGGAAAGAAATATCTTATCCAAAGAAAGCCAGCAGGATCTGGATAATATTGTGGAAAAAATCTATGCCTCTAATTATAGACCTGACCAGATATTTGTTGAAAGCAGCTTCAATAAGAAGAAACAACTCAATACAAATTACCAGTCCTATCTAAACAACAAATATCATGAGTTCACAGATACGATAAAAAATGCAAGGATGAAGCGATACTATACCGAAGGCGAAACATTTCAGTTGGCCTTCCGACTAGCAAAAAAATTAAATCATCAGGAATTGTTCCCTATTGACAGTATGATAGAAATGCGATTCGATATTTTGCTAAAAGAGATTAATTCGAATCCTGAGTTAAAAAAGGAATTTGACGAAATAAACAAATCCTTATCGGATGATTGTTTAGAAGAAAAAGATCTGAGCAAGGTATTTTTATGCTTGAATCAAAAATCCAAATTAGATAACAACCTTGGCTTTTATTTTTCATTCGCAAACAAAATCATGATTGGGAAAGATTATTTTGGGGCTAGACTGGTTACCGATTGGTACAAAAGAAATTTAGTCATGTACTCAAATATTCAGAATCAATTAAAGCCAGACACAAAAACCATATTCATCCTGGTTGGTACTGGACACGCCGCGATATTTAGAACATTTTTCGAAATGGATAAAAGTTTTGAGTTAGTAGACCTGACAAAAATTTTAAACTGAGATCAATAGATCATAGTCGGCCGTTTAAATTGCTTCTCCGATGAAATTATCTGCTTATAATTTCATCGGAGAGGATTTATTGGCAAAATAATAACACGCAGGAAGTGTCTCTAATGGGACATAAAAAATCCAACAAGATAGTGTTGAACAAGCCGGGCTTTTCATATGCTTAAACAGATTAGAGTTCCGGTACTTGTTATGGCTGGAGATAAAGATGCCGAAGAGAATTCCTGGATATGATAAATTTCAAAAATTTCAATTGCTACAATTTGGTTTGCTTTTTTACTAAAATTATTAGTATTTTTAACCCATGAAACCTCTTGAAGTCTTTTGCCGAAATCGTGTTATGTATGACAGGCATACTGTACGCCACGATCAGAATGGAATATTAGTTTCTGGGTGATTGGCCTTGCTTTTTGTGCCATTTTAAAAGCAGAAATCACCTTATCTACCGCATTCATAGTCTCACTTAAAGCCCATCCGATTACTTTTCGATCTCCTAGATCGATTACAGTTGTCAGATACAACCATCCCCGCTGCGTTTTGATATAGGTGAGGTCTGATACCCATACTGCACCAAGTGTTCCCGGTTTAAAATCACGGTCCAATATATTCTCTGGTACCGAAAATTTATGTGTGGAATCTGTGGTCACCTTAAATTTTTTCTTGACAATACTTCTTAACCCTGCCTTTCTCATCAGTTTGGCTACTCTCACTCTGGATATTTTGATATTCTTTTTGTGTAGTTCTCTGGTAATACGCGGACTGCCGTAAGTATTTTTACTCCTTACAAACGCATCCTGAATTTCAATAGCAAGCTTTTGGTTTTCAACACTTCTCTTTGAAGGGATGCCCTTTAAAAAGTTGTAATAGCCTGCTCTACTCACCTTGAACACCTGGCACATCTTCTCGACTGAAAATATTTCCCTATTGTCCCTTATGAACCTGAATATTTGGGGTCGCTCTTGGAGAAGATGCTTACAGCCTTCTTTAATATATCCCGTTCTATCTGTGTCTCCCGAAGTTCTTTTCTTAGCCGTGCTAATTCCTGTTCGCCCTCACTCAGGATAACTTTTCCATTCCCAGGGAAACTACTCCCTTGTTTTACAGAATGTTCCTTTCGCCACCTATACAATAATGCTGGGGTAATATCTAATTCCCTAGCCAGTGCACTAAGGTCACTACGCGTGTTGCTCAGTTCAACACTCATCAGTTTGAACTCTTTGGTATAAACTTTTCTTTCTCTTGACATAAGTCTGTTAAGTTATTAAAATTCTCTTAACTTAATGTCCACTCAAATGTAGCAACTTCATTTATTTTATCCTGATCATCGGAATTATAGCCTTTTAGATCTCCCAGTTCTTCTAAAATGAACTCTTTTTGTCTTTCAATAATTTCATGATAATTTTCCAGTGAATTTAATGTATCTCTTCTGTTCATTGTTTTTTATTAATATATAAATCATCCGACTAAATAATGGACCCCAGTTTCAAATAATCAGTTAAGAAGTCATTTTGGATTGAGTATAGGTTCATATTAACTTCCCTGTTGTAAAAAGTGTAACGGATTGTCAGGTTAATTGTGGTTTTCTCCCGTCCATAACTCTAATCCTTCAAAAAAATGATGGTCATCATCTTTCAATTTTTCATGAACCTGATTATGAATTTTAAACAATAGTTCAGCAGTTGTGAAAAATTGATAATCTTTCACGGCGATCCTGAAATTTCCAATATTTGAAAATTTTTGTTCAGTAAAATGCCATAAAAAACTTTGTAAAATTTGGTTTTGAAATTCCATAAAATTAACTGTAAAATCTTTTTAAGTCGAAACCGTGTTTTAATGCTAATTCATTGTATGACAAATTTGGATTTTCTCCAATAGCTTGATAAATTTCTTGTCTTGCCTTAGGATTTTCTCTCAAGTCTGAATCTTTGAAATATTTATCCATAACATCATCTTCATCTTCTATCAAATCTTTCCTTTCTACAAAATCCAGTGTGGCAACAACTTCCCAATATCCACTGCCAAACGAGGGATAAACTCCACATTGATCTCTAAATGCCACATCGAAAGAAGTTGCAATAGTAACTTCTCCTACACAGAAATAAATTTTCCCGTTTACGAATCTTAAAACTTCAGGAAATGTTAAATATTCTGTCGAAACAGCAAGATTCAAATCAGTAAGCTCCCATTCATCTTCATCAGAAAAAGTATCCATCGGAATAAAGCTGCTTTTAACTGCTACATTTTTCAAAAGGGTTTCATCAAATTCTTTAGTAACTTTTCCAAAGGTTTCTATCAAGACACATTTATCATATACATCAAAGTAATTCTGATTACTTTCGTTCTTACTCTTTTCTAGATATTCATCAACATTAAATAAGACTCTTCCAAAAATTTTTTCGTCAGTAGAAACATTTACCGAAAAAATAGTTCCGGGTTTAATATTCATATTTATAGATTTTTATGATTTAATAAGGATTACGTAAATTTTTGTATTTATCAAATTTAGGTTTAATAATTTCATTTCTTCAATTTTCTGAGTTAGGTTTATCACCATTTTTCTCCATATAATGCTGTTCCCAAATAGAAGTTTCATAGAGATTGACCTCTCCCAAAAAACTGGAGCATTTAAAAGTAGAGAATTCGGTGATGAATTACTAATTTTAATAAGTTCAGATCCCTCATGGATTTGTAATCTTCAAACCGCTAATAAGCAAATCTTTGCAATCTGTAAAGCCTGCTCCATAATTACCGATATTGGAGATATAACCGCCTGTACGTGAATATCATTGCA
>JBMAAL010000024.1:0-60064 GCA_050281725.1 Sphingobacterium sp. | reverse complement strand
GTATATAATCCTGCTCCAAAACTTTTGTTTACGGGAATACTCATGCGTTCTTATGATGCGCCATGGAGTGAAGATCACCGACATAATCAGTATATGACACAAAATGAGGCCTATTATGCGGGGCAGCCTTATGGATGGACTACAGGCTCCTTTGAAACGCCTTATGGTATATTGCGTGATGTTTACCGTATGGAAATCGAAGCTGCGAAAACTCCTGAATTGAGTGCCGCTTATATGACCATAGCCAAATTTTTCAAGGCTTATTTCTTTGCCCGAACAACTGAAATGTTTGGTGATATTCCAATGACAGAGGCTCTGCAGGGTGAATCGGTTGGCAATTTTGCACCCAAATACAATACCCAGTTGGAGGTGTATCAGCAAGTGCTTAGCTGGCTTGAGGAGGCGAATAATGAACTAGCAAATCTCAAAGAAAAAGGCAATACATTAGATGGCGATTTCTTTTACAATGGCAAGCCTGAGCAGTGGCAGAAACTGGTCAACTCATTTAAGCTACGTGTTTTAATTAGCCTCAGCAAACGTGCCGATGATAGTCCCGCATTGCGGGTGAAGGAACGCTTTGCTGAAGTTTTGGCGAATCCAACCAAATACCCACTGATTCTTGAAAATCGGGATAATTTTCAACTCCTTTACAATAATATTAACACCTATCCGCTGTGGCCAACAGACGGTGTGATTATAAAAAAGGATGTGCGAAACACATTGGGAGCAACCTATCTGAATATTTTAAAGACTTTACAGGATCCAAGATTATCGATTCAGGCACTACCGGCTTCGGCGTTGCCTTCTGATCCTGCGCGCCCTTTCGACGCATACAATGGAGGGAAAACAGGCGACCTACAGAGTACCTTGCTAAAACAAGCGGCGGATGGACAGCTATCTATGATCAATTTCGATTATTGGCTCGCTTCGCCGTCTGGGGTTCCGTCTATTCAACTTGGTGCCTCCGAAGTCCAATTTGCTCTAGCAGAAGGTATCAATCGCGGTTGGGCTAGCGGAGATGCTTCGGTAAGATTTCAGTCGGGGATAAGTCAGTCGATGCTGTTCTACGGAATTTCTCAAGACAAGATCAATTTGTTCTTACAGGCAAATCCTTACAAAGGGAACAATGCGGAAGGGTTAAAGCAGATCTTAACACAAAAGTATGTGGCATTTTTTGAAAACTCAGGAAAACAGGCATTTTTTGAGCAGCGCCGGACAGGAGTGCCAGTTTTTGATATAGGACCTTCGAATGCCAATAATAACCAGATACCGAAACGGTGGGCATACCCTAAGACCGAATACAGTACCAACGAAACTTACTTGAAAGAAGCTTTGCAACGTCAGTTTAATGGATCAGATACCCAAAATGACATTATTTGGCTTATTAAGTAAAATACAAAGTAAGCGTAATTAGTCATGGAAAGAGCTCTCGGATTTGTGTCCGAGAGCTCTTTTTACGTAGACAATTGTTTCTATAAGTCGTTTATTGCTTCTCTTTGTTGGTCAACATACGTGGCAGGAGATCCTGTATGGAGAGACTATCCAGCTCTTTTCCAATAAATACCAGTGTATTTATTTTTCTTTCATCCTGTTTCCAATGGTTACCGTAGTCCATATCGACACGTGAACCGACCGTTTGTATAATGATTTTTTTGTTTTCATCTTTTTTATAACCAATTCCCTTCATTCGGTAAATTTTGTTTGGATACTTGCCGACGAGTTTGCTCAAACAGAGAAATAGGTTTACGAAATTAAATTCTTCAGCAAATGTATAGATGCGCGTTGCAATATCGCTCAGATGTTGTTTTGTCAGACTCGATTTGCCAAGTATCAGTGAACTGCTTAGATTAACGTTCTTCAGAAATGAAAAAGCTTCTGTTTTGTTTGTGTACTTTATTTCCTCAATTATTTCAAAAGGAAACCCCTCTGTTACTGTTGATTGGAGAGTTTTCGCAAGTGGGTTTACATGTGCTAAGTAGTTGCTTAAATAGCTTAAATATGCTGAATGTACCGCTTCGGTTTTGTTGATGATAATGACGTCGGCGGCCGTGATTTGCCGTAATACTTCATCCCTTTCCTTGATCTGATCTTCAATAAGTGCAGCATCAACCAAACAAATAATTTTTTTTAATGGGAAGTAGTTCTTAAACATTGGATGCATTGTAAAGGGTTCTGTTATAGCATCGGGTATAGCAAGACCTGTACATTCAATAACGAGTTCATCAAAGCTGTCCTGTTTTTGATAGAGCGATTCGAGTGCGGTGTAAAGTTCATCGTTCAGCGTACAACAGAGACATCCCTCTTGGAGTGCTACCAGTTGTCCATAGTTTTCATTGAGCAAGGAGCTATCTATATTTAGTTGTCCTATCTCATTTTCAATGATAGCAAAACGTTTTTTCGGATAGGATTTCATTAGGGCATTTAGA
Source organism: Sphingobacterium sp. (assembly GCA_050281725.1). Classification (GTDB taxonomy): domain Bacteria; phylum Bacteroidota; class Bacteroidia; order Sphingobacteriales; family Sphingobacteriaceae; genus Sphingobacterium. The sequence continues at coordinate 57,638 of JBMAAL010000024.1, read as the reverse complement.
AAAGTCGTCTTTCCTGCACCTAAAAAGCCAGTTAAAATGGTTACTGGACGAGCATGAGCTGTATTCATTTGCGATGATTATACATTTAATCTGCTTCTGTTATTATCCCAACGAAAGTTGGGGAAAGGCAGATCTTATTTCAATAAATTGAAAAATTCGTTTCGTTTACTTTCTGATAAGAATATACCGCTGTATTCCAGTGTTGTTGTACTGCTGCTAGTGTCTTTGACACCCCGAGCGGAGACACAGAGATGATCGGCATCAATCACAACAATAATATCATCTGTTGCTAAGGTGGATCTGAGCTCATTGTAAATCTGTAAAGTAAGACGTTCCTGCACCTGTGGGCGATGCGCATAATAGTCTACAATGCGGTTTATTTTTGACAGTCCTATTACGCGGTCTTTGGGGATATAGCCTATATGTGCCCGCCCCACGATTGGTAAAAAATGATGTTCACAGGATGAATTTACCCGTATGTCTTTTTCTATCAATAGCTTATTGTAGCCATAGCGATTTTCGAAGGAGGACAGCTTGGGCTTGTTAACCGGATTAAGGCCATAGAACAATTCGTTGATATACATTTTTGCTACACGATGGGGCGTTCCGCTCAGACTGTCATCTTGGATATCGAGGCCAAGTTCATACATAATACCCTTAAAAAGTTGAGATATCTTGCTGATTTTTTCTTCGTCTGTTCGATCAAATGCATCGGAGCGCAAGGGAGTATCCACTGAAGTCATCATGTGTTGGTCTCCTAAATCTTCCGGATTGTATGCTGCATCTTTTTTTAATAATGTGTTCATAAATTAATTTTTATCAAATCGTGCTGATTATACCTCTTGTCTATTGTCAAATGGATTTGCCATTTTATAGCGCTATTCGTGTTATAAATATAGTTAAAAAAACAGTAAATGCAATATGGTTGCTTTTGTGTTTTTTAACTATATTTGATAGGCAAATCTTTAATACGTTATGTTTAAGTAATTTATTCTAGTTTTTTTGTTTGTTGTTGCAGGAAGTAAAACTAATCCAGTCTTTTCTCAAGGGGTAACGGAATCACAACATTTGGTCGATCATAAGCCTTTGATGAATGAGGTTTGGAAAACCTTTGACACCATGCTCTATAAAGTTAACAAGGTTAATGGCAAGACGGTTTACACCCCCTATTTTCCGAGTAAGCTGTCGAAACTGGATGGAACAAGTGTAGAGTTGCAAGGCTATATGGTACCGTAAAAGCTAACGACTCCGCCAGGTCCACCAAAGAATGATTCCATAAATAAGCACAGCGACCGCAAGCAGTAAAAATAGTTCGAAACTTGTTTCCGGAAAACTAGTCGATTGTGAAAGAAAGGCGGATATTAATAAAATGCCGAGTATGCCTGAGGTTATGCTCACAACGAGTTTTTGAGCTTTGTTTAATGCGGGGCTTACTCGGGGTACTACTTTTTTCTCGTGGATCTCATGTACTGATTCGGTTTCCTTTAATAGTGCAATATCGAGATCAAGGTGTACTGCCATTAAATTGAGGGTATAAGCTCTTGGTAGAACTTCAGCTTTTTCGATGCGCTGCACAGATCGAAGATTAAGTTTGACAAGATCAGCAAGTTGCTGTTGGGAATATCCTTTACTGATACGGGCATTTTTGATCAAAAGTGCTATTTTCTCTTTGCTGGATTTATTGGTCATTTTATGACATTTTGCGGCGTATTCAAATGTCGTGAAATTAAATGATTTAACGCTATAGCTTTGTGTAAAAAAAATCATGATCGCTATTGCTCTTGAATTGGTCGTCTCCCAGTTTTTTCTGGGTTATTTTTGCAAGCGGAACCTCCGGGTTCTGGGGTTTTCTTCAAAGGTCGGATCTTTCCTCTTTTGTCTGTTTGGTCCCATAATATACGTTACTGCTCTCTATTTGAGTATTGCTTATTTAGTCGGAAATCCGTATCAACTAAATCCGAATTATACGGTATCTGATTTTTTTGGCAGTCTTTATTATGTATCAAAAGCAGTGGTATTTGAGGAATTAATCTTTAGGGGAGCCGTATTATATATTCTTATGAGACGCTGTGGTCAGGGGAAAGCTGCATTGATCACGGCGCTGGCTTTTGGCATTTATCACTGGTTTTCGTACGGTATCGTGGGGCAGGTTTTTAAGATGTTGGAAGTTCTTGTATCGACCGGTATAGTGGGATATTTATTTGCACGAATTTGTATTAAAACAGGTAAAATAGTGCATCCGATCGCTTTGCATTTTGGTTTTAATTTTGCAACGATGATTCTATTTTCGAAAGAAAAAAATATCGGACTGCAGCTCCTGATAAAAACGTATGCGGTAGACCCTGTCAAACCCGAGGGGATTTTGCCTTTGTTCGTCCTCGTTAGTTATTATATCGGTTTTCCGCTGTTGTGCTATATTTTTCTTAAACACCTAAAAGCTGCAAATAATTTGTCCTGACTGCTTGCTACTACCTATCATTTGCTTGCTTTATTGCTTGCATGATTGTAATGTATATTGTTTATGGTATTTTTCCGCAGGGAAGTTTACTGCTTTTATATCTCTTTGCTGCAGTTTACCTCATTGCACTATTGGGGTTGGGACTGTTTATTTCTACCCTTGCAGACATACAATTGCAGACCATGTTCATCGCATATTTCTTTATGATGGCTTTTATGCTGATGAGTGACTTTTTTACCAGCACAGATAGTATGCCGGCTTGGGCAAGAGCGATTTCGCAATGTACACCAGTTACCGATTTTATCCGTGTTGTACGGTTAATTGTCTTAAAAGGGAGTGGATTTCAGGAAGTGAAGAAAGAGCTTGTTTATCTTATTGGATTTGCTTTTTTGTTGAATGGTTTAGCCATCTATAATTATAGAAAGACCGTGTGAAAACATGGCGTAGCTATTCGTTCTTTGCTGATTGAATATAGCTCTTACTTTTGTTTAAACCGTCAGATCGTCGGCATAGAACGAGCTAACTAAGTCTATTTACGTATAATTTCCACACTATCTTTAGGAAAATGATTTTGTAGCCATTGTTGTAGCTTTTCCTGTTGTGTTTGAGGTAGCGGAGTTTTGGTAGAATAAATAAATGCGACAAGGTTGGCTAAGCTATCCTTTTTGCTGTAATGCTGTTGTATACCAATGCTATAGGAGCTTAGTTCGGGGAACAATACCAAGATATCCCGATCGAGCTGTGGATTGGCCAATTGGTATTTGGTAAGTTCATTATTGAGAGCTCTTATGGTAAGGTCTTTTTCACTTACAGCAGCGGTACGCCTATCGATTTCGCTAAGAATACTCGATTTTAGGTCTAAACTGTCCTGATGAATAACCAGCGAGGTATTGGTAATCCCAAATGTTTCCATGCTGTGTTGTAGAGACTCAACTTCTTTTTTGCTGAATTTTTTTGATAAGAAAGCCAGTTCTAATTTCTTTGGATTACCATTCATCTCCAGTTTTTCATAAATAACCGTATAACCTTTATTGCTCAATTCCTGTTGAACGAACTGATTTACTTTGTTTGTGTATTTTTTTTCCTGCAGTAGATTGTAGGCAAAATATACGCTCGGCAATACAAGTATAATTGTGATGATGGTAATACTTTGCGTAATTCTTTTTTCCCGTTGCTGATCGACATAATGTGTTTTGGGGTACCGTAAATATTTGACAATCACAAAGGTCGAAATGCAGATAAAAACACAGTTTATTATATATAGGAATAATGCGCCGGCGAAATAGCTGAAATTGCCTATTGCGAGCCCATAGCCCGCGGTACAGAGCGGAGGCATCAGGGCTGTTGCAATTGCTACTCCAGGAATTGGATTGCCCTTATCCACTCTTGTAATAGCAATGACACCGACCAGACCACCGAAGATTGCAATCATGACATCGTAAATATTGGGTGATGTGCGTGCTAGTAATTCAGATTGTGCCTCTTTGAAGGGACTTAAAAGAAAATAGATAAACGACACGACTAAACTGATCAATGTGGCGATCAGTAGATTTTTTAACGATTTTTTTAATAACGGAAAGTCAAAAGTCCCTAAGGCAAATCCAGCTCCTACTATTGGCCCCATTAACGGAGATATCAGCATGGCTCCTATAATGACGGCAGTAGAATTTACGTTCAATCCAACAGACGCCACTACAATCGCGCAGGCTAGAATCCAGGCATTAGCTCCGCGAAAAGAAATATTGCTGACAACATTTTCCAGAACAGCTTCCTTTTTTTCTTCACCTTGGTGTAGATCAAAAAATCGTAATATTTTATTCATAAATTTATTGTTGTACTAAAAAATATAAATATAAGGCCTAAACTATTCCTAACGTGCTAAAACTATGCCGCCTTTGGTAATTTGGTATGCGTAGGCGATAAAATAAAGTAGCGATGCCGGATACATCCAACTTTGATCGGATTGCTCGTGATCATAAATAGCGTTCCCTACAGATATTAAATGGCAATAAGATTTTGTCGACTGCTCATAAAATATTATCTTTTAGTAATTTTAGAACTAAGAAACAAGAAATAGAAATGTCGTTAATAGATTTATCAAGACGCGTAGCGTTGGGAATAGATATCGGAGGGACCAATACGAAATTTGGCGTGGTCAATCATCGCGGTGAAGTACTTGAAAAGGGAAGCATAAAAACAGATGATTATGAGACAGTAGAGGAGTTTATCGATGCGTTGTATGAAAAAGCATCTCCTTTAATTGAAAATTTTGGAGGTAAAGATAGCTTTGATGGAATTGGCGTTGGTGCTCCGGATGCGAATTATTATACTGGAACAATAGATCATGCGCCCAATCTTCCTTGGAAGGGTGTCATTCGATTCAGTGACTTAATGACCGCTAAGTTTAACATTCCCTGTACCATAACCAACGATGCCAATGCTGCAGCCTATGGTGAGATGCTTTTTGGTGCAGCGCGGGGAATGAAAGATTTTATTATGATTACCCTAGGGACAGGTGTCGGCAGCGGTATCGTCGCCGGTGGAAAGCTTATCTATGGTCATGACGGATTTGCTGGAGAATTAGGCCATACCATTGTTAAACCTGGAGGAAGGAAGCATTGGAGCACAGGTTCTGAAGGAAGTTTAGAAGCCTATGCATCCGCGACAGGAATAACGATCACGGCAAAGAAAATGAGAGCTGAATTTCCTGAGTCGATGTTAAATCAGTATCCAGAAGATGCTATAAATTCGAAGACTGTTCATGAATGTGCTTTGAAAGGGGATGCGATTGCCATCGAAGTATTTAGATATACGGGACAGAAGCTGGGTGAGGCCCTGGCCAATTTTGTGATGTTTTCATCTCCTGAAGCAATTCTCCTATTTGGTGGGGTAATTAAAGCCGGTGATTTTATCTTAAAACCTGCGAAGCTGCACATGGAAAGAAATCTTTTTCCTTTGTTTAGGAATAAAGTGAAACTTGTCTTTAGTGAATTGGAAGAAGCTGATGCTGCTATTCTTGGCGCAAGCGCATTGGTTTGGGAAAAATAAAATATTAATTTGTTCTCAAGGTACTAACGCCATCTATTAGGGATACAGTTTGTATCTTGAGAACAGGTTACGCTGCCCAGAATTGGCGAAGAAAAAAATGACTATTTCATTCCTAAGGAAAGCTGCTGTTATTTTTCGTGCATCTAAAGGCATAGTCTTTGCTGATGAATTCTTTTAAACTTAAAACTATTTGTATGAAAAAGACCGTTTTTCTTCTTTTGTTGTTATGCACAGCCTTATTCTCAAAAGCAGACCAACTCCAGGCCCTAACACAAAAACAAGCGGAAACCGCAGTTGCATATCTTAAGAAAGAACCCATTGTTATTTTATGGTGTAGCTGCTGCGACAATCAAGCACCGAAAAAGATTACTGTAAACGAAGTATTTTTCAAGCAATATCCTGATGGGAAATATTATTCTGTTATCGTAAAAGGTAGAGACGAAAGCGGAGTGGAAGTGGAAGAATATGTAGATTTAGCGTATGTATTTGTGAAAAAAGGGAAAAAAGCCAAAAGCCTAGGCAAGGTTTTAAAATTTGAATGTGATCCTTGTACAAAACCATTTGACTGGTCGGTTTAAATTCTTGATGCTACACATTTATCGGTAATCTATTCTATTAGCTTCGGTGTCTTTGAGTTGCTTTAAAATTGATGGCGGAATCTCATCGCTGTCGATAGGAGAGCTAATGAAATCTGAAATAAATGCTTTCCGATTTACCTATTGAAATAGCTAAAATGGCGGGATGGGTTCCTGATTAAAATAACTTAGTCTCAAAAGGTGCTGGTCAAAAAAAATCCCGAGCTGAAAGCTCGGGAGAATGCTAAGTGCGGAAGAAGGGACTCGAACCCCCACGCCTTGCGGCGCCAGATCCTAAGTCTGGTGCGGCTACCAATTACGCCACTTCCGCATTAGGATTTCTTATGATGTCGCAAATATATAAACCAAAGTGATATCTTGCAAGTCGATAAGCTAGATTCCTTCTTTTAAATACGGATCATCCTGTTTATGAATGGAATATTTTTCATTAGGATACTTGTCTCTTTGATCACATGATCTGCAGACGGCCTGTTTACCCGATTTTTCGATGAAATGCTTGCTGTCCTAATCAAGTTTTGTTAAGGCCTTTGAATTTCGCAACAAAAATACATATTGAAAAAAATCAGTTGTATGAGTTTTCTCAGCGGGTATGATATTCTCGCCAAAAAGCCGTGATTTTACAGTTATTAAATTTTGAGAAGTAGCATAGGGTGAATGCGCTGCATTGAGTTTAAACAACGATATACTATTTGGTCGACTTAATTCTTTTAGATCCTTAATGCCTTTCACGAGCATAAGCGGACCATCTGCATTTACCCAATCTACTTTTTCATCTGCAGGAGTTGGGAATTGAGGATTCTTTGGGAGATACATTTCACTAGCAATGGTATAACTAACAAAGCTGGATACTTTATACCCGCTATTTTTTAAGCGAGTAGCAAAAGGATCATTGGTTGCATCCTTTCCTTTTTGTAAAACATGAAAAAAACCAAATAGCCCATATAGTTTTTCACCATCGAGATGGTGTTCTTTAATATAATTTTCCAAATTTAATAACATAGCTGAATCCCTGGATATCTCAGATTTGTCCGCTGTAAAACTTTTGTCTATGCCAATAACAGTGATTTTTGCTGAATCGGCTAGGTTGTGGTTATAATCATAAATTTCGACCCATTTTTGATATAGCTCTAAACTAGACTGTTGCGGAATACGTTTGCGAATGGAGTTAACTACATCTTTCAGTAGGGCGTTATCTTTTAGCGGCTTGGATAAAAAGCTGTTTAGTTTGGTGGCATTTGTACTATCCATCTCAGCAATGTAATATTTAACACCGAGCTTTTTGTTCAAATAGAATAACAGCTCTTTGTCTAACTTTTGATTGTCTGCATAGCCATGTATTTCCCCTAGTAAAAAAATATCCGAATTATAAAAGCTGTTGTCGAATAGAGAATCTACAATAATATTCTTAATCTCCGTTTTATGAAGCCTGAGGTATGCTATATTATCCGCGTTGGTATTTCCTATAAACATTCGATTGGAAATGAAAAAATAGAGGAAGAATAACCCAATAACGGCTATTATTGAGAAAAATGTAATCTTAATATATTTAAAAAGCTTTTTCATAAATGAGGTTTTGGCAAAGGTATTATTTTTCAAGGAATGAACCAATAAGTATCCATGCATATAATTAAAATGTATGTATTGGTATTTTTAAGAATTGAGTCATTCTTCAATAGAATTGGGTCATTCTTCAATGACTATTGCCATAGGAAGATTGCTGGCGAACCGCTGCGGGCTTATTTTACAGCTTTTTGTACGATAATGGAGATTTTGTAGCTACCTCGTAGCGTTTGTGTACCTTGTTCCTTGTTCGGATAAGGGGCGATATCTTGTAATGAAATGGTATATCCGTTGGTATTGGCAGTTCTTTGATAGCCTCTATCCTGTAAATCTATTGTAGCGAGCTTTATAATCGTGGGTTCGGTTGCTTTTTCTGCGATCTCAATTTCTGCTACTGCAACTCCAGACCAAATACAGTTGACGCCTTCAGGGCAACGGCTATCTTCTGAAATACCTTTAAATTTGATCTTGATCGGATATTCTCGCAATGATTTTCTTTGTCCCTCAGCTAAGGATACACTTTCTGTCTCTTTTCTATTTGCAATAGTTTTCTTTTGCGTTGCACAACTTGCTAGTGAGCAAATTCCTAGTCCAATAATAATCGTTATATAATTCATCATCTTTGCCGAAATAAAACTAGTGTAAATGTTATCCGGTTATTACTACCAAAATTAAGCCATATTTAAGAGGTCACGTTAGTATTAATCGCCGTTTATGCCACTGTTTGTCACTCTTAATAGTTCTAAAATCCTATTTGGATCATTGCTGTGGCTTTTGAGTGATTATTGCTGTGATCCATTTTCATCATGATATGGCTTTTCAGGTTCTTCACAGCGCGAAAAAAATAGACTGGTAATTGACAATTTTGGTGGATTGAATTGTTCGCCTTTCAGAAACAACAGATTCTGACGGATGTATTTATTTAAGTATCGATCGTCTTGCTCAGGATTGCCCGCAAAATACGTCTCATTGTCTGCTGCAAACTTACTTACATATCTATTGGTGACGGTATCCAAAACGTACTGTTCGAGGTCAGGATAAAATAGGGTGTAATATGCATTGCTAAATATTGCTTGGGGGTCAATATAGTTTGCCCGATCATAATCCTTCTTCATGGTCAATATTTCGTGCCAGTGTTCTTGATTTGAACCGTCTTGATTTTCTCTTAAAAAACCTCTTTCTCCACCATAATTGGAGAGCCTGATGGCTAATTTATTACCTTCAGCCAAATATAGGTAAGCGCTGAAATTTTGACGTGCACGTTGGGGTCTGTTATAAACAGCTATAAAATCATTGAATTTTCCTTCATTGGTGTACTGAAAGACTTGATAAGTGCTATCATCTTCCATATAGTGATTTTGTACAATAAACTTAAACGATTGAACCGGTTTGGATTCCTGATGAACAAAAGGAGGGCTGAAACAGTTTGCTTTGTCATTGAAAACCCGATGGGTACTGTCATTATCAAATTGTACATAGGTTTTCCCTTCTTCAAAACCTGCCAGATTGAAACGAGTACTGTCTTTGAAGTTAGCATTGTGACGTCCATACAGTTGAAATAAGGGGGCTTCATCCGGATAGAAAAGCAGGTAATCTTTTTCAAAAACATAGGAGCCGAAAACAGATGTAGCGTAACCATATAACAGAAATCTGCCATCTTCAAAAAGACAAATTCCGCTGTTACCACCATACTGTCCACTGATTGTCTTTGCCTTATCTTTTCCGCTTGGAAAATAGTGCGTGACTTGCTGTGCTTTACTATTTGTTACCATAAGGATAAGACTAATTAAGCCTAGAATTTTTTTAATGAATGACGTGCTTTTACTTTCTTTCCGCATATCTTTTGTTGTTTATCAAATTTAAACCATTGCAATACTGGTTCAATTGTGGTATTTACAATCCGTGCAGGGATTTTACGATTCGCCGAAACCTGTAAAGGAGCAAATTGACACATATCGTTTCGCTTGGTAAATTAGTGGTTTTATCCGTCTTATTTTCAACTTACATTGACATTTTTTTCCACCTGTTAGACCAAAATGTCCCCCCACTTGGCTTACTAATTCGAGTATATTTGATTGTTGTCTGATAAACAACTAGCCTGCTTTGAAAGTTCATGGAAATTTAAAATTATTTTGTAACCAATAAGATAAATACATGTCAGCACTAGCCCATATAAATGCTCATATGCATCTCAAAAAACATATTCGAATCAATGTAATAGCCGATCTTGATATGCATATTTTTTATTTTAAGAAAAGACCCTTCATCGTAATGGATTTGTCCAATGAAAAGATATATTTCAATGATAGCGGATTAGAATGGTTGCGTTCAGAAAAACAAATAGGGCAGCCTGTTCAATGGACCCGGAGTAAATATCTCCCTTCAAAAAATTGGGCAGGTATAGCTGTACATAACGTAAGGAATGATTTGATTATTCAGCTAATTGATGAATTTTACCTGGCTACATGTGAAATGCTGTCGATAAATCTAATTTCCAAGGAAAATTCGTCCAACAAAATAAACCATTAGACAGATTTTAAAAGATTTAAATGTAATAACAGATTTGCTTAAAAATGAAAATGTAAGTTGATTCTATTACCTCCATTAAAGTAAATTGGTTTGCCAGGGGGAATCAAATCACGAAAATCTAGCATTGAGCATTGGAAATACAAAAAAGGTAAATTAATCCGACCTGGTGGAATCAAATCGCGAAACTCTAGCATTGCGTATTGGAATATAAATAATAATGAAGATTATCAGAAAATAGGCTAACCTATATTAGGTATTTTAACCTGTTTTATAGGTACTTTAACTTGTTTTATCTTAGCTGCTTTTTTTTTAAATTTTTAATATTCATCTTTAGCCTATTATAAACGCGAAATTTGAGTCCATTACACAACCTTTCTGAAGAAACATTGATTCTTTTATTGAAAAAAAAGAATCAACAGGCTTTTAGTTATCTTTATGATCACTATGCCGATGCACTCTTTGGTGTGGTTTGTCGTATAGTGGTCTCAACGGAGCATGCGGAAGAAGTTATTCAAGATGTATTCGTCAAAATTTGGCGATATATCGATGTTTTCGATGCAGAAAAAGGCCGCCTTTATACCTGGATGATTAATATTGCCCGCAATACAGCCCTCGATCATCGAAAATCAAAAGCGATCGTAAACGAACAAAAAAACCAACCGCTTTCAAATATCGTAAATAGGGAGGAAGAACAAGATCAAAGTCAGGGCGAACAACACACGAAAGCAGATTTTATTGGATTTAAAAATATTTTAGATAAATTGAAGCCAGAATGGCGAATCTTGATTGAAATGGCCTACTATGAAGGATATACACAACAAGAAATCGCTGAACAGCTTGATGTGCCTCTCGGAACAGTAAAAACACGTACCAGGGCAGCTTTTATACAATTACAACAATTACTTAAAGAGTACCGCTAGTTTTGGATATTAGAGCATACATATCGTCGGGGATTATTGAATCGTACGTTTTGGGGCTTGCTTCTGAAGAGGAAGTGAGCATCTTGAATTGTATTCGAAAAAATAATAGCGAAGTGGAGCAAGCCATCATCGAAGCAGAAATTGCACTCGAAGATTTGGCCGATAGCCAGGCGATGGGGATGCCTATGCAATTAAAACAAGATATATGGAATAAACTCATTGCAGAAAATTTAGTGCCAAACGAAGATCATGAAATTGATGAAACATTAGTGCCTTCTTCTACGGACCATAACAACGTAATTGTTATGGATACCGAAAAGAAAACGCTTGTTGCTCGATCATACAAGTGGACTATTGCTGCAAGCTTATTGTTAGCTGTTAGTATTGGTGCTAATATCTTCCTATATCAACGTAAACAAGATACAACGAATAAGTTAAATCAGACGACGTCATTACTTGATGCTGAGCAGGCAAAACTTGCTACCTTACAGGATAAATGGACTCTCGTTCAAAATCCAGCAATAAAAACAATCCCGCTGAAGGGGGTAGAAACTAAACCCGATTATCGTGCTTTGGTATTCTGGGATCAGGCATCAAAGACGGTTTATCTGAGTATTGAGCACATGCCAGTTGCGCCCAAAGGTAAGCAATATCAACTGTGGGCAATGGTCGATGGTAAACCTGTTAATGCCGGTGTTTTTCCACTTGACTCAAAAGGAGATACAGCAAGTAAGATGCTGGATATTCCGAAGGCGCAGGCTTTTGCCATTACCCTCGAAGATGAAGGCGGCAAAGATGTACCAACACTCACTGCATTATGTGTAATGGGGAGTATATAAAAAACAATGCCCTGATGGGATAAACCGATCAGGACATGCTAAAAACAGGTAAACTACGTCTTTTGTTAGGATTTGATAAAAAGACCTGCAATATTAAGTACAGCTTCTGCAGTTAGAGGTTCATCGAAAGACTGGGTTGCTGCATTGGTTGAAATTTTCCCCATGGCACCTGCCAATGTTGTAATATCCACTCCCGCTTGTGTTACATTATTTTCGCCTGCATATACGGGATCGACAACTGCGCCAATACCACTGTCATTACTTCCCGTAATCCAAGGTTTTTGATTGGTAGCTCCACCTCCGCGAGCACGACGCATTTGGCGGATATGAGAGGCATGTCGTGCCTCAACAGAATGGATCTGGAGTGCCGCAGTCAGTACAACACGATTGCCGAGTAAAATTCCCGCTTGCCCTTTATAAGCTCTTACCCCGGTGTCTTCAAACGCTTGTGCGACAGCTAAAAATGTGTCGTAGTCACTGAAGACATTGCCAAAAGTTCCACCAGCGGTGAAATCAAAGGTTGGTTTTGAAACAGCTTTATTGCCCAATACTTGTTTAAGAAAATTCACATGTGCAATTTCATGGTCACGAATGGTGGTTATCGCACCGAGTGGTTTACCTGTCGGAATAAGACCTGCTTTGGCAACAGCCATTGTATAGTATTCTGCTTCGAGATATTCTAAAGTCAACGCATAGTTTAGTACTCCATTGACATCTGTGGGAGCCGTAGCACCATAAGCTTTTTTAAAGAGCTCACCTATCATAAAGGGTAGGGCAGCAAAAGTTATTTTTTTACTCATTGAAGCCAAACTTTTAATTGCTTCGCGACGAGGGCTGATGCGATCGCTGAATTCAGGATCTACAGCATTTATTTGTTCAAAAACGTTTAAGAGATTCATGATAATCAGATTTTAGGTGAATTAATAGGTTGGTAGATCGCTCACATCAATCTTGGATTTAATAAATGGTGCAGCGGCACTAAGGACGACGCTTGGACTCTTTGCGACATCAAGACCATTTGAATCCACTACTTCCTGATTGGCAAAACTACCATTGTCGATCATATCCCTGACCCAGGCGGCGTGTCTAGCTTCAACAGACACAATCTTGCCAGCCAACAGTAAATAATTGATATCTTTTATTAGCCAGCCAGCACCATTGTAGGCCGAAACCCCAAGATCTTCAAATGTTTTTGCTGTTGCAAGTACTGTTTCACGACTGCTGAAATTGATACCAGCTAAATTAAATTCAAGACTTGAAATGGCTTTGGCTCCTAGGGCTACCTTGAAAAACTCACGATGAGCGATTTCATGATCACGGATATCCGTGAAAAAAGTTTTTTCCATGTCAGTCATACCACTATAGGGGTTGTTGACTAACTGTATGTAAAATGCCGCTTCAAGTTGTTCAAGTGCATAGGCATAATTTAGGATGGCAATGTCGCCGCTACCAAAGTACATGCCCTTACCACCGTTATTCATGCCGTCATCGCGGTCTTTTTTGCAGCTCGACATACCCAGGATAGCTAATGTAGCAGCACTGGCTCCTGCATATTTTAAAAAGTCTCTTCGTCTGAGATCTCTTTTGTCCATGTCACTATTGGAGTTCAATAGTGTTTCGTTGTGGGAGGTTATCTTTTCCATAACAAAAGTCTTTTAGTTTATAATTTTTTTCTGTACTTATACCCATTTACGATTTTTTGAAAAGCTTGGATTTCATAAATTGAGATTTTTTTAAAATATATTTTCTGGCATTGGAAAACCGATATAGTCTTCTCCCTTTTGGGTACCAGGGGTAGCGGGGCCTTATTATCGGAGATCTTTTAATCTAATAGTTTGTTTTTTATTTAAAACTATTTTAATGCAGCGGTGTTCATGATTATATTTAATCATGCTATTACCACTGGTTTTCTGCTTTTTACTATAGACTCAGGTAGGTCAATGCCAATCTATATTGGATTAGGGAAAATTGGAATGATTCAAATTAATTGTTAAAGATTAGCCAAATATTATTTATACGTTAGAGCAAGCTACATTAGGACCTATAAAGACTTCGAAGGTAAAATTATTAACAACACAGGCTTTTGAATGAATGCTAAAATTATCGCCAATGAATGAATCAGATCGGATACGCGTATTGCACGAATACGAAATTTTAAATACAGCAACCGAGGAAGAGTTCGACCGCATTACGAAAATTGCATCACTAGTATGCGGTACACCCATCTCATTGATTTCACTAGTGGATAAGGATATGCAGTGGTTTAAATCGCGGGTTGGCTTGGAGATTGACGAAACAACCCGCGATGTTTCTTTTTGCCAATATACGCTGGAAGAAGATCAACTGATGGAAGTTGAGGATACCCAAAAAGACGAACGCTTCAAATCGAATGAACTCGTTACCTTAGAACCAAACATTCGTTATTACGCTGGTTTACCATTAATCGATCCCAACGGATATGCCTTAGGGGCCTTATGTGTTATTGATCGTGTTCCAAGGCAGCTCGATCAGCATCAAAAAGAGATCCTAACCCTTCTTCGGGATGAAGTTGTCGCGCTTATTGTCAACAGAAAAGAAAAAGAAAAGTATAAAGAAAGTGAACAAAAACTGAAAGCATTTTTCGATAACTCTCAGGGACTTATGTGTACGCATGATCTGAAGGGCAATTTTATAGCCGTCAATGAAGCTGGAGCTAAGACCTTGGGCTATACACGGGAGGAGATTCAGTTACGATCACTTTTTGATATTGTCCCATCGGAGGGGCACAAGAATTTACAGGACTATCTGGACGCAATTGTTCAACGCGGGACAATCAAAGGAGAAATGCGAACCATGACACGCTCGGGTGAAACGCGTATCTGGATGTTTAATAATATTTTGCAGACAAATGGGAACAAAATACCCTATGTGATTGGCAATGCAGTTGATATTACGGAACAGCATTTTCTAGAAAAGGAACTGAAGCATGCCCAAGCAACGTTGATGCGCACCGGAAGGGTGGCTAGAATAGGAGGCTGGGAATACACTATTGCTGATGGAAAGATTGTTTGGTCTGAAATTACGCGAGAAATTCATGAAGTACCTGAAGACTATGAGCCAGACCTGATAACTGCGTTAAAGTTCTATAAAGCGGGAGCAAGTAGAAATAAAATACGGACTGCAATTGAACATGCACTCGCTACGGGGGAAGCTTGGGATTTGGAGCTTGAGATTGTCACCTTCGCTGGTCATGAATTGTGGATACGTGCTTTGGGAAATGCTGATTTTGAAAATGGTCATTGCGTTCGTTTATACGGCACCTTTCAGGATATTGATAAGCGGAAACGCATAGAAGCAGAGTCCTCGAATTCAAAAAAACTGCTTTCAGAAGTATTGGATGCAACCTCCGCTGTAGCTATTATCGCGACCGATACAACTGGTGTAATCACATTGTTTAATACAGGAGCCGAAAACCTTTTGGGGTACCGCAGTGAAGAGGTCATTGGGAAATTGGGGCCTGAACATTTTCATTTGCAAGAGGAGCTCGTGTTGAGAGATAAGGAACTGGAGGTCGAATTAGGACGTTCGGTAGATAAAACTAGTTTCTTAGTAGATATGGCCGAGCTGCATGGTGCTGAACAGCGAGAGTGGACCTATTGTCGAAAAGATGGATCTAGATTGCATGTTTCCTTGGCCGTTACGCTTATTCGGGATATTAATGAAGAGGTCATCGGTTATCTTTGGATTGCAACAGATATCAGCAGGATTATTCATCAACGGGAAGAGCTGGAAAAGACGAAATCAGTAGCTGAGCAGGCAAGTGCAGCAAAATCACAATTTTTGGCAAATATGAGCCATGAGCTTCGTACACCTTTGAATGGAATTGTTGGCTTTACCGATTTGTTGCTTGGGACAGCACTTGAGGATACCCAAAGGGAATATCTTAGCATCGTTGACCAATCTGCCAATTTATTGCTTGGAATTGTAAACGACATTCTAGATTTCTCTAAAATTGAGGCTGGCAAACTAGAACTGGATGTTGAACAGACGGATCTCCAGGACTTGGTTATTCAACTGACGAACTTTCTCAATATGCAGATCAAAGCCAAAAATTTAGAGTTTTATCTGAATATCGCAGCCGATGTGCCACATTATATTTGGGTTGATGTCCTCCGTATCAAGCAAGTATTGATGAATTTATTGAGCAACGCCACAAAATTTACCGAGAAGGGAACCATTGAACTCAGTATTACGGTAGAGTCACATGATGCCACCCAGGCTGTTCTGTGCTTTAGTGTCAAAGATACAGGCATAGGTATCAAAGAGGACAAATTGGAACGGATATTTGATGCATTCACACAAGAAGATAACTCGATGACTAAACGTTATGGGGGAACTGGCCTTGGACTAACAATATCGAATAAATTGCTTAAAATGATGGGCAGTGAACTGAAATTGGAGAGTACCTTTGGTGTCGGTAGCCGTTTCTTTTTCACTATTAATGTGCCTGCCGTTTGGGAAATTAATGCGTGGGATGGATTAAAAGAAATAAAGGATGTACTTATCGTTGCTGAGGAAGAGTCGGAGCGAAATGATTTGGATCGGATGTTATCTTTAAAGAAGATTAATACCGTGCATGCAAAAACTGGATTTGAGGTATTACAGATATTAAAAAAGGGACATCATTTTGATGCAATTTTGATCGATAATCAATTGCCTATCATCAGTGGTATTGAGACAATACAGAATATTCGTGAAAAAAAAATTGATAACAATATTGAGCAGACCATTATTCCTATTTTTAGTTCAAATCAGCAGGATATAGAACAGCTATGTCACTCCGTGTCCATAAGTTCATGGTTAGTCAAGCCCTTTACGCCGGAGGAGCTGTACACCGCTTTAATAAAGGTGATCGTATCTTAGTTTTGAATCTCAAAATTGCATGATCCGTATTTACGACCTAAGCTAAAGCTATCCATTTATGCACTGTTAATACGGTCTTTTGATAGGTCGATGATGAAGTGTTTGATTCTCTTTAAATGCGATTTTTTTAATTCCAGCTTGTCAAGAGAATGCGTATTATCGCAAGTTTCGGATTTTATAGCATTATCTTTCTGAATAGGTTTGTGTTGGATAATAAATAAAATACGATGCAAATTTTTAAAGATAAAGTCATCCTGATTACAGGAGCAAATAGGGGGATAGGAAAATCACTGGTAAGTGCATTGCTCAATAACGGTGCAGGGAAGATATATGCAACCTGCCGGAACTTAAAAAATATGCCAGCATTCGGCGATGATCGAATCGTACCCCTACAGCTAGACATTACAGATGTTAAACAAGTAGCAATGAGTGCGCTTGCAGCCTCAGATACTGAAATTCTGATTAACAATGCAGGTACCTTAAATCCAGGGAATATGCTACAAGGAGAACTATCGGGAATGGAAAATGATCTCGAAGTAAATTATTTCGGAACAATAAACATGATGCGTGCATTCGCTCCAATTCTGATAAAGAATAGACCATCTAGCATGATCAACATTGTTTCGATTTCCGCCTATTCGCCTTTACCCTCCATTGCTGGGTATGCTGCTTCCAAAGCAGCCCTTTATTCTGCGACACAATCTGTTCGAATTGAACTGGCTAAAAAGGATGTGACAGTATATGCAGTTAATCCGGGGGCTATTGATACCGATATGAACAAGGGAAGTGATTGGGATATGCCTGATCCAGATCATATCGCAGTAAGGATATTAGAAAGTGTAGCAGCCGGAAACCTTGATATAGTTCCGGATGAAATGGGACAAGGTATGTATGCCGCATGGCGAGAGGAGCCTGCGAAATTATCAAAATATTTTCTGATCTCTATCACCTAGAAAATTAGATGTTTACTATTGTTCGGCGCTATCAATGGCTGTGGGTAACGCCGAACAGTATGCTTACGATCAAAGAAGACCCTATCTCTAAAGGCGATTTTACAATTTGGATCCAAATAAAATTTGATAATTTATTAAATTAAATGGAAAAGGACCAAAAATCACATCTAAATGCAAAGATTGAATGTTATTCTTTTGATTTAAGGTATGGGATACGATATTGTTCATCAAATCTTTTCTTGTCATCCCGATAGCTGCTGACGGCTCCAAGTTTATGCATCATTTTAATATAACACCATGCGAGATCTATCTGATAAGGTTTAAAACCACTCCGCGCACTTTTTGGATATAAATGGTGGTTGTTGTGCCATTCGCCAGCAACAATGCCAGGCCAAAGCTGGTTTATGGATTTGTCTCTCTCATTGAAATCGATACCTTCCCGTTGTTTGTCTTCTCCTTTTGCATGCCCTTCATAGTTGAATGTACGCACACCGACTGCCCAAAAACCAGCTGCGCCAAAGAGCGTACAAGCAAGTGCGTGGCCACCGATTAAATAAAAAGCGGCATACCAGAACGCCCAATTTAATATCCATGATCCAATAGCATGAGACGGATTGACGTACGAACCCCATTTTCGATATTGTGCATAACTATTGGCTGATACACCCGTGTGTTGCATAAGTAATTTGACACGGTTATAGGAATTCTCCGTAAGGTCCTTTGCAATAGGCTGGTGATTTACGTCGGCTAAAAAACAGTATAGAAAACCAGCTTGTGCGTTATAGGGATCACCGGGTTTATCAGATTTTGCGTGATGAACATGATGTGAAATCACATATATTTCTTCGGGAATTACATTGATAGTCAGATTTTGTGTGAAAAAACGCCAGAAACCGTTCCTGAATTTAAACGCACCGTGTGTTGCAAATCGATGATGCCATATCGTCCCATGGGTTCCCATAACGATCATACTGTACAGGAATGCGGCCAATACAGTCCACCAACTGAAATGGTAAACCAAAAAGATGATAAAAAAGGGGATGAGGCAAGCTACTTTTAACCAGCTAAAAAAGGGTAACCAATTTCGTTTATCCTTAAAAATATTAAGTCGTTTGAAGAATTCATTGAAAATTTCTTTTTTGCTTGGCTTTACGAGGTTTCCATCGGCGTCTTTCCATCCGTAGGTAGGAACTTGCAGAACATGGTCTAAAAAGGGCATTTGTGGTTGATGTAAATTATAATTTTTGTTAAAGTTACCATATTACATGGTTAAAAAGTGTTAATGTTAAAAGTTTAACATATCCTTAAGATTTAATATGCTATTTGCGAAAGGTGAAATATCTTGTGGAAAGCGATACTATAAATAAGGAAAGGCATCACGATTAATGCTTATTTTACCATGAAGTGATACGCAATTTAAAGGGAGTTTATAGGGGTTCATCCGAATGAGGTCCCTATAAGGTCCGTATGAAGTCCCTATAAGATCCCTGTTATTTTTGAAGTTTTAAGGACCATATTCTAACACTTTTTATATTATTGTTCTTTAATGAATTTCATCTCAAACCCATTCTCTTTTCTCACGACTTGTTTTATGTCAGGCGTAAATTGAAGTTCTATTCCAAGCCCCATTTTAAAGAGATCATTTCCAAGATAATCGAGCGCTACATTTTCTTGACTGGAGGTCTCTAAAATAAGCATACCGTCCTTCTGTACAAAGGTGAGCTTAAACGCGGGCGATATCTCGGCAGCATAGGTGCCCAAATAGTGCTCGATATGTTTGATAGCCCGTTTTTTGACCTCATAAGGTTCTATGGTGGTAATATTTTCCATATTTTCTAAACGTGCCATCAATCCCCAGCCATAAAAATCATTGGATACCCCAATGAGCAATTGGTTTTCACCTTTTTTAAGTTTTAAGCGGGTATTTCCGTTCTGTATTGATATTCTTCCGTCAGGATACCTTTTCATATTCTGCCTAAAAATATTTTTGTCTGTGTAGGTGATCTGATCATTTAGGTAAAGCCATATTTCATCCGAGAATCCGAGCTGGAGATTGGTTAATGTAGGTTCTTGGGCTGTAATGATAGTTTTTAGCCATACTATCCGACGTTTTTCGGCACTACCGAAGCGTCTTGTAAGGTTTACCAATCCATACCGCTCGGTTGCTATTTTTTCCGTGAAGGTTTCGTCTTTCGGCAGGTCACGAAAAGTAGTTGGCTCCCTTCCTTCTTCCAAAGTCGTGGGTTGGGTTATAGACCAACTTCGGATATAATTGGCCTCATGTCGGGTCAGGTCCACACCTTCAACTTGCGGTAGGTTCTCAATTTCATTAGGTTTAACCTTGATATTGCTAATGTATGCGTCGCCGTCGAAGGCAATGCTTCCACTATTTTCTCGACCTTCGAGTTTTGGTACCATCAATCTCAAGCTGTTATTGACAAAAACCTGCATTTGCACACCTGAGATGACGAGTTTAATATGGTTCCATTCATCTGGGGTGGCTGCTGCAGAAGCTTGATATTGAGGGTATATGTCCCACATGTTGACACCGTCTAAGATGGGGCAGTACTGAATGCCTTCATTGGCGAATGGGTTAGCCATTTTAGGAACCCGGAGATAGACAATCTCCTGTTCCTTTTCATTTTTTCGATGAAAATAAATGGCGCTGGCGAACTCTGTTTTTGAAGGTATCACATCATACTCGATGGTTCCGTCTTTAAAAATTAAGTCTTTAATCACGACCGGACCAGATGCTGGAGCGATTTTCATTGCTCTACGACCTTTAAAGTATAAAAAATCAACTTTTCCGTGCTGGAATGACCATTTTTCTGCGTTTAATGGAATGTTTTTGTCTGTTGGTGTCTTGCTGTTTTTTTCTTGAGCATAACTTTGGAATAAAATGACCCATATAAAGGCTAATGTTAAAAATATCTTTTTCATGTTAATTAAATTTTTGATAAATTTAGAGCATAGACCTTATTTCAACTCGCTCAACCTTGTGGCAAGTTTATTCAAGTTTGTTCAAGCATATTGTTTGTTTTTAAAATGTTGATATATAATAAATTATGGTTAAGTTGAGTGATCCCGAATTGTTTCAGCATATTAAGAATTCCATTGAAAATCAACTTGAATGGGGTGAAACTGCTCATTGGAGTACAGCTGATTTTGAAGAACTTTCGCAAAAGATACAGGAGAAAACGGGAGTAATGCTTAGTGTTTCTACGTTGAAGCGGATTTTTGGTAGGATTGATTACCAAAGCAAACCAGCCCTAACGACATTAAATACATTGGCGCGGTATGTTGATTATGAAGACTGGCGGGCTTTTCGCAATGCTTATGCACAGAAACATATACCGCAGGAGCAGGGATTGCATAAATCCGTTTTTGAACCAAAAGTGAAAGATGGAAAACAGCACGGTCCTATATTTATTATCGCTATTTCATCTGTTTTCGTGCTTGTTTTGATCGGACTTTTCGGCAATAGATTTATCCCAAATAAGAAGACTTTTAATAATGGTGCATTCCACTTTTCGTCCAAGACAATGTTGACACAAGGCTTGCCAAATTCAGTCGTATTCGATTACGATGCTTCTACTGCAAATGAAAACGATTCGGTATTCATTGCACAAAGTTGGGACACCAGCCGTAAGATACAGGTGGATAGAAATGGCAAACACCATTCTGCTATTTATTACTATCCAGGTTACTTTAGAGCCAAACTGATTATTGGGAACAAAATTGTTCGAGAACATGATATACAGATTAAAACCAATGGTTGGCTAGGATTGGTAGAAGCAGCCTCGGGAAAGGAGCCTTTGTATTTCAAAAAGTCTGAAATCGCACAGCTCCATGAAATTGCCATTACTCAAGAGCTACTGAAAAGTTATAACGTCGACCTCCTTCCTGATGCTCCACTAGTGAGACTTTACAATCAAAAGGATATGACAGGAGTTATGACAAACAATTTTAGTTTTGAAACAGAGATCAAAACAGGGGTAGGCAATAATGGTAATAATTGCCAGCGTGTGGAAGTACTCTTACAGGCTAAAAACGATATTATCATTGTACCTTTAGTAAATACAGCCTGTATCGGTGACATAGCTCTTACAGCTGGTGGCTTTTATACGGATAGCAAACGAGATGACCTCAGCGGATTTGGCTGTGATCTTTCCAAATGGACCAAGCTTAAAATAGTTTGTAAAAATCAGCAAATTAGATTTTGGATCCATGATAAACTTATATACACAACGACGATTAAAAATGCACCAACTGAAATAGTTGGTCTACAATATCGTTTTAAAGGGGCAGGTTTTGTTAGAAATACTCGTTTAAGTGGATCGGAGATGAAGGATATTATTTTTTGATAGGTAAACCAATTATGCATATGATGATACTAGGAAAGATATTTCTTTTTTTATTTTTCTTACCTCTAGCTTGCATGGCTCAGCAAGAAAAAGGAAAGCCTTTCGAAATAAAATTTGATCTTTCGGGATTTTCCAATGGCTCAAAGCTCGAATTGAATAGCTTCCAGGAAGGTGGTCGGTCCTACGACGTCATACTTAGGGATGGAAAATATACCATAAAAGGAACTTTGGACGAGCCTACTTTATATGTACTAACGGCAAAGCCCAATTTGAGGGCAGTCATCTGGATTGAGCCGGCTCGTATGAAGATATTAGGCGATAGTTTACATTTTTCGGATATAGAGGTGCTGAATTCCAGCTCACAGGCTGCAGCCATTCCGATCAATAAGCAACTGGATCCCATGTGGAAAGGAGCCGCCGCGCTTGACCGAAAAATAGAAATTGAAACCGATTCAGTCAAACAGGGGAAGTTGAAAATAGCATCGGACCATTACTATAGGTCTATCAGACAGTTGAGAGTTCATAATATTTTTGATAAAACACCGTCTTATCCACTTATGCAGGAACTCTATTTCTTGAGGACATCATTGACACGAGATTCTTTGCAGTTAGCTTTTGATAGATTCCCAGAGAATATAAAATACGGCAGAGCAGGACGCTTCCTAAAGGAATTCCTTCAAGCAAGGGAGCTTAGAAGAGGGGACGTGGCTCCGGCTTTTATTGTCAAAGACCTCAATAATAATGATGTTAATTTGACTGATTTTCGGGGAAAGATTATTGTACTCGATTTCTGGGCTGCCTGGTGTGTACCTTGTAGGCAAAGCAACAAGAAACTACCAATGCTCTATGCTAAATATAAAAAACGAGGGCTAGAAATCATATCTTTTAATCTAGATACAAATAAGGAAATTTGGAAGAAAGCTGCGGTCGAAGACGGCATTTCCTGGATCAATGTGGGCGATCAGCAAGCACTGCATAGCAAAACAGCAATTAACTATCGGGTGCAAGGACTCCCAAAGGTTTATATCATTGATCGAAATGGTTTTATCATAGATACCGGAGGCTCTGGGGTGGACTTAGAACGTATTATAAAAGAATATCTCGATCCTTTACTTTAAGATCCTATATAAAAAATAGAGTAGGAGCAGAGGGGAGAGGTTATGACCTTTCCTAAACGCAGGAAAGGTCTTTCTCCAATGACGTATGTTTTATTCTTCTGATGTGTTCTTTAGTTGCATCAAGAGCGTATAGGCATTTTTGCTAACGATTTTTTTTCCTTCAAAATCGCGGTAATTCAATACCTTCACTAGTCCTTTTTGAGGCTCCTCAACTGCTATTTCCGTCAGGCGATAATTGCTGTTTCCTTCCGATATGAATACATAATTTTTTCCTTCAAAGTCTAGGATGCTTTCTTCAGGCAGAGCGTGCCCCAGCGTAGCAGTTGTTTGTATTTCAGCATTCATGTATACACCAGGTATCAGATTTTGATCATATTTATCCAAATGACAATGGACATCTGTCATACCTGTGGGATCAACATCTTTGCCGATCAGATGGATTTTTCCATTGTACTTTTTAGTCGGATTAGCATTGGAGTAAGCCAATAGAGGCTGTCCTGGGCGAAGCTGTTCAAGGTCCTTTTCATAGACTTTGAGGTTCAGATGGATATCCGTTGGATTGATCAGTTCGAAGAGGATATCTGAAGGATTCACATATTTCCCGATGTTGACATTGACTTTGCTCACATACCCATCTATAGTGCTGTATACGGGAGCACTTTTTCGAATATTTCCAGCAGAAACTGTACTGGGCTGGATATGAATAAGCTCTAGCTGTTTCGCAATGGCATTCATTATAATCTGTTGGCTGTTCATTTCGGCCTGAGCTTGCTGCATTACTTTGTCGCTACTCGCCTGATTCTGGTTGAGTTCCTTTTGACGTCTGAAGTCAAGCTGGGCAAAATGTAACTTTGATTGGGCGGCGAGATAATCTTGCTGAAGCTGCACAAATTGTGGATTTTCAACAACTGCAATAACATCTCCTTTTGAAACCTTCATACCAGGAAGTAGTTTGGTACTCTTTAAGTATCCCCCTAAAGGAATACTGACCGACACGAAGTTTTGAGGCGGAACATCTATTTTTCCATTGATTTTTAAGATGTTGGTTATGGGCTCGTCCGCAAGCGTTACTGTTTCTAAATGCACATTTCGCAACTGGGCATCTGTTAGTGAAACAAGGTTTTCGTCTTTGGGGCCCGGTGAATTGGAGGCTGCATTTTCCGTATTTCGATGACAAGAAATACAGACTATAGCCAACACATAAACCATATAATGGGGTAAAAGATTTTTCGTTTTCATTTTTATCGATTTATCATAATGTAATGAAGGAGAATGGCATTTTCATTGAGTTGCCACAATGCATCCGTATAGTTACTTTTTATTGAAATTGCTTGATTGACCAAAGTGACAAATTCGAGATAATCAATGGCTCCGTTTGAGAATTTTTTCTGTACGGTTTCAAAGACGATTTCTGCATTCTTCAGTCCTTCGGTTTCATATTGATCAATAATATCAAGACTGGTTCGATAGCGTTGGGAGAGCTCTTGCACTCGTTTTTCAAGCTCAAATTGTGCATTTTGTAATTCGTCGCCCGCAATAGTTTCCGCTAGACGAGCTGTCTCGATCCGTGCTCTTTGCCCTTTAGAGAATACAGGTATGGCAAATCCTAACTGTACAGCGTGAAATCGCGGACTCGCGTCGTAGGTTCTGTTATCTGGACCAGTACCTTTAAAACTATTTAGATTATAGCCTAATAGCAACTCGGGGAGCAATTTAGATTTTTCAACCCTTGTTGCTTGTTCCGAGACTATTCTTTCTTGTTCCAATACCTTGAGCAAAGGATGATCGGTTATCGATAACTGCGGAAATTCGATCTTTTCCATGGATCTTAGCGTGTAGGTTTCCTCCGTATTTAGCAACCACTGGAATTGCAATTGAAGTACTTTTATTTCATCACGTACCTGTCTCAATTGAATTGTGATAGCTGCTTTTTGATTCTTCGCGGTTACACTTTCGAGGGCATCACTTTCACCTGCTGCTTGACGTAGAATGGTTTTGTCTAGAAAGCTGCTGTACAGTGACAATGCTTTAGTCAAAAGTTGTTCCTTTTGCTGCCAATACAGTATATTGTAATAGGTAAGACTGACAGCCTTTTTCAGCTCAAACTCTTTGAGGGCGATATGCAGTTGACTTTTTTTCCATTCTTCGGTATAGTGGGCCCGTTGCCTTTTGTAGACAGCAGGAAAACCAAAACGTTGACTGATACTGACCTTTGTATCCTGATAAGCGCTATTGATCTGACCGTAATCCAAACTGATATCCATCTGCGGAATATTGGCAGTGGATGTGCCTATCAGCGCTTTGGCATAGGCCGCACGTAGTTTTTCAATTTTTATGTTACGGTTGTTTTGGAGAGCGAGTTCAATGGATTGGTCCAAAGTAACCATGGTCTGTGCTGTTAAATTGTTTGTTGCTAACAAAGTAAAAGCAATCAATAGAGGCGCAATATGCTTTCCTCTTAATTTATTAGTTTTAAATCCTCTTTCTATAGTTACATAAAGCAGAGGGAGAACGAATAATGTTAATAACGTTGCTATGAGCAGGCCCCCAATGACAACAGTTGCCAGCGGACGTTGTACCTCAGCTCCAGCGCCATTGCTCAGTGCCATGGGGATAAATCCCAGTGAGGCAACCGATGCGGTCATCAAAACGGGGCGCAACCGATTTTCTCCCCCATCCACAACAATGCGTACAATATTGCGGATACCACTTTTTTGAAGCCTGTTAAATTCGGAGATCAATAC
Source organism: Sphingobacterium sp. (assembly GCA_050281725.1). Classification (GTDB taxonomy): domain Bacteria; phylum Bacteroidota; class Bacteroidia; order Sphingobacteriales; family Sphingobacteriaceae; genus Sphingobacterium. The sequence continues at coordinate 31,607 of JBMAAL010000024.1, read as the reverse complement.
GATACCATTGAGGACAGCCACGCCAAATAACGCTATAAATCCAACTCCGGCACTGATACTAAAAGGCATTCCCCTTAGTGCCAACAGGAAAACCCCACCTATAATCGATAATGGGATGGCACTATAGATCAATAAACTTTCTTTAACCGATTTAAACGCGAGGAATAGAAGTATAAAGATTAGCGCTAAAGCAATGGGGACAGCAATCAAGAGGCGTTGTTTGGCATTATTGAGATTTTCAAAAGACCCACCATATTTGATGGAGTATCCTGTTGGAAGTTTGATTTCCTTATCAATTTTAGCTTGTAGGTCATGGACGATACTTTGTACATCCCGACCGTTGATATTAAAGCCGATGACAATTCGTCGCTGTGCGTTTTCACGTTGAATCTGATTTGGCCCTTGTACGATGTCTACATGTGCCAATTGGAAAAGCGGAATTTGGTTGCCCGTTGGAGTGGGAATTAAAAGGTTGCGGATATCGGCAATATTCTTTCGGTCTTTGGCGGCCAGGCGCACAACTAGGTCAAAGCGTTTCTCCCCTTCAAATACCAAGCCAGCACTTTGTCCGGCAAAAGCAGCATTTATAATCCTATTTACTGCGGCGATAGAAAGATGATGTTGCGCGATCATGGGGCGATTATAGGTTATGACGACTTGTGGAAGTCCGGCAATAGGTTCGACGTAAAGATTCTGGGTTCCTTGGACCGTTTCAATGATTTTACCTATTTTTTGAGCATGTAAGGCCAGAGAATCGAGGTTATCGCCAAATATTTTGAGGACAACATCCTGGCGTGCTCCCGTCATCAGTTCGTTGAACCGCATTTGGACAGGGTACTGAAAGCCCGCCGTAATACCGGGAACATCGGTCAACGCTTTGCTCATTTTTGAAGCAAGTTCTGGAAAGGTATGTGCCGAAGACCATTCTTTTTTGTCTTTTAGAATAACCATCATGTCCGATGCCTCCATTGGCATAGGATCCGTAGGCACCTCGCCGCTACCAATTTTGGTGACTACCTTTTCTACCTCAGGAAATCTACTCTTCAAAATATGAGCAGCCTTTTGAGTGCTTTCAATGGTCGTAGTCAGGTTACTCCCCGGAAGGACTCGCGTGTCGACTGCAAAATCTCCTTCTTCAAGTGAAGGAATAAATTCCCCGCCGAGGTGACTGAGTGTAACTACGGCAAGTATGAAAAGCGAAATAACCAATACAAAGATAGTTTTTGGAAGTCGGAGTACTTTGAGTAATACATGGACATAAAATTTTTCAAGTCTTTTCATCAGTCGATCCGAAAGCGAAGGTTTGCTATTTCTTGCACGGAGTAATATTGAACTCATCATTGGTATGTAGGTGAGCGATAACAGGAATGCGCCTAATAAAGCAAATGCAACTGTTTCGGCCATAGGTTTGAACATTTTACCTTCGATTCCTTCCAACGTTAAAATGGGGAGGTAAACAATCAGGATAATGATCTGTCCAAAAACAGCACTGTTCATCATACGACCGGCTGATACTGTCACCATTTCGTCCATTTCAGAAGCCGGCACCTTGAGCAATTCTTTGAACCGTTGCTGCTGCATAAGCTGATGCATCACAGACTCGACGATAATGACGGCCCCATCGATGATTAATCCAAAATCGAGTGCACCGAGACTCATCAGGTTACCACTCACACCAAAGAGGTTCATCATGCAGATTGCAAATAGCATGGCTAAGGGAATGACGGAGGCCACGAGCAATCCAGCCCGTATATTGCCCAGGAAGAGCACTAGTACAAAGACGACAATTAGTGCACCTTCCAAGAGATTTGTCTTTACCGTACTGATGGCATTATTGACCATTTTGGTACGATCAAGAAAAGGTTCGATGAGCACACCTTTGGGCAATGTTTTCCGGATTTCCTCTACTTTGGCCTTTACGTCTGCAATGACTTGGCTGCTATTGGCTCCTTTAAGCATCATCACGACGGCTCCAGCAACTTCACCATTGTCGTTGTAGGTCATTGCACCATAGCGGGTTGCATAGCCAGGTTGTACTTGCGCGATATCGCGAATGAAGATAGGTAGGTCGTTTTGTTTACCTGCGATAGCAATATTCTGGATGTCGTCAATGTTGCCGACCAGTCCTTCGCTTCGAATATAAAGGACTGTTGGTCCTTTCTCAATATATGCACCGCCGGTGTTTTGATTGTTGGCATTTAGTGCATCAAAGACATCGGTGATTGTAATCCCATAGGCATTGAGTTTGTCAGGGTTGACAGCGATCTCATATTGTTTCAGCTTTCCTCCGAAACTACTGACTTCAGCTACTCCTTTGACGCCTAGAAGCTGCCGTCTGACAATCCAATCTTGGATTGTACGCAGTTCAGTTACATTATATTTGCGCTCGTATCCCGGCTGGGCTCGAACGACATATTGATAAATTTCTCCCAGACCTGTAGAAATAGGGCCCAGCTGGGGAGAACCTATGCCTGGAGGGATTTCTTGTTGTACCTGTTGGAGACGTTCAGCTACTTGTTGCCGGGCCCAATAGACATCAATGTTGTCGTCAAAGACAATTGTTACAAGGGATAACCCAAACCGCGAAAAACTCCGGATTTCCTGTAATCCAGAAATATTACTGTTGGCCTGTTCGATTGGAAAGGTGACTAGTCGTTCAATATCCGTTGCGCCAAAAGAAGGGGCAATGGTGATGACCTGCACTTGATTGTTGGTAATATCGGGTACTGCATCAATAGGCAGTTTGGTCACCTGATATGCGCCTATGCCGATCAATGCCAATATCAATAACGCTACAATGAGTTTGTTCTTTACAGAGAACTCAATGATTTTAGTAAGCATAATAAATAGATTCTGTTAAATCATAAAATAATTGATGAAGACAGCAGCCAAGTATAAAATCGCACTGGTAAAAATGGTGCAATGAGTGGCACGACAAAACTTAAACTTTTATTGAAATGAAAGCGGTGGTCGGGTGAATGTCTTCATCCGAAATAATAAGAAGTGTAATGTGTTAACAGAATTTTGGCGGTTGCCAAATAGAAGTCATGAATGTATCCTCTGTAAACTGGTCATTCCAAATAGGGGAGCTGTTCTTCTTTTTGGTAAAGGACCTATTTTTTATCTTGATACCAGCAATTTGAGGGCATACAAAAACAGCACTGTATGAAGCCGAGTGCATCATAAAAGGAAGCTTTTGATCTTCCTCATAGTCATCGTCATGTGGGTGATTCTCCAGGTGGTGCCCACTGTAGTGTACGTTCAGAAAATCGACGACAGAAAGGCTTGGATTTTTTACTTTGTGCTCAAAATAATGCTCGATCAACAACGGAAATCTCAATAATTGTGAAATTTCGGTTGCCGACGCGATGTAAATCGTCAAGAAGCATATAGCCAGCAGCTTTTTCATCCTAAACAAAGCTATAAAAAAATATCATTAAAATATTAATCAAACTTTTCAACGTTCTGCAGCGTTTATTGAAAAACAAACAAAATGATTGCTGAACCTTAAAAAATTGACTAACCTGTAAACGATATGTGCTAAAGCATAGTCACAGCTGTAAAAGGTTGCTTAAGGCTAGTGTATAAATTTTATAATTCTTTTAACGTATTTGTTGATCAAAATTTATTTCGAATGACTAAACATACCCCACAAAAGGTGAATGACCATCTTGCTAATGAACGAACTTTCCTTGCTTGGATCCGGACAAGCCTAGGGATTATGGGATTCGGTTTTGTGGTTGTTAAATTTTCATTATTTATTCGTCAGATTGAGCTCATTTTAAAAAAAGATGTAGTTGCAGGCTCCCAGCATGAACATTCTGGCGCTGTTGGCGTTTCCATTGTAGTCATAGGTGCATTGACGGTTATTGTCGCTTTCTTTAAATATCGTAAAACGAACAAACAAATCGAAGAGGAAAACTTTACTCAAACTTCAAATAGCATCACAATTGTGGCCGTGTTAATTTTTGTCATAGGTATTATTCTGAGTTGGTATCTTATCGATGGTCTTTAAGGAGAGAGCGTTAGATCTAGTTCGCGCTGGAATGAATATCCACGCTAACTAGATCTAAATTTGTCGTGCATTAGCTATTTACAATACTGGAATACGGGCAAAATATATTATTGCGATGTACACTGCGCGATCGTTATTTGCTTTAGTGCATTACGTTTTTCTAGAAACTGTCGGAGGGCGATCATCAAAAAAGCAAGAAAACCAAAGGCCATCGTAAGCCATGGCGAAAATTCTACACCTTTCGAAACGATAATCCAGCCCCCTACGGTAGTTCCCAAGGTTACCCCGAGATTGCCAAATGAAGTCGCGAGACTATTGGCAAATTCTAGCGCCCCGGGAGCGGATGAAATCATATAGGTAGATGCGTTTAAGAAGCTAGGGGAATAAAGAAACCCCCATAAGGCAATTGTACAGACCGTAGCGAATAAATTGCCATCGGAAAAATACAGTAATAAGGGAATAATAAGTGTACCCGATAAGAAAAAGGCCGTGGTAAACGTAATGTTTCGGTTGAGCATTTTCCCCGCCACCCAGTTAGCGATGACTCCAATAATACCAAATACAAATAGCATATAACTAACCATGGTACTGTCCATATTCTTTGCTTTGTTTAAATATTCGGCGAAGTAACTATAGGTAGAAAACCAAGCTGATACCATAAAGAAATTCATTAGGGTACTGACTACAAAGATGGGGTTGGTTAATATTTTAATCTGGCTTCCGTAGGATTTTTTTTCTTTCACAGGCAACGGAGGAATGGCAAGATAGATCGCCAGTAGCGCTATTATACTGACAATTGCTTGTATCGTGAAAGAATATGTCCAGGAGGAGAGACTGGCAATGTAGGTGGCGAAGGGGACTGTTGTTACCATAGCGATTGCAACACCACTAAAAACAATACTCATAAGCTCATTTTCATTTTGTTTTCCCCCTTTTGAGATGGCGACAGACAATGCAGTCGCAATATAGACAGGTTGGAGAAAGGCGGGAAGTATTCTTACGATAAGCAGTAACCAAAAAGGAGGGGATAATGAAGAGACAATCGCTGTGACTAAGAAAATAGCGATGGCAGTTAACATAACTTTCTTGCGGTCGAATCCCGAAGCCAGCAATGTCATAAATGGCCCAGTTATCGCAATGATCAAAGCAAAAACACTCAATAAATAACCTGCTTTATCGATACTGATATGATAATGATCGGCTATTTGGGGTAAGATACCAATAATGCCAAACTCTGTTGTGATTACTGCGAGAAAACCCAAAGCGCCGATGTATGCGTATTTTTTCATAAATAAAAACTGTTGTACATGATAAATTATACGAGCAAATGTAAAGGCAAATACTTGCTTCTGGGTGTCAAACAGCTATTTGTGTGTTACTAACAAATTTGTAAGTAATGGTAAAAGAAATTGTTCTTGAATAATTGATCTCCACCTGATATTGATAAGTTGTGTGTTGTCAAAAGTTCCTTTATATTCACTTTAGATTTATTTTAAGGTTGAATACAGATAAGGAATACGAAATAAAAAAACTAATGGAACAGCATATATTAATTGTGGGCCTGGGGGGAGTGGGTGGATATTTTGGCGGTATGTTAGCGCGCAAGTATGAAAACACTGATATTCATATCAATTTTTTGGCGCGAGGTAACCATCTTGAGGAGATTAGCCAACATGGTTTAAAGCTGTTATTAGAAAAGGGAACCTTTATAGCGAAGCCTTATAAGGCTTCCAGTGAGGCTGAAAACTTCACAAAAATGGATTACATTTTTCTTTGTACTAAATCTTATGATCTTGAAGATACTATGGCCTTATTAGGACCGTGTGTGAGCACAGATACAGTATTCATACCCTTACAGAATGGAGTGGACAGTAAAGAACGTATCAACAGGTATTATCCGAATAATTTGGCTGTGGATGGTTGCGCCTATATTGTGTCCCGGTTAAAGGCTGCTGGAGTGATTGAAGTGACAGGGAAATGGGGTACAATGAGTTTCGGATTGAATGGAGAACATGATGAAAGACTGGATAGGCTATATCATCTTGTGCAACAGGCTGATATCCATGTGAATTATTCCGATGAAATTGAGAAAATAATATGGGACAAATTTATTTTTATTTCCGCTATGGCCACAGCTACTTCTTATTTTGATTGTTCTATTGGTCAGATAATGGAAGATCCAAAGAAGAAAGATGCGGTTATTAAACTTATTCAGGAGGTTACAACATTAGCTCAGGAAAAAGGAATTGTTATTGCTGATCATATTGTACATAGGACCTTGGACAAAATGGAACAAATGCCTTACGATGCGACTTCATCCATGCATACGGATTATCTTAATAAACGACCGAAAACAGAGTTGGCATCTTTGACAGCTTACGTTATTCGTGAATCTAAAAAGTATAATCTCGAGACACCTGAATATCAACGCATGTTTGATGTATTGCGCCTAAAATCTGACTAGCTGTATTAAAATAGTTTGCGAGTTGGAAATTTCAATCGATAAGTTCTCCTTGACAAGCTTTTTTTGAATACAAAAAGTAGGCTTTAGCTGTCAAAAGAAAGCTGATTAGATTTTATTTCCTGTAAGGCCGCTGAATTTATTGCCTCGATTGTCTTTATAAAAATCACCGTCCTTCTTAAAACTATTTGCATCTACTCCTTCAAGCAGCTGTTTTTGATAAAAGACATTTTTTGCATCTTTTCCGAAATCGTGACCTAAAGGTATAAACGTTTTAATATCGGCACCCGGAATTATTTCCTGATTATAGTACACATTATTCTTGTCTTTTGAATAGGAGTTGCTTCCATACACATCATTCTTTTCATCAATCGGGAATAACGCAAAGGAAGGAGCATCTACCTGTTCATATCTGAAGCTTTTCCCCCTGAATAGGATCGTTTTGTTGTCAACACTAATATGATCATGATCAAGTACACGAATTTTATCAATGGTCTTAAAAGACCTCGTTATGACATCTGATCCCTGCTGAAATGGTGGGTAATAAATAGTATTGCCAATTCTCATGTAATATTTGTTTATGGCTTCAATGTTTCCGGAGTTAGCAACAACTGCTTTAAAGGTACCTATATTCGGAGAGACATAAACTGAATCTTTATCCATTAAAAAATAGTCATTGACGAACGAAAAGGTTTTCCGATCTGCCTTTATCATGTCATTACTGTAGAAGTAATGGTCCTTGTCGCGTGCCCAGTTTATATGGTCCTTTACGAGCTCATATGTTTTTGGATCTGCTCCTTGGATGATATTAAAGCCTAGGGCCTGATCGATATAATAGACATGAAAACGATCTTTTGGAATCTGATTATCGACGTAAAAGGAATTCTTGTCCACAAGTTTTTGAGTCGTGCCACGAAAATATACCGCATTTTTGTCTTTAGCTATATCTTCTGACAAAACCTCAAATGACTTTGTATCAGCCTGCATTTGTGAAATGCCCAAACTAAACCAATTTCCATTCTGACAATAAGCTATCTGCCCTTTTGAATCGATGAAGTAAGAACCGGATTTTTGTTTATCAATAGGTTTGCCAATATTTCGACAAGAAATAAAAAAGCAAAGTAAAATACAAGCCAGAAAAAAAGTGTATTTTTTCATTTTTGCATAGCATATAATCCTAGATTTATTATTTATTATACCCATCTATATAAATTTACAACGACAAAATTAAAAAACCGAATTTTCAGTTTTCCGTTCCCTTATTAAGGCAATTGCATAAAACTGGCACCAATGACTTTTAGTGTGTTGTCAATGCGTTTCCATACCCTAAAATATCTAAATTTTCCTTCTAATGGTGTTCCCATTACCTTGCCTTTTGCCGTCATCGTAGTAACGGAAAGCGCGGTATCCCCAATTATTCTGATCTCATTAATTTCTGTTGAAGCATTTTCAATAATCATAGCCTTTGATCGGTGTGCATTTAGATCCATTTCTTTGGTTAACATTTGACCATCAGGTGCTACAGCAACAAGGTCGTCATATAGGAGGAGATCAAGACCGTCTACATTACTGGCTAGCTGCGCCAAGAAAAGTTGGTTCTCTGCTTCTGCAATTTCTTTTTTCGTGATTTTATCCATATCCCTATCAGATTGTTAATTTTTTTTGTGCTTATTACTTTAAAAATAGTAAATCTAGATATTATTCGGTTGACTATGAGACTTTATGCGACTATTTAAGGTTTATTTAGATTAAAAATTTCGTAATATTTTAATAATGGGAGTGAACTTGTTAAACTGCTAAGTTTAAAATCAAGATAAAATTATATATTAGTTGAATGAAATATTTAGAAAAAATTCAAGGGTTGTTGCCATTAGGATATTTATATCTAATTATTCTTGGACTTTTAAAGGAAAGTATTCTTTTTTACCAATTGGGAATTAACATCCTGAAATACTCATCTATAACGGATATTTTGATTAGCCCAATTGCCGATATGACCTCAAGTCCAATCTTAATTATTGTAATCATTTCTGTTGTTCTTTTCTTCTTTTTATTTCAGCTTATCATTCTACGGAATAGAGAGAAAACTTGGAGTAAAAAGTTGTTAAGAAGTTATAAAATAAATCCTGAAGGAGATAAAAAAGAACTTCGCAAAACAACAGTCTCTTTTTTTTCCCTTTTTGTTGCTCTTGAACTTCTGGCTCTATTTGTAGGATTAGGAATAGGAGAAGGTAGCATTATAAAAAAAAGGATTGAAAACCAAAACCTAAAATATAATTATACAATCAATTCGGATTCTAATCAAGAAACTGATATCTATATGATTGATATTAACAGTACTTACTACTTTTATGTAACTAAAGGGGATAAACGCATAAAGATTGCTCCTGTCGGAAAAATTAATGACCTTAAAGTAATTAATAAGAAATAATATAGCACTTTGTAGAGCTATGCAATAGTCTCCCTTATTTCTTTGGTTTAGGCAGCTCCTTAATCCATATATTCTTAAAATCTACGGGTTGACCTTCACTCTGTAAAGCGATAAATCCACTGCTGAGCAACTTACCATCGATCTTCATTTTGGGGTCATACCCATTGGCAGTTCCACCTCCAATCTGAGGTTTTGAATATTCTAGTACGGTATCTCCGTTAATGATATGTTTGATTAACGAATCTCCCAATACAATCAATTCCCCTTTAACCCATTGATCACCATCATAGGTCTTTGAAGTAGAATTTAAACAATGTGAAGAAGCTATTTTACCCTGATAAACTACATTGGTTCCTGGGGAACACATATTACCTGTAGGGCGGGGCTGGCCATCGCTCAATCCTCCCAAAAGTTGCATTTCGACAGAAATAGGCCAATCCTGTTCTTTCAACATTGTTCTGGGGTCCTGCGAATGAAACATCACTCCGCTGTTACGAAGCGTATAGGAGGGGGCACCTTTATGGAGCTCACCTACAAATCGATATTCAAACTTTAAATGATAATAAGAAAAGGGTGTTTTATAATATAAATGGCCAAATTGATCATTAAAATCATCATACTGATCATATCTGGCCTTAATTATTCCATCTTCGACTCTAAACGTATTTCCGTAGTTCACACCGATATCATGATGATGAATTTTAACAAACCAATCATTGATGTCTTTTCCGTCAAATAGTGATTTCCAACCACTATTATCGCCCTGGTTTTTCATTCCTGCACATCCTGTAAAAATAAGGCCGGTAGCTACTATTGAATAGATGAATCCTCGCATTGAATTGATAGTTGGTTTAAATTGAACCGCAATATACAATATATTCCATTAAACTACACAAACTCGGCTTCAGCGGTTACCTCCGAATTTTACACTTTATTTGACTTAGAATAATCCGTTATGCCAAGCTGATTTCCGAAAGGATCATTAAATTCTGCAGCTAAACCTGTCATGATCTCAAATGGCTCGCTTAAAAATACGATTCCTTTTTCCTTAAGCTGTTCATACGTTGTCTTGACATCGGCAACGGTAAACCAAATAGTCGGTCTCGAATGTTGTACTGTACTAAGAATGACTGCAGGTTCATTGTCTCCTATCTTGAAAGCCGTCATTCCCTTATCCGTAAAATCGAATTTAGTTTCTAGGCCAAGTAGATCTCCATAAAATTCCTTTGCCTTCTCGAGATTTTCGACGGGTAGAAAGAAATTGTCGTAATCCAATATTAAGTTCATTTTGTTCAGGATTTAATTTGCGATAAGTCAATACCAAATGCCGTCAATTGAGATTCTCCAAATTCAGTGATATAGAAATCTTTATCACTAGGATCTGTTTTTGCCAACCATCCTTTTGTAATCAACGCCTCTAGTAGTAGTTGGCCGAGTTTTCCGCCGATATGTTCGTAACATAATTTTGCAGGCTTCATTTTATTGTTATTTTTCATTTTCGTGTCTTAATATTAAGTTAATTGTTGATTTATAATTTCTTACCTGTAAAAGTATAAAACTTCAAATGGATGCTGAATGACCAAAATCATTGATTCAAGGGGCTATTTGACACAATTCAGCGAGCTAGTCTTTTCGATTAGGAAAACAAAATGTATTCAAATTTGGTATCTAGAGTAGGGATTTTATAATTTATGAGAAAAGAACAGGATAAAGAGCAGCAGGTAAGAAGTTTGTTTGGACGATTTGAAGGCGAATTAAGGGATCCTGCTTATGTAAACGTTGATTTTTTGGTTTTACTCGTGGACATCATCCGGCCAAAGCATGTTCATGTACTTTATCAGGTTGATATTCAATTTTTATTGGGCTTTCTTGAAGCAGCACCCGAAGAACTCCAATGTTTTCAGCTTTATCTCAAAAGAATCTTGGCTGAAAAAGATTTCGATCAATTGATTTCTGATACCGGTATAATTAGTTATGCAGATTTTTTTTATGAACTAAAAAAAAGAATCACCGAGCGGTATTTGCCTTTTCAACCACCTAAGTCTACTTTACAATATCTGTTAAATCAGGTTTTTTACAAACCTGGGGATGGGGACTGGGTTGCCGCGATTCCGCAACATCAGTTCGATGAGCTGTTTCGTGTATGTCAATTTGAAACAATTTACGATGACAAAACGGGTTTTGGAATGACCGAAATATTGTATGGATTGGAATTGTTGGTTCAACGTATTACCGGACGTGCAATGGAAACAGATGTAAACAAGATGGTGCCCGAGTTTCAAAATTTTGATAGCCCATTTATTGCTATTATGCGGGAGTTCACCGAATTGAATGATCGTATTTTACAATCAGACCATAAGTTTATCTCCTCGGATGATCTGTCTTATAAACAAATTCTAGTACTTCATAAGCAATGCGAATCGTATATTGAAACGGCCTTCGATAATTCACATCGTTTTGGAATTTCCATCAAAGTGAATCAATCGCTCTTGCGTATGCGGCAACAACTGGAAAGGATCCGAGAAATCTTGTCGTTTTTAGTCATCGATAATCCAGATGAAAAGAGGCAAAAGACGATTGCGCTGGGCACGACACTTATTGGTTATAATTCCCGGAAAAGCAATATTCGCAAATTGGTTGGACAGAGTACACAGCTTTTGGCCTACGAAATTACGCATCATACTGCACAAACCGGGGAGCATTATATTACCTCAAGTAAACAGGAATATTGGAAAATGTTCCGTTCAGCCTGTGGAGGTGGTCTCATTGTAGGCGTCATGTGCATCGTTAAATTATTGTTAGGTAAGCTACACAGCAGTGAATTTGGTCATGCATTTCTGTATAGCCTGAATTATGCTATTGGCTTTACGCTCATTTATCTCCTTGGTGCAACTTTGGCAACCAAACAGCCTGCGATGACAGCTTCTGCATTGGTCAACGCTATTGAGCAAGGGATTTCCGAACAAGCGGACAGCAAACATCGCTATTGGAAATTTGCTGAATTGTTTGCGCGATTATTTCGGTCCCAGTTTATTGCCTTTATTGGTAATGTTGTGATGGCTTTTCCGATGAGCCTTTTTCTTGTTTGGGTAATTCAACAATTGTTTCAGATCAATATTGCGAGCGCCAAGTGGTTACATCTGGTCAATGATCTTAATCCAATAAAAACACCGCTGATCTTGCATGCGTCTATCGCCGGTATTTTTCTATTTCTTTCCGGGATTATTGCCGGCAGTATTTCAAATCGGGACAAACACAACTCCGTGTACTACCGCATTCAAGAACATCCCCTATTGAAAAAAATATTCGGCCAGGCAAAAACAAACAAAATAGCTTCGTTTTATGAAAAAAAGTGGGCAGGTATCGTATCCAATGTTTGGTTTGGGATCTTTATGGGAACGACAGCTTCCGTTGGACTTTTTTTAGGTTTAAATCTAGATATAAGGCACATTACATTCGCCAGTGGGAATCTGGCATTGGGATTATTTGGTCATGGGATGGAGCTATCTACTGATATATGGATTTGGGGGATTTTAGGGATTGGTGTTATAGGATTCTTTAATTTTATGGTCAGCTTTTCCTTATCCTTACTATTAGCCTTCCGCTCGCGTAACCTTCCATCAAAAGAATTGATTAAAATGGGAAGGGCGGTTTGGATCTATTTCAAAATAAATCCAAAACTATTTTTCTTTCCACCGCGGAAAAGTTAAGAAAGGAAAGCCCCTTCCAGTGTTAGTTGAGCGATCTGTACATCTGAAGGGGGGCTACACCTATACAGTTAGCAGAAGATTTATTTGGTACTACTTAGACATTGATGTCACCCGAAAGATCAGGTTTATCTTCATCATCTTTTTCTTTCTGTTCTGCTTGCGCTTCCTCCCTGTCATGGGTACGATCATCTTTGATACCTGATAGATTGGTATTGGGATCTTCATCTTTTTTGGAGGGCCCCTCTTGTTGAGCATCGGATAAGTCTGGGCTCGGGTCCCGTGGATCTGGGCTTGGAATGGCTGTCATGATAAAAATAAGCATGCCAACATGCGTTTCTTTGGTGTTTTTAGATCTGTTCATTTTAACTAGTTTTTTAAAAAGGAACATTTTTTGAACCATTATCGTTGGTTCAAATCATATTTTATTTATTGCCAGTGATAATTTCAACTATACCTTCGAGCGAGGTAAGCTTCAATTGTTGGCCAAAGTAACTCTTGCGCTCATCATCGATGTGTATTTCTTTGCCTTCCCATTCCATCGCCAATCGACTAGCCCGGATAGGTTTTATTTTAAATTCGACGTTGGTTCCATTCAATAGTCCATCGATATAGCCAATAAGTTCCTGACGTTGATCGACAGTGACAATGATGATATCAAATTGTCCATCTCCAGGGTCAGCGTCAGCAGCAAGAACTAGCCGCGGTCCAATACTTGATATATTCATGATCTCAACTAGTATGCAATCTTTTTCATAGTTATTTCCAGCCACTGTGAGTCTTAGTGTAGTAGCCGGGAATGTTTCTACCAGTTTGCGAAGCTGTCTTAGTGCAGTTTTGATTTCATCTTCTGCGCTCAGCTCTTCCGTATTTTTTTTATCCATTTTCTTTATCAGTAAAGGAAATACACCAAAGCCAATGGATTCAATAAAATACAACGGCTTTCTTTCTAGCCCCATAACCATTCCTACATCGAATTTTTTAAGTTGGTAATTTTTCCAGAGACCGATAGCCTTTTCAACGTTCATAGGAATACCAAGAGAAATAGCAATATTGTTTGCAGTGCCTTGTGGGAGTATGGCGATTGGCCTTTTAAATCGTAGTTTTTTTTCCAATAGCGCCATAATTGTCATTCTTATGGTACCATCACCACCAGCAAGGGCAATGATGTCTGTCTGCGGATCGATCTTTTTGACAGCATCTTTTTTGGTTACTACAATGCAATTGTGACCAAGATCTTCAATCAATTGGCATAGTTCATCTTTGTCTCCGTTTGAGTCATCCCAAGCAGCAGGATTATGTACTAACCTTATGTTTTTGCCATGTTCTTTCATAAAAGCTGAACAAAGCCTGTGTGAGATTGGTTTTCATAGAAAAGGACAGTTATGAATATACTTATTACCAATGACGATGGCATTTATTCACCGGGGATTGCGGCACTGGCAAAGGCGGCAAAAGAGTTTGGGACGGTAAAGATTGTTGCGCCCGATGTGGAGCAATCTTCTATGGGACATGCTATTACGCATTCCAGGCCCCTAAGCTACCGGCGTGCACCGATTACTTTTGAGGATATTGACGCGTTTAGAGTGAATGGCACTCCAGCAGATTGTGTGGCGTTGGGTCTACATATGTTTCCCGATACGCAGGTTGTACTTTCGGGTATTAACATGGGGCCAAACCTAGGCAATTCCATGTGGCATTCCGGAACATTGGCTGCGGCAAAGCAGGCGACCCTGCTCGGTATTACTGGTATCGCATTGAGCACACCCGTAGGAAAGACCGAGCCAGACTTTGAGGGTTTATATCCGTGGACAATCGATGTGCTCAAGATTTTATTGAAAAATAAAGGCCCTGTTCTTTATAATGTGAATTTTCCACCCAAACCCCAAGGACTTTCCTGGACAAGACAATCAGTACGTCTATATGATGGCCGTGTCGTACCCGGAGAGGATCCTATGGGAAGGAAAAACTATTGGATCACAGTGGTGCCATTAGAGCCTGCAGAAAAGGGCACGGATCGCTGGGCAGTAGAGCACAATCTGGTATCTATTACGCCATTGCGCCTTGATCTTACTGCACATGATGAACTTGCAGCAAGGCAGACAAGCGAACATAAATTATAGGTAGTAATAAAGAACTTAAGATGGTAACAGCCGAAAATTTAATACGAAATCCTGGTCTATACTTTATTATTGAACAACTTTAGTTGAATCTATGGGGATCATCAGGTTAAAAGTAATTTTATTGTCCTTTAAATTTACGACTATTTTTCCCTTATGAATTTTTACTATTTCACTCACAATAAATAATCCTAATCCTAGCCCATTACTATTGACTCCTTTTACAAAAGGCTTAAATAGATCTTTAAGATCCGAATATTGAGGATGGGTGACCTCATTTGTAACACTAAAAATGAAATTTTCTTCTTGAATGAATGCATTTATTTCGATATTTTGAAAAGAATTACCATGTTTTATAGCATTTCCAATTAAATTAGTGAATGCACGCCCCATTTTCTGATGATCACATGGTACATCAACAGGAAGGTTGATGTTGGCTATTAGCACTCTGTTATGTAATACTTCAAATTCGGATAAAATTTGCTTGATCAATGCATCCATGCGGTAATGATCATTAATTCTAATTAGCCTGTCTTGAAGACGGATACTACTGAAATCTAAAATATCATCTATCACTCCTTTTACACGTGATGAAGCCTCTTCTATTTTCTTTATTAAGTTTTTTTGGCTTTCATCTTTAATGTTTTTGCCAAGATATTGCGATATCACTTTTACGATGCTGACGGGATTATTTAAGTCATGAGCCAAGGACGATAAAACAAGTTCTCTGTTTTTGGAATAATTAAGTTCCTGTTCCAATTTTCTTCTCGTATTTCTACGTTCAATAATAGTTTTAAAATCTATTGCAATCAAGTCACTGCAAACAGGTAGCAACGTCTCTAATTTAATTGGGTCGAAGTGTACTGGTTCCGCGTTCATGAAACTCAAGTGTCCAACAATAGAATTATTTTTGTTAATAATTGGGTAAGAGATATAGCTTTTTAAACCGAATTCATGAAGAACTTGTGTCCATTCGTCGACAGAGCACTGCTCGCTATCGTCAATGTAAATAGGTGAGAAACCTTTCCTTATTTCCTGATATATTTTAACGTAGTGTTCACTGTTTTTATTAACGATCTTCTGAGAATGATAGTCATAAACACACCAATTTCCCCATTTCCGACCATCTTTCTTGCGTATCATTCCATATCTCATTTTCGTGTGGCCACATAAAGCCTCCAAAATTCTTTGACAGGAGTCGAAGTCGCTCTTCTGTGTATTCATATCGTACCATTGATTTGGATATAATTGGTTTGGGATCGTCATTTTTACTGCCGGTCTATTTGTTTATTAATAGCTTTGACCTACTGTTGAGGTTGATGCATCTTAGAGTTGCTAATACCCTTTATTGCACGAAATATAAATGCTATCGCTGCAATAATTAAAAGAATATGAATAAAATCTTCTGTTATGAACCCTCCTAAAAAAGTCACTGCCCAAACAATCATTACGCTAATAGCTACCGAATATAATAGGTCTTCCATATAATATTATTCTTTATTGAAGAACAATATCTAAATAGAATCGTTTCGTAATTTTGTAACTCGATAAGAAAACTTACAAAAAAAGCCGTTTTACATTAGTATAACGGCTTTTTTTGAATTTCTAAGACTCAGGTCTGAAAAGACTTAATTTTCCAAATATGAAACTAATTATTATGGGGTCAGTTTATAATTCAGGCCTAATCCAACGCGTAGCCCGGACCAATCAGTCTTGGTATCTCTCATTTCACTACTTTTGCTAGGTATTTCAGCATTATATCCTAAACCTAGGTTGATTCCCATGGATTTAATAATATTCCACTGAATACCCACGTAAGGCGTGATTGAAAACCCTGTGGATCTGGATTCAACAAGGTGCTTTTTGTCGATTTCATTGCGGCCAGATGGAGTTTGATAATAACCATCTGACGTAATATTATTGTTAGTTATCGCAGGAGAAATCTCCGCAAAAAGCGATAAATTCTTATCCTGTCCTTCATTTGTCTGGAAGAAAAAATTACGATATACCGCTCCGATACGATAGGCGTTCGCATTCAAGTTATAGGCAATAGCACCGGAATAATCCGAATAGGCCAATCGACCTCCAGTGGATAGATAAGTGAAATTGACACCATAGTCATTCTTTTTTACGGAGTATGTAATTTCACCATAATTGGTATAATGATTTGGGAAATTATCAGTAACTGAAATAGGAACAGGATAGTCTAACTTAATTCCGCTTTGAATAACATTCAAAAATGAACTCATTTCGGACATTTTATAGCTGCCTATGCCAAATCGATATCCGAATCCAATTTGAGCCATTGAGGTTATGGTAATGAACAACAAGGCGATACTTAATAGTAGTTTTCTCATGATTTTTAGGCTATTGGACGATATTGACATAATTGTTGTAAAGAATAATATTATTATTTAGAAGTCGTGCTTGATAAGGTTGAAAGTAATTGCCCGTTGTCATACTAAAAAGGATATCACTATATGTTTTATTTAAGACATTGATGACAGAATTAGAGGAAAAATATTCGTCCTTAAAAAGGATATTTCCAGTGAAAGTATCATAAGAAAGAAATTCTCCAGGCACTTTTTTAATTACTTTTAAACTTGGTAATTCACAAATCGAGAAATAGTTATCGATTGATTGAATAATGACCTGGTTCTGAATGGTTGGATGAAAGTAAAATGCATTAACGATCCGGCTTTCTGTTTTTTCAGTTAATAGTGTATATTCGTTATTTTCGTATTTATACAATTTATACCACCCTGTTGCTGCTCCAACTGCCGATACAATGTATTTGCCATTCGGAGAGATTGAGGGACGAAATTGTTGACCATTTTCGGTTTTCTCGCTTAATAATTTTCCTGAATTTACATCGTATATTCTAAATTGATAAGATTGATTATTATTGCGGATAAGGATTTTATCGTCATCGGTCAAAAAATAAACTGGAAAATCATCGGTCTCATAGGTCCCAAGTTTTTTACTGAGCGTATAATCTGTATATACTTCGATTTTTGGCTTGTTCTCATAGATGTCGCTTCTTATATGAACAGCAACCTTTCCAGTGGTTGGAGCAGTTTGAAAAGAATTGATATAAAAAGGATATTGAATATGGTCGTCATTTCTACTCTTCATAATGAGGTCGTTAATTCCATAGCTTCGAAGTCCAAAACCATTTTTAATACCTCGCATGGAAAGGATTAAATTGTTTTTAATATCTCCTTCAGTCATGATCATATGCGCATAATCTATTTCATCATCGTATTTTTGTTCTTTAAAATAGTTGATGATCTTCGGATATTTGGCATAGTCCCATTCGTTTGCCTTTTCGGGCAGGATATACAATTCATAATACTGTTCTTCTTGAAAAGGGAATGCAGGCCTGTAGACCTCAGCATTATTTTTACCTAAGGAGATTGATTGTCTATTTCCTTTCCAAACAAAAATATATTTGTTAGCAATACCATCTGGGTGAGTCCACTGTATGTCTAAATTTAGATTTTTTAAGGTTTTCGTTTTGAAATAATCGCTTGTGAAAACCTTATATTTTACAGAATAATAATCTTCTTTTGGTTGAACTTTGTTGTTCTTGTATTTTGTAATTATTTTATATGTTTTAGCTCCATAGGAATAATCATCATCGACAAAGCTATTTTTATCAGGATCTGAAATTCGATCGATGAGAATCTGATCCAAATTACTGAAATTATATACTTCATAACTCTCAATTTCAGCGCCTTCTATAGTTGGCTTTGTCCAATAAATCTCTAATTTTTTTGAAGAATTAATCCGTTGGTCAATATTCAAATCTACCTGGGGATTTATGTATTTTATTGGGTAGGTGAATTCAAAAGCAGATTTCTCCTGTCCTAAAACCTCAGCTAAACTTCCGGTACCTGAAGAGAGTTCTACTTTTACTTTCAATATATCCGACGTTCCTCCTGCAAGATCGGAAGGCTTTATCCGCAATATTGCCTTTTCACTGCCCACAAGTTTATTATTGAGATAAAATTCTTGTTTAGCGATAGATCCTGATGTGGCATTGATTACATACGATAAATCAGTTGGAGCATAAATATAAACAGTTTGACCATTTGGTACGTCTGCTAGATTCATAGATACCTTGGCCTCTTTATCCGGTGGTTTAATTTCATGAAAATTAAGGTCTTCACTGTTGTATTTACAGGAAACAAGACATAAAAAATTGAAACACATGTATAATTTTAAAATACATAGTAGGTTCTTACGACGCATATAGATTAATTTATGGTTTTTATTTGAGTTGCAAAATAAGTTAAAATCGTTCTAAAACTAGGTTTATTTTTTTTGAAAAATTCACTTTATGGTTAAAAAAATAGTCTTGAAAAAACGGATCTTTTGAAAGATGATGATCAAAGCTTCTTTTTTCCACAAAAAAGAAGCTTTGTCTTTTAATTATGCTAACGATCCAGTTTGTTTTGCCATTGTCATGTTGCTGTTTACCTACATATCAATGGAGATAATAATGACACACATAACATTTATAAAATTTGAGTTTACAAAACCTCAAAAAGCTCTTTATGTTTAATCGTCGTACCGTTTAAAGTCATTACAAGAGCTGATTTACCTTTAGATGCAAATGCCGGGATGATAAAACGGTGTTCTTCTGAGCTTCGATAGATACTTGTCGCATAAGTGCCGCCAACAGTTATCTGTATGGAGCCAAGGCCTTTTCCTTTGATCGTTATAACATCTCCAGGATAACCCTTTAAAGGTGTAATATCGCTCACTTGAAAATCGTTTATATACAGGGACTGTTTTTTAGGTGCGTAAAAAGATTCATCATAATTGATGTTTACACGGTACCCAATTTGAATTTCTGTTTGCCCGATTATGTTTGATGGCAGAGTAAAATTTATTTTACCATCTTGTGCTATAGGATGTTCGTAAATTCCATCTCCTGATACCAGGTATTCCTGATCATCAATAAAATTACCCGTAATTGTAAAAGCTTCTCCAACAAATCTCGATGTAATTGGGGGAGTAACCCAGGTCAAGTTTCTGACTTCAACCTGCTCGGTAGTTGTTGCCGTATAGAAAGGATTGCTATAACTGAAATTGTACAGGCCATTCGGAATATTGCGCACAGCAAAAGATTCTGTATTTCCTTGTGTACTGTAAGGAATATGCGCTATGTCATTCTTGCCGAGATAATATTTTGCTTTTTCAGATACCGTAATGTAGGAATAGAAATCGATTCCAGTCATTTTCATTAAGTAAGGAGAATGAATAATCTTCTTTTCAAAATGGATATTACTGCCGATAGGTTTGATTAGTTCGATAGAGTCTTTGAATACAACAGAATCCTTTCCATTGTGGTATCCCAGTTGAAATCTAGTTCCTTTGAGATTCTCTATATCAAGTAGATAGATGTAGTTTTTGTATTTAATTTTTTTGCCATTGATCAATATGTACAAGGGAGGATCCATCCAAATCCGTTCCGGATCTAATCCTGTTCCTTCTATTGGTAGATAATCGCTGAGATATAGTTGAGTTTTTGTTGGCGGATTTACGGTTCCCAGTATCTGGATGCGGGCGATGCCTCTACTAATTTCCTGACCGGATTTGTCTTTATAGCGGAGAAAAAAGAATATCTTATTTCCATGATTGAAACTACCTGATTTTGGAAAAGTAAAGATTAGGCTCTTTCGGTCACTTGCGAGTTGATAAGGTACAATATATTCCTTCTGATCTAAACCATCGTAGTATAATTTTACATTTTCGGATATGAACTTGAAATCGCCAGTAACTGTTATTTTATTGTTATTGGGTACAAGCATGTCTTCCAGATAATTGATTTGAAGTCCATCTACTTCAAAAATACTACTTTCACTGCGGTAAAATCCGTTTTTTGTTTTGACGTATAAGGTATAACGAAAACGGTCTCCAACTTCAAAATCACGGCTGTATTGATATTTAAAAGAAACCTCACCAGGGGTTACTTTGTTGCCCAGACTGAATAAGATTTCCTTTTCACTATCCTTATTGTTTTCTATTTTTTCGATGATAAACCCATGGTCTTCTACCGGCATCCCATTTAACCTTTCTATGCGACCATGTAAAGTAACGGTTTTCCCCTCCAGGTTGCTAAATGAGCCTGCCTTTAACGATACCGGGCTATAATCGACAGCCTGCGTAACTTCATTTTTTTTACATCCAATAAAAATACCCAAACTTGCCATGGATATTAAAAATAGGAAGAGCGTGGCGTTATGTATAAATTTTGTCTTCATAATAAATTATCGTTACCGGTTACTTGATTTCAAGGTGGTCTGTTGCTGTAACAGTATTGTTTTTGTCGAAATTGGAAAAACTAACGTTGATTCGATACTTACCTTTAGGCAGGTTAGCTGGAACTTCAAATTGAATTTTATTGTTCTGGGATAAGGTATGTCGCGCTTCCAAAGTTGCAATTTGCGCTTGATAACCTTTCAGTCCATGTCCCTCAATCGTAATCAAATCACCTGCAGAGGCTTTTAAAGGATATATGGCAGTGATCTTTGTCGCTTTAATTTCCAAGGGAATGCTATTGGAATAATAGGATCGTTGATAGTCCATATCGCTTTTATAACTCATCCTAATTTGATACTTCCCAACCGTCATAAATTGGGGGATTTCAAAATTTACTTCACCGGTCGTTGTGCAGGTTGTTGAGCTTGTATTAGTTTTATCTATTTCAAGTGTATAGGATTGCCCTTTTACAAATGTGCCCTTTAACGTTATTTTATCTCCGGCATAGGCTTCACTATGGCTACTTGAAGCAATATTCATTTTTTTGACCTTAATTGTATTGGCACTTTTATAGGTGAAGTGATTATTGTTCATGATCATCGGATAATCACCTTCAGAGAGATCACTTATTGTTAATTCCCCTTTTTTTGCGTTTCTGTCTACTTGGTTGTAAATGACATGCTGATTTCCTACAGATACATTCCCACCAAAATTGAATTTGTCCGGGCCACTTCCAAATACTTCAAATTTTGTTCCTGGGTGTACATACGCTGGTATTACCTTGAATTCGTTCGGATCTGGCTCAATAAGTTGCAACGGTTGAGGAAAGGTTATGGTGTCACGTCCATTCGTGTAACCCATAGGAAATTTTTCCCCTTTTTGGTTATCAATAAGATAGCGAAGATCCATCTCATCGCTATGTCTTAAAAAGATATTCCCTACAAATACTTCTAGCCCTGGTTTTTCTGAATAATCTGTAGGATAGGGGAGACGAAGAATATCATCGTAATAGTAAAAATAAGAAGTCGGTGGGGCTAATGTCCCAACAATAAAAGCCTTAGCAATGATAGCAGCTAGATGCGGTTCCTCCTGGTTTTTGCTGATCAATCTAAACGTGATATTATAGCCTTGTTTTACACCCTCGGGAACCTTGAAACGAATGGCTTTACCCGAATTGATAATTTCAAATGGCATTTTTTTCTCTTCGTGGAAGGAGTAGTAGAGGTCATAATCTTTTTCAATGTTTGCAAACTCACCTTCTATCGTAATAGTTTCGCCTGCAGCTATTTTAAGATCTTCTTTGGCAATGACTCTAATATTACTGATGCTAAACTGATCAGATTTACTTAGGTACGTCTCTTTTTCTGTCTTTACAAAATATTTGTAACTGTAATAGTAGCCTTCTTTGTAAATTTCTGGATCGGGAATTTTGTACGTAATTGGGCCAGAGTTTAAAGTCGTAACAATAGGATATTCTCTTTTTATATAAGTATCTCCACTTCTTCCGTCGACCATAAAACCATGGGAGAGGATAATACCGCTATTATTTAAATACCTTACTTCGGCGGATAAAGTCAAATTATTGCCCGTATTGCTTAAAGGAGCTAAAAGAACGACTTCTGTCGGGTTTGTATCTGGTGGGATTATGATAACATCCTTTGCACAGGAAAATAATAATAATCCAAGGAGGTTACAAATACATGTTAGTACTCTTAATTTCGTAAGTTGGTTGATCCAAGTATGAAAATTCATTAGATAATATGCTGGCTAAATATTAGCTGCAAATATGATAATAATATCTTATAAGTAATTCACCCATCGTTTTTTTATTATTTATGGAAAGTACCATAAGGGCATTTCGACCTCATCAGGCTTTTAGGAAGATACGCGTAAAATAGGTGTAGTGAAACAATGTATATAATTGTTATATTAGTTATTATTAAAATTTCTTTTATGAAACTTATAAACCAATTACTCAAGGGGCTTCTTGCCGTCTTCATTTTATTCTTTTTTATCCAGTGTAGCAAAAATTCTGCTGAAAGCAATGAGAAAATAATGATTGTGGGACCGCAGTTGGTTGATTGCGAAGGTGTAAACCCAATGAAGTGCATGCAGGTCAAGGCGAAAGAATCAGATAACTGGGAATATTTTTATGGGAATATCCAGGGATTTAACTACGAATCAGGATACGAATATGTGATCAAAGTAAAAGTTGAAGAGGTCAGAAACCCTCCTGCTGATGGTTCATCTCAGCAATATACACTGATAACTCAAGTGTCGAAAACAAAAAAGTAATTTGATACAATAAAGAAAGTCCCTTTTTGAGAAATTGGGACTTTTTTATTTTCTTATCCAGACTGCCAAACGGAAAGGACCTTAATTCCTTTAGGAAAATGGTAAAAGTGATGAAAACGGATGATACGCTTTTTTTAAGCGGAAGGTAATCTACGGGATAAACTTATGTAAAAGCGATCCCGCAGATAGTTAAACAAAATAAAAATACTTATTTGCTTTCTCGTGCGACTTCCTGTGCTTTATAATAGCTTTCTATTAAAGCTTGATAATTAGGCATCACCAAGGAAAGTGCATGTGCATATTTCGCAGCGTCAGTATGTTTCCAACTTTTTAGTATTTCGCTAATTACAGCTGTGGTCGTAATGGGAATAACGCCTGCCAACTGTAATCGAGAAATTGTTACTTGTGTCGATAATGGACTCATATCGCCGGAAGCATCGATGACCGCAAAAACTTCATAACCTTCAGAAATTGCTGAAATGGCAGGAAACGCTACACAAACACTTGTTAATACACCTGCAATAACCAATTTTTTCTTACCAGTTGCTTTGACAGCTTCAACAAATGCAGGAGTGTCCCAGGCATTTACCTCACCACTACGTCCGACATATTGTGCATGTGGTGCATTTTCGTGGATTTCTGGCATCAATGGACCATTCGGACCCTTTGGTTCTGAAGCAGTTGTAATAACAGGAATGTTTTCAATAGCGGCGACCTGTGAAAGAGCGACTACATTACTTCTCAATGTAGGGACTTCAATATCTTTTACTGTCTGGAATAGACCACTTTGGTGATCGATCAATAAAAATGCTACATCGTCCGCGTTGATTCTTGTTGTAAGTGCCATGACTTTAAGATTTAAAATGTTAATACTAATTTTTTATAATGTCAATGGTTCCGGTATGTCATGAAATCTAACCTAGAGGAACCTGTTTTCTTTTGTTTGATAAAGTTAGGGACTGTTGAAGCAGCAAAAAATGGAGTACAACAAGCGTAAAACATAATGTACATTAAGATTCATTTCTGCTATTATCATTCTCCATCTAAAGGAATAATCGATCGTGGTATTCGATCGATTATTATTCTAAATTTTTAGCTTTAATTATTTCCCAACTTTACTATATTTGCCGTTAATAATAATTAGTCTAAATAGTAATTGTATCTTTTTTCAGAGCAGGCTTTTCAAGATAAAAAGGTTTGGAAATATACAGATATCAATATGCGGACAGGGCGAGTAATTTTTTTAATACCTTAACACGTGAAAATAACAACAAGATCTTGGTTTATTACCCAGAAGACAATATTGGCGAGTAGTCTATTGGTTTTAAGTTTTTCTATAATTCCAGCAATAAGTTTTTCCATGGATAAACCGATAGCTGTTAAGAAGAATGGTCATAATCAAGAATCGGGGACAATTAAAGGTAGGGTGAAAAATTCAGAAGGGAAAGGTTTGTCCAATGTGCACATCAATATTGACGGGATAAATAGTACCAAGACCGATAATGAGGGGAATTTTATTTTTTCAAAGATTCCAAAAGGAATTTACTCCATGACCGTAAAGCATATTGGATTTCAAGAAATCAAGTCGCAGATCGCACTGGAGGGGGAAATCCTAGAGCTTCCAGACTTTGTCATGGAACAAACAAGTAATCATTTGAATGAAGTTGTAGTAACGGCGAGCCGATTGGCTGAAAGCATCGACGAAGTACCATCTTCAATTACCTATATCGGAGGTAAGACCTTAGAAGATCAGCGGCTGATTAATGACAACCTACCCAATATCCTAATGCAGAAAGTGCCAAGTATCTCTCCAAGTGAGGAAAGCCAAAACAACTTCATCGCTAAAATACGTGGTCGGAATTTTTTGGTACTTATTGATGGGATTCCTCAATCTACTCCTTTAAGAAATGGCGGAAGAGATATGAAGACGATTGACGCTAGCGCAATTGACCATATTGAAGTCATCAATGGTGCCTCTGCAATGTATGGAAATGGTGCCGCCGGTGGTATAATTAATTACATTACAAAAAAGCCAAAGACAGACAAGAGTTTTCATTCGTCAACCTCTTTAAATAATTCCCTAAGCTTGGTCAAACCTAGTGAAACGTATGGGTATAATTTGGCACAAGTATTTTCTGGATCGCAAAACAAGTTTGATTATGTCGTGCAAGGAAAAATTGCGCGAACAGGAGTGGTCCGCAGCTCCGATGGCACCATTGTAAGTCCATTTTATGGTCTGGGCGAGACAAAAAGTTATAATACCTTGGCGAAGATTGGTTATCAGATTAACGATAATCATCGCATTGAATTGATGGGAAACTATTATAGAAGTGTTCAGGATAGTAAATACGTCGGCACTAAGGGGGAGTTTGGAAGTAAACCCGCCATAGGGATACCTTCAGATACAGTGATTAATGGCGGGACACCTTACAATAAAGCTTTTCATGTAAAGTATGATGGTAACTTTGGTAGGACTTCAGCAAATATGAGTCTGTATTATGAAGATATGAACACGGTATTTGAAACCTACAACCAAACCTATTCAGATCATAAGGGAGCTAGACTAAATTTTAGTACACCCTTTGATCTATCCAACAACAATAAGGTAACCTTAATTTATGGAGTAGATCTTTTAAAAGATCACACGGTTCAAAAAACGTTGAGCGATGGATTAGTGACACCCGATATGAATATGAAAAGTGGTGCTTTATACCTTCAAAGTAAATTTAATCTCGCCGATTATTGGATAGTGAAAGGTGGTGTGCGGTACGAAAACTTGGATTTTAAGGTAGGGGATCTGACAAAAGCAGGGAAAGTCACTCCTGGAGACAAGAGCAATTCAAATGCGTTTGTATTCAATTTGGCAGGAAGGTATAATAAATTGAAATACCTACAGCCCTTTGCTTCATTTTCGCAAGGATATTCTATCGGCGATGTGGGGCTTGTATTGCGAAATGGAGTACCTTTGAGTCAAATTGATCCGAAGCCGGTAGTTGTCAATAACGTTGAGTTGGGGCTAAATGGGACCTATTCTATGTTGAGCTACCAATTGACAGGGTATTATAGCTCTTCCAAAAAAGGCAGTACATTCGCAGAAACGTCAACGCCTGGTAATTATGAACTTATTCAAGTACCTCAACGTATTTACGGTTTGGAATTTGTTGTCGATATAACTCCTGTTGACTGGTTCAAGTTTGGTACTATACTCGGGTACATGGATGGTAGGCAAGATTTGAAAAACGAGGGAAAGTATAAGGATAAATTGGACAACTCCATTATTTCGCCTTTTAAAGTAAATATTAATGCCGATTTCAAATTGACAGATCGGTGGAACGTCTATCTCCAATATTTACATTTGGGTAAACGCGATGTTTTTCAACCTTCTGAATATAATTATGGCAAATACCCGATTTCGGGCTATGGGCTGATGGATTTCCAAACGCGCTATAAATTAAAGAATCTAGCTTTCATTTTCTCAGTTAATAATATCCTAAATAATGATTACTTCCCGCTGCACGCAGAGGTGAGAGGAGCCACCAATGAAGGCCGTTATTATGTAAAAGGAAGTGGGACAATAGCGAATTTAGGTATTCAATTGAATCTGTAGTACAACAATTTGATACGATTAATAGAAACAAGCCCCTGTAAGATCTTTTATAGGGGCATTTTTATGGCCAATCTTTTCCCTACTATTGTCGCTTATACCACTCATAATACTCTTCTATCAATTTTTTGAGTTCATTGAAATGAAGCGACAGCTGATCGGCCGAAATGGCTAATCCATTGTCGAGCACATGTTGCTGTTCTTGCGGAGCGAGCTGCTGTATATAGCCTCCTAAGGTCAACATCAGTGCTCCAGGAAAAATTCTTATTTTTTCGGCGACAAAGAAGATATAGTAGGCAAATGCCAAAGCCGCTATCGTCATCAGTAGACCAAACAGCGCTAATTTCAGGCGCTTTTTATTATCAAATTCTATTATAGTCTCATTCATAATTCACTTTTTCTTCTATGTATTTATAGGACTAAATTAGAATAACTTTCCTCAAATTTTCAAGGGAATTCCAATTCGTGGAGAATCAGTTTAAATTCGCAGTATTTTAATGTCTATCTGTATTTAAGCTCTTTTCTAAACTCAATTATATCCAGCGCGATGCCTCCAGGAATCATCTGTGACGATTAAAGTATTGATGGGTTAATCTATCCTCGAATCTTTTTCCAGCTTTTTGGTCTGTTTTGCTGAGAAGGTTTTTCCGAAATTGTAACTGAAACTCAATTTTGCATAGCGTGACTTCAATTTATTCACTGTTTCAATGCTAATCACATTGCCTAAACTGGAAATAGGCGCTTTTTGTAAGTTGAAAATATCCTCTATCGTGAGGGATATGTTTAACTTGTCCTGAAGCACTTTTTGTTGTAAACCCGTCGTAATATATCCCGTTGCCCCATATTGCATTTGAAAACTATTTCTTTTCGATGCATAAAAGCCGAGTATTTGAATAGTAGTCTTTGGCAGAATATAAATAAAAGTATTGATCGACCCACTAAAGTTGACAATCCCAGGTAACAAAATATCTTCTGTATTGTTCGATCTGAAAGTTGGGCGTTGGGCTGATAAATATGTACTGACATTCACACTGCTTCCAAACTTGTTTTGCGACATGACATAACCTCCAATTTGATTTAGATTGTAATCATTATAATAGTTAAACTCTGGACTCCCAACCTCCTCATTATATCTTGAGATATATGTAAACATATTCTTCGAGGAGTTTCCATATAAGGAAAATATCAGTGAGTGGTTGCTATTCCACTTGTGTGAATATTGCAGATCTAGCCTATTCGCAAAATATGGCTTCAAATGTGTGTTACCATTGGTGAAATAGATGGGATTATTGTTCACCGCAAATGGATTGAGCATACTATAACCGGGACGTTCGATTCTTCTGTTCCCCGATAAAGCAATGCTGTTTTTAAGGTCCTCGAAATCATAACGTATATTAAAGTTGGGAAATAAATTAAGATAGTTGTTTTTAATCTGTTCGTCAGTTAAAACGGCTCGTAATTTATAGTCGAATGATTCTAGTCGCAAGCCTACATCGAAGGAGAAGTGTTTAAATTTACCATTCAGAGAAGAATAGGCTGCAAGTATATTTTCGTTATATTGAACCTTATTTTCACTATTTAATTCTCCTCCGTCGATATTTCCATCCGGGGCTAGATTCTTAAAGAAGCTTTCTGTATTTGCACGGGCATATTTTGCACCGAATTTTAGATCAATACCCTTTCCTATGTTAGTTTTGTAATCTGTATTGAATGTCCAGATTTCATATGGTCTGGTAGTAATAAAATTTCTGCTATCATTTTCTGAGGAATTTATTTCTGTGTTAGAAAAATCATATGCCTTTCTCCAGAATGAAGTGTTATTCTCATTAGAGTATTTCGCGTAATTCAGGCCGATTGAAAGCTTGCTTTTCTTTTTAAAATCTTTATCATAAATCAAATCGGCGATATGGAAATTATTGTCCAAAAACATGAAGTCCTGCTGTTTAAGCTGCCTTTGAAATTGATCTTTCCGATTATAGATCGTGGCGGCTCTTTCATTAGGAAATTTACCATAAAAGCTGGCGTACCAATAATTAAAAGAGAGTGTGCTTGTCGAATCAATATTATAAAGTGTATTGGTTTTCATGGAATGTGTTCTTTGGGATCTTTCGCTGGCCTGTTCTTGTCTATATAGATAACTAGAATCGGGTAAGTAATAGTTTTTTATTAGATCGTTTCGTTTATGCAGGTTTTCACCATATGAAAAATTATAACCCAATGAAATTTCAAACTTACTTCTTTTAAGATTTAAATTGAGCGATTGGTCCGTCCCCCAAAGGGTGGAAACACTTGTACTTGCCGACCCAAAGAAGCCCAAATTGGAATTTTTCTTAAGTCTGATGTCTAGCACACCTCCATCTCCGGCGGAATCATACGCCGCACCCGGACTTGTAAGCACATTAACGGACGAGACCTCATTGCTCGGTAGAGATTTCAGGTAGTTCAATAAATCTTGACCACCCAGATTGACTCTCCGCCCATTGATCAATACAGTAGCCCCCTTTCCAAGCAATTGTAATTTGCCTTCCATTTCATCAACAGTTAATCCCGGTACCTGCTTGAGCAGTTCTGCTATATTTGTACTATTGCCTAGTATATTGTTTTCCGCATTAAATCTATACCCACCGGTAATAAGCTCTAGGGGAGGTTTTCTGGAAGAAACCGCAACCTCCTCAAGTTTATTGTCAATCTTATGTAGCCTTATAGTACCGATATCTATATTGGTCCCGTTCGGCATTTCAATTCTTTTTATCTGAGGCTGAAAGCCCATATGATTGATTTTTAGGTAAAATGAACTTCGACTATGGGTCAATTGGAAGTCCCCACTTTCATTTGTCACCACTGTTTTGACAGGATTGCTGCCACTTTGATGATCCAGTAAGTATATTGAAACTAAATGTACGGGTTCTTTCGTAACAGAATCGACTACTTTGCCCGTAACAGTAAAGGTTGAATCGATGAGTGAAATGATAGTCGTGTTAGATGAAGCATGAGATATAGCGAAAAACAACAAGTATGGGAGAAATAGGGCAATTTTTTTTAAGACTTTCATGTATTTAAGGTTCTTGTGCAAAGCTTGATGACAATTGTTTGTAGTTAGTGACTATATGTTAGTCGAGCTCGCGGGAAAAATGTTGCACGATTAATAAAAAACGAACACAAATTTGACACCCAAGTCTTGTTATAGTTAAAGTAAGACTCTGCCCTCGATAGGTTATAGTTTATCGCAATTAAGGCTACGACGAGATTGGTTGGTTTATTTTTATTCTAAAAAATATTATTTTTGAAATAATTAAAACAAATATAGTATATTTATATTCTAAATAAAGTGTATGAAATATCAGCTTTTAAAAGAAATCATTGGATTAGTTGAAGAGTTTGAACAGGAGAACGTAGACGGAATCTATAGCACTGACGCAAATGGATTTAAACGTTGGATAGTAACAAAGGAAACCGATGTTTTAGTAGAACCCAATTGGGACGGTAAGGAAAATGGGCGTAGTCCGGAAAGTGTAATCAGCACATTAATAGTGCATATGAATAGGTTCGCAAAAAGTTATTCAAAGGCTGCTATTTGGGAATCTGATTTTTCCACACAAGAGGAGTTTATCTATCTTATTACATTACGGTCCTTTGGTGAGATGACAAAAATGGAATTGATCAGAAGGAATATTCATGAAAAACCAGCCGGCATGGCCATTATAAACCGTTTGATCAAACAAGGGTGGATACGTCAACACGATTCAAAACTGGACCGGCGAAGTAAGTTGCTTTACATCACAGAAAATGGCTTGTCGGCATTGGATCGGCAAATGGGAAAAATACGTCATGCTACGCAGATTGTTTCAGGTGATTTGACTTACAATGAAAAAATAACATTGATAAGTTTATTGGATAAACTGAGCAAATTTCATCAATTAATCTATGATAGAAATATTGCGCCAGAAAAATTGCTAGAGCAAGTGCAGTTATAATCCGAATCGCGATGCGATAGCAATAACTAAAGGTAATAGGAGGTGTATATTACTAGTTGCGGTGCCAATAAGTCTATTGGGAATAGCCCAAGTAGTTTAGCAAAAAAAACAAATGAAAAAGAAGGTAGCAGTTATTGGTGCAGGTTTTTCGGGTCTTTCAGCGGCGGCTTATCTTGCGAAGGCAGGGTACGATGTGCATGTTTTCGAGAAACATACGCAGCCCGGTGGAAGGGCGAGGCAGTTCAGTACGACAGAAGGATTTAAATTTGATATGGGACCGAGCTGGTATTGGATGCCTGATATCATTGAGTCTTTTTTTTCGGATTTTGGATGCAGCACAGCTGATTTTTTTGAGCTTGTATCGCTCAATCCACAATTTGAAATGATATTTGACTCCGGACAAGTTCGTGTTCCTGAATCCTATCAGGAGTTAAAACAATTATTTGAACAGATCGAACCTGGGGCGGGTACGCAGTTGGATCGATTTATGGAAGCTGCAAAATTTAAGTATGAAGTAGGCATGCGTGATTTTGTCAATAAGCCCTGTCACCATTGGGGCGAATTTCTCTCTCCAAAAATTGCACTTAGCGCTTTAAAGCTAGATTTACTTTCCAATTTCCGATCCTATGTTGCCAAATATTTTAAGGACCAACGATTGCGGACATTGATGGAATTTCCGGTTATATTTTTGGGCGCTTCACCCAAGGATATTCCGGCATTATATAGCCTG
>JBMAAL010000023.1:0-61149 GCA_050281725.1 Sphingobacterium sp. | reverse complement strand
CTTTCCCATACCTTCAAAATACGAAAAATCTCAAAAACAAAAAAGAGACTATCCTTTTGAGACAGCCTCTTTTTTTAGAGCTAGTATTCCGAGTTGTAGGCTAGTGCTATCCGAACAAAAGGATAGTCCTTGTTGACGTTATTATGGTCTTGATAACGACCTTCCAATCTAAAGTAACCGGAATAAAAGTTGACGCCAAAGTTCTTCCAGATACGCATTGAAGCACTCGTGGATGCCGTATGGAGAAAATGGTGGGATTTGTTGCCACTGATTGTGACAAAATATCCACCACGATAATCTACACCAAATTTAAATCGGTTTAATGTGCTCAGTGTGGCCGAAACCCTAACATCGGCACCAGGTCCATAGTCGTACGTGCGGCTTTCACCAAAATGGAGATAGGGATCGGGTACAGCGGCCAATACCACTGGGCCGCCACCAAAAATGGTTGTCAGCTTAGTGCGGCTGCCTATATTGAAGTTTGAAAAGACATTGTAATTGATACTCTGGGATCCGTAATAAAAAGCTTCATTGCGTAGAAAGTCGAAATGTGCTGACACGATACCACGATGACGTCCTGTTAAATTGGATAAAATACGGTTACCGTATAACGAGGCATAAACATTAACCGCATTGACGATTGAACTATCATCTGATCCAAGTTCCAAATTGAGGAAGAAGTCATCAAAGGGTTTCTTTTTGTCTAGATCATCGTTGGTGTAAATCAGTTTGATACGGGCATATATGTCATTCTTTCCTTTATTTAAGATGTCATGTTCCTTGGCATCAAACCGTCTTAGTCCCAATTCAACTTCAGTGTGCACTAAAGAACTGTCGATAACAGCACCCTTAACTTTATCTCCCCAGCGCCCATCGAGCAGACGGTTGAGTCCGTTTATCGGATTGATCAGCATGGCCAGTAGTTCTTTTTTACTACGCTGCCCTTTGGTTAGGCTCGGACGCGAAAGAATATGATGCGATAGTCTATGGGTCATTTCACCTAAAATAGTACCTCCAAAACTTGTATTGATGATATCATTGATGGATGGTGGTTCCGTTTCACCTGCAGTTTCCCAAATATAACTACCAGCTACGGTTGCAGCTGTTGATTGTAGAAAACTATAGTTGTTGGATCGGAACGAATTGAAATAAAACTGACCGTGATAAGGATGCGCCATTTGATTTGTTGCAAAAAGATTGTCGTCCCAGGTCCAGGCAGACAATTTTAAATGGCTAAAGAAGTTTTTAAAGGAAATATGGGAAACAGGATCTTTTCGAATGAAGTAATTGACCGACGCAGGAATAGCTTGGATGGAGAACCACTCAATTCCCGCCCTTAAGAAGTTCTTTTTTTGGTAATCAAATAGACTGTCTGTTTGTTTTACGTTGATACGATGATTGTTCCATGGTCTTGATTGCTCATAGTGGAGCAGGTGATTTTTTTCGACAGATGTCGCTCGAAATAGGCTGTCTGAATTCATTAAAGAGTCTTTTGCTGGAAGGAATGCGGCCTTACTTGGTCCTATACTCCCGAGCTGGACAAGCAACAAAAAAATAAATATAAAGAGCGTATAGTGACGTTGGTTAATGCGTTGTTTGATCGAAATGAACATACTGTTTTGCGATAAAATTTGTAAAGAATAACAAATATAGGGTAAAAGTGTTTGTGCGATTAGTACCTTTACAGCAATTATCCTGTTCAAGTAATTTAGAAATGAACAATACCTTTGAAATATTCAATATAAAATCGATCAATCTTAAGAATGAGTTGTTTGCAGGATTAACGGTCGCGATGACGATGATTCCGGAATCACTTTCGTTTGCTATTTTGGCTGGGCTACCGCCTTTAACGGGACTTTACGCAGCATTTTTAATGGGTTTGATTACTTCCGTTTTCGGAGGTAGGCCAGGGATGGTATCTGGAGGAGCTGGTGCAACAGTGGTTGTTTTGATGGCCCTGGCGGCAAGTCACGGTATTGATTACCTTTTTGCTGCTGTCATA
Organism: Sphingobacterium sp.; assembly: GCA_050281725.1. Taxonomy (GTDB): domain Bacteria; phylum Bacteroidota; class Bacteroidia; order Sphingobacteriales; family Sphingobacteriaceae; genus Sphingobacterium. The sequence goes on along the minus strand of JBMAAL010000023.1, from coordinate 59,147 downwards.
TTGGCCGGGCTCCTACAATTTTTAGTCGGGCTTTTTAAATGGGGAAAATTTGTACGCTTAATTCCACAGCCTGTGATGTACGGTTTTTTAAACGGACTGGCCATCATTATTTTTATGGCGCAAGTGGTCCAATTTAAAGAGAATGCAGGACAGGGGGCGGAGTGGATGTCGGGAAGTACCTTGTACATCATGGGGGGATTAACGCTGCTGACGATGTTGATCGTGATTGGATTTCCTCGGATCACAAAGGCAGTCCCTGCCTCTTTAGTCGCTATTCTCGTTGTGTTTGGCTTGGTTTCTCTTTTAGGAATTGATACCAAAAAAGTAGTAGATATTGCCTCTGTTAGTGGGACATTACCACATTTACATTTACCCAATGTACCTCTGAGCTGGGAAACATTGCAACTGATTTTTCCGTATTCTTTGGTGATGGCCGGAGTAGGGTTGGTGGAATCGCTTTTGACACTAAACATGGTGGACGAAATAACCGCGAGTAAAGGAAATGCAAACCGTGAATCCATGGCACAAGGAGTAGCCAATGCAATAAATGGATTTTTTGGAGGAATGGGGGGATGTGCCATGGTTGCTCAAACACTGGTCAATTTAAATGCTGGTGCACGCACGAGGCTTTCTTCCTTTATTGGAGCCATGACCATCTTAGTGATTATTTTGGTAGGTGCTCCTTTCATTGAGCAGATACCGATGGCAGCGCTGGTTGGTGTGATGATGATGGTGGCAATTGGTACCTTCCAATGGGTGAGCTTGCGTATTGTCAATAAATTTCCGAAATCCGATATTTTTGTAGGTATTCTTGTCGCAGCGATCACGGTGGTTTTACATAATTTGGCACTTGCGGTGCTTATTGGTGTAGTGATATCTGCACTTGTATTTGCATGGGATAATGCGAAGCGCATTCGGGCAAGAAAATATTTGGATGCCAAGGGTATTAAGCATTATGAAATTTATGGACCTCTTTTCTTTGGTTCAACAGCTAATTTTTTGGATAAATTTGATGTTTTGGAAGATCCCGAACGTGTTATTTTAGATTTTAAGGAAAGTCGGGTAGTGGATATGTCTGCTGTGGATGCGCTTAACAAAATTACCGAACGCTATGCCGCACAAGGGAAAAAGATAGAATTATGGCACCTCAGTGAGGACTGTCGCTCCTTGTTAAAAAATGCTGCAGGTATTGTGGTCGTCAATATGATAGAAGATCCAACGTATCAGGTCATGCCTGGGAAGTAGACTATTTTTTTCGTAGTTCAAAGAATAGTTCATTTCCCTGTCTTTGGGGAATACTATTGGTGGAATCTGTCAGGTGTAAAATGTCAAACTTAGCTTTGAATAATTGTTGATATTCCGTTTGATCTCCACCGAAAGGTGGACCTTGCTGCGCAAATTCCCGTTTAAACAATAAGCCCATCAATGTACCCTGCTGCTTGAGCAAAGTATGCATTTGTTGTACATAATTGGGGCGTAAGGAGGGATCCAGCGCGCAAAAAAAAGTTTGCTCAATAATATAGTCGTACTGGCCCTGATGCTCAAAGAAATCTTGACATATAATTTGGATGTTAGGGCTATTACCGAATTCCCTTCTTACCTTTGCAACGAGTGTCGGGGCGATATCAAGTAAGGTAATTTGATTGAACCCCATGGCAAGGAGAGCCTTCGCCTCGTAAGCATTTCCACAACCGGGAATTAAAATCGCCGCATCTTTAGCAATAGACCCTGCTGCATAGTTGATGATTGCAGGGGATGCATAGCCAATATCCCAGCCTGTCGCTTTGTTCTTATAACGTTCATCCCAATAGTTCCCATCCAACAGTGAAGAATCCATAGTTATTTTGTTCTATTTACTTTAGCAATTTACATAAATATTAGGTCAATAGCGTGCTTCTCTCCAATGAAAATTGCGTTTAGCTACCTTCTCGGAAGTTGATTTTATTAAGTAAGGTCGGAAAAACAATGAGCAATAGGGGCAAAGCAACGATAAATCCTCCAATAACTGCGATTGCCAGCGGTTGATGCATTTGGGCGCCTGTGCCGATACCTAAGGCGAGCGGCATTAAGGCGATGATAGCGCCAATTGCAGTCATTAGTTTGGGACGTAGCCTTGTGCTAATAGCGAAGATGATTGCCTGGGCCTTTGTGTTGGTTGCCAAGGTTTCGTGAAATTGTAGATAGGTGAAAATAGCATTTTCGCCGATTATCCCGACCATCATAATAAGACCCGTATAGCTGCCAACATTGAGGGGTGTACCGGTGAGGAAGAGGAGTATAATCCCTCCGGAAATACCTAATGTTGAAATAAATAAAATAGTAAGAGCAAGCAAGAAATTCCGAAATAGAAATAGCATGATCGCAAAGACCAATAAACAGGAGATGAGCAAAATTGTCAATAACTCACCAAAAGATTGTTGCTGTTCGGCATAGGCTCCACCATAGATAATGGAATAACCTGTTGGCAATTTGATCTGTTGATCGATTTGCTGCCGGATTGATTGGATGGTTCCGCCAAGATCCCCATTGTCCAATCGAGCGGTCACAATACCTAATGACTGAAGATCTTCTCTATTGATCTCTGCCGATCCAGCAGTAATTGTAACATTCGCAAATTCACTCAGGGGCTTCAGTATGCCATTTGGGAGGGCGATCATGCTGTTGTTGATATCACTGAGTGATTGATTGCTGCGGGAGTTATAAAGTAGACGTATTGGCGTGTATTGTACCTTATCAAAGATATTGCCCACAATATTACCATCTAAGTTGGTCTGTAATTGACTTTGGAAATCGGCGAGGGAAATATTGTATTGTGCCAGTACAGGGAATTTTGGATTAATGATCATCGACGGTCCTGCGATTATTATCCCGTCAAATACATCAGCTGTACCGTTAACCTTTTGTACAATGTTGGCTATTTTTTTTGAGTATGCCTGTATTGTTCTTTGGTCAGTTCCGAAAATTTTGATTTCTATTGGCTGGACGCTGCTCATGAGATCACCAAGCATATCACCGATCACCTGTCCAAAGTCAACTGTCAAAGGCAGCCCTGATGCTTCAATGCGATTTCGTAACTCGTCAGTGACTTCATTTGTTGTTTTATTACGCTGTTTTTTTAGCTGAATAAGATAATCGCCTCGATTCGGTTCCGTAATAAAAAAGCCCATTTGTGTGCCCGTTCTTCGGCTATAAGCTTCTACTTCCGGTGTAGAGGTTATTATTTTTTCAACCTGTTTCAGCTCCCTGTCTGTTTCTTCCAGCGAGGTTCCTGGAGGTGAGTTATAATCAAGAACGATACTGCCCTCATCCATTTCGGGTAGAAAACCGGTGTCGATCTTTGGCAAAATAACCATTGCACATAGTATTAAAATAACGATGAACGAATAACTTAGCCAGGGACGGGCTAGAAAAAATCCGACCCATTTCCGTTCTTTGACATTATGATGCCTGGACGGGTGCTGCCTTTTTTTCTCGGATGAAAAAAAGAGATAAATGACAGGAAGTAAAATCGAACTTGCAAAAAAGGAACATATAAGCGTCAAGATCATGGTGTCGGTCATGACTTTGAAGTAGGCTCCAGCTACGCCGCTCATCAACATAAAGGGTAGAAATATCACGATGGTACTAAGCGATGACCCGATCATGGCTTTTAGTAAGTAATTTATCGCTTTTTGCACGAGTGTTGTGGCCGTTTCTTTGGGATGTTCTTCGTGTGTACGGTGTATTTGTTCTACAACGACAATAGCATCATCGATGATAAGTCCGATAGCAGCTGCAATAGCTCCTAGCGTCATGATATTAAAGGTTTGATCCATGGCGTAGAGCGATAAAATCGTCAATGCCAATGTTATCGGAATGGTTATTAGGATAACCAGGCTCGCTTTCCAGGAACGCAGGAAAATAACGGCTACAATAATTGCCAATAATAGTCCAATCCATAAAGCATCTGTTACGCTTTTTATTGAATCTTTTACAAAATCTGCCTGAACATAGTAGGGTTTTAAGGTAAGGTCTTTCGGTAATGTTTTTTGTAGCTCACTGATTTTCGCTTCCATGGCTGTTGTCACGTCGACAACGTTGGCGTTGGGTTGTTGGATGACGGCGAGCAAAATACTCTCTTGTCCATTGGCATTTACCTTTATGTATTGTTTGGCTTGGTGTACCATAATTTGAGCAATATCTCCCAGCTTAACAATACGGTTGCCATCGTTGCTGATGACCAAATTTTGCAATTGCGCTTCATTGCGGATTTGAGCATCGGTTAAGGTCAGGTATAGAAAGCGGAAATCAGCAGAGTAGCCATTGGATTTAATAAAATTTGTACTATTGATGGCTTGTTCAATTTTAGTGGAAGTGATACCCAATCGCGCCATCATCTGCTGGTTCATTAGAACCCTGTATTCTTTGTCCTGACCGCCAATGATCCGTACTTCACTGACCCCGGGAACCTGGGAAAGAAATGGCTTAATGGTGTATAGGGCAAGTTGCTTCAGTTCAATTGGATCAAGTGTATTTGAGTTTAATGAATAGCCGATTACGGGTAAAATAGCCGGATTCATTTTCTCTACAGTGATATTAATATCGCTAGGCAATTGGTTACGTACCTGGTTGATACTACTCTCTATTTGTTGCTTGGCCAGATCAATATTCATATCCCAGGACATGAATGCCGATATTTCGCAACTCCCTCTGCTGGTCGTACTTTTGAGTAATTGCAAATCAGGCACTTTTTTGATTGCATCTTCCAGTATTTTAGTTACGCCTACAGTCATCTGGTCGATAGGTTGTTGCCCAGCATCTGCGATAATCTTTATTTTGGGGAAAGTGATCTGTGGGAATAATGCCGCGTGAATCTTGGAATAGGCATATATACCGCCCATAATGATCAGGAGTATCGAAACAAAGAGAGGGATTTTATAAGTAACAAAGAATGATTTTTTCATAAAAAAATGCTTTTAGGTATGCTAGAACCCTATTGTTTATCGTTTTCCACTTGTTCTGATATGTACTGCAGCGGTGTCTGCCAGTCCGAAATTTCCGGATATTAACACGCGGTCTTTTGTTGTTAAATCACCTGATTTCACTTGAATAAATTTGTCTGTTTCGATACCTTTTTCGATTGTCGTCTTTATTGCGGTCGAATCATTCATGAGTTTCATGACCCAAAAAGAGGTTTGTCCTTCGTCACTCAATACTGCCATCTTGGGAACCGAAAGACCATAATCGAGATTTTTTGAGAAACTAATTGTTCCAATAAGATTCTCGGGAATGTCATTCGGAGCTACTTTTAATAAAATTTTTACTGTTTGGGAGACGGCATCCACCGTTGGCATGACCTTCGCTATTGAGCCTTGCAAAACAATGCCGTCTGGCAACGTAATCGGTAATATTTTTTTACTCTTCACGATCTGAAGGTATTCGTAGGGAACGTCAACCACAAAGCCAAAACTATTCGCGTCGGTTATCGTAGCTAGGATTTCACCATCTTGGACGTAATCGCCGATTTGATGATTAAGCATAGCGACGTATCCTGTTGCTGGGCTTATCACAGTGGTATTACCATTAAAATGAAACGATGGATCCAGTTTATTGATTGTATTGCCCAGAGCCCGGGCCTCTTTTGTCTCCAGACCGAATAATAACATTCCTTTGTTGACGTGATCCGCCATTTTTATGGTAATTTTTGTAATATACCCATTGGTATTGGCCTTGACATCGGACTTTAATAGATAAGATGCAGTTGCATTGAGGGTGACCACATTGGCTAGCTTGGCTGTATCCGAAGGGAATGCAATGCTGACTTCCGTTGCCGGTTTTATGATCGGATCAGCTATGTTCGGGTCTTCACTTTTCCCTGAATGACAAGAAAACAGCAAATAAGAACAGATGAAAAGGGCCATGATATGTTTCATAGTTATTGGATGATGAGGTATTTCATCTGATTTTTAAGTGTATACAATGCATTGTTATATTGAATAATATTTGCTTTTAGATTGAGAAGATTATTGATGGATAGGATAAAATCCACCATTTTTACATCTCCGGTGGGCAATTGTTTTGCATTGGCCTCAACTAAAGTCTTCGCATATTCTATTTGCTGTGTTGCCATTCTTAACATGTTATCATAATGTCGTATCTGATTCTGTAGATTGAAAACTTCTTGTTGATACTGGTTCTGCGTTTGTTGGAGGTATTTCTTTCGCGTTTGTAAAGCAAGGTTGTTTTGCTGCAACAAGAGTTGTTTTTGATGTCCGTTATAAATTGGTAAAGAGACCGAAAGACCGATACTCATACCAAAATTGTTAAATGGGGTATGTGTGAGCGATGATTGGTAGCCACCATCTGAAAAGGCATTCACCTTTGGTTTGTAGTCATATGCAATAACCATTGCATCATTCGCCAGTTTTGTACTATCAGCTTGAAATGATTTTGTATAAATACTTTCTTGAAAAGAAGGAAAAAAGGATATTTCTCCCATATCGGGAGGGGTAAGCGCATGAAAGTTGGTATCGATAATTCCTGATAAATAATTGAGCAAGGCATAGTTATTTTGCCAGTCCGCAGTCTGCTGTTGTAGTGCGAGTTGATTTTGTTGTAATGTAACTTTAAAAGAAAGGTAGTCTGTTTGTTTAAAAGTTGCTTTTTGTGTCAGTTTTTGTAGTACTAGATCTTCTTTGGACAATAGTGCAATAATTTCAGCGCTCAAGTCCATCTGTTTTTGGCTGGTATATGTAGTGATGTATTGATCTGTAATCTGCCTGTTTAGTGTTTGAATCGCAAGGTCTTTTTGTGTGATAACTTGAGCGATACTACTTTTGTAAGCCTTGAGTCTTGTCGAGAGATTGTTCCTGCTGATAAATTCCCGCGAGACACGTACGCCTGCAAAGATTGATTGGCCGTTCGTTAGTGCATTGTCATATCCCCAGCCTTTGCTATTGGGCGCATAGCTCGCATTACCATCAGCAGAGACAATAAATCCATAGGTAGCTCTTAATTTTAGGCTATCAATACGCGTGGAAAGAATTTGATTGTTGTAGTCTGTCAATAGGGGACTATTGAGCTGGGCACTTTTGATAAAATACGTCAAATTACTGCTTGTCTGCGCATTCACCAGGCTAAAAAATAGCAGTAGTGCCATTGCTATTGAATAAACTCGGGTTACTTTAAAATAGCGCATACCTTTAATTTTGACTCATATTTAAACAAATCGCTCCACGGCAATAGGGGCTAAAATCAACGCCATTCATGCAGCAGTGTTGAATTACAAGACAAATTACAGATGGATTTGGTAGAAATTTTGAATTTTGAACGATTCAAGCAAATTTGACATATACCATTATTATTGTAGAGGACTATAATTATCTTTTTAAATAGTTATTTTTGCCGCTGGTATTCAGATTTAAGTGGATTTCCTAAATCGATGGATCAATGATGTGCTATTGATTTGCCGACATTTGTAATCGAATTTCAACTTGGTAAACTATGGCATAGGAAAGAAGTCTTGAAATTCACTTGTGTTTCATACGATATTAAAATTTATAGCGTTCAATTACTCTAGTAGGGATAATTCCCTGATGTTTTTAGATGAATTATATTAAAGTAATCTTATTTGTTGTTTTATTTCTAATTGTTGGACTTGCCTACGCTAATCAAGATTGGAATGGTTTGGAGGGAGTGCATCACTATATCGGTTATTTGTTGTTATCAATCTATATATCGGGCTCAACACTGTTTGTGTATACACCTCTTAAAGGGGATAGAAAATTGAAACGACATTTTTTTATCCGGTTTTCTGTGGTCTGCATCGCCTTCCTGCTACTTCTTGTCCCATATTTGATTCTTAAGCAACAAAATGATGGTTTGGGGGCTGGATATTTACTCTATTTTATGACCGTCAGTCTTGCAGCACCCTTGTCCATTTATGCCTTTATTGAGATCCTATGGTTATTTACGCAAAAGAAATATCCGCAAATAGGTGTTAATCTATTACTTGTTGGCTATATCTACTGTCTTTTTTTATTCAGTGGTCTATTTGGATATTAAATCTATGGGAGACACTGGCTTGTAATCATCGTCTTTTAATCGGTTAAAATTAAGAATGGTTCTGTTCGTTTTTCGGGGATTACTTTTATTGTAAAAAGAAACAATGATCTAAATTGCTGTTTGCTTCTTATCCGAAAAATTGCTAATTTAATAAGGATTCTTAAACCTGAATTTAAAGGATCTCGAGCGTAAACCTGATCAGGTCCCTGTTCTCGAAGATATTAAGTTTTATAACCAATTAATGGATTGAGGTATGATACACAAAGTAGTTTCCCTTGTATTGGGAGGAGGTCGAGGGTCGCGCCTTTTCCCATTGACGCAACAACGTTCGAAACCAGCGGTTCCAATAGCTGGAAAATATCGTTTGGTCGATATTCCGATTTCGAACTGTTTGAATTCTGGCTATAATAAGATCTTCGTACTGACGCAGTTCAATTCAGCCTCTTTGAACACACACATCAAAAATTCTTACAATTTCAGCATTTTCAGTAAGGGCTTTGTCGACATCTTGGCTGCAGAGCAGACCAATGAGGGCGATCGTTGGTTTGAGGGTACAGCCGATGCGGTAAGACGAACGCAGAAGCATCTCCTGAATGTCGATTACGACTACATTCTTGTATTGTCTGGTGATCAATTATACCAAATGGATTATTCAAAGCTGATTGATTTCCATGTTGAAAATGGAGGCGATGTTACCATCGCTACGATACCAGTCAATGGTAAAGATGCTACGGGATTTGGTATTTTAAAAGCGAACGAGGCGAATGAAATTACTGCCTTTGTCGAAAAGCCTGATAAGGATGAAGTATTAAATTGGACCTCAGAGGTTTCAGAGGTTTTGCATAAACAGGGAAGGCATTATTTGGCATCCATGGGCATTTATGTTTTCTCAAAAAACATATTGCGCAACCTTTTAATCGCCAACCCGGGGATGGATTTTGGCAAAGAAATTATACCTGATGCTATTGAAGCACTTCGGGTATTGAGCTATCAATTTGATGGATATTGGACCGATATCGGGACCATCAAATCCTTTTTTGATGCCAATATCGGATTGACGGATGACATTCCGGATTTCAACCTGTTTAATGAAACCGTGTATACACGTGCGCGGATGCTCCCGCCTTCGAAAATCTCGGGTACAACGTTAAATAATACCGTAATTGCCGATGGATGTATTTTAAATGGAGATAAGCTGGAACGCTCTGTTATCGGGATACGTTCTCGTATTGGCGAAGGGACAGTTATTAAGTCGACCTATATGATGGGGACAGATTACTATGAGCAATTGGAAGAAGTATTGGAATTGGGTAATACCCAAAAGCCGCCACCGGTAGGCGTAGGTAAACGTTGTTATATCGAAAATGCAATCTTGGATAAGAACTGTCGTATCGGAGACGATGTTCGTATCATTGGAGGACCAGGCTTGAATGATGGCGATTTTGAAACCCATATGATCTGTGATGGCATCGTTGTTGTGAAAAAAGATGCGGTCATTGCCAACGGTGTTACGATAGGATTTTGATTATATAAATTTAGACCTAAGTCCGCTGTTCCCATAAATTCATGAAACAGCGGACTTTTGTAGCTTTCTTATGCCTGATATTCGTCATGCTATATGGATAAATGCAACTATAGAGATGGTTTATTTAGCCATAAGTACGCAAACAGGTACACGATGATTGGAAAGTCCAATCAGGTATGTTCGCAGAATGTAACTATATGAGGGGGCCTTTTTACGAAGTTTGAAATTGCTATGTGAAACGGGTGAGGGCAAGCCCCGGCCAAATCAGCATCGTGTATAGTTTGTTGAAATAAGGCCTATATTGAGATGAATAGCGCAAATATCGGCATGAAAACTGCAATTTAAGATCAGATAGTCTGGCTACTTTTACCAATTAATTAGTTTTGGTAATTATGTTGGTGATATGAAAAAAGCAGTTTTTATTTTTTTAAATTTGGTCTTCGCAACAGTTTGTTATGCACAGGAGATAAAGTTTCAATTGTCAAGCCATGTTCTTGACATCGCTACGGGGCAGCCCGCGAGCCAAGTGAAGGTGAGGCTTCAAAAGCAAAAAGCAGATAAATCATCTTGGGAAGATCTGGCCGTTAAATTTACCAGTGATAATGGTAGAATAAATGATTTCTTACCTATTTCTGAAGATAACAGTGGGACCTATAAATTAACATTTTATACGGCGGAATATTTTAAACTGAAAAAAATGGATACGTTCTACCCCTATATTGAAGTGATCTTTACGCTTTCTGAGCAGACACACCTTCATGTCCCGATTACGCTTTCGCCCTACGGCTATTCAACCTATAAGGGAAGCTGATCCTCTGACGAAGGGGATGTTGCAAGATGCTTAGTTCCCGAGTTGACAATGCTAGGTGTCTTTTTTTACTGAATATATTAATATTATCTTTGCCACGATAAAATAAATAAGGATAAAATGAGCACTTACAAAAGATACATTGTTTTTTATTGTATCCTGGTTTTACTTTTTGTAATACCGGCTACCTCAGTTGCCCAAATTCTGTCGGAACAACCTTCGGATTCGAGTGGCGGGTCTCATTTTTTTAAGAAAGTTCCTTACAAGGAACTGGCTGTTCCTGTAGGATTGATCACCTATGGTGTCGTTGCCAAAGGAAATCCCTTTTTAAAAGGTATAGATGAAGACATTAGAGACGGCGTTTCGAAAGGGACTAGCCGAAAAATTAAGTTGGACGATTTCACCCGCTTTGCTGGAACTGCCGGAGTTTTTGTTTTGGATGCGGTAGGGGTACCTGCCAAACATAACCTTAAACAACGCCTGTTTACGACAGCGGTTTCTAATATTATTATGACTTCAACCGTGAAAATTATGAAATCCACCATTCCCGTATGGCGGCCTGATAGTTCAGCGAATAATTCCTTTCCTTCGGGGCATGCCGCAGCTGCGTTCGTTGGGGCTGAACTGCTTTGGCAGGAATATAGGCAGGAGTCAATTTGGTATGGAATAGCAGGATATGCTGTTGCAGCAGGTACCGGTTATCTGCGGATGTACAATGATAAACATTGGTTCTCGGACATCGCTATGGGAGCGGGGGTCGGAATCTTAAGTACTAAAATTGCATACTGGTTGCTACCCTTGGTAGACAGTCGATTACAGAATTCAAAAAAGAGTTATGTCATATTACCAACCTATAATGGGCGGCAGTTTTGTCTAAATGCTAGCTTACAGTTTTAGGCCCTTATTTTTTTAAGCCCGATTTTGGGCCTCTACATTGATCGTACTCGACTTCCCTGAAAACAAAATTTCCTGAATATTATTCGTACAGCGATATAAATCCACTTTAAATCCCTGGACTCACTACAGTTTTAGGTGTTCTACCTGAAGATCGGGACTGCTGTGTCAGGCATTTCCATTCCCTATTGTAAGCATGTAACGTTTCTGTGAATTTTAGATTAAAAAATCATATTAATTTCGTTAATATGATTTTGTTTTTTAAATTTAATAGACAATCTAATCCACTTTTGCTGTTTTTTATAAAAAGAAAGGCATGCAAAGTCAATAAACCAAAGTTGAACCCCGCGGTTCTTTATTATTTTAAACCAATTTGTAATTATGATGAGAAATTTTTTTCTTCATGGAAAGGCGAGACCCATTAGCCTTTTGGGGCTCTGCCTGCTGTTTAGTCAGCCTGATTCTTACGCGCTGAATCTGGATCCGATCAATGCTATTGTCGATCAAGATCAAGTTACAGGGATCATCAAAGATGAGAAAGGTCTGGCACTAGCCGGCGCTACCATCACCGTCAAAGGAACATCCGTTCAAGCGTCCTCCAATCAACAAGGTGTTTTTTCTATTCGCGCAAAGCGCGGTGATGTTTTGGTCGTGAACTACCAAGGGTTTACAAAACAGGAGGTGGCCGTTTCCGCAGATAATGTGAACGTGGTCATGGTTTCGAGTGATCAAGCACTTGAAGAGGTCGTGATCATAGGTTATGGTAAGCAAAGGAAAGGGAATATCACCGGTTCTGTCGCGACAGTAAATGCAGAACAATTAAAAAACATCCCCAGTTCAAATCTTTCCAATTCACTTGCCGGTAGAGCCGCGGGTGTCAATGTCACCAATACTTCGGGGATGGCGGGAGCGTCGTCGAGCTTACGTATTCGGGGGAGTTTTGCCGAGCCACTTTATGTAATTGATGGCGTGGTTCGCGATAAAGCTGCATTCGATGTGCTTGAGGCGAACGAGGTAGACCAAATGACCTTTTTAAAAGATGCTGCAACTGCCGCAGTGTATGGCACCCGAGCCGGTAATGGTGTAGTGGTGGTAACAACAAAAAAAGGAACAGCGCAAGCACCAGTTTTTAATGTACAAAGTAATTATACCTTCAACACACCAACACAGGAGCTCCTTGCTAATTTAACGACTGCGCAAGATGAACTCACCTATCAAAACAGGGTCGCTGAATTTCGTGGTCTTTCCATCCCAAATGGACAAAAAGAGTTTGATTATTTCAAGGACAAAAATTACAATGCCAATGACGTCATCTGGCGCAATCCATTTACCCATCGACAATCCATATCGGTCAATGGTGGTGGCGACAAAATTACTTATTATAGCTTGCTGAGCTATCGCAAAGAGAATGGATCTTACAAATCTTTGGACCATGAGAAGTTTAATTTGCGCAGCAATATCTCCGCGCAGATTACCGAAGATTTTAGCATGGATTTTAATATTTCAGCCAACCAGACTAATTCGAAACGCTTTTTTTGGCCCTTTAGCACATCTTCCAATGATGATGATTTTGATGTATCCGATTTCTATCGTGTTACCTTCAACTGGCCAAAGATGTATCCATTTTACCTGAATGCAGACGGGACACCGAGCAATACACCAACAGCTTATCCCGTACAGACACCTATGGGAAGCTGGCAGGCATGGAATGTGATCGACCAGGTCATCGGGGATCGTTATATCGACCGCAAAGTGCGGCAGGTAAATCCTATTATGACCCTAAACTTGAAGCTGGATAAATTGGTACAGGGGCTTTCAACAAAAGTTGTAGGAAGTTACATAGCCCAAGACTATATGCGCAAGCGTTATATGAGCTTTCAAAAGAACTATACCTTTACCTCCTTAAACCCGAATGACAACCGCTTTATACCGGCTCCGCCTTCTGAAGCTAGTATAAATATCTTTACTTTTAGTCAGAGCCAGCCTTTCATGGATTACAGCCCACAACGATTGTGGGAATATCAGGTAAACTGGTTTTTAAACTATAACCGCAAGTTTGGTAAACATTCCGTAGACGGAACATTGGTTTATGAACAGTCCAAAAAAGGAGGGACTTATGTCACTTCAAGGGCAGAAAATCCAATTACAGCCCTAGATCAAATGTTTATTTATCCTACAGATCGCAACTTTAGGTCGACAACTGCCAATGAAACGATCGATTCGAGACGTGGTATCATCGGGCGTGCCAACTACAATTATGCGGATAAATATATTGCGGAGTTTTCTTTTCGTTACGATGGTTCACCATTATTTCCGACGGATAAGCGGTGGGGATTTTTTCCTTCAGTATCAGCAGCCTGGCGTGTATCGGACGAAAACTTCTTTACGGATTTAAAAAATACAATATCGGATTTGAAGTTCAGAGCTTCTTATGGTACAACGGGTAATGATTTGGATGTCAATGCCAATCGAATCGGGCAATTTGGTTATTTAGAAAAGTATACAACCTCGGGCGGCTATATGTTTGGTGATCGCTATTATAATGGTATTGCGTATGGTGCAACCCCAACACAAAATCTAACTTGGACAACCTCTAAGAGTGTCAATTTGGGTTTGGATTTTGGATTTGTTAATAATAAACTGACAGGTAGCTTTGATCTGTTTTCACGCAAAGAAACTAATATTCTTGGTCCAAGATCGCTGAAAGTCCCTGACAATTACGGTCGTGCACTTGCTCCCGAAAATTATGCGGCGAGAAGTTATAAAGGCGGCGAGATTTCTTTTAACTGGAATGACAAGGTTGGTGAAGTGGCTTATGGTCTCAATGCCAATCTGGGGTATGCCAAAGACCGTTGGGACATTATTGATGAAGAACCTTCTTATGCATCGGGCCAACCGCAGAACTTTCGCTCCAGAATTGGAAGACCTGAGAATAGAATTATCGGCTTAGAATCCCTCGGCTTGGTTAGGACACAGGCCGAAGCTGATGCGCTGAAAGCAAAAGGATTTAAAACATACGGAAGGGACCCTTTTCCTGGGATGATCTTATATAAAGATATTCAAGGGGCGAACTACTCAGGGGGTCCGGATGGGAAAATTGATGATAACGATTTGCAGTTATTGTCGGACAATAATTCTCCCCGCATCAATTACGGTTTTGGATTCAATGCAAGCTGGAAGGGCTTCTACGTCTCAACCTTATTTCAGGGGGTTCTTGCTTATGATCGCATGATCAGCAATCAAGAAGGCGGTGGAATGCGCCAGCACGGCGATACCTTCCGCCCATATTACCCGATTTGGGCTTCCGATGTCTGGACACCGGATAATACTGACGCCAAATATCCGAGGCCAACGGGATACTCAGGGTGGGCCGAATCCGGTGCAGCCCCTTCGTCATTCTGGATAAGAAATGGTGCCTATTTGCGCTTACGTGACATAAATGTTTCTTATCGATTGCCGAAAAGCATGACAGAGAAACTGCGTGTGAAAGATGTCAATCTGTTTTTTAATGGGACCAATTTGTTTGTTTTTTCGCCAATGAAAGAGTTTCACGATCCCGAACAAAAGCTGTATGATTCTTATCCAGTCATGAAAACCTTTACGTTTGGACTTGATGTTAAATTTTAAATGAAAAAAAGATGAAAAAAATATATTATCCTTTAATTGCATTGGCCTTGTGCATGTCCTCCTGTAAAAATGTATTGGATATTGAGGACCTCAATTCGCTGGATGAAGCCAAGGTATGGGCCGATCCAAATCTAGTGAACGGCTATCTTGCCAATTTATATCCACTATTTGGTAACTGGAATTCTGGTGCGGATGGAAATTCGGAACAACTAATCGGCATCGCTTTTCCATTGGATGCGGTTACCGTCAACAATGGTTCTTACAAATCATGGGATTATACAACCATCCGGAAAATCAATACAGCCATACAGAAAGTCAATGAAAGTAGTTCGTTAAAAGATGATTTTAAAAAAACGGTGATTGGCCAAGCGTTGTTTATGCGTGCCTTTATGTATTTTAACATGGTCAGGATCCACGGCGGTGTTCCTTATATTACTGTACCGCAAGACCTAAAAAATGATGATCTTAATGTGCCCCGCAATTCGACAAAAGAATGTTTTGATCTGATCGTTAAAGATCTGGATCAGGCTATTTCACAATTGCCAAAAACAATTGCAAAAGGAACGGCAGATTATGGAAAAATTGATGGCGATTTTGCAGCCGCTTTTAAGGCAAAGGTATTGTTATATAAAGCTTCACCACAGTTTAACCCTTCCAATCCTTATGGAAATGCCTATTGGCAGGAGGCTAATACCGCAAATAAATTAGCTTATGATCAGCTTAAGGCAGATGGCTACAGTTTGACTTCAGATTATTCCAACATCGCGCTGGTAGAAAAAGGTCCAGAGGTTGTTTTTGCCGTGATTAATACCTATCCAAATAAAGTTGCTAATTGGGATAATGGCGTACGTCCGGGATCCGAAAGTAGGGGGCCGGCAGGTTCTGTTCCATCCTGGGAATTTGTAAAAGCTTTTCCAATGAAAGATGGAAAGTTATATTCCGATCAGGCAGGTAAATACCATAAAACAGAGGATCAATTTCTACAATCCTACTGGGAAAACCGCGATCCGCGTTTTGACAAGTCTATTGTGTGGAATGCCAAAATATATGAGGTTTCCGGCAAGGCCGGCAAACGGCAATACACTTCTGTGGGTATCGCTCCGGCTTTAGATGACTTTGGTATCAACCCGAAAGCAAAAACTCCATCGTCCAATTTGGATCGGTATAGTGGTTTTTTTATCTTAAAAAATTCCAAACTGTCATTAAAGCAAACCGAAGTGGAAACTCAGTATGATGTCGACTTTGTGTTGATGCGTTATGCCGAGGTCCTGTTGAATTATGCTGAAACGGCAAATGAAACTGGTGATTTTGCGACAGCCTTAGACCTGGTTAAACAGATCAGAAAAAGAGCAGGAATCGAGCCGGGTGCAGACAATAAATATGGCATAGCAGCAACCACGAAGGAACAAATGCGCGAGGCCATTCTAGCAGAGCGTAATATTGAGTTCTGCTTTGAGGGACATCGTTTTTGGGATTTAAGAAGGTTACGTAAGCTCAATATACTGAACAATACAACTAAACATGGAGTTGAAGCAATAGCAATAAATTCAAATGGAACGGAGATGAATCTGGATGATGCAAATGCATTAGCCAAAACATATACGTTGAAAGAAAATCAGTTTAAATATAACGTTTTGCAGGTGCCAAGTACAGGAAACAAAGTGAATTTGGTGCCCGATACCTATTATTTCTTTCCAATAGCACAGTCCGTCATAGATAAAAATCCGAATATCAAGCAGAATAAAGATTGGGGCGGAACATTTAATCCAACCCTAGAATAGTATATTCACTAAACCCATTCAATAAAAACACCCGCAACGGCTTTCGCTGTTGCGGGTGTTTTATTTAAATCTCATTTATGGCGAGTTTATTAATCACCCAATTGAGCTTTATTTGGATTATAATTTAAATACTCTTGAGCTGAGCCTACCCTGACCCGTTATTTTGATTTCTTCCGGATAAAGCTCCAAAAGACCATAGGCATTGCTTGTAGGTGTTTCGATCATACCTTCCATGGTTACAAAAGGAATATTGTTTGCCATTACATAATTGCCTTTATGATTATGACCAGAAAGTACCAGCTTAACTTCGGGGAATTTGTATAGTATATCAAGAACCGCCCGGTTATTGAGTGTTTCATAGCCATTCTCTGGCAATAAAGGATGATGTGTCAATACGATCACATGCTCTTTGTTTTTCCGCGCCTGGGCAAGTTCGTTTTGTAACCATACGAGTTGTTTACGATCAACTCCGCCATTCCAGGGTTGCGTATTTTTCCTTCCGCTAGCCAGCAGGGTATCCACCAGGGTTTTCCATTCACGTTGGTCTGCTGAATTGGGCGTTGTGGCATATTCACTGAGCGCATTCGTATTTAAGAAAATAAATCGCCATTTCCCTTTTGTAAATGCGTAGTATTTAGCTGGCATCCCAAAAGTTGTGTGCAGAAGATCTGGTTTGGATACGTTGACATAGTCATGGTTTCCAAGTAGAAAATAAGTCGTTTTTTTTAAAGGGGAGAGATGTTCTAACAGTACTGGCAGATCTTTTGGGCCTTCATCGACAAGATCACCAAGAATCAATGTAAAATCGACCTTATTGCGATTGAAGAAGTCTACAGCGGTATCGATTTTCATTAAAGAATTGTGGTAGAACCGGCTACCGTGGTCTGTTTTGTCTGCGTATTGCATATCGGCCATGATACCAATACAGAGAACTGGCGTGTTGGATTGTGCCATGCTGAATAAGCTGGGTAAAGAGCATATGACGAATATGGAAAGAAATTTCCATTCCCGTTTGATTTTTAAACCAATCTGTTTCATTTTTTATAGCGTTTTAAAATATCTTTCTATAAGAATACAAAAAACTTGTTCTTGTCATGCTGTCTTATTGTTTGTCCAGGGGGTACCCTTGAACGTTAGCCTTGAATAATTGATTATAATGTTATCACGAGTATACGGAGAATGGATTGGAGATTCAAATAAAATGAATACACAAACGTTTGTGTAAATTGATGGATCCCTAACGAATTATAAATGACTGCCAACACATATAAACTATCGATCTTTTAGCTTATTGTAATACCGTAAATTGGCTATTGTGACGCTTAGCGAATGAAAGGTTTAGGTTATTGCTGTTTTTTTTAACCTATTTGACGCTATTGATTTTGCGCCTACGAAGAGTGATCATTTGGTAGGTGAGGAAAAGTGGGCGTGTTTTTTGTAATCTGTAGTACAGATTGTTCTACTCGTCATACTTCTCTTAGTTCCCAAAAGATACATTCTTAGAATTTAAGAATGAAAGTGTTGGTGAACAATTTGGGTTTACAATGTGCTGAGCTTGTCCATATAGTTTTGGAAAACAGTGATAATTAGTATTCGAAAAAGTTGTATTTTCACAATAGATAAATTCGATCTATTCCACTAGACAAAAACAATGATTAAACACCATGCAGAAGAAAAAGTCACTATTTACCTGAACACAAAGGAAGAGTGGCGGTTTTGGCTCGAAAACAATCATCAAATAGCACAATCAATTTGGGTGATCTGTAATACTAAAAGATCAAATCTACCAGTAGTCAGTTGGACTGAGCTGGTGGATGAAGCTTTGTGTTTTGGCTGGATTGATAGCACGAGGAGGCCGATTGATACCTATTCGTTTATGCAATTATTTAGTCGAAGAAAGCCAAAGAGCACGTGGTCTAGAATTAACAAAGAAAAAGTTAAAAAACTAATCGATGCGAATCTGATGGCTCCAGCGGGCTACGCGGTTATAAAAATAGCACAAGAAAATGGCTCTTGGTCAATTTTGGACAGTGTGGAAGAATTAATTATTCCCGAGGATCTGGATGAAGCATTTCAACATTATGCTGGTTCAAAAGATTATTTTCTTGGGCTGAGTAAATCAGTACGAAAAATGATGTTGCAATGGATTGTTCTCGCCAAAAGACCAGATACCCGCAAAAAACGCATTGATGAGATTGCCGCAAGAGCTGCAGAAAAAGATAGACCTAAACAATTTCAATAAAGGAATCATTTGTCGAAACTGATCGGGGCAATTGTATTAATTTTTACCTTCTATGATTAATGTTGCACGTTCTATGTAGCGTTGTTCTGCTTTTTTTACACTGTCAATTTCTTCCTTATAAGTCAATTTTTATTCTGGATTTGAGCTGCTGTTCAGAGTGGTTAAACGTATTAATTAATCTATACCAGCTCTAACAATAGTAGGGGTTTGACTGGGGGTTAATAGGGGGTTAACAGGGGTAAACCCCCTGTTAACCCCCAGCTATATCCCTGTAAAAATGGTGTTATTCAGGTTTAATCCACGAACTTGATCTCAATGTGGTAACATGATTTATAGGATAAAAAATATGGGGCTCATGCTAAAGCTTATATTAATAGCAACTTGATTTGCTGTATTTGCGCAATTTTTGTATCATTGGGGAGATGATAACCAATGCAGCAGCTTAAGTCTTTTTTATTCGCGTATCTCCAACTCTTTCTTCTCCTTTTCTTAGGGCAATCGTCAGTTTGGAGCCAGGTCAATACCTATGCGTTTAAAACCTTAACTTCTGACCAGGGCCTGGTCCATAATCATGTCAATTGCGCACTCAGGGATAAGTACAATTACCTCTGGTTTGGTACCGAATCTGGCCTAAGCCGATTTGATGGGGCGCAATTCACAAATTTTCGCTATTCCGCCAATAAACGTACCGGCCTAAGTGGAAATGTGATTTCCGAGATCTTTGAGGGGCCAGAAGGCAATGTATGGATTCGTACCAGTAACCGGATGAATGTGTATGATCAGCACTCAGGCATTATCTTCCAGCAGCTTGATTCCATACTGACCCGCTTAAAGTTGCCCGTCAAAGACGTACACACGGTAAGGTTGCTGGAAGGGCAGACTTTTGCATTATTGTATAGCGATCGTTCGCTGATCTTGTACGATAGCCTAAAGAAAACCTATCGTACTGTACCGCAGCTGACCAAAGACAACCGAATTGCTGATGTGATAGCCGGGCAGGGGCACACGATCTGGGTAATTTACGAAAATGGCCTGTTGGGCCACATTGATACCAAATCATTGCGAAGTACTAAAACCAGTCTATTGCCGATCAGCAATAAGCTGGTAAATTATAATCTATTTGCGGATCAGGAAGGTATCTTATGGATCTTCTCAAAGGATGTTCCCATTGGCGTATACTGGCTTGACCCAAAAGATGGGGTAATTCGGCATATTCAAAAAGAACTATCCAATCCCTTTGTAGGCAATATCGTTCAAGACGATAAAGGACAGCTCTGGCTAGGCACAGATCATGGTGGTATCAATGTCTACAATAAGAAAACGAACAGTATTGAAATCATTGGCAATGATAAATATGACTTACGGAGTCTGCCTTACAATAGTATAACTTGTTTATATCGGGATAAGTCAGGTATCATATGGGCGGGAACCTATAAAGGTGGCATCAGCTATTATCATCCCAACCTGTTGTTATTCTCCTTAATCAGGAACTATCCGGGGCTTCCTAAATCACTTCCCTTTGACGATGTCAATAAGTTTGTACAGGATCGAAAGGGTAATCTCTGGATCGGGACAAATGGTGGAGGATTGCTTTATTATGATATTAGTCAGAAAACCTTTACGCAGTATCTGCATGATCCTCAGGATCCCAATAGTTTGAGCAGCAACGTGATTGTTTCCTTATTGCTGGATACGGAAGACAGACTGTGGATCGGAACTTATCGAGGCGGTTTGTGTCGATTCGACGGTAAAAGTTTTAAAGTTTTCCACCGTGACCCGGCGCCTGGAAAGTTGAACGACGATAGTGTATGGGAGATCTATGAGGATAGTCAACATCGATTTTGGATAGGAACCCTAAGTGCCGGCTTGTACCTGTTTGATAAAAAGACAGAACAGTTTTCGAGAACGTATACTCGGCAGGGCCAAACCATCAACAGCAATTATATCTCTGTCTTATTTGAGGATTCAAAAAAACGGCTCTGGATCGGCACAGCTACAGGCTTGGCATTGTTGGCTCCCGACGACAAGATTAGCTATATCAATACATCCAGTTCGCCCATGAAACTTATGAATGATCTGATTTATGATATTAAAGAGGACAAAACTGGTCGTATTTGGGTAGCAACACAAGAGGGGCTGCATGTAATTGACGGTACGAAAATAAGCTATCTCACACAGCAGGATGGACTTAGCGACGATGCGATCTTGGCGCTCTTGGTCGATAATCAAGGGGGAATCTGGGCTACAACAAACAAAGGACTGTCGGCGATTGTCGGCAATGGACAGGCAGAGAAGTTTATCATCCGCAATTTTACACAGGAATCGGGCCTTCAGGGGAATGTGTTCAATGAAAACGCCGCTTTAAAAATGCGGGACGGAAGACTTGTCTTTGGTGGGCCAAAGGGGTTCAATTTTATCGACCCTACCAAAATTAGCAACGAAAGTGAGCTGGTCTTACCACTTTTGTCCAATCTCTATTTATTCAACAAGCGGGTAGCCGTTGGTGATGAATTTTCGGGTCGGGTCATTTACAATCAAGCCCTGAATAATCTCAAGGAACTGAGCCTCCCGTACAATCTAAATGCCATTTCGCTGGAGTTCTCTACCTTCGACTACCTGCAACAGCATAATGGACTCTACCAATATCAGCTTGCTGGTCTAAGTGATAAATGGTTTGATTTTGAACCGGGAACCATGCGCGCTAATTTCACCAATCTAGACACCCGCAGCTACAACTTGTATATTCGGCATGCCATCGATTCGAATAGCTGGTCGGAGGGCGTACTGCTCCTGACAATAGATATACAGCCACCTTTTTGGCGTTCTGCCTGGGCCTTTCTTTTCTATGCCAGTCTGATACTGATCGTCCTATGGGCTTATTTTTATTTGACAAAACTACGTGTCAAGACGCGCAATCAACTCTACCTCGCCCAGGAACAGGCAACACAGGCAAAGGAGCTGGATGCGTTGAAAACACGTTTCTTTACCAATATAAGTCATGAATTCAGGACTCCGATCAGTTTGATTCTAACTCCAGCGCAGCAACTGTTGGATGAAGAACAGCATCCAGAAAAAAAAGCCGACCTAAACTTAATCAAGAAGAATGCAGACCGCCTGCTTAAATTGGTCAACCAGCTGCTGGACTTTCGAAAATTGGAGAAAAGTGAGCTTGAACTGAATGAAGAGTATGGGGATCTCATGGGATTTATCCGCGAACAGCTCGATGCCTTTGCAGGAATAGCTAAAAGCAATCAGATCTCCCTGCAGGTCAATATCGCTCCAGACACATATCCGTCTTGGTTTGACAAAAATAAACTGGAAAGCATTATTTTCAACCTGATGTCAAATGCGATCAAATTTAGCCCGGTATCCGGCATTGTGGCATTCAATGCCGAGATCACTGAACAAGAAACAGGAAAGATACTGCGTATTGAAGTTCACAATCAGGGGATAGCGATTCCCGAAAACCTACAAGCCCGCGTTTTTGAACGTTACGTACAACTGGATGTGCCAAATGGAAAACTGAATCAGGGTACGGGAATCGGGCTATCTATTGTCAAAGACTATGTCGAATTCTTGGGCGGAAATATCAGGCTGAGCAGCAATGTGCACTGGACGATTTTTAATGTTCAGCTGCCCATAAATAAGGCCGAAGCGAGTGCTGATCCCGTCGAAAGCAATAAGCAGGATAAACCCGCTATTTTATTGGTCGAAGATGATATTGACTTCCTCCATTACCTGGAGCGGAGCCTGAGTTCAGCCTACCTAATCCACGCTGCACAAAGTATCAGTGACGCAAAATTGATCCTAAGCAAGCAACAGGTCGATCTGATCATCACCGATCTCAGCCTACCTGGAGAGAGCGGACTGGAATTTTGTCGCTTTATAAAAGCCCAGGCCAAGCTGGTCCATATCCCTGTGCTGATTGTAACCGCGGTAGTCAATCAGAAAATTGAACTGGAAGCCTTGCAGTCGGGTGCTACAGATTATATCAACAAGCCTTTTAATATCAATCTGCTGCGTTCAAAATTAGCGCAGATACTCAATCAACAGCAGACAATGGTAAAACGGTATAAAAAACAGATTAATGTTAATCTGGCGCAGCCCGATATCGCATCTGCTGATGAACAATTCATCCGTGCGCTGGTAAAGGAAATTGAACAGGATCTCAGCGACTCTTCGCTTTCTGTCGAACTGCTTGCCAAAAGAATGAATCTCACCCGCGTAGGGCTTTATAAAAAGGTGCTTGCCATCACAGGATATTCACCGATGGAATACATCCGGCATATTCGGCTCAAACGTGCTATGCATCTGGTTCAGAACTCGAAATTATCGATAGCTGAAATTGCGTATGAAGTGGGATTCGGAAATCCGAAACAATTCAGCAAATATTTTAAATCTACATTTGGTAATCTACCATCTTTTTACCGTAAAAGTTTGTAATACAATATTTTGGATATATTTATATCTATAGGTATTCCCTCGCATGTTAACAAAACAACCCCTAAAAGTTAACAAATCATAACCTCAATACAACCGGTTGCACACTATATTTGATCTGTTCTTTCAAAAGGAAGGGACAGGTAATAACCAAGGGAAATATAGTAACCAATAAATCTTATTTAAATGCGCAACTTAACGTATGCTTTAAGTGGTTTGCTGCTCTTCGCAATGGTGCAGCAGGGATTCGGCCAAAGCAATAAAGCTCATTATGAAAAAACGTCTACCGGTATTAAGGTCAGCTTCAAAAATTCGGAAACCTCCATTGATCAGGATGTCTATTTAGATGTCGTGACCGATAAGATCGTGCGTGTCACAGCTATTCCTACGGGGGCCGCCTTACCGAGCAAAACAAGCTTAGTCATCGTCGATTCATTACGTCGACAAGTGAAATCTTTAGCGGTAAGCTCGACCGACTCGACGGTAAATGTACAAACGGCCAATATGCAGGCAGTGGTTTCTTTGATGAATGGTAAAGTGGAGTTTTTTGATCTTAAGGGGCAATCGATCGTTAAAGAAGCAAAGCGGAATTCAAATTCTTTCTTAGCCAATAGTTATCAAGGTGATGCATTTTACCACATTAACCAAGACTTTATTGTCAATGCTGAGGAAGGGATCTATGGACTCGGCCAACATCAGAATGCGGTGATGAACTATAATCGTGGCAAACAGGTTTCGCTGTTGCAGTATAATACAGAAATCGGAATACCCTTTTTACTGTCCACTAACAACTATGGCATCTTATGGCACAATTACTCCATTACAAAAGCGGGCGACGTAAGACCATTGTTGCCCTTAAACGCTTTTAAGCTGCTGTCAAAAGAAGGTGAACCGGGCTGGCTCACAGCAACCTATGTGAATCGGAATAAGGCCGACGAGGTTTACCTATCCCGTCCGGAATCGATCATCGACTATGGCTATCTAACGGATCAGCACAAGTTTCCAAAGGATGTAAAGCTGGCAGACAGCAAGGTCATCTATGCCGGAAGCTTCTCTTCGCCCTACACAGGCAAACATGTGCTGCATTTTAAATATTCGGGTTATATGAAAGTTTGGATTGATGGGGAGCAGGTCGCTGACCGCTGGCGGCAATCCTGGAATGCGGGCACCTTTGAGATTGAAAGAGACCTGCAGAAAGATAAAACTTACCAGATCCGAATGGAATGGATACCGGATGGAGGTGAATCTTATTTTACCTTAAACTGGCAGAGTCCCATCCCAGAAGCGCGTAAAGACTTATTTTCCTTTAATTCAGAAGCTGGAGATGCCATTGATTATTACTTTGTTCAAGGGGCATCAATGGATGAGGTCATTGCAGGTTATCGCCATTTGTCCGGCAAGGCACCGATTATGCCGATTTGGAGCTTCGGATTTTGGCAGAGCAGAGAACGTTACAAGACACAAGCGGAAATTGAGGAGGTCGCGGCTGAATTTCGCAAACGCAAGATTCCGATCGACAATATTGTACAGGATTGGTCTTACTGGGCTGAAAACGACTGGGGGAGTCAGAAATTTGATGTAAAGCGTTTTCCAGATCCTCAGGCCATGGTGAAGAAGCTGCATGATCAGCACTTTAAGATCATGATTTCGGCCTGGCCCAAAATCAATGAAGAGTCTTCCGTATACCAAGAATTTAAAGCCAACAATTGGATCTATCCACGAAATATTTATGATGGCCGTAAAGATTGGATCGGAAAGGGCTATACCTCGACATTTTATGATCCTTTCAACAAAGCGGCACGCGATGGGTTCTGGAAATTGTTGGACAATAATCTTTTCAAAATTGGGATCGATGCCTGGTGGATGGATGCCAGCGAACCAGATATTCATTCCAATATTGATCTGGATGAGCGTAAATCGGTCTTTCAGCCGAGTATAGGATCATCTGTTCGCTATTATAATGCGTTCCCTTTGCAAAATGCCAAGGGTATCTATGAGGGGCAGCGTGAAACAGATCCTAACAAACGGGTATTTATTTTGACACGGTCTTTTTTTGCAGGGCAACAGCGCTATGCTGCAGCGGCCTGGAGTGGCGATATTGCTTCGAGATGGCATGACATGAAAGATCAGATTGCCGGTGGCATCAATTTCTCGATGTCCGGTACACCCTACTGGACAATGGATGCCGGGGGCTTTTTGGTTGAAAACAGGTTTCACAAACCTAATGCGGCGGACTTGGAGGAGTGGCGCGAGCTGAATAGCCGCTGGTACCAATACGGGGCATTCTTGCCTTTGTTTAGGGCGCATGGACAATTCCCATATCGCGAGCCATACAATATTGCTCCTGCGGATCATCCGGCCTATAAAAGCATGACCTATGCAATCAATCTACGGTATAAATTACTGGCCTATAATTACAGTCTAGCGGCAAAGACTTTTTTTGAAGACTATTCGATGATACGTGGACTTGCCATGGATTTCCCGCAGGACAAAGATGGATTCGACAGCAATGATCAATACCTTTGGGGACCATCCTTGCTCATCAGTCCAGTCACAGAAAAAGGAGCGACCTCACGCAAGATACACTTTCCAAAAGGAGCCAGCTGGTATGATCTATACAGTGGCAAGATGGTAGCAGGCGGGCAGGATCTGCTTATTGCAGCACCATACGAGCGTATCCCTGTTTATGTCAGAGCCGGAGCAATATTGCCTATTGGACCGGTCATGCAGTATACGGCCGAGAAAAAGCCGGATGTGCTGGATCTTTATATCTATGCGGGAGCAAACGGCCAATTTTCACTCTATGAAGACGAAGGAAGCAACTATAATTATGAAAAAGGGAAGTATAGCCGCATTGATTTCAGTTATGACAATTCGGCAAAAACGCTGTCAGTGGCCAACCGTCAGGGTGATTTCGATGGCATGCTGACCAAAAGAAAGTTTAATGTCATTTTTGTCAGCGACAGGAATGCAGTCGGACTGGATGTTTCATCAAAAAAATCAACAGCAGTAACCTATACAGGGAAAGCCTTACAGATCAAATTAAAATAAGTAAAAACCAATTTATAAATCAAGACATATGATAAGCAAACAATTGTTGAGCAGGGGTGTGGCCGTCGTGGTCATGACCAGTGTGACCTCTTTGGTCTGGGCACAGTCCTTTACAGGATCGGTTGTTTCGGCTGATTCAGGCTTGCCGATCGGGGGAGCGAGCATCAAAGTAAAGAATCAGAAGATTTCAACAAGCAGTGATGAGTCGGGCAAGTTTTCACTGAAGGCCAGCACAGGGACAGTATTGATCGTTACTTACGTGGGGTACAAAACCGAAGAAACTACAGTGACTGGCCAGAATATGGTGATCCGCCTGCGCCCACAAGCTTCCGATCTTGAAGAAGTCGTGGTCATTGGCTACGGTGTACAAAAGAAAAAATTGAATACAGGGGCCAATTTGAAGGTGGAGGGTGAAGAATTGCAGAAACGCAATCAGTTGAACCCACTGCAATCGCTCCAGGGACAAGCACCCGGTGTATCCATTACATCAACTTCTGGTCAGCCGGGAGCGGATATGAAAGTTGTCGTCCGCGGATTGGGGACAATCGGCAATTCCGGACCCCTGTATGTGATTGATGGCGTCCCGGGAGGGGATGTTTCGGTCTTGAATGCGGCCGATATCCAATCTATTGACGTACTGAAAGACGCAGCTTCGGCCGCCATCTATGGTTCGCAGGCTGCAAATGGGGTTGTCCTAGTCACCACCAAAATGGGGGCTGCGGGCAAAAATGTGCTTTCGTTTGATGGCTATACGGGCATTCAGAATGTTTCGCGTAAAGCGAAATTGCTGGATGCAGATCAGTACAAGCTGATCATGAATGAACAATCGCTGAATTCGGGGGCCGCGGCGATTGATTTTAACAGCATGGACGGCCTGGCCAATACCAATTGGCTAGATTACATGTTTAAGGATAATGCAAAAATGGACAATTACAATGTTGCCCTGACCGGCGGCAATGAAAAATCCACCTATGCCTTATCGATGAATTATATTGGTCAGGAGGGGATTGTCGGTGGTAAAGACGTTTCCAACTACCAGCGTTATGGTTTCCGTACGAACTCGGAACATAAACTCTTCGATAACTTTGTGAAAATAGGTCAGCACCTCAACTTTAACTACATCAAAAATCGAGGCATCGGTGTCGGCAACCAGTACAATAATACGTTACGCGGTGCTTTTGCGACTTCGCCCTTGTCACCGGTGTATTCGGACAATGGTTTGTACGGAAGTCCTTTCAATGATACCTCCAATTCACCTTGGTACAATGGGGACAGCAATCCATATGGGGTGATGATGACCAATTCGAATAATGCCAATGATGGTCAAAAGTTACTGGCGGATGTATTTGCGGAGATCGAGCCGATCAAAGGCTTAAAGGTCCGTTCATTACTGGGATTCAACTATTATGCTTCGGAGTACAGAAGTTTTACACCCCTGTACCGCTTCTCTATCTATACCTACAACCAAGATCATACAACGACCTCACAGAACATGAGCAAAGGTCATACGCTGACCTGGACAAATACAGTTTCCTATGATTTTGATATCCATACGGATCATCGTTTTTCGGCCATGGTCGGTATGGAATCGCTACGTTACCAGGGAACTTACCTTTCGGGGTCCAACTGGAATCTACTTTCGCAGTTCAATGATTTTGCACATGCTTATCTGGACAATACCACAGGCCAGGCACACCTGGATGAAAAAGGTAATGTCGTCGAAACGCGTACCGTGTCTGGAAAACCAGAGAACATCACGCGTAGGGTATCCTATTTTGGGCGGCTGGGCTACAACTATAAGGAAAAGTACCTGTTGAATGCTACATTGCGTGCAGATGGATCTTCTAAATTTTCGCGCAGCAACCGCTGGGGATATTTCCCTTCGGTATCGGCAGGCTGGGTAATTTCTTCGGAAGAGTTTTTTAAAGAACATTTAGCGGCTGTAAACTTCTTTAAACTCCGTGCTTCATGGGGGCAAGTGGGTAATCAGGATATCGCTGATTTTCAATATGCGGCACCCATCAGTACCTCAACAGGCATTACATCGTCCAACCCCGGCGCACATTATGTTTTTGGAACGAGCAACAATAATATTGCCGGGGCTTATCCGAGCCGCTTATCCAATCCGAATCTGACCTGGGAAACTTCCGAACAGACCAATATCGGATTTGATGCCAAATTTGCGAACAGCCGTCTGGATGTTGTTGCCGACTTTTATGTCAAAAAGACGAAGAATTGGTTGGTTACAGCGCCTGTTTTGGCGACAACCGGAACGTTGCCCCCTTTTATCAATGGTGGTGACGTGAAGAATACAGGGGTGGAGCTGGGACTAAATTGGGCGGATAAGATCAATGAAGTCAAGTATCGCCTTGGGGTAAATGGAGCCTATAACAAAAATAAGGTGGGACAGATACCTACCGAAGATGGAATTATCCACGGACAGACAGCCATGTTATACGATAATTCGGAAGAATTTTACCGTGCTGCAAACGGTCTGCCGATTGGCTACTTCTGGGGGTATAAAACAGACGGTCTATTCCAGAACCAAGCCGAGATCGATGCCTGGAAAACAGCAGGGAAAGGTATCCTTCAAGCGGATGTAAAACCGGGCGATGTGAAATATGTAGACCAGAATAGCGATGGTATTATCAATGCCTCGGATAAGACAAATCTGGGCGTGGGCATGCCTAATTTTACCTATGGATTTAATATTGGACTGGATTATAAGGGATTTGATTTCTCGGTAAATGCCTACGGTTCCCTTGGAAACAAAATTGTACAGTCTTATCGCAATCATGCCAATAAACAAGCAAACTATACTACAAGAATATTAGACCGATGGACCGGAGAGGGTACTTCCAGTACAATCCCCCGTGTTACGGAAACCAATGTCAATTGGCAGTTTTCAGACCTTTATATTCAGGATGGAGACTTTCTTCGGATCAGCAATGTGACCTTAGGTTATGATCTGTCGAAGCTGATAAAATGGAAGTATGCTAATCAGATCCGCTTCTACGTACAGGGTCAAAACCTGTTTACGTTCACCAAATATGATGGGATGGATCCCGAGATCGGTTATGGAACAGATGGTTGGGTATCGGGTATCGACCTCGGTTACTATCCAAGACCAAGGACTGTATTATTTGGCCTAAATGTTAAATTCTAAACACAAAAAATCATGAAAAAAACGAGCTATATCTATCATTCCATGTTATTTGGGTCCTTAATCTTAGGATCATGTTCATCCAGCTTTTTGGATGTCGAACCGATGACAAGCGTTTTGGAAAGCAATTTTTATAAAACGGTAGCCGATGCTGACATGGCTTTGGTCGGTTGTTATGATGGTTATCAACGGACGACTTCCAATGGGAGTCAGGCATTCTATATCACTGCAGAAGTGGCAAGCGACAATTGTTTTGGCGGAACTGGTACAACGGACGGTCGCGCTTTTCAGGCAATAGACCGTTTTGATATTGCGCAATCCCAATCGGACAATAATATCTTTGATGGTACCTGGTCTGATTACTATGCGGGAATTTTTCGCTGCAATACACTTTTGGGAAAATTGGACGGTACTGATTTTTCAGGCAACACAACAGCGCGGGCACGTATCGAAGGGGAAACGAAATTCCTGCGGGCCACCATGTACTTTGATCTCGTCCGTCTATTCGAAAACATCCCTTTGCTAACGAGCCCGACCAATGAGAATATCCCACAGTCGGACCCCAAAGCGATTTATCAATTGATTGTTTCAGACCTTAAATTTGCGGCTGCCAATATCCCAGCAACAGCTTACCCCAAGTCAGCTGCGGCAACCAATGATGGTCGGGCAACTCCATTTGCTGCCAAAGCGTTACTAGCCCGAGTTTATCTATTTTATTCAGGCTATTACGGCAGTGAAGATATCGGTGTCTCCAAAGCCGAAGCCCTGGCGGGACTGGAAGAGGTTATTAGCAGCGGCCAGTTTGCGTTGGTAGCAGATTTCAAGAATCTGTGGCCGGCAGCGAGTTATATCCCCAATGCAAGCAATAATACACTAGACATCTCCAAATATGCCGGTAAGGGAAATGTTGAGGTGGTGTTTGCACAGAAATTCAACAATACTTCGAATTATAGCGGGTATATCGATGGCAACCGTTGGGTCGTCTTTCTGGGCTTGCGTGGTAAAAACTGGTCGCCTTATGGCCAAGGATGGGGGGCATGTACAGTAAGCAAAAAGTTCTTCAATGAGTTTGACAACGTGGATACGCGCAAAACCGCCTCAATTATTGATATCGATGGCGAGAACATCACGGGATTTGACCTGAAAGATCAGCGTGAGTATACAGGTTACACCATAAAAAAATACGCCCCCACGGCATTGCCGGATGGCACCACCAATACAGGTGGGGATAAGGATATGCAACTGTCCCAAGACCAGGATTACTTTGTCATCCGCTATGCCGATGTCTTGCTTATGGCGGCAGAACTCGGTTCCGCAAACGCACAGAAATACTTTGACGAAGTAAGGAAAAGAGCGTACAAGACCAATTTTGTGTCGCTAGCAGTTTCAAAAAACAATATTCTGAAGGAAAGAAAATTTGAATTTGCGTTTGAAGGTATCCGCTATTGGGATGTATTGCGGCAGGGGCTCAATAATGCCGCCGCTACACTGGAAACAACAGAGGATGTGCTCAGTGGATCTGTGCCGGAGAAGGTCACCGTGACGAAAGAGCGTTTTTTGACAACGAAGGGGTTTATGCAAATACCAAACAAGCAGATTACCTTATCCAATGGTGTACTGAAACAAAATGCTGGATGGAACTAAACACAGGTATACTAGGCCTCACTATTAGTTGAATTATAAATAGACAAATATGAAAAAGATATTCACCTATGCCATATGCTTTTTTGCGGCGATGGTACTCTTTGGAGCCTGTTCTCCCGAGAATTATACGCTGGGAGACATCGATGTCACATCGGCACAGTTGGAGAAGGGAAAAGCCTTTACCGTTGAACACGACGCCAATAATCCCAATATTGTGTATTTAACCAGCTTGATGGATTCAAAATACACTGCATTGTGGGAGCATCCACAAGGACGGAGCCAGGAAAAAAAGGTGACCTTGAAAATGCCTTTCCCTGGTGAGTACACGGTCAAATTTGGTGTTGAGACGCGTGGTGGCATCGTCTACGGCGAGCCTGTGACATTTAAAATCGATCAAATGTATGCCGAATTTATCAGTGACGAGACCTGGACCTTATTGACGGGCGGGGCTGGGGAAGAGAAAACCTGGTATCTCGATCTAGACGCTGACGGTATCTCCCGTTACTTTAAAGGTCCGCTGTATTTTTACGGCACCGGTGACTGGTGGGGCAGTATCAACAAAACAGCTGAACCCTTAAACAGCGATAGCTGGAGCTGGGAGCCTGATTGGAAAGGCAATAGCTGGCTTATGCCGGCAGGCGATTATGGAAGTATGACTTTTGATCTGAAAGGCGGCGCAAACATAAATGTGAATCATGCCATGCTGGGCAAAGTGCAGAAGGGAACTTTTAATATCGATACCGAAAAGAAAACCATCCGCATGACCGGGGCTTCGCCTTTACATGGTAAACCACAAGACGGGATCGTCGTCGACTGGGGCGATGTCCGTATTATGTCGCTGACCGAGAATACGATGCAACTGGCGGTATTGCGGGATCCCGTGCTTTCGAATGACGGAGCTGCCATGCTGACCTTTAATTTTATCAGCAAGACCTACAAGGAGAGTTTGACCGAAGATACCTCGGATGCCAATAAGACTAAATAAGCCTATGTTGATGCGACTATTTCACACAGGATATAGCCGAATGATGATCCTGCTCTTCCTGTTATTGGCGACTACGGGCTCCTTAAGTGGACAGTCCAGAAAGGTTATTGATTTTAATGGGGGCTGGTGGTTTAAACTGGACAGCATCCAGCAATATAGCAATGGACGAAAAGGAGAGGGCTGGCGAAAGCTCGATCTGCCGCATGATTGGAGCATCGAAATGCCATTTAGTGAAAACAGCCCTGCAGGTAGCGGGGCTGCTTACCTCGATGGTGGCGTTGGTTGGTATCAAAAATCTTTTAGGTTGGCTCAGTCTGAGCGAGGGCAACGGATATTTATTGCATTCGAAGGTGTATACGAAAACAGTGAAGTCTGGATCAATGGGCATTTCTTAGGAAAAAGACCCAATGGTTATATCGGATTCGAATATGAGCTTTCCCCTTATTTATATTGGGATGGTAGGGACAACCTGCTTTCAGTAAAAGTAAACAATAAGAATCAGCCCAACTCGCGTTTTTATTCGGGTTCGGGTATCTATCGGGATGTTAAATTAATCAGCCGAAATCCAGTCAGCATAGGAACTAACAGTACTTTCGTAAGAGCTGGGCAGCTCAGCGAGAAAAGCGCTGTCGTGGATCTCTCGCTGGAAATTGAGCATAGCCCTGAGGAATCAAAAAACATTACGCTGCTGACAGAGGTGCTTTCAGTTCAAGGTGCTATTCTAGCGAGTAAACGTACCACGTTGAACGCTGTCAAAGCAGGTCTGCACCCCCTCGATCAGCAGATAGTCCTCGAAAATCCCGTCTTATGGGATATTGAAAATCCCTATCAATATACTGCAAAGATTAAACTTATTGTTGATGGTCGGGTTGTAGATGAACAGCTTACGAAATTTGGCTTACGTAATTTTAGCTTCGATCAGCAACAGGGCTTTATACTCAATGGGAGGCCGCTTAAAATCCGTGGGGTCTGTTTACATAGTGATCTCGGCGCTTTGGGCATGGCATTCAACCGATCTGCAGCATTACGTCAGCTTCGCATTATGAAAGAAATGGGGGTGAATGGAATACGGACATCACACAATCCTGTGGCTCCAGCGTTTTTGGACCTCTGCGATAGCTTGGGTTTTGTTGTGATGAGTGAAACCTTCGATGTCTGGAAAGGGCATAAAAATCCCTATGACTATCATTTATATTGGGACGAATGGTACAAGCGGGACTTTGCTGACCATGTCAAAAGGGACCGGAATCATCCGTCGCTGTTTATCTGGTGCCTGGGTAATGAAGCACAGGAGCAATGGCATTCCAAAACTGATGGTACAGCGATTCCGATAGCGCTGGCAGCAATTGTCGATAGTCTGGATGGCACACGTCCGACCACCATTGCCAATAATGAGCTCTCCAAAGCCAATCCGGTGCTGATGAGCTCGGCGGTAGATTTGATTGGCTACAACTATAATCATAAGAAATGGGCAAGCTTCCCACAAGATCATCCTGGAAAGAAGTTTATCGTAACGGAAAGTACCTCGGCATTGGAAAGCCGCGGAACATATGATTTGGTGCCTTATGATTCTAGTCGCATGTGGCCAGAACGATGGGATATTCCTTTTTCTGGCGGCAATAAGGACAAGAACATATCTGCTTACGACAATGTATTTACACCTTGGGGATCAAATCATCAGACAAGCTTGAGGTTGATGGAAAAGTACGACCATATTGCGGGCATGTATGTATGGACGGGATTTGATTATCTCGGCGAACCCACACCATATACGTGGCCGGCACGAAGTTCGTACTTTGGTATTGTGGATCTAGCCGGATTTCCGAAAGATGTCTACTATCTGTATCAAAGCGTATGGACAGAAAAGCCGGTCTTACATGTATTGCCTCATTGGAATTGGAAGCAAGGTGATCGGGTAGATATCGTGGTGTATTTTAATCAGGCCGACCGGGTGGAGCTTTATCTGAACGGTAAAAAGATAGGGGAGCAGTCCAAAGACCCAGACCGCTACGACCTGGTATTTAAAGGCGTGGAATTTGAACCTGGTAAGATTGAAGTAATTTCGTATCAGGGAAGGAAGAAGATACTGAGTAAAACAATCCATACGGCATCGAAAGCGCACCGCATACAATTATCATCAGAAAACGTGACTTTCAGTTCGGCAAACAAAGAACTTTCCTTTGTACATGCCTGTATCGTGGACGAGTTTGGTACGATCGTTCCTGATGCAGACGATAAAATCGAATTTGAGGTGGAGGGAGATGGCGCAAAAATTATGGCGACAGACAATGGCAATACGACTGATCTGACCAGCTTCCAATCAGCTTTACGCAATGCTTTTCATGGTAAAGCATTGGTCATTGTCACGAGCAAAAACAAAGGTAAAATACGGGTAAGGGCAAAAAGTGAAGGACTAATTTCGGGTGATATTAAACTTGAAGCCAACTAGCTATTGCCTCCGGTCTGCGCTGGATTTGTATGTTTTTTGTTCACTAATAAGAGCAAGATCTTACCATGGTAGGACCTTGCTCTTTGTTGTATCACGCGATCATTAAGACTATGATTTACTTGCCGATACAGAATTTCGAGAAGATATTATCCAATAAATCGTCTGTCGAAACACTTCCCGTGATTTCACCAAGATGATATAAGGCTTGGCGTATATCCATTGCTAGGAAATCAGAAGTGACAGGATTGTCAATACCATATATTACGCGTTCCAGCGAATCTGCTGTTTTTTGTAGCGCTTCTACGTGCCGGATGTTGGTGACCATAACATCATCGGTATTTAAATTTCCTAATTGTACACGATTGATCAATTCGTCTTTCAGTTCTTCGACGCCGATTTGTTCTTTCGCTGAAATGTAGAGCGGATTAAGGACCTTGTAAACGTCTTTTTGCGCCTCAGAAAGCAAATCTGATTTATTGATAATGGTGACAAATGGAATTTGTAGTCGCTCGATTTCAGGTAATTGGGCTTGTACTTCTTCAACTTTGTCCTGTGTAGGATCGAAAAGATAAATAATCAATCGTGCCTGTTTCATCTTTTCACGGGTACGCTCAACTCCTTTTGCTTCAATAACATCTGCCGTCTCACGTATACCTGCTGTGTCAATAAATCGGAATGTGACACCATGAATATTAATTTCATCTTCAATAGTATCGCGCGTTGTTCCTGCAATATCGGAAACAATGGCACGTTCTTCATTTAAGAAAGCATTCAATAGGGTTGATTTTCCAACATTCGGTTTCCCAGCAATGACAACAGGAACACCATTTTTTAGGACGTTACCCTGTTCAAAAGATTGTATTAATTTTTGAACAATAACCTGTATTTTGTTGATTAGATTTTTTAGCTGATCCCTGTTCGCAAATTCTACATCTTCTTCCGAAAAATCAAGCTCTAATTCAATCAGTGAAGCAAAGTGAATGAGATCTTCACGAAGGGATTTGAGCTGATTGGAGAAACCTCCACGCATCTGCTGCATGGCTACTTGATGTGAGGCTGCAGAATTGGATGCAATTAAATCAGCAACTGCTTCTGCTTGGGATAAATCCATTCCGCCATTGAGAAATGCTCGTAGGGTAAATTCTCCCGGACGAGCAGCACGTGCTCCTTTTTTGATCAGTAAATTTACAACGCGCTCAATAATATATTTGGAGTTGTGCGTTGATATTTCCACCGAATTTTCTCTCGTATAGGAGTTCGGGGCTACAAATAAAGAAACAAGTACTTCATCTATAATCTCTTCGCCATCCCGTATGGTTCCAAAATGGATGGTATGTGATGCTTGTTGAAGCAGGTTCTTTCCTTTAAATATTTCGTTCGTAATTTTTATGGCATTCTGGCCCGAAACGCGTATGACAGCAATAGCCCCATTTGTTCCGGAAGATGTCGCTAATGCAACAATGGTATCTTCAGTGATATATCCCGTATTTGACATGGTACAAAGATACGTTAAATTGGAATAATGGATTCTATATATTGCGGCACAAATTAAATTCATCCCGACCGATTAAACCTTTGTTCAAACATTGAAGTCATACCCATAGAAACGCTTGTAAAAAAGAATGGAACACAGGCGGAGTGGAATTGATTTTTAAATTTAAATTATACTGTTATGAGAAAGATGATATACTTCGCGTTGGCAATTGGAGGACTGGTTTTAATCGCTCCTCAACAATCTTCGGCTCAACATCGTGGACATGAACGTGAATGGAAACAGGACAAAGAGCGTAGAAAATATGAAGAGAAAAGGGATAAGGAATATCGAAAATATTTAGAAAAACGCGAAAAAGAAGACCGTAAGTATCATAAAGAAGTAGCTAAGTCATACCGAAAAGGATACCGTCATGGAGCACCAGCCTGGGCAAGTGCACATCGTTACGATAGTAGACACCATGTATACTTTAGAGATTACAAAACATTCTACGATCCTTACAGAGGAGGTTACGTGTATATGCGCAATGGTCGTTGGAATTTTTCAGCAAATGTACCTTCATTTATGTTAAATGTCAACTTGGGAGCAGCCAATATCCGGATTGTAAAAGATGTTGCAATTAGCAGACATCCTGAAGATTTTTACAACGACTACCGTTGGGATTAGAAAGAATTTATCTTGTTGTTTGAATAAAAAAGCCTCAATCTTTAGGGAGATGAGGCTTTTCTTTTGCTAGTCTTCTTCGAAACTGACTTTATTAACTTCAAGCGACTTTATCCGTGCTAGTGATTCGATTCTTAAATCAGGCAATTCTCTTAATCTTTTTCCTCCTTCTTGGAAGGACTTCTCTATAATAAACCCCATGCCTAATAATGACGCACCTGATTGCCGGACCAGATCGAGCATGCCAAAAGCAGCATTTCCATTGGCCAGAAAATCGTCTATAAAAAGAACGTTGTCGCCGGGTGCAAGAAATTCTTTACTGACACAGATGTCGTAGGTTCTATTCTTGGTAAATGAATGCACCGGGCTTACATACATATCAGCCATGGTAGTAGGTTTTGCTTTTTTTACAAATACAACGGGTAGCTCTAACAGGTAACCAAGCATTATGGCAGGGGCAATTCCGCTCGCTTCAATTGTAATGATTTTATTGATCGGTAGGTCAGCAAAACGGCGGACAAATTCCACCGCAATAGATTTCATCAATACGGGGTCCATCTGATGATTGATAAAACTGTCTACTTTCAGTATTCCTCCCGCAAGACTTTTACCGTCATGATGGATTCTGTCCTTTAATAATTTCATATTCTACTCGTGTAAATACAGCCTGTTATGTTAAAACTCCATTTTGGTGGCGGTTAATCCATCTCCATTTGATAGAGGTTATTGAATTCTTCTTGATGGTGTTCGAGAATGACCTTTCGTTTCATTTTCAAGGTTGGTGTTAACTCTCCATTTTCAATAGTAAATTCGTCCGTTAAAATAATAGGTTTCTTAATCTGCTCCCAGTTACCAAAATGCTGGTTTGCACGGCGCACCTCCTGATTGACTTTTTTTACAATGGCAGGGTCAGCCAGAAAATCATCTTTCGTCATAGTTGCAAGTTCAGGAGCATCTGTTCTGGCCCAATCCAACAGATGGGTATAGTTTGGTACAATAAAGGCCGAAGCAAATTTCATTCCGTCCCCGATTACCATTGCTTGTTCAATAAATTTAGATTCAACGAGCTTGGTTTCGATAGGTTGTGGTATGACGTACTTTCCACCCGAAATTTTGAACATCTCTTTTTTACGGTCAATGATTTTTAAGAATTTTTCATCTTCCCACTTTCCAATATCTCCGGTATGCAACCATCCATTAATAATAGTTTTATCCGTTTCGGCCTTATTCTTATAATATCCCAGCATGACATTAGGACCTTTTACTAATATTTCTCCGTCTTCAGCGAGTTTTATTTCAACAAAACGGACCGGAAGACCAACAGTGCCTATGCGTATACCTTTAATATAATGATTGACTGAAATGAGTGGGGAAGCTTCGGTCATGCCATAACCCTCATATAGTGGAATTCCTGCGGCTAAGAAAGCACGTGTTAGTTTACTATGAAGAGAAGCTGATCCAGAGGCAACGGTAAGCAATTCGCCACCTAATGCTTCATACCATTTGTTAAGAACAAGTTGTTTGGCCAGCTTAAGTTTCATCGTATAAGCAAAGCTTCGTTTTTCTGGGTTAGGATCATATTCTTCTGCTACTGAAACAGCCCAATCAAATACTTTTCGTTTGAAACCGCTGAGATCATGGCCTGTTTTCATGATTTTCTCATATACTTTTTCGAGAATACGCGGGACAACGGTCATGATATGAGGTTTTACTTCCTTCAGATTATCACCAATCTTATCAAAAGATTCTGCGATATAGATCGTAAAGCCAAGATACATATAGGTATATAAAACCATACGCTCGTAGGCGTGGCAGGGTGGTAAGAAGGTCAATCCGCGGTCGTAGGCCTTACACGGAGTAATTTCTGCTGCGCCCAATACATTAGAAAAGATATTATTGTGTGACAACATGACGCCTTTTGGTTTGCCCGTTGTACCGGAAGTATAAATCAGGGTAGCGAGATCTTCAGGTTTAACCTGATCACGTAGCGCTGATAATTTTTCCAAGGGGCAATTGGAGCCTATATCATTAAGTTCTTTCCAGCTACGTGTGCCTTCCTGATCTGCGATACAAAAAATATACTTCAATGTATAGATTGAGTCGGTTAGATTCATCAGGCGATCGTACAAGCTTTTGTTACTGACGATGCAAACCCTGATTTCGGCATCATTAAAGATATATTGATAGTCTGTATCCGTAATATTTGGATAGATGGCGACCACTACTGCACCAATTTGCTGGATTGCAAAGTCAATCAAATGCCATTCCATACTGCTGCCGGCAATGATACCAACTTTCTCGTTGGGTTTCACGCCAAGTTCAATCAGCCCTTTGGAGAGGCTGTCTACTTGTTCAAGAAAATCTGCTGTTTTGATGTGGTTCCACTTGCCGTCTATTTTGTGTGCAAATATGTCAAGATCGGGGTATTTGCCCATCTGTTGACGTGCAAGATCAAATAATCTAAGTTTTTCTTCCATTTCAAATCGTATTCTTTTAAGCTCCGGGGGAGCACCCTTCCAGTATGAACTTTGTTTTAAGGGAAAAGTTTGCAAACATAAATAATAGTTTCAAGAATATGGAATGATTTTGTAATTAGCTTGTTTCGACAGTGCGAAGGGTAGGTGAGCGATGGGTGAAGTGCTTTGTGATGGACTTGATGCCCGCCAATTATAAAAAAAGCTAGTCGTTATCGACTAGCTTTTCTTCTTTGTTTTTCTTTGATCAAAAGCCCGAGCTCCCGACCTGTCGCTCCTGCGACGGAAGTATTTTCTTGTGCTCTACGGAAAAGGTATGGCATCACCGCTTTAACCGGTCCATAAGGCATGTATTTGGCAACATTGTAGCCGTGTGCAGCTAAATTGAAGCTCAGGTTATCAGACATCCCCAATAATTGTGCAAAGTAAATACGGTCGATTGATCTGTCGATACCACGTCTGTCAATTTCCTTTGCAAGTAGCATGCTACTGTCTTCATTGTGTGTACCCGCCATTAGTCCAAAGTTGTCCAAATGATCCAAGATGAATTCAATAGCTTCATTATAATCTCTATCGGAAGCTTCTTTATTTGGCTGGATG
This sequence comes from Sphingobacterium sp., assembly GCA_050281725.1. Taxonomy (GTDB): domain Bacteria; phylum Bacteroidota; class Bacteroidia; order Sphingobacteriales; family Sphingobacteriaceae; genus Sphingobacterium. The sequence continues at coordinate 19,266 of JBMAAL010000023.1, read as the reverse complement.
GGATCGGAATAACCTTTTTGCGCAGCGCGAGCACGTTCGATCTCCATGTAGGCACCACGAACGATCTTAGCACCCATGTGAAACCCTCTAACTTTTGCATATTCAAAGTCAGCTTTCAAAGATGCCAACTTATCACTACGGTACAATTGATAAGTATTATATACAATTGGTTTTTCCATATTGTATTTTTCCATCATTTCACGAGCGATATCGTCAATTGCATCTTGAATCCATGAATGTTCAGCATCTACCAAAACTTTTACACCAGCTGCATGACAAGCTTTACAGATGCGATCGGTACGATCCAACATACGTTGGTATTCTGCTTGTTCACTTTCTGTCAAGGTTTCTTTTGCATTGACTTTTTCAAACAGTTCAAATCGGCCCAATCCAGTTGGTTTAAATACTGAAAATGGAATGTACTTGTTTTTACTGGCCGCGACTACGGTGCGTAATACCTCGTTGCAGCAGGCGTCAAATGCACTTTCAGTTTCTTCTCCTTCAACGGAATAATCCAATATTGTCCCTACACCATTCTCTCCCAATTCGTTGATCGCTGTTTCGCAACCTTCAATGGTCTCTCCGCCACAAAAATGCTTGAAGATTGTTTTGCGGATGATTCCTTGGATAGGCAGTCCGATGTTCAGGGCAAAGTTGGTCATTGACGGACCTACTTTTGTCAAGAAGTTATTCGCTATTATTTTGAATAACCAATACGCTCTTTCCAAATCCTTATCGCTTTTACTTTTAAAAGCAATCTCTGTATTATCAAAGGATAATGTCTTGGGCTCAGAATTCTCAATCATAATCTTTATTTGCAATAAGGCAAATGTAGCAATTTACTAAGCATTAAAACGATGATAATTCTTGTATTCCTCAGTGAAACCACTATTTTTGTGAAATGCAAGAATTTAAAATCGAGGGCGAATATATTCAGCTTATACAGTTACTTAAAGCTTTAAATTGGGTTGAGCATGGTGCTATGGCTCAGTGGGTTGTATCGGAAGGGTATGTAAAGTATAATGGGCAGGTCGATTACCGGAAAAGGCTCAAATTGCGACCAGGAGATGTTGTTGAATTTGATGGTATGCAAATAAAATTGGTGTAATATTAAACAATATTGGTAAATAGAAAACTTAAACCTTAAAGAATCGTAGAATGGAAGTCATAGAAAGTTTGGGCTATCAGGTATATTTTGATGATACGTTGGCCTCTTTAGAGGCATTTTTAGCAGAGCGCAATTACTCAAAGATCATCGTATTGGTGGATACCAATACTTTGGATAATTGTTTGCCGCTGTTCCAGCAAGCTTTACCCAATTTAGCGAATTATGATGTGATAGAAGTAGATCCTGGTGAGGAAAATAAAAATATTGATTTCTGTATTGGCGTATGGCATAATATGCTCGATTTCGGAGCCGATAGACATTCATTGATGATCAATCTGGGTGGTGGGGTAGTAACCGATATGGGTGGATTTGCAGCGTCAACTTTCAAAAGAGGGATGGATTTTATTCAAATTCCAACGACTTTACTTTCCCAGGTCGATGCATCGGTAGGAGGTAAGACCGGTATTGATATGGGCAGTGTGAAAAATATTATTGGAACTTTTGCACAGCCTCAAGCCGTATTTATTTCAAGCCAGTTTTTGAAAACCTTAGATCAGCGCCAGTTAATCTCAGGTTTTGCTGAAGTAATCAAACATGGTCTGATCTTCGATCGTGCTTACTATGAGCGAGTGAAAACTTTGGAGATCGATCAAATCGATAATTCTTTGGTCAAACATTCTGTTTCGATCAAAAACCGTGTTATCCTTGAGGATCCGAAAGAAAAAGGATTACGTAAAATTTTAAACTTTGGTCATACGATTGGTCATGCTATTGAGGGATACTCTTTGTTGAACGATGCTTCACCTTTATTACATGGAGAAGCTATCGCAGCGGGAATGATTTGTGAGGGGTATCTATCGCATAAATTGAATGGTCTGCCTTTGGATGAATTAAACGATTTGATCCAAACCTTTAGAAAATATTTTAACGATTACACATTTGATTCATCCATTGATACAGCTTTGTTGGATTTAATGCGAAATGATAAGAAAAACTTGTCCAATCAGATCGGTTTCGCATTGCTTGACCAAATCGGCAGTTGTCAATATGATATCTACGTTTCTGAGGAAGATATTATTGAAAGTCTTGATTTTTATCGTGAGCTAATCACACAATAATAAAACAGAAAAGCTGTGTATCGGGAGAATGCGCGGCTTTCCTTTACCGCTATTTTTATCGTAAATTTCGTTGCGGAAGATAGTAAACCTAAACTTAAATCATTATAATAACCATTTATATCATGAATAGAATCTTCATTTTTCTGTTTCTCCTGCTGGGGATATCAGCTGCTGTTCAGGCACAAAGGCAAGTATTGATCTTTAGCAAGACAAAAGGGTTTAGACACGGAAGCATCGAAAAGGGTGCACAGGTACTAAAACAGTTGCTAGATAAAGAAAAGATAAAATCTGATCATTCGGAGGATGCTGCTCTGTTTACAGATCAGGGATTGAAAAAATATGACGCTGTTATCTTTCTGAGCACAACTGGCGATATTCTCGATAATGCGCAACAGGAAGCTTTTGTGCGGTATATCCAATCAGGAAAAGGGTTTGTGGGTATCCATGCCGCGACGGATACTGAGTTTGATTGGCCATGGTATAACGGCCTTGTAGGTGCCTATTTTGCCTCTCATCCGGCAGTACAAAAAGCCAAAATTGATGTGCTGGATAGAAAACATCCGGCCACCAAGCATCTCGATCCGATCTGGTGGCACAAAGATGAATGGTATAATTTCAAGGACGTGAAGGATGGATTGCATGTGTTGATGAACTTGGATGAAAAAAGCTACCAAGGTGGAAAAATGGGTGATCAACACCCAATTTCCTGGACCCAGAGCTACGATGGAGGGAAAGTCTTCTATACTGGGCTTGGACATACCGATGAGTCCTATGACGAACCTGAGTTTCAAAAACATTTAATTGGAGGAATTATATCTGTTCTTCCCAAGAAAAAGTAACTTATTTTATAATTGGCGTTTTCTTAAATAGGGCATGGTACATGCTTCTATGTGTCGATGGCACAATGAAAAGTCCCAAATGGTCATTCCATTTGGGACTTTTTTTTCGAGAATAGCGAAATCGGAAGACTATTGATTTCACCATTGGGTTTAATAGTTCAGTTTATATTTTGCACCGATACTAAACCAACGACCGGGCATTGGAACGGCCGCAGCTTCTATATAGCTCTTGTCAAATATATTTTGAACATCCACAAAGATGTTTAAGTCGTGGAGTTGGTACGATCCTCTTACGTCAGCGATGAAATAAGATTTGTAACTGATACGCTCATTAAAGCGGTTGGCAGAAGTTAACATCCAGTTCTTGTGGTTTATGGTAAAGTTGGCAATAACTTGATGCCTTAGGCTCTCAATAGCATATTTGGATAGTATCCCATCTGCTAATGTTATGCTTGGGTTGAGATAATTATAACTTAGCGTTGTAAAGTATCGTGTTGTGGCGCTGGGATCATTGATATTATATCGGAATGAAGCATTGAATCCATCAATTTTGTTTTTTCCAATATTTATTGGTTTCCACGGAATGACCGTTCCGCTTCCTGTAGCGGCATCCTCTTTTTGCCAGTCTATGAAATCGCTTATCCTTCGATGGAAATAGCCCGCTTGAGCAATAATCCGATTGGATAAGTATTTTATACCACCTTCGATCTGATAGGCATTTTCAGAGCTCAGTGTGGGGTTTCCGACGTTGGCTGTCTGATTGGTGTAAAGATCCGTAAAGGAGGGGATCCGCTGGCTAGAACCTGCGTTGACTACAATCTTCCAATGTTCGGTGATATCATATCCCAAATCTAGACCTGGGAATACCTGCCAGCCAAATTTTGAGTTGTAATTGATGTAGGCACCAGAGTTGATCATCAGTTTTTCGATCGCCTCTGTTTTGAATTCAAGGTAGCCACCGTAATTCTCCCGGTTATGGTCGCCAATACTGGTGCTATTGATGCGTTCAAATCGACTTTCTAATCCTAAGCCAAATGTACCATAACTTTGCTCCAATGTAGCATTGATTTCGGCCCCAAAGACATTGCTGTAATGTTTGGATCTGCCTTTGGTTGTTTCTCTGCCCAAATACCAATATTCATCTTCATTGTAGCGATTACTGAGGCGTGGACTGATGGAAAATGCCTGTGTTAATTGATGCTTGGACTGCAGGGAAGCGAAAGCTGTCTTAACCTGTTCATAAGCTTCCTTGTCACTCGGTGCAGCATAGTAACCATTGGCTCCAAATTGATTGTTGATATAGCCAACATTGGCTTTTATCATATTGGCTGTATTCGGTTGATATGTCCCGTCATAATAAAGTTTATTATTGTTGGAGGCCGTATTGTAACGTTGTCCATTCGAATCTTCGTGGCCAAAATATAAACCGTGGCTTGTTTGCTTGGTTAAGAACTGTGAGCCAAGCTGAACACCTTTACCATAATACTTACCTGCACTTGTCTGCTCATTGTCTTTGAAGGAGGAGCCACTATACACCTGAGCGCTAATCTGATTCGATTTAATTTTTTTTGTTACGATGTTAATGGCGCCGGTTAGCGCATTAATGCCGAAAATTCTGGATGCTGGTCCTCGAATGATTTCGATACGCTCGATGGCTTCCAAAGGGACCGGAAGATTCATGTTATGATGGGCACTCTGTGGATCGGTGATTTTAACACCATTGAGTAGGATCGCCGTTTGTTCAAAAGAGCCGCCATCAATACTAATATCTGCTTGCGAGCCAAATGGCCCACGTTGACGGATATCAACTCCTGGGATGTTGGTAAGTAATTCGTTAATCGATCGATTTGGGAGTCTCTGGATATCGTCCTGCGTCAATATTTGGATGTTCTTGCTTTGTTTTGAAAAAGGGATCTGTAAGCGATTTTGATTGATGATGACTTCGCCCAAAGCCGTTGTATCTTTAATCTGCGCAGATGCAGTTCCTATACTCAGTACTAATGCAAGCTTTGTTAACGTAATTTTCTTATTCAACATGATTTCATAGATTTTACGCTGCAAAAGTAGCTGAGCAGATTAAAAAACAAATAGTCCGGTGTGAATAATACTGGTAGTCCGGATGATGTTTTGTAGTCTTCTTACATCCATTCTTCTCGACCAATGCGTTTTTTTCCACTTATATCAATATGATCCTGCTTGTCAATGATTTTTATTTTCTCTAGGTTTGTTAAGTCTGGTTGGCCAGATTCAAGCCAGGCGGAATACCAGAAGGAGGCAACACGCAAGATGGTTTTTTGCATTCTCCTTTCAACCATACCGTTCATGGCTTCATGATAGGCTCTCGCATAATTATCAGAGTAGGTCCATACCAATTGATTGTTTCGTTCAATAAATGATTTTTTTTGAGATGCCTTAAATTGACGATCGAGACCGGCTTCAATCGTTAAGACAGAATCCACAAGGCGATTACTTTCGTAAACAATAACCCAAGCTTCTTGTAGAGGATCTTTGATATAGCTCGCTTTTCCAACGCGAAGGTTGTATTTTTCGGAAAACATTTCCGGTAAGCGGCTTTCCCAGAATGCATGTATGCCTAGTTGATTGGTGAACTGTCCATTGTAATTTTTAGTCGTGTGCAATGGAACATGGGCGTCTGCAATATAATGGCCCAGTTCTGCTGAGTGTTTGATGATTCGTTTATAATCTTTTGCTTGAAAAGCTTTAACAAGCTTTTGATAGGTAAGGTTGATTTGCCAGGGTACAATACCATTTTTTAACAATTGTCTTTCTTGAAATTTTTCTTTGGCTTGCGACCAATGTATCGGTATGGAGTCAACTGTACTTTCCTTAAGGTAGTCCTCCATATCTATAAAATGTCTGGGGCCTTCAGTGCTATCTGTGAAGCAACGTTTGTCTGGATCGACCGCTTTTTCGGTAATAAGGTCGATATTGGATTTATAAAATTTTGCCAACTTTGCTGGTAGGGCGAAAACGGCATAATGATTAATTTTTTTATGCGCAAAAAATCCCCACGATGTTAAAGTTAGCATGGCGACTATGCAAAGCATCCGATAAAATAGAGACTTCATGGGGTATCAAACTGGCTATTAATTAATTGTTGATATTAAATATACATAAAGTAAAATTAAAAATGGATTAACTGAATTTTTTATTGATGTTAATTTATATTTTCTTAACATAACTAAACAATAAAATAATATTGATACTCGTTAAAATTGATTAATTTGCCGACACAAAATGCAGTCGTTATGAAGATATTGTATGCCGTACAAGGGACAGGAAATGGACATCTGAGCCGGGCAATGGATATTGTCCCCTGTTTGAGGGAGTTAGGGGAAGTCGATGTTTTGGTTAGTGGAATTCAAGCGGATCTATCATTACCTTTCGAAGTGAAATACCGTTTTCACGGGTTGAGTTTTATCTTTGGTAAATCCGGCGGAGTAGATCTGTGGAAAACATTTATGAGTTCGACGATCCGTAAATTTACCAATGAAATTAAGAGCTTGCCCATAGAAAACTATGATTTGGTGATCAATGATTTTGAACCGATTTCTGCTTGGGCTTGTCATTCAAAAGATTTGGAATGCATTGGGTTGAGCCATCAGATCGCTGCCTTAGATCCATCGAGTCCTAAGCCAGAAGATAGTGATATGCTGGGCAAATTTATTATGAAAAATTATGCTCCGTCTACCCATTCCTATGGTTTCCATTTCAAGCGGTACGCCAAGAATATTTACCAACCGGTTATCCGTAATGCTGTTCGTGAATTGAATGTCACAGATCAGGGACATTACACGGTTTACCTCCCGGCATATGACGATGCGCATCTTTTAAAGCATTTGATGAAGTTTCCGGATGTGAAGTGGGATGTTTTTAGCAAACATAATTCGAAGGCATTTGACATGAAAAATGTAACGATAAGACCGATCAATAACCAATCTTTTATTGATAGTATGGCATCTTCTTCTGGAGTTTTATGTGGGGCAGGTTTTGAAACACCGGCAGAAGCGTTATATTTGAAAAAGAAACTGTTAGTTATCCCGATGAAGAACCAATATGAGCAGCATTTGAATGCAGCGTCATTGGAAGAGATGGGGGTGCCTGTAATTTCGAGCTTAAAACAGAAAAACATGCTGGCGATAGAAGCCTGGCTCAACAGTAAATCTAGGGTTGAAGTTGATTACCCTAATATCACGCAGGAAATTATAAATGAAATCGTGCAGAAGCACCGTTAAACAAACATGAAGTATATTGCATTAGCCCTATTATCCTTGACAACGGTCACAGGATTTGCTCAACAAAAAAAAACGAACAAGACGGCAAAGAAGAAGGTCGTCGCAACTAAACCAAGTGCAACAAATCAACTGAAAACGAAGGCCGATTCTGTGTCTTATGCATTTGGTGCCGATATCGGAAATTCCCTTAAATCTATTGAGATCGATTATTTGAAGTCAGATGTCATTGCAAAAGCAATTTCGGATGTCCTGAAAGGAGAGAAGTCTCTATTGGAAGAGGGGCAAGGAAGAGCTGTTATCCAACAGGCGATCATGGACGTTCGTGCTAAAAAAGAGGCTGCTAGCCGTGCTGAAGAAGATAAATTTTTTGCCGAAAATGCAAAGGTTCCTGGGATGAAATCTACAGCTGAGGGAATTCAATATCTTGTTCTAAATCAAACCGAAGGGCCAAAACCAAAAAGTGACGATGAGGTAACGGTGCATTATAAAGGTACCTTACTAAGTGGAAAGCAATTTGATAGCTCATATGACCGTAAGGAGCCATTGAAATTATCATTGGGTCAGGTGATCAAAGGTTGGCAGATTGGAATCCCGTTAATGTCGAAAGGTGCAAAGTATAAATTTTTTATACCAAGCAGATTAGCGTATGGCGAACGGGCGACAGGTGAAATTCCTGCAAACAGCACGTTGGTGTTTGAGGTAGAATTGCTTGATATTGGTGCGGATGGAACAACGTAAATTAGGTAATACAAGCTTAATCGTTTCGGAAATAGGTTTGGGCTGTATGTCGCTAAAAGGCAATCAGTCCAAACAATCCAAAGATATTATCCAAAAAGCTTATGAGAAAGGGATCACTTTCTTTGATACCGCTGATCTCTACGATAAAGGCCTAAACGAGATGATCGTCGGGGAGAGTGTGCAAAGCTTTCGCAAGCATATTGTGCTGGCGTCGAAAGTTGGTAACCTTTGGCGTGCAGATGGATCCGGCTGGGATTGGAAGGCTTCGAAGGACTATATTATCAAGGCTGTGGAAGGTTCGTTGTCACGTTTAAAAACGGATTACATCGACCTCTATCAGTTACATGGTGGTACAATAGAAGATCCGATAGAGGAGATTGTTGAAGCGTTTGAGTTGTTGAAGAAACAAGGGAAAATCCGTGCTTACGGTCTTTCATCAATTCGCCCAAATGTTATCAAGGCATTTTTATCCAAATCCGATATTGCCTCAGTTATGATGCAATACAGTCTATTGGATAGAAGACCAGAAGAAGAAATCAGTGGATTATTGGAAGAACGGGGTGTAAGTATCGTCGTACGCGGGGTATTAGCCAAAGGTGTTCTCATCAATAAACCTATTGAACCTTTTCTCCAGTATAGTTCGGGAGAAGTGGCCCATATCGTGAGGAACTTGGTGAATCTTTCCAAACGTATCGGAAAAGACAATATGATTGTTGCACTTTCTTATGTGCTTTCTAATGCAGCTGTTGCTACAGCACTCGTTGGTGTGAGTACCAAATTGCAATTGGATGAATTGATCAGAGCAAAAGAGCAGATGATCAAATTAAGTGATTCGGATAAGCAGGTTCTATTGGAAGGTGTCCGGTCGTTATACTATACCGAACACCGGTAAGCTTTACTATTTATTGAAAAATAGTCTTAATATTTTAGCGAGGTCCTCTTTTGTATCCACGGCGACAGTTTCATGCGTTGTAATTGCCGTTTGAATGGCGTAACCGTTTTCTAACCAGCGCAGCTGTTCCAATGCCTCTGCTTCTTCTAGCATAGAAATAGGAAGTTGTGTCAGGGCTTTTAATGTATCCACCTGGTAAGCATATATTCCGATATGTTTATAAAATGTTTGCTTGTGTAACCATTGGTCTTTTTCCACAGCTCTTAAAAAAGGAATGGTCTGCCGACTGAAGTAGATGGCTTCTCCTTTGGTGTTTCGGACAACTTTGGGTATGTTTACATTGAATAGTTCTTCTTCTGCTGTAATTTCCTTGACCAGGGTCGCAATCTGCGTAGTGGTGTCTTCAAAACAACTTGCTAAAAGATCAATTTGTGCGGGATCGATAAAAGGTTCGTCACCCTGTATATTGATGGCAACATCATAGCCTCCTATATTCGTTATGACTTCGGCGCAACGATCAGTTCCCGATTGGTGGTGCGCTGCGGTCATGACGACTTCGCCACCAAAAGAGCGTACAGTCTGTGCGATGCGTTGGTCGTCAGTAGCAACAACAACCTCGCTTAATTTTGTTGATTTTTTGACCTGTTCGTAGACACGCTGGATCATCGTTTTTCCTTCGATGTCGATTAGCGGTTTTCCAGGGAATCTGCTCGATGCATATCGGGCAGGAATAATACCTAAAAATTTCATTTTTTATTTTTTATCATTGGCTGAGGAACTGCGCATTTATCAAAAAGCCTGTAAAATCAATGGACTTACAGGCTTTTTGATATCGCAATTATTCGAACAATCCAAATAATTCGGCTTCTATCTTTTGAATGATATTTCCGAGGTCCTCTGGGTTTGTGGTAAAATCCAGATTGTCCTTGTCGAGAATCATGACCTTACCGTCTTTGTAATTATTGATCCATTTATCGTATTTATCGTTTAGCTTTGACAAATAATCCAAGCGGATTGCAGATTCATAATCACGGCCCCTTTTTTGGATATTATTCACCAGGGTAGGGACAGAGGCTTTGAGGTAAATCAATAAATCCGGCGGTTTGATATAGTGGATGATGCTTTGAAAAATATTACTATAGTTTTCAAAATCACGTGCGCTCATTAAGCCCATATCATACAAGTTTTCGGCAAAGATGTAAGCATCTTCATAAATGGTACGATCCTGAATCATATCAATGCCGGTTTCCTGCAATTTTACAATATGTCTAAAGCGACTGTTGAGGAAAAAAATCTGAAGATTGAATGCCCAGCGTTTCATGTCCGAATAAAAATCTTCCAGATAAGGATTGTTGTCTACAGCTTCAAACTGAGGTTCAAATTTAAAGTGACTGGCTAACATTTCGGTCAATGTTGTTTTGCCGGCACCTATATTTCCAACGATAGCTATGTGCATATTATTTCTAGCTTAATAAAATCTTTTTATACCAATAATCTCACGAACTTCTTTTAGTGTCTTATGCGCGGACTCGCTTGCTTTTTCAGCGCCCATTTTTGCAACTTTAGCAATGTATGCATCATCGTTTGATATTTCATCAATACGGGAGCGGACATCATTGGTGGCAAGGACCATATCTTCGGCCAGTTGTTTTTTGAAATCACCATAACGAATTTCACATTTGTTATAGAGTTCATCAAAATGCTGTAATGTGTCTGCAGTAGATACGACCTTCATTAAATCAAAAAGATTTTGGATCGCTTCAGGCTTAGGCTGGTTCATCTCCGTTGGACCAGAATCGGATACCGCACGCATCACCTTTTTACGAATTACGGTTTCACTATCTGATAGATAAATACAATCAGCTTCACCGTTAGATTTACCCATTTTTCCCTGTCCTGCGAGTCCGGGAACTTTAACCAATTTGTCAGAATAGGAAAATGCAAATGCTTCTTTAAAATAATCTACGTTATATAAGCGATTGAAGCGATTGCCAAAAGTCCGCGTCATCTCCAAATGTTGTTCCTGATCTTTCCCTACCGGAACTTTTGTACCATGGTGAATCAATATATCACAGGCCATCAAGACCGGATAGGTCAACAAACCTGCGTTAACATTGTCGGGATTGCTTCTAACTTTATCTTTAAATGCTGTAGCGCGTTCAAGCTCGCCGAGATAGGCGTTCATATTCATGTATAGATAGAGTTCCGCAACTTCTGGAACATCTGATTGAACATAAATAGTCGATTTTTCGGGGTCTATTCCCGCAGCTAAATATTCAACAATAACTTGGCGAACCGTTCCCTGAAGTCCATGAGGAGTGGGGTGGGTCGTTAGTGAATGTAAATCCGCAATGAAAAAAAAGCAATTATATTCGTTTTGCATTTTCACAAAATTGCTCAATGCGCCGTAGTAATTTCCTAAATGTAATTTTCCGGTACTTCTGATACCGCTAACAACTGTTTCCATATTCCTGCGAATTTACGCATAAATTTGACAAAGTCGAAGTAAATTCGGTCGGCGACTCCCTTTTTAGGAATTGCCTTATTTTTTCAATTTTTTAGCTTCATTCCAATACACGTCCATTTCTGCTAAACTCATTTCCTGCAGTTGTTGCTTATTTTCGGCTGCTTTTTGTTCCAAATAGGTGAAGCGTGCAATGAATTTTTTGTTGGTACGCTCAAGTGCATTTTCGGGATTTATACCCATATGCCGTGCATAATTTATCAAGGAGAATAAGAGGTCGCCAAATTCGCCTTCAGCTTTTTCCTGATCCATTGGAAGCGCTGTTTCTATATTAAATTCAGCTTTAAATTCGGCAAGTTCTTCCTCTACTTTTTCCCATACTTGTTTCTTATCTTCCCAATCAAAGCCGACACCGCGAACTTTATCTTGGATACGATATGCCTTCACCAATGCGGGCAGGCCTTTCGGGACGCCGGAAAGAACAGATTTGTTGCCTTCATTGAGCTTGATCGTTTCCCAATTGGATTTGACCTGATCTTCTGTATCAGCATTGGTGTCACCGTAGATGTGGGGATGCCGCGTAATCAATTTATCACAGATTGCATTAAGTACGTCTACGATATTGAACTGTCCCTCTTCTTCGGCAATGCGGGCATAGAATACGAGGTGCATCAAGACGTCACCAAGTTCTTTTTTGATTTCTGGATAATCTTTTTCCAAAATGGCGTCGGTTAATTCATACATTTCCTCCATCGTCAAATGGCGAAGGGTTTCCATGGTCTGTTTCTTATCCCAAGGACATTCAATCCGTAAGGTATATAAGACATCGAGTAATCGTTGAAATGCCAATTGAGGTGTATGCTGATAAGCTGGTGCTGCTAGATTTGCCATATTTCATCGTGTTTGGTAGCACAAAAGTAGACATATGATTTTGAATAAACTATTTCAACTTGCGGAAAACAAAACCCTTTTGCCAATCGTTTTATAATAAATTATAATTTAGATCGGATTTAGAACAATCAACTATGGAAAGAATGCATGGATACTCCTCTGCAAGTGTTGCCCTGGAAAAGTTAAACAACTTAGGTTACACAATAGATTATAATATTGAATTTGACGATTTGTTGGCTCATGCTGATGAGTATAAAATTGACTACTTATTTCGCTACGAAGGGGCGTCAGATCCTGATGATGAATCAACCGTATATGGTATCAGCAAAAATTCAGGACAGAAAGGTGTTTTTGTTGCCGGCAATTTGTCTTTGATTGAAGGTAAGAAGCGCGATATTTTATTACAATTAGAGCTTAGGGAACGGGAGCGATAGTCTTATGGAAAAAAATGGAATGGAAACCACAGAGCGGCTTGAGCAGCTTAAACTTTGGGCCCTGAAACGGGATGGTAAAGATGCGGCAGCGGAATATCATGATCTCGGGTCAGATCGTTGGTTGCAGGTGTATAGAAATGAAGCGCTCAACCTGATGAAAGCAGGCGCCTACGACAAAGGGTCGAGGCTGTTTGAGTCTTATGTTGAGGTTCACTACCCACATGAACTGGAAAAATTGATTGGCAAATTGGAGCGTAGTTACGATAGTTTACAGCGTTTTAGCCCAGGATTGCTTGAAGATGGTTTCTATAATCTCGTGTTGGGTGATATTCCTTTGCTTATGGCCGGTACGATCGTTGTTTTGCTTAGAGCCAAAGAGTCTGATTTTCCAGCCGTTTATAATAATGATGCCGATGCCGACATGCGAAGTTCTCCAAATTGGCTTATACAGCAGTCAAACAGCGCTATTTGGGTTGACATGCACCAGACCGCATTAAATAATATTCACTACCCGGATAAAATTCTTTAGTCTGGCAAAATTTTTGTAGCCGATTATACTGAAAAAAGGAAAGCTGACAAGGTTGTTCCTTTTTTGGATTTTTAATGAATTATAAACCATTTTAAATTTTATTTTATGATGTTGTACATCGGCATTTTTGCTGTTATCGTTGTAGCTTGCGTGTTTTTTTCTCTTATGATGATGAAAAAGCAAAAGGAGACGGCCAAAAAATATGAAGGTGAATCCGGGATTGGCCTAGCTCCAGGCGTAAAAGATGAATTGTTAAATGATGAATTTAGCGAATTAAGAAAACAATTGAACGGCGCTCCGATCGACGCCTTTACGCAATGCGCGTATATTGCAACGGTTGGGGACAAAGTTGCTTCGGCTGCGGCGACAGCAGCGAAGACTGTTGCTTGGGCGGCTGTAGGCGTAAAGGCTCGTTATAATGAACGGGATAACGCTTCTTATCTGGTGCTTAGCAACAACGAATTGCATTACGTATTTTTTGATGAGGGGGAGGTGAGAGACCATTTGGTTTTCGATCATGAAACCTTGGCCGATGCACGAACTGCGCAGATTACGAATGCTGAAAAGGTAACGCGTATGGGGTCCGTCATGGGCTTGAAACCTAAGAAAATGCATCTTGACGTCAATGGAAATGGGCTCGATATCATGTATTATGGCACTGTTCAGCGTATGCCGCATGGTATTATTTCTCCAGGCTCAGGTATGTTTGAAACACAAGCCAAGCTCCAATTGATGGGGCGTTTGTTTTTGGATAGATTATATAAAAAATATCCGCAGCTACAGGACTAACCCGCCAAGAAATGTCATTTTAGTTTCGTTTTAAATAAAGTAAATGGCCTCTTCTACTTGATTCCGCGTTGCTTTTAGTAAATTGTATTTATCATAAAATTTATAGCATATGAAAATTTTAGCAGATAAAGTAGCTTTAGTAACGGGGGCTGGTTCGGGGATCGGACTGGCTGTTGCACTGGCTTACGGTAAAGAAGGAGCAAAGGTCGTTGTCTCAGATATCAATGAGCAAGCTGGCCAGGAAACAGTAAAACAAATTGAATCTCTAGGAGGAGAGGCCGCGTTCTTTAAAGCAGATAGCTCATCTCCTGCTGACAATGAGGCGTTGGTAGCTTTTGCAGTCAAAACATTTGGCCGGCTCGATATCGCCTGTAACAACGCGGGTATTGGGGGAGAGGCTGCCCTAACTGGAGAGTATAGTCTAGATGGCTGGAAAAAAGTTATCGATATTAATTTCAATGGCGTATTTTATGGCTGTAAATATCAGCTGGAGGCTATGGAAAAAAATGGAGGCGGAGTTATTGTGAATATGGCTTCCATTCATGGTACTGTTGCTGCTCCGATGTCAAGTGCCTATACTGCAGCCAAACATGCTGTTGTGGGATTGACAAAGAACATTGGTGCAGAATATGGTCAAAAAAATATTCGCTGCAATGCGGTTGGCCCCGGCTACATTGATACCCCTTTATTGGCGAAGTTGGAGGAAGAACATATCAATGCATTAATCAGTAAACATCCTATTGGACGTTTGGGAAAGGCCGAGGAAGTCGCTGAACTGGTTCTTTTCCTAAGTTCGGATAAATCATCCTTTATGACAGGGGGGTACTATTTAGTTGATGGCGGTTACACCGCTGTTTAACCGATCAGTTTAAGGAAAAAAGGGATCCAAGTGTATAGTGCTGGATCCCTTTTTTGTGTTACAATTGAGCTGCTGGACGTATTTCAGTCCCTTCCATGTTATATAATCCGTCACCAAGCATACGACGATATTTATCTGCGACCTGTTGGAGACCATGCCGGTTTTATATCCTTTGCTTTTCAATAGTTCGGCGATATTAAAATAATGACGATGTTTGAGGGTAGAGCTGGTTTATTCTCATCTGTAATGGAAGCTGCAGAAGCGCCAAGGGTAAATAAGCATAGTATAAACGAAAATAGATGCTTTAAATCCATCGCTTGAATTTAATTATTTAACAGTTATGTTTTCTTGCTTGAGGACCTGCTGAAAAGCTGGTCTTGTTGCATCATCATCGCCCGCTTCAGCTTTTAGTTTAGTCAACTTTTTCTTCAACCGGGCAATTTCTTTGATATATTTTTTGTCTAGAATGGCATTGTGTGTTTCCATGGGGTCCTGTTGTAGATCATAGAATTCCCAGGCTGGTGCAGTTGTTTTTGGGTCACTACCTGTCATTTCTAAGGGCTGTCCGTAAAAATAAATCAGTTTGTAACGTTCATCACGGACTCCAAGGTGGGCAGGGCGTATTGGCGCATGTTGCCAGTAACGGTAATATAGGGCAGACCGCCATGCTTTGGATGTATTTCCTTTGAGGTTATTCCGGAAGCTTTCACCTTGGATGTAGGCGGGTTTTTTGATGCCCGCATAATCTGCAAAAAGTGCAGCGAAATCGATATTTAGAATCATATCGTCTAATCGACTACCCGCTTTGATTTCTTTGGGGTAGCTGATTACAAAAGGCATGCGCAGCGATTCTTCGTACATGAGACGTTTATCCATGAAATTGTGTTCTCCCAAGAAGTAACCTTGATCGGAAGCCAGAATCACAACAGTATTTTCGTCCAAATTTGCGGTTTTAAGGTAATGCATAATTTTTCCCAGATTATCATCAATTCCAGCGACGCAACGCAGATAATCTTTGATGAACTTTTGGTAGATCTTTTTGCGGGCTTCCAAAGGGTCCATTCCCTTTGTTGAAAACGGAAGCTCGGGATAAGATGTCCAAAAGGGGCCTACCGAAGCTTGCTCATAACGGCGGCCAAGCTCTTCCAAGGGTTGGCCTTCAAAAGAGCGTCCAGTCGTGATTGCTCCTGAGTCCAAAAATGTAGGAGGATAAGGAAACTCCACATCTTTGTAGTAATCTTTGAATCGCTCAGCAAAATCAAAGGGTTCATGGGTCGCCTTGTAATGACACATTAAGAAGAAGGGTTTGTCTGGGTCGCGTGATTTTAACCAGTCCAGACTCATTGTTGTGGTGATATCATCTACATAGCCTTCGTAAGGTGTGCCAGCCTCTTCTTTATCATTCCAGTTGTCTTTAGAGAGGTAAGTCGGGTTATGATAAACACCGTGTCCGGGAAGAACTTTAAAATCGTCAAATCCACTTGGCCTTTTTTTCAGGTGCCATTTCCCAAAAACAGCAGTTTGATAGCCCGCATGGTGAAGATCCTTGGCGATATTTTCCCTATCGGGATCCAATGCATCTTCAAGTGTGTAAACTTGGTTTTTATTACTGTACTGTCCTGTCAGTATGGTTGCACGGCTAGGGGTGCAAATGGAATTTGTACAGAAGGTATTATTGAGCACCGCCCCCTGACTGGCTAATTTTTCAATATTCGGATTTTTGACAAAATCTTTTAATATACCACCGTATACGCCCCATGCTTGGGCCGTGAAATCGTCCGTCAGGATAAAGACGATGTTGGGTCGTTGTGTTGCGTTGTTCTTTTTCTGTGCTTGTGAAAAAATGGGCAAGAGGCCGCAGATGAGCAATACTAATTTTTTATTCATGTGAATTCAGCGATATATCAGTCGACGAATTGACTATACCGGATTACAATAATAGTGATAATCGTTCGTATTGGTCTATTTCTGTCTATTTGATAGACAAATCTACTCTTTATAGACAACTATATGGCCAATAATCTGTAATAAATATGTTAGTCATCAATACCTTTCCCATCCAGAATATGCTGGTAGTATTTTTCGATTCTTGCCTCACGAGTTTTCACTTGTTTTGCCTGGTTAAAGTAGAATAGATAACCTTTTTGTCGACCAGGCGTAAGTGATTGAAAGGCTTTCTGGAGTAAAGGGTCTTCCAGTAAGGCGCGCTTAAATTCTTCCGGTACAGGGTAATCTGCAGCTTTTCGCATGTCAACTTTCTTGCCTGATTTTTCAATTTCGATAGCTTCCTGAATATATGCCGATATCACCTCCCGTAATGATTCAATCTGTTCAACAGTAGTGAATCTAAGCTGTCTGGCCGACTGAACATTTTCGGTTTGCTGGATCAATATATTTTTGGGATCTTTCAATAATGTACCTTTGTGGAATAGCAGCGCACAGTATTCTTTAAACCCGTGTATCAGTACAATATTTTTACCTTCAAATGTATAACAAGGATGCATCCATTTATAATCCTCTTGCAGTGTTTTATTGCCACGGACGATTTCTCTCAACAGATTGAATTCTTCATTCCATCTTGTCGCATTTTCAAAAAAATGTTCAATTTTTAGATTCATTATGAGGTGTTTTAGGTTAGTTTAGCAAGAATTTCTTGTAATCTGTTGTGTGCCATATTGATTCCTTGCGCAAAAGGCATCTGTAGCAGCTGGTTTCGAAATGCGACCGACTGAAATATAATATGGATGTGAAGCTTACTACGTTCTGAACTTACCTGTTCAAATGTTAGATATTCCAACTGTACGGGAAATGTGCTGTTTTCCATTTCAAACGTCCGTGTGATACGTTGATTGGGCAGGAATTCGTGTATCGTTCCATTTGCTTTGAACATGACCTGGCCATTATGGGAAGTTTCAAACGCATAGGAACCATGCGTTTTATTTTCCAATTTCAGGACTTTGGTCCCCATCCATTGTTCAAAAATTTCGGGATCCTCGTATGCTTTGAAGAGCAGTTCAACAGGTAAATCGAATTCCCTTGTAATGACAATCTCCTGTTTATTATCCTCAGCCTGGACGTTGGTTTTTGGCTCCATATTATTTGTTCTTGTAGTTTTGCATAATAGCTTCCAATTTATTGAATCTGTCATCCCACATCTGGCGAAAAGGTTCGATGAAATCTGCAATTTCTTTCATCTTCGATGGGTTGAGTTGATAGTATATCTCGCGACCATTTTGTTGAGACTTCAATAACTCACATGTTGTCAATATTTGTAAATGTTTTGAAACTGTCGGTCTTGCCGTATTGAAGTTGGCTGCAATTGCCCCTGCAGTCATGGCTTGTGAGGTGAGAAGAAGTAATATTGCTCTTCTTGTTGGATCTGCTATAGCTTGGAAAACATCTCGTCTTAAGTTCATATTGATTCATTTGACTACGAATATACATGTAGTTATTTAGCTACGCAAATGTTTTTTACATTCCTGTGGAGAAAATATCGGTGGGGTGCAAGGGAAGGGACGAATAAAAATTCTTTCCTGGCGGATTTAAAATGGAAACAATCGAGAATTAAACCTACGGGTCAATGTTTGGCGAATAATGCTAAATTAGGGTAATTAATTATAACAAGATGAAAACACAGATATCGTATTTAAAAAAATTGAGTGTATTGGGGACGAAAACCTTAGTCAAATATTATCTGCTGGCTATTGTTTCGACTTTAATGTATTTGGTGGTTGGTAGTTTACAATTTAATGCTAGTCATGAAGCTTTCTTTTCGACAGTCAGTCCTGCACAAGCCGCAGCTAAATTCCTTTGGCTGATTGGATTGATCCTGCTACCAGTATTACTTTTTATTTTTAGCAACAAATATGTGTTTTCAAAGATTGCAAGTCTTATCGTAGAGGAAAGGCAGGACGATCTCATTCTTCCAGCATTTGACAAAGTACTCTTAATTTTTCAATCAAACCAGCCCGATGTAATACAAAATGTCGCTGATTATTCGTTTGCGAAACTTAAACTGATTAATGACGTAAGAAATACCAAAATGGAGAGCCCTTGGGTGCGACGCATTGTCATTTTTGGTCTGAACAAAGTGAAGTTTGATTCCTTGGATTTGGACAATAACACCAGCTTCTATGCTATTATAAGGTCAAAGTTTATTGGTGTACTCGAAATATTGACCACAGCAAGTAGTAAGCCATTTTGGACATGTATTCTTGTCCAATGGCTTATTCTACTTTTTGTTTGGCTAACCAACTAAATGTGTTGATCACTGCAAGCAAGCAAGCAAGCAAGCAAGCAAGCAAGCAAGCAAGCAAGCAAGCAAGCAAGCAAGCAAGCAAGCAAGCAAG
>JBMAAL010000022.1:0-61695 GCA_050281725.1 Sphingobacterium sp. | reverse complement strand
AGTTTCAGGCCACCTTCAATGCCATTGTCATAATTGCCGCCATCATCGGAAGCTTCTGTTACCCACATCGGTTTACCGCCAATACTAAAATTCCACATGGACGGACTCTGGTTAAAGCCACGTTGACCAGTGATGATGCCACTTATTTCTACGTAGCCGTGCCCCGCAAGGATGTCGACATTGCTTCTGTCCATGCCTGAGAGGAAATTATCGGCAGTTCCCCAGGCCGCATTTTCGGAAGATATAATCTTGGTGGATTGAAGGCCAGCGCTGTTTAATTCTGGACGCAGGTTGTTGGTAATAAACTGCCCCAAATGCGAAGCGTCCCAATAAGAAGCATCCCAGTCTGAAAAGACATTTTCAGGCTCATTTGAAGGAGAGATAGCATTGATTGTAATTCCTTCATTCTGAAATGATTTTACAAATCCAGTCAGGTAGCGCGCAAAAGCTGTTGAAGAAGTATTAAAATTAAGTCCATTAAACCATTTCGCGGAAATACTGCTCGTATTGGTCTTCATGTATAAGGGCGGAGTCCAGGTACTTGCCATAACGAAGGGAACTTGGAATCGTTCTTTTGCTTTTTTGATGATCCAGACCTGCCCAAGCTGTTCTTTTTCATCAGCTGTCAAATTCTGATAAGTCGCACTATTGGGGTCTACGTCAATCGAAACTCCGGCCGGTTTAATGGTAACGACCTTGGTCTGCTGATTAAAAGGATAGGTATGAAGTACCTTTCCACGAAGGATATTCAGTTTCAACCCACTGCCTCCCCATAAATAATCTAGGATACTATCTCTTTTTGCGGATTCAAAGAATGGAACAATCCGGCCTCCGAATGCACCAAATCCATCAATCTTTTGATAGGTTTGATCCCAATTTAATGTTGCAATCGTAGCCCCTGCCTGTGCGGATACAGCAGCTTTTTTGTTAAGTTGTGCTTCTGGACTCTCAAGAGTTAATGAAGTTTTTTGGCAACTAAAAATAGAAAATGTGGAAACTACGGCCAAAACAGTATAAAGCCTGTTCCAGCGACTGGTTAATTTTAACATAACTTAGTTTTTAAGATTTGTGAATGATTCATTAATTTAATTGTGCTTGGTTTTTCAAGCGGTTCTTATCGTCGTTGTTTTGTTTTGCCTCCTTTCTTTAGTTAAAAAAAATAAACATTCACCGATTTCCACATGGGTTAGTTTCCGAAAATTAATAATATTTTGGGAGAATTTATTATTACTTCTATTATTTTAATTTTATTTTTTATTGAATAAAAAATAAATACATGTTTTTTTAATGATAGCTTAATATTATTCCTTCTTTTCTGTAGAAGGGGAAGGCTGAACCTGTTACTGATTATACATCAAAAATCAGGATCCATCGTCCTTGTCCTAAGTCAGATGGTCTGCTAATTAGATTAAAGTGTTAATGAAAGGTACGCATTGTTACTGTGCTTATAACAAGGTTGAGTTTTTAAAGGGACGACACTTCTTAATGAAGTATTGTCCCTTTTGGTGGATGTAAACTATGAATAATTTACTGTAAATATGCCTTTTAAGGTAGAGTTGTAAAATTTATTGACGGTGCCGTGCCAGAACCTGCTAGTGTGAACTTCGTTCCGGGATTTACGACGGTGTTGAAAAAACCACCATTCTTCAGGAAGAAGCTATTCCCGGTTGTCCCACCAATAGCGTCTATACGCTGGTTGTTTGAATAGGTTGCATCAACTGTAAAGGTACTTTCTACGACTTTAAGCCAAGTTCCAGCAGATGTACGAACCCATTGATTACTATATTCTGCCGAACGGCCAAGGAAGCCGTTGTCGGCATTGAAATTTTCGAGGAAGCTATGAAAGCCTGTTAAATAAGTATTTGTTTTGGGACGTTTCCAACTTGCAATAAGTACCCAAGTATTGGTCGAGGGATCATTAAACCATGCTGTAAAATCAGTACTTCCATTGTTATCAGGTTCTCCCTTTAATAAAAATTTATAGGTAGTAGCGGCAGCCCAATTATACTTGAGGTAGCTTTGCCCGCCAGAACCTTCTCCACCAAACTCACCTGTCGTGGTATTTGCACCTTTTCTATTTAATGTAATGCGGTCCTCTGCTGGTATCTGTGATGGGTTGTCGGTGCTATATGGACTCCAAACAGAAAATAATATTCTGCGCTCTGTAGCTGAATTAACCTGCATCCCGAAATACCCTTGGCCGAAGCCATTTGCCATAAAGTAAGATCCTATTTTATCTTCTCCAGCCGGTACTTTCACCTCGCTATAATAATAGGATACTTGCTGATTTGTTGGAATGGTATAACTCAAATGGCAGGATGGGCCCCGCCGCGACCAATAGTACGTATTATCTACATTATTGTCACTATAAATTACCGTGCCATTTGTTGCCGAACTGTCTAAAATCATGTGGGATACATCGGCAAAATATCCACCTGACTTGGATACTCCTTGAAGATCCATTTTTATATATCCCGCCGTATTTATCGAATAGGTACCGACAGTGTAATCCTGTAGTGTTCCACCCTTAAGTTTGATTTGTTTGCTTACACCGTTGATCGTTAACTTCACCGTACTACTATCGCCTGAAGGTAACACTTTAGCCCTTATTTTAACACGTAAAGCTCCCGCTTGGGGGACCTTTGCATAGGTACTGATCACGCTATTGGCATTGGTCCAGTTTGCCAATCCATTGCTAGTGATGACTTCAACTGCACCGGAAGGTGCCGAAGTAACAAAGGCATTACCACCTAAGGGAACTTCGTATCCGCTTGCTCCAGGGGATGCAGCACGGAGCGATAATTTCTCTTCTAAATTGGTTTGTACCTCGTTTTTTTGACAAGAAAGAAAGCTTGCCAATACTGCATAGAGCAGTAGTGTAACTTTGGGATATCTCATAATTTAAATTTAATTGTTCTCTCTAATTTTATAAATACAATTAAATTAAACGAAAATTATACAATGCAATCGTTTGTGTGAATTGCTTTTGTAACAAAAGGAATACGTTAGGGAATCGTCATTGTTTATTTGATGAACTGTCTTTAGATAAACATTGCAATGCGCAATAGCTTACATAGTCTCCAATAGTTTGCTGCGCACAGCCGTTTTATTTGACGATCTGTCCCTAAGGAGCAGCGGGTACAACCCCTAAAGTTCTAGCGATAGACGCTGCTCCCTAAGCCATCTAGATTATTCGGCCAGTTTATCGGCATGTCGATGCATAAGCTTCCAACTGCCTTGCTCTTTTCTGAAGATTTCGGTGATTCTGAGATTGAAAATCATTGCGGTATCTTGCCCTTTTACGTTGACGGTCGAACGTTGTATACCCGTCCAGTAAGCTAGCGAATCACATGCATCTTGATGTATCACTTCAAATTTGTTTTCTGCACCCGGAAGGAAATTGGAAGCTCCTTTTTGATTAAAATCATTGACCTCGGATACCCCAGAAATGTATGTTCCATTGGGCGGAAAAATTGTTGCCGGCTCATTCGAGACAGAAACATCTTTTAGGGAGTCAAAATGGCCCTCCACAAAATCTGTTGAGGCTTTCAATCGGATAGCCATAAATTTTTCGAATTCCAAGAGTGAGTTATTACCTGTTTTCATATCTTTTATCTTTGTTTGTTGAAAAATCAACCAGTGTGTGAATGTAATTGCGAAGATTGTCCATGGTTAAATAGTTTCATCGTCGTAGTGACGCATCATGTAATAAAAATAGTCTATCATCTTCAGGTAGTTTTCAATACTGATGTATTCATTGGTACTATGCATGCTCTGCTGTTCAGCGTGATTAATTTTAATTGGCATAAAACGATAGATATGGTCACTGAGGTGCTGATATTTGATGGCATCGGTTCCGCCTACCGTCAGGTAGGGCGTAATGATAAGATCGGGGTATAGTCTGCGGATAGCAATTTCCATCATTTTGTAGGCTTTTACAGTTGTAGGTGAAACCTTAGATGCTTCTCGTGCATTGTCGACTTGTTCGATTTCAACATCAAATCCGCTCGTAGCCTGTTCGACATGATCCCGAACTTCCTGTAGGGTGTTTTCGGGCAGCAACCTAAAATTGACAACAAATTCGACTTCAGGTGAAAGTACATTGGGGGCATCGCTGCCCTTCATCATCGTCAGCGCCGTAGTCGTTCGTACTAGAGCATTGGTCGCATGGTTTTTCGTCAGTTGAGCAAGAAGTAGCGGCTCCAGAAGCCAGCGATTAGCGATCGCAAAGCGGGAGGTAAAAGGCATGCTACCGCCAACCTCTTGAAAGAAGTTTTGAATAATGGGGGTGATCTGTGCTTTCATCTGGTGATTTTCTAAGCGCTGCATGATGACTGCCGCTTTACCAATTGCACTCGCTGTTGGTGGCATTGAAGAGTGCCCGCCAAGACCTTTAACCTTAATTTTCAAGGATAAAAATCCCTTCTCCGCGCAACCGATCAAAGCTACATCGGAGCTGATTCCGTTGACTGATCCCTTTTCCAGAATGAGTCCACCTTCATCATAAACGGCTTCGAATTTAAGACCCTTTTCTTTGAAGTAGTCTGCTATTTTGGCTGCGCCACGTACGCCACCAACTTCTTCATCAAAACCAAAAGCGAGGTAGATATCCCGTTTGGGCCGTACCTGTTCTCGAACCAACTGTTCCGTCGCTTCAAGTAAGGAGAATAGCATACCTTTCATGTCTAAGCTTCCGCGGCCGTAAATGCGGCCGTTGGCTACCGCCCCCGAAAAAGGTGCATAGTCCCACTCTTCGGCGATTTCGCTTACAGGTGGTACCGCTTGGTCGCTAGGCTGAAATAGTGTTGAATTGTTGTTTTTTATAGCAGCTGAACCAGGAGGAACGACATCCGTATGGGAAAGAAAGAGTAGCGGAAGTAAGCTGTTGTCGCTTCCCTTGAGTCGAAAGACCAATGCATGGCCATTGACCGTATAGGTTTCCAGCGAGCGATAAATCAATGGGAAATTGTGCCTGATGTAATTATTAAGTTCATCAAAAGGAGCATGATTAAATAATGTCGAGTCGCCGATAGAGATAGTGGCTATTCTGATGCCGCCAGCAAATCGGGCAACAATGCTATCATTGACCGCTGGCTGCATGGGTGCTGCATCAGATTTTTTGACAGGGGTAAACGAATAAGTCAGCATTCTAATGAAAAGCCCAATGATAAATAGGATAAGTAAGACCAGAAAGATTAAGAGAATTTTCTTCATAACAGACCTCATATTAATATAAAAACTTACCACATATACGCTGGAAAAAGTTATCCAGCGCATATCCTATTATTTCTAGTAGAACACGAAAGCCTTTGGTTTGTTTCTTATTTCCCGTTAAATGTGCAATAGCTCAAATTCCTGTTGGACCATTTCTTGCCCATTGACAATAATAGAGATTCTATGCTTTCCAGCATAGAATTTTCGGGTGGTAATCAATTTAAACGATTGCTTTCGCTCGATACGATTTATTTCAGCTCCCTGATAGATTCGTTCACTAATTTTAAAAACCTTTCGAGACAGCTGACCATTTGATTTTTGATAATATAATCCATACTCGAGGCGTAGTGATTTGGCGGTGCTGCTTCCATTCTCAATTTCAAAAGAAAAAATAAGATGTTCACCTACTTTAACAGTCGGTGTATGGATGCTGAGATTCGTGACATGAAAATCGTTACTATTCAGTCCATAGAAGCTTAGAATTGCCGGATGCCCTTGTTTGAGTAGGGTGCGGGAACCATGCTTGATGATAGCATCCGTATTTTTACTGATACCCTTCCATTGCTGGGCAATTGCCAAGACAAGGTGGGGATGATCCTTGGCGATATCGTTGAGATTGTTGGCTACACTTCTTCTGACGCTCTCGGATGAATCATTATGGAGGTTTTGGAGGATGGACAGGATAGGAGTAGGGTCGTTTTTCAACGATGGAATTGCCATCGCCCAGGGCAGTCGGGGCCTAGATCCTTCGCTTGCAAGGCGTCGTACCTGAGCATGTGGACTTTTGGACCACTTTTCCATTTCCGCGATCATTCTAGATCCATAGTTGATAATAAATGGACGAACGGCAAATTCGCAGGTGATAAATCTCGTGACGATTTCAAATGACTGTACAGCTGTTTCAAAATCTTCGATGCCGTAAGTCTCGATATAGTCTGGAAAAATAACATATTCAAGTCCTCCCGGATGCTTCGTTTTTAGGAGATGTTCCACAACTTGTCTTAGTACAGCCGCTGCTTCAGGAAAGGAGGCCGGCATAAATTCGTGTAAGACGGCTGTACTATGTTTTGTCCGCTGTTTCCATTCCATTTCATGAAAACTGCCTGCAAAAACACGTTTGATAAACTGTTCTCTGTTAAAATTCTTGTCAACGCGGTGGAACTGATCGGCAATAAACTGATAGAATTCCCGTGTATATATATCTTTTATAAGGGCCATGAGATGAATAGCTGTTAAATGTCGATTAATGAAGACAAGATACTATTTTAGACCTTAGTATCTTGTCAGATGAGCGGACTAGTTAGTGGCGTCTAAACCAAATTTTTTGATGGCCTCAGGGCTCAGCGGCGTGAAAAAGTTAAGCAGGTTACCATCGGGATCACAAAAAAGCAATGAGCGATTGCCCCAAGGCATCGTTGTCGGCTCCTGAATGATTTTTGAAGCACTATTTTTGATCCGAATATATTCATGATCTACATTTTCCACTAAAAATTCAATAATAATAGGGGCCGCGTTGCCAAAGATAGTGGGGCTATCGCTAAACATGTGCATCGTACGCGTACTTCCAATAGCTATGGTAATCGAACTGGTGGAAAGTTCGGCGAAATCTGGTGTAAACCATTGTGCTGTGAGCCCAAGGATTTCTTCATAGAATGTGACGGATTGCTGGATGTCATTTGCAATCAGTCGAATGGATGTTAATTTCATTATGATCTAAATTTATTGATGACAAAATTAAACAGACTATTGACAATAGTCTGTCAATAGTCCGCTCAAAACTGTTCATAAATTTAATGATC
This sequence comes from Sphingobacterium sp., assembly GCA_050281725.1. Classification (GTDB taxonomy): domain Bacteria; phylum Bacteroidota; class Bacteroidia; order Sphingobacteriales; family Sphingobacteriaceae; genus Sphingobacterium. The sequence continues at coordinate 54,682 of JBMAAL010000022.1, read as the reverse complement.
ATCGCTAGGTCAGCACGTCGTCAATAATTCCAAATTCTTTTGCTTCTGCAGCAACCATCCAGTGATCCCGGTCGCTAACATCATGTACACGTTGATAGCTCTGTCCACTATGTTTCGCAATAATATCGTATAACTCTTTCTTGATTTTTAGCACTTGATTGGCTGTAATTTCGATATCCGAAGCCTGCCCTTGAACACCGCCCAGCGGTTGATGAAGCATCACTCGTGCGTGTTTAAGTGCGCTACGTTTTCCGGCCGCACCACCACAGAGTAATATCGCGCCAAAGGAAAGTGCCATACCGGTGCAGATCGTTGCAACATCTGGGCTGATCAATTGCATCGTATCATAAATACCTAATCCAGCATAAACTTCGCCGCCTGGAGAGTTGATATACAGTTGTATATCTTTTTTTGGATCAACGGATTGAAGAAATAACAGCTGGGCTTGTACGATATTGGCGATGTTGGATTCTACGGCAGCACCCATAAAGATAATACGGTCAATCATCAATCTGGAGAATACGTCCATCTGTGATACGCGCAATTCGCGTTCTTCGGTGATATATGGGGTCATAGCCAGTGGCATGCGTGACTGCTCGATACCGGAAATATAATGATCCACCAGATCTTTTTGGACATAACAATGCCCTACCGCAAATTTGCGGAACTCATTTTTGTCAATCGTCATGATGTTAAGAATTTAGGATTTGCGAAATAACTTTATTATTTTTTTTCTAAAAGAGACATGTTCAGGATATGTAAATAATGCCTGTGTTATGGCTTCAATTTCAGTTTTTAATTGTTTGCGCCCAAATTGCTGAATAGCTTCATAAGCTTTTTGCTGCGCAATAACCTTGTATGCCAACTCTTCGTCCAATACGAGTTGCGCTTCAAAAAGCAATGCATCTTCTGGGGCAGCTATTCCAAAGAGATACGCCTCTATTTGCTGGGTTTCATTCCATGAAGTCATCATAAACCAGGGATTTTTGTTTAACAGATTCTCTAACTTTCTCCAGGCATTTGAATTTCTGTACGGTGGCACTCCTTGTTCCCGAATAACCATATTCATCTGCAATTTCCTGCAGCGACATTTGATCATAATAGAAGCTTTTCAAGAGTTCTAGACATTTACGCCCGGCAACCTCCAAAAAACGAAACAGCCTTGTGCTAGAAGGCGACTCTTCAGTTATCAAAGCAATATCCACCCCGTCTAGGGGAAGATTTGGGCTGGATTGACCATACCGTTTTAGCCATAGATTTTTGGCTGTTCCGAACAAATAACCAATAGTGTTGTTTAGTGGTGTTGCTGTTAAATGAATCTTTTCATAATACACCAGCAAAGCGTCCTGAAATACATCTTTGGCTTCATCCAAACTACCGCCCATGCGACTGATATACTTAGCCACGATGGGAAACGTACTTTTATACAGATTCATAAAGAGTTCCTGTCGGTCCATTGTTTGATTTGAATTGATCAATTGTTGCATAGCAATATCATTTATAGACATGTACCAATTTAGCGAAAAGTATCACCTTTTATTTGAAAAATTAGTTAAACAAAAATGCTTCCCAAAGAAGGGGGGGGGCAGCTTTCTTTAAATCGGTGAAATCGAAGTTTCATTCAAGGATATAAATTCGAAGTGTGGGCTGGTAAGTAGTTTAAAATATATCGTTGTTTTTTTCGTTATATTTCAATAAATTCAACACATAAAAAACCAGAACCCCTTAAATAGACCGAAGGACATGAACGAGTTAGAAACTTATTTCCGAAATAATGATGCGAAACTAATCAATAAATGGATGCATTATTTCGATGTATACGACAGACATTTTAGTCGTTTCAAAGGCAAAGAAATCGTGGTGTTGGAAGTTGGGGTTTTTCAGGGTGGAAGTCTGCAGATGTGGAAGACCTATTTTGGCGATCGCGCAAAAATATACGGTATTGACATCAATCCGCACTGTAAGGAACTCGAAGAAGAAAATGTCGAGATCTTCATTGGTTCGCAGTCTGACAGGAAGTTTCTGCGTCAGGTAAAGGAGTCTATTCCGCCGATCGATATATTGATTGATGATGGTGGCCATACGATGAAACAACAGATTGTGACATTTGAGGAACTTTTTGATCATGTGAAAGACAATGGTGTATACCTTTGTGAAGATTTACATACATCTTATCAGGTATTTTATGGTGGTGGCCACAAAAGGAACGGTACTTTTATTGAGTATAGTAAAAATTTTATTGATTACATCAATGCCTACCATTCCGAGCAACGCGGATTGAAGGTCAATGGATTTACGCGTTCGGTAGGGTCCTTACACTACTATGACAGCATCCTGGTGGTGGAGAAACTTCGAAGGGATGAAGCGCCGATACATATGAAAACAGGGGCGGCGACAGTGAAAGATTTCAACGCTGCTCCCACAGGATTCGATGGATTAAAATGGAAGATTAAGAAACCTGCTTTAACCGTGATCAACAAATTGCTCCGTTTTTTCCGTATTGGCGGGTTTATGTGGCGCTAATGAGCTAAAGGGGACATTCTCTTGTTCGAAGTGGATTAATAACTTTGTTAATTATATTTCTTATTTGTTAAATATCATTTTGAGGTAAATTGCCTTTTTATCTCTTTTAATGCTATGTCAAAGCGCCCTCTAAGTATCATTAATGTACATTTTTCCTTGTAGGGGTTTAGTGCTATATCCGTGCTTTATCTGTGCTTAGCATGTGCTTTATCTGTGCTTCATCGGTAGGGAGGACATTAAGGGTGAATTATGGCGATGCAAAAAGGAGAGGAATGTAGCTTAATTTTAATCAAGAGTTTAAAAAAAACTTACCAGCTCCGGCGGAACTTGACGGATTCTTGGAAACCGGAGCCAGGTAAGCTATAATTTAAAGACAAAAGTCTGTATTTTTATTCTTTCAATAAAGATAGCCTAAAAAAGCTTCTCTCGTGTTTTCATAATTATTCCATCATTATACATAATCATCTTTTTTTGATTAAATGAACTTTTTTTACTGGAAAAGGACGATCAAACTTTGACTGAATTTAATAATATAATGTTAACGCCGTTGAAGTATTGCAAATATAGTATGAGAATGATGCTACACTTACCGAACATCAGCCCAGTTTTGGAACTTGCTAATTTTATCTTGAAATATGAAGGCGTTTAAAATTGGTATGGAAATAAAAAAGGCAGATCATTTGATCTGCCTTTTGGGTAAGTAATCGGGCTCGAACCGACGACCCCTAGAACCACAATCTAGTGCTCTAACCAACTGAGCTATACCTACCGTGATTTTGATGTCACAAAAGTAGTATTATAGCTCATATGTTCCAAATGTTTTTTAAACTTTTTAACTAAACAATTGTCTATCAAAAGGTATAATTTTCAAGTATGCCTATTTAGAGACCCTGGAGAATAATATTGAGGTAATATTTTCAGCTTAAATGTCTAAAAAAGCAGCTTGGTCTTTAATTTGTATAGTATAGTTTATGGGAAAATTTTTAAAATTTTTAATTATCGTAGCCATTTTGGCAGTTGGCGCCTGGTTTGTGTATAATAAATATAACAGCGGACCGACAGTGGAAAGCAAACATCAGCTGTTGGTGGACCGCATTGAAGCCATGGGAAAACTGGAATTGGTTAAATACCGCTACAGTGATGTTGTAGAGCATAAAAACGTGAACACGTTTTTACCGGATGCAAGTGTATTACTCATCGTGAAAGCAGATGCCGTAGGTTGTGTGAACCTCACAAAACTCAGTCCGGAAGATATCAAGGTTGTAGGGGATTCGGTCTCCATCAAATTGCCGGCTCCAGAAATCTGTTATATCAAGATCGACCATGAAGCATCCAAAGTCTATGATACGAAAATGGCTTTCTTGCGCGAAGCAGAGCTCGTGGATGAAGCTTATAAAGCTGCAGAAAAAGCTGTTGCTGATGATGTAAAGAAATCGGATATCCTGCAGCAGACCAAGGCAAATGCAACCACAGTTTTTAAACCGCTCTTACAGGGATTGGGATTTTCGAAAATCAATCTGACCTTCGAATAAAGTCCAAATAAAAAAGCTAGACGATGTTAACATTGTCTAGCTCTCTACAATAAATCTAATCTCCAGCCATCTCACGACGGGAGGACTTCATTATTATGCTATTATCAAGCAAGGAACAATGGCCACGTTATATTCGTTTTATTTTTTTGTCGATGTATCCGGCTGTGGTGTTGGCGGAATTTCTCCACGGGATTCTGCAGATGTGGTATCGCGATATTGTATCGTCGTGGTATCGTTGGGAACGGAGTCCCGCATCAGTTCCTTTGATTTTTGATCATCCGTTTTAGCGCCATTACATCCATAAGCTGCTAAGCATAGTAGACTTAGGGCAATTAATTTTATTGGTTTTTTCATATTATTTATTGTTTAATGATGGCATGCCATTGCATACACTCGGCAAGAGAACAAAGCTCGAGTCAAAAGCGTTTCGCTTTCTAAATTTGCTATTATGATAGAAAAAGAAAATCTGCCGTACTTTCCTTATTTTTTAGATAAATCCAATTGCAAGAAACTTTTTGCAATTCAGTGTTGTTCCTAGGATTACATACGTTCATTAAATAGATACATATGATTCAGATAGTGCTTGTCGACGACCATCATTTGGTAAGAAGTGGTTTTCGGCTTATTCTAGAGACGCAAGATGATATCACTGTTTTGGCTGATCTTGAAAATGCTGGAGCAGTCTTGGATTTTTTAGAAAACCATCCCTGCCCGGACATAATTCTCACTGATGTTAATATGGGGGAAATGGGCGGGATAGCCCTTATTGAATTTGCAAAAGAAAAATACCCTGATATAAAAATCCTTGCCTTGACGATGGAAAATGACAAGCACATCGCCGCAGATGTATTGCGTGCCGGAGCAGATGGCTATTTAGTGAAAGATAGTAGTTGTGATGAGGTACTTTTTGGTATACGGCAGGTTGCTAAAGGAGAGAAATATATTAGTGGTTCCTTAAGTGTTTCCTGCCTTAACGATTATAAAAACTTTGCGGACAGGGCTCCAGACCTAAACCGTGTTTTGTTAAAATATGATATTTCAGAACGCGAATTGTACGTATTGGAACTCATCGCTCAGGGATATACCAACGGCGAAATTGCAGAGCGTATTTTTTTGAGCAAACGTACGGTGGAGGGGCACCGACAGAAACTGATCGAGAAAACGAATACAAAGAATACAGCTGGTCTTGTCAGCTTCGGTTTTCATCACATGCTTTTACATTGATTAAACGATAAAAACAAAAAATAGAGGAATATGGCAACAAAGAACGAAAACCGCGTCGTCGGAACCGAAATGGAAAAAAAGAAAAAGGTCAAGCTAGGTGTAAACGGAGAGACACTGCGAGATGTAGGCGATAAGGATCAGGGTGATGCCGAGGCCGGAGTAGACCCGCAGGTAGATCAGCTCAACGAAATGCCCAATGATCCTACAGATAGGCCAAAAGAAAAGAAGAGATAAAAAAAAGACCCGCTAATTTAGAGATGCGGGTCTTTTTTGTAAGCTGAATTTTTAATCACTTAAAATCTGTATCTATTTTCGGGACTAATCAGAACTTGTCCGTGAATGACATTTCTATTTTTTGCCCTGTTTGTCGATGGCTTTAATAAGTTCATCTTTCGTCATATCGTGACGCCCAGTGATCTCCATTTTCTTTGCCATTTCCAAGAGTTCAGCTTTGGTTTTATCAGAACTTCCGTTTTGCGATCCTTTAGACGCTGAAGCACTTTTTCCAGTTGTTGTCGCCGATTTTTTTTCTTTGTTAGCGCTGTTGCTTTGCGATTGCCCTTTGGCAGTCGTATGGCTTGAACTTTTTGTTGTATTCATAATATGCTGTTTTATGTGTTATTTATATGCTGAACATGTTACAGGATCTAAAGGTTGGCCGATTTAATACGTTATTGAAACTGTACTACTACGCTTTGTTCTTTTTTTCTGCCGCAAACGCCTTAATGATGGCTTTATTAAAAGCGGGCAGATCGTCGGGCGTTCGGCTCGTAATAAGTTTGTCGTCAATCACCACTTCGCTGTCTTCCCATAATGCGCCTGCATTAATCAGGTCCATTTGAATGGCTTCAACGGAAGTTATTTTTTTATCACGTACCAGATCCGCGTTAATCAGCAACTGTGGACCATGACAAATGGCTGCGATCGGTTTATCGCGTTCCCAAAAAGCATTAATCAATGCAATAGCCGTTTTATTTGTCCTCAATTTATCAGGGTTGATGACCCCACCAGGCAGCAGCAATCCATCATATCGATTCTCCTCTGCTTCCTGAAGAGCAACATCTACTGGATACTCATTTGACCATTCATCACCATTTTTCGCGCGTACTTTTCCGTTAGCCGGTGATATAATGTCTGTTTTGGCACCTGCATTTTCCAGGGCTTCCTTTGGGCTGGTCAGTTCTATTTCTTCAAACCCATCTTCTACCAATATCGCTATCCTCTTATTCTTTAAATTCTCCATAGCTAAAGTTTGTTTATATTACATGTTTTGTGTCCTTAGAAGGAACGGATCTAAACCCACGAAGGTTTGAAATAAATTGCCTTTAGATATCAACAAGTGCAAAACCGCTATCCTCGCCATGATGGGCTTTCAGTACAGGTACTGCCACATTGTAAATTGGTATTCCGGTGGGGGATATGGCCTTGAATTTTCCGGCATGCGCATGCCCATGAAAGGCAGCACTTACTTTACGCCGTTGCAAAGGTTCCATTAAATGCGTTGATCCCAAAAAAGGATAAATTTGTTCGGGCTCACCTAAAACAGTTTCAGCAATGGGCGCGTAATGCAGCAAAGCGACTTTTTTTATGTCTGCATGTTCTTGTTCGAGTCGAGCCAAAGCACGATCCAAAAGCAATGACTCATTTACAGCTTCTTGCACAAAACTTTTCATGGCATCTTCGCCAAACATCGATAACATATAACGGTCAAAACCACCGCCAAAGCCTTTTACACCAGCAAAACCAATGTTTTCGATCACGATTGCTTCGCCATCCAAGACCGTAATTTTACTGTCTGTCAAAATCTGGCGGATCTGTTTCTGCCTTCCTTTCTCATAGTCGTGATTTCCCAGTACGGCGATGACCGGAACCTTAATGGATTGGAGTTCAGCAACAAGTAATTCTGCTTCCTCTTCATCCCCCGTATCTGTTAGATCACCGCAAAGTAAAAGGACTTTAGCCTTCTCCGAAATCTCCTCAAATTTGGTTTTCCATTTTCCGTGCTGGTTTGCATTCATATGTATATCGCCCAATGCGGCTATGGTTGTCTTCTGATTCATATTATACAGTTTTTATTGTGTATGACTTATAATCCCATTCTTTAATATCAATTTCATATTGCGTTTGATCTATTAAAGGTCCCAGACAAACTTTCTCCAAACAAGGAGGCAATTCATACTGGTCCGCTGCGCGTTTAATGAGCTCCTCGAATAAGTCTTTTGGGAGAATGTTGTGATAATCATGCGGATAAGTAAACTGAAAGATGAGCATTTGGGCCAACAGGAGGTGCCAATGTTGATCCATTCGCATTAATAAATGGTTCCAGTCCAAGCTTTTTCCATATTTTAGCCAAATATGGTTGATATCGGCGCTGTCGTGCCGCTCTCTGTTTTGTACATATAGCTTACACCATACAAGCTCTTCTGCTGGTATATAACGCACATCAGCATCAAAAAGAGTACCTTGAGGTGCCCTGTCAAACCAATCCTGTTCAACAGTGCAATTGTGATTAACACTATCGAAAATAATATCAATGAAGTAGGGGTCTTTGTAAATCTTGGCGAGCCATCGCACATCGGTCAATTCGGTCTCATAACCATTAGCGGCAAGGTGTTTAAGGATTTTTGGGTATTCGCTGCTTTTGCAAAAGATATCCATATCCTTGGTCGGCCGTATGATCCCTGTGTAGTGAAACATGGCTATACCGCCCCCCACCATAAATTGAGCTCCACTCTCCTGGAGCAGCCGCAATGTATCCTGAAAGAAAGCGAGGCAATCTTCAGGTGGATTATCTAAATGAATCATATAGTCTGCTTTTCTTAAAGACAGTCGATTAAATGCAGTAGTTTGTTGACCGTCGATGAAAACGTATTATCCGCCTTCGGAATAAGTAAAAGTACTCAATTTGAAAATTGCGGGAACAGGGAAGCCTTTTACTGATGTTCTGAAACAAAATAGGCTATTCTGAAATAAATAAAGAGCTCATTGCTTCACGATGAAGGATGAGCGTATAACAACGTTCTAAACGAATAATAATAAAAGGTAAAGACTATGATTAAATATTTGTATTTGGCCATCGCATTGGCAGCAGTTGCAATAACATCTTGCGATAATAGAGCCAACAGTAGCGAAGAGGAGCAGAAAGTAGATTCAACGGTCAACCAAAATGGTCTACCATTAGACAATATTCACCGAAGTCGTGGAAAAGATACGACTAAAAATGAGACTGGGACAGCACAAGAAGCTGTGCCATTGGACAATTTGGATCGAACGAAAGGTGAGGATTGAACAGGTTGCATTGCGAGATATTAGTCATCATTATCTTGGCCGACACTTTGCATATCACAAGCGAAATTCGTCGACTTATGGAGATCTGCTTTCCGGTCGCTTGGTCAATTGGACATTTGAAGAATCGGATATCCGTCTGAATCTTCAGCTAACCATCGTTACAGGACGCAGCATCGACGACAGAAGCCTACCGATGAAAATTTTAACAAAGGATATTACTGCCGATGCCTATGTCGTGTCAATTCAGGTAGGGATACAAAACGTGCAGCACATCGAACGTTTTAGGAGTAAGTTTCTTGAGCAAGTTAAAGCCGAAGCCGCACTTCATGATTCAAAAGTGACTTCGGCTTAAACAGAATTATTTGCTTCCCGAACGATAATAGATCCAGCCCTGCAACTGTTCTAATTGATTTGGTATTTTCAGATCTACGAGGGTATTCAATCCTAGTTCTTGGGATATTTTTCCGAATGCGTCTATTTCATGAACTGGGTAGAAGATCGCCTGTTCATTGGGCATGTCCACATTTCCTTGTAAAAAACGGTAGCCTTCGGCATGTAGATTATCGATAAAGGTGTCGGTAACGGCCTCTAGGTAACGCATCATTTTATTAATCCAGGTAAGTTCATCTTTAACTCGCGTCGGATAGTGTTCATGTACAAAATCGAGGATCAGCTGTTCGCCCTCCGTGTCCCAGCCATCGCGAATCATCGCTAGCCCCATGGACCGCACTTCTTCCTGATAAAAGTCCTGTCCATAGCTCATTTTTAGTTCGCCTGCAATAGGGCTTTCTTCAATTTTTGCACGTAACGCCATTTGTCTATTAAGGAGTTCGTGTATGTAGTCGAATGTCTGTTCCATGTTATTTGAGAAATAGCGAAGGACAGAGCTTTACTGGCTTTGTCCTCCTGAGTGAATGATTGGAAAAAATATGTTGTTATTTTAATGTCGGTTTTGGTACCCTGTTCTTGATTGTTGGAGATGGCGCATTTGGTCTAACGGGCATATCACTTATCGAAGGATCTGAAGGTTGCATATTTTTAAGCTGATCAAGGTGCTTTTCGAAGGCGGGAATTTTATCGGTGGCAAATTTCTTCAGGTCAGCATCTGTAGTCGCTGTGCCTGTACTTGCATCTTTGAAAAGTGAAATAGCATCTTGATGGCTCTTAACCATCAGATCAGTATAGACGCGGTCAAAATTGGCTGTGTCGGCGTTATTGAGTTTGTCGATCATAGCTTTATAATTTTGATCGTCACTCGTACTCAGCTGCCAATTTTTATTTTTTACAATAGTCGACAACTCATTTCCTGCAGCGGTATGGTCATCAGTGATCATCTGTGCATATTGTTTGATATTGGCGTTTTGCGATTTTGCAAGAGCGATGCTTGCTGCCTGCAATTCGAAATTGTTGCTGGCTGTTGCTTTGCTGGCAAAGTCCAGATCTCCAGACTGTGGCTGCGCGGGTTTGTTGTCTTGCGCCTGAACTGCAAATATACAGGCGAGGGTGACAAGTAATATCCCTAGGCTTTTTAAAATGATTTTCATAATACTATTATTTAAATGTTAACGATTTTTTCTATTTCGCGTATTATCTCCCCTTCTCCTAGTTAATGACGATATAGGACGCTAAGAAAATAAAGACGATGCCGAGTATGATGGATGTAAACATATATTCTTCTTTCGTTGTGTTTTGAAGTGAACAGTGGCGGGGAGGATAGCGTTTGAAAAGAGCCTATTTTGCGTATTTAAGGCGAAAATTGTGTTATTTACGCTAACATATCGTACTAATTCGCTCGTGGCAGGATTATGTGCTTTAACAGCGACATTTCTCACGCCTTTCCAGAAAAAAGAATGTGATGGCGGGCACAATCTTGTCCGCTGATGATATGCATGCATTTGCCAAGAGCTATTTTATTTAAAACATTTTTGGCTTGAAAGCTGTTTCGTTCAAAAATCAATCACTAAACGAAAAAGAAAGAAAAACAGATAGCTATGACACAGTTGCTTTTGGTAGATGACCATACGTTGGTACGATCGGGTTTCCAATTAATATTAGAGGCTCAAGAAGATATAACTGTAATTGGGGGGACGGAGAATGGTCAAAAGGCCCTGGAACTTCTTAAGGGAGCCAAGCCCGACATCATCCTGACCGATATCCATATGGAGGTGATGGATGGCATTCAGTTTATACAAGAAGTAAAAAAGCATTATCCTGCCATAAAAATCATTGTTTTATCTATGGAAGACAATATCCAGATTGTTCAGGAGGTTTTAAATCTTGGCGCTGATGGTTATTTATCCAAAGATTCCAATGTAGAAGAGATCTTATTCGGATTTCAGCAGGTAAAACGTGGGCAACAATATATCAGTGCAGCACTAAGTATTGATTTGATCCGAAACTTATCAAAGTATGCGCAGTTGGATGTTGATCGCACAGCAATAATGGCTCGATATGATATTTCTGAACGGGAGCTGTCTGTATTGGAATTGATTGCGGAAGGACATACGAATGCGGAAATAGCTGATCAAATTTTTTTAAGTAAAAGGACTGTGGAGGGGCATCGGCAGCAGTTAATAGAGAAGACCGGTTCGAAGAATACGGCAGGGCTTGTCCGTTTCGGTTTTCAGAAAAAGTTATTACGATAGGATAGGGCTCAATGAACCCCGACATTGGAAAACGGCGGGGTTCATCTGTTTTTTTGTCCACGTTATCGGGTCGGTTCATTTAAGTCATCTTCACCCACTGAACCGACCTCCTCATCGAAACCTAAATCATCCTGGCTGGGTATCTCAGGTTCCTCCGCATCAACTCCGAAGTCTAATTCTTCATCCGTTTCCAGATCCTCCTGATCAATCTCCGGCTCCTGATCCGGCGTATTTTCCGGTAGTTCTTCTTCATGCTCTCCCGGAATATCGTTCGGAAGATTCTCGGGGTCTGATTGTGCGACAATCGCTAAAGCGAGGATGGCGATACCTGGACGGACATCCTGAACTGTACATTTTTTATTCATACTGCATTTAATTTATAATCGTTTGTTGATGAACCACTGTTGTTGCCAGATCGTTAACTGTGTTAGTACGTATTGTCGTATGATTTGTACGTTAATTATAGCGTTGTTGTTCGCTATTACTCACATTTTGGGAAAACGTGTTTTTACTTATAGTATGTGGTATGTGCGTGATTTTCAGGATTTACGAAGTTCTGGCGAACGAAAAAAGTTTGAGAGCTGTTTATTTGACGAACCGCTCATTTGAGCATAAAAACTTAGTATTATGGCAACAACAACAGCAACAGCAGGAAAAAGTAAAACAAGCACAAAATCAGGTAGCACAGCAATTTCAGACGCTAATTCGGAAGGAAAAAAAGTACGCGCCGAAGCGGGAGCAGCAAAGGATTTAGCCGAATTATTTGAAGATGGATTAAAGGATATTTATTGGGCAGAAAAAGCGCTGACGAAAGCACTTCCTAAGATGGAGAAGAATGCAAGTTCAGAACAATTAAAATCTGCTATTTCTAAACATCTGGCAGAAACGGAAACACATGTGGATCGCCTGGAGCAATGTTTTGAGCTTATCGGAGTGAAAGCGAAAGCTGAAAAATGCGAAGCTATGGCGGGGCTGCTTGAAGAGGCAGAAAGCCTTATGAAAGAAACAGAAGTTGGATCTGTCCGGGATGCAGCAATTATTGCTGCCGCCCAAAAGGCGGAGCATTACGAAATTGCCACGTATGGCACATTGGCGGCTTTTGCGAAAGTGTTAACACATAAGGATGCCTTAAAATTACTCCTTGAAACGCTCGGTGAAGAAAAGAAATGTGATGAAGATCTAAGCGCGCTGGCCGATACAAATCTCAATTCAAAAGCTGAATAAGAGTACATCATTATAAACTAGCGTGGAAACTATTAAAAAATCAAAAATTTAAGTTATGGCATTAAATACAGGAAACGAAGGTGAAATCACCAAAAAGATAGAAAATCAAACTTCTAAAGTACCATCCACCGTGTTTTTAGGCGCTGCATTGCTGGCGATGGGGGTATCTGCCGCTTTAAAATGCATGAAGAACGATAAAAGCGCCCTATTTGTAGGCCAATGGGCTGCACCGTTCCTTTTATTGGGCATCTATAACAAGATTGTGAAAACTGAAGGACATGATTAACGTGCATTTTTTGTAAAAGCACATCTGTAGAATAAATATAAAAGGCTCAATTTCATTGGGCCTTTTTCAAAAACGAAAAAAGCTATGAAGTATTCAGATAATATGGGAAGAAGAGCTGCTATCGGTAAAATAGGTTCTGGAATCTTGGCATTGAGTATCATTGGAAATCCCGATCGCTCAGCGGGCCAAACGCAAGATAAACTAGTCAATCCGGTCAAAGAATACCCAAAACCGCCGTTCAAGAGCCAGTCTCAACCTTGGCCCGGACTCTGTAGTGAAATGGATCCCCGGCCGGACCATGGCGAGGATAGCTATAAAGGATCAGGAAGACTCCAAGGACGTAAAGCATTGATCACCGGCGGCGATTCGGGAATGGGGCGTGCAGCAGCTATCGCTTATGCCCGCGAAGGGGCCGACGTTGCCATCAATTATTTGCCTGAGGAGGAGAAAGATGCGAAGGAAGTCATCGCGTTGATAAAAGCGGCCGGCCGGAAGGCAGTCGCCATTCCGGGAGATCTCCGTAAAGAAGAGTTTTGTATTCGACTGATTGAGGACGCCATACTTCAACTCGGCGGCCTGGATATTTTGGTCAGTAACGCGGCTCGGCAGCAGACAAAACCATCGATATTGGATATCACCACTGCGGAATTTGATGCCACGATGAAAACCAATATTTATGCACCTTTCTGGCTTATTAAGGCAGCCTTGCCTCATCTTAAACCTGGATCTGTGATTATCGGCACAACATCGGTACAGGCCGCAGACCCCTCGGAAGATTTGTATGACTACGCACAGACAAAAGCTGCGACCACCAACTATATTCGGTCATTGGCCAAGCAGCTTGGTCCAAAAGGCATACGGGTCAATGGCGTGGCACCTGGTCCCATTTGGACTGCACTACAGGTGAGTGGTGGTGCTACGCAGGAAAAGCTGGTGAATTTCGGCGGTGATACCCCCATGGGACGTCCGGGGCAACCTGCGGAACTTGCTTCAATCTATGTGCAATTGGCTGCGGCAGACGCAAGTTATGCGAACGGACAAATTTATGGGGCCGCAGGCGGCGGTGGACAGCCCTAAAATTAGGGACTGCAGCATGTAAAAAATCCCCTTCAAGGGGATTTTTTTATCATCAATAAGCGGAATATTAATCCGTCGTGTTGGGTTTTTTATCTGCTGAGCGGTCGTGTTTTTCTTTTTGAACTTTTACTTTATTATCATGGTTTTCCTTTGCGGCATCTATCGAATGTGTGCAGGTGAGATCCCTTTCTTCCAGTGCGAGCTTTGCCACGTGCGCATAAAACTTGGCGAGCTGATCCAGTTCCTCCTCACTTAAGTCTTCCAGATTCACCATTCGGTTGCTGGTCCCCTCATGGGACGCTATCAGTTCATTGAGTTTGAGGTGGATTGCCTTGGAATCCTTATTTTGAGATTTTTGAATGAGAAATACCATTAGAAAAGTAACAATGGTCGTACCTGTATTGATGACCAGTTGCCAGGTTTCAGAATAATTGAATACGGGGCCGCTGACGGCCCAGATAATCACCGTCGAAGTTGCGATAATAAATGCTGCTGAACTACCGGTCGCATGCGTTGCCCAGTTTGAGAATCGTTCAAACAAGTTTTTCTTTTTTCTCATGATACAATTTTTTATAAGGACGTTCAAATAAGCAGATTTGTTTTCTTGACGATAAAATCGCACATGTGTTTATATGATCTGACGTAAAGGCTTAACCTGTGTATGCACGATTGAAGTTCGTAGCGGCTGGGATATTATAAAAGCTATGGTACGCGCGATATCTTCGGCATAGAGCATTTCCAAATGATCGATTTTTTCCTGCTGCTCCTCTGGTGAAAAAGGTTGCATATCTGTTCCAACTGATCCAGGTTCAACAAGCGACACTTGTATACCCTTGCCATTGGCTTCCTTCCGTAACGATTCAGTAAAAGCTTGAATTCCTCCTTTAGAGCAGACATAGACAGAACTCTGCGCTTCGCGTACATTTGCACTCATTGAGCCGACATTTAGGATATGTCCTGTTCCGCGGGGTTCCATCCGTAACAGCGCGGCTTGGCTACAAGCCAAATAGGCCAGTACATTAGTGCGAAGGAGGTAAGCCTGATCGGAATAACTACCATCCTTAACCGACTGAAAGGCTATTGCTGCATTATTGATAAGAATATCCAAACGATCATATTGTTCGTCAAATTTCCTGAAGAGCATGTTTATACCTTCTTCCGTCGCCAGGTCTACCACAATCCCTTCCAACTTACCTGTGCATTCCAGTTGATCAAAATCACGGAGCGTATCATCCAATTGATTTTGATGATGGCCGCAAATTAAAATATCGTTACCCATCGCGGCTAAAAGTAGGGCTGTGGCCCGGCCGATTCCGGTAGTGCCACCAGTAATGATTATTTTTTTATTTTTTACCCAACTCGGTAGAATGGAGTTGACGTAATCCTTCGCATTTATCTTCATGATGTATATTGTATTAAATGAGCAATAGAGCACTTCGTTATTTCATGAAGGAACAGCCTATTCTATACATTGGTTTGGCTGTGCAAAGGAAGACGTACTTCTTCTTTTTTTTACGTATTTAACCGCTAAAACGAAAGTGAAATAGCGTGGTTCTTATCGTGGAGGTCTTGTATTTGCAAGAAAGCAAAGACTGATTCTTTAAATTTAAATGATTATGAAGCGTGACGCATGCTGTAAACCCAGTCTGTCCAAATATGGGATGTACGGTAAGCTGGAACCCATCCGAGATGTCCTGGGATTGTCCTTGTCATGGTTCGCGGTTCGGAATGAATGGAAAGCCTTTGAATGGTCCTGCTACTGTAGATCTTGGTCGAGTCGATTTTGATTAGTGCAACCTTTTTTAGACGCTTTCCTAACATATCTGGGATTTATATTGGCTTGGCGTGATCCCTTTAATTGACTTGAAAATTTTATTGAAGTTTGAAAGGCTGTTGAAGCCACAGGCATAAGCAATGTGCGTGATTTGATGCTTGTTTTCGACAATCAATCTACAGGATTCACTAATGCGAACCTCATTGACAAATTGAACAAAGGTTTTCTGCGTACGCGATTTGAAGTAACGGCAAAAGGAATGTTTTGACATATTAGCGAGCTGTGCAACTTGATCCAATTGAATTTCTCGCGTATAGTTGTTAAATACGAATTTAAAGACGCGGTCAATTTTACTGTTGTCAATAGGGCTAAAGTTGTGGGTGTATCCAGCGCTTGAGAGGTAATCAAATTCATCTGTCGATAACATCAATTCGATAATCTCTAATAACAAAATAGTTTTTTCAAAGCCATAATCCAGCTTAACGATCTTTTTTAGCTTTACCTTCAATTGTTCCTTTGTTGCGCCACGGAATAGAAGACCACGCTTTGAGGCTGAAAAAAAGGCTTCGATTTTGTGTGTCTGAAAGAAATGCCCTAAAAGTTGGATCATTAATTTAGGCTCTATATACAAAGCTAAAGAGCGGGAAGTTTTTGTCTCCGCCATAGTAGAGCCTGCGCAATTTATCGTGTTATTGTGCCAAACATGTGGCAGATCAGGTCCTACAAAAGTAAGCTCATCGGAAACAAAGTTACTCACATTATCGCCAATAATCCGCTTTCCCTCACTTTCCACAATATAGGTCATCTGACAGGCGCTATGAAAATGAAATTCGGTTGAGAAGAATGGGCGCTGCACATCTTTGGTCGCAAAAGTCGTGATAGCTGCACCTTCCAGAATTTTGGCAAAAACAGGTTTCATACGTTTGGTTATTTAAATTAAGAACAAGCAATATAGCTTATTTTGCCTTAAAAATAAGTGAATATGTGTAAAATTGTTAATATAGTGGGAGAAATAAGCAATCTAGCAGTAGTCACGGTATTGCTATGCATGTAATTTAGTATAAAATAACACAGCGCTTATGTATCCTAAATTATATCCTTATATCCTTGTGATCGTCTTGGTTATACTCTGTATGACCGCCTTCCGGTCTGCAGAAAGCAGTCGCTCCGTGACTCGCTACGCATCCATAACAGGATTAAAAGCAGAAAAGGTAGCTTATTATAAAAAGCTTCATGCCAAAGTTTGGCCCACAGTCCTTCGAAAAATCAAAGCATGTCATATCCGTAATTATTCTATTTTTTTAAAGGAGATAGATGATAAATTTTTTCTTTTCAGCTATTTTGAATATGCAGGACAAAATTTCAAGCTTGATATGCAAAAAATGGCGTCCGATCCAGAGACACAGCGTTGGTGGAAGGAAACGGATCCCTGTCAGCAACCGCTGTCTGATGCGCAGGAGAAAGGGGAAATATGGTCTGGTATGGCGGAGGTATTCCATACGGACTAAAGATAGAGAAGGAATGAATGCTGTAATAACCAATAGAATGTAACCATGAGAAAAAAAATATTATTTAGCTTGGCACTCGCTGTTTTAGGTATACATGTCGGTGCTCAGACAAAGGCTATTGTACCTGTTCCATCGGTACAGCCTAATGCATATCAGCGAGAGCAAATTGACCGAAAATATGGTATGTTCGTTCATTTTGGCATGAATACATTTCATGATGAGGAGTGGACAGATGGATCTAAACCCGCCAGCTCATATGCTCCATCGGCTATTGAGGTTAAACATTGGGTTTCGACAGCAAAGGAAGCCGGGATGAAGTACATGATTTTGGTAACCAAACATCATGAGGGTTTTTGTTTATGGGATAGTAAGTATACGGATTATGATGTGGCAAGCTCTTCGAACGCGACAAATGTTGTGCAGGAGCTGGCTAAAGAATGCACCAAACAGGGAATGCGCCTTGGTTTGTATTATTCGTTATGGGACCGAAAGCAGAATCCCAATGTAAAGGACAAGTCTGCAGATGCAGCGTATAATCAATATATGTTGAACCAGCTCAATGAGTTGGTGGATATAACCAAAAAGTATACGGATATCGTTGAGCTTTGGCTGGATGGAGGCTGGGAAAAAGAAAATTATCGATGGCCCACGCAGGAGATCTACAGTTTAATCAAGAAAAAGGTTCCTGGATGTCAAATTGGTATAAACTGGAGCATCGGATCGCCTGAGAATACGGACAAGCACATTGTTTTGCCGAAAGACCAGCAGAATTATTACCCAATACGTTATTTTCCAAGTGACTTTAGGCTAGGCGACCCTTATCTTCCGGTCGATCCTGACCCTAAGCTTTTTATGGCGCAGGGAAATACCTATTACATGCCCTTTGAGACAACAGTGGTACTTGGAGAACGCTGGTTTTATAATACCACGGACAAGAAGTATAAGTCTTTGGAAGAGCTTGCGGGGATTTATCAGACCGCAACCGCGCAAGACAATATTCTGATCTTAAACGTTGGTCCCAATCGAATGGGGCGCATAAAGGATTCGGATGTTGATATTTTGCGCAAATTAAAAGAGAGATTAAAGTTATAATTCAAAATAGATTAACCTAAATACTAAAAATAAGTCCGTTACGATTTTATGATAAAGACGTTTGATATTCAGGATCGGAGATTTCCTTTGACTACCGGTGTAGGCAGTGATGCGATACACAAGGACCCGATCTATTCTTATGCCGTTACCCGATTGGTAGATGACAAGGGACGTGTTGGGACAGGTTTGGCTTTTACACTGGGCGCAGGAAACGAGCTGGTCTGTCGTGCCGCGGCTTTTTATGCCGAACGACTGAAAGGGATTCCAATTGAGGATCTTATGGCAGATTTTGGTCAGTTGTTTAATAAGTTGAGCAACGAACAGCAATTTCGTTGGTTGGGTCCCCATAAAGGGGTTGTTCACTTGGCTTTAGCATCGGTAACAAATGCCTGCTTTGATCTTTGGGCTAAAACGAGAGGAGTTCCACTTTGGAAGTTGTTAACCGACCTCAGCGCCGAACAGATTGTCAATACGCTGGATCTTTCCTATTTGGAAGATGAATTTACCAAGGCGGAGGCCATCAGTCTGCTGGAGTCAAATATTACTACAGGTCATAAAAGAATGGGTATTATTGAAAAGGGCTATGTGGGCTACGATACGTCAGTAGGTTGGTTTAACTATTCTGATGAAAAAGTACGGGAGAATTGTAAGCGTGCTTTAGAAAACGGTTTCTCCGCAATGAAACTTAAAGTGGGCAGTGAAGATCCATTACGGGATATTCGTCGTGCACATATCGTGCGCGAGGTTGCTGGTGATGAAGCTAAAGTAATGCTTGATGCGAACCAGCAATGGACGCTGCCGCAGGCACTATCTATTTGTCAAGAGCTTAAAGAGATGAACCCGTTTTGGGTAGAGGAGCCGACACACCCGGACGACATTGTTGGACATAAACGCTTGGCCGAACACATTGCGCCGATAAAAGTTGCCATGGGTGAGCATGTGCCGAACCGCATTTTGTTTAAAAATTATCTTCAAATGGGTGCGACGGGATTTGTACAGGTCGATGCTGTTCGCGTTGGCGGCGTAAGTGAATTTATTTCCGTGAGTCTACTTTGTCGAAAATATAATATCCCCGTTGTACCACATGTTGGGGATATGGGGCAGCTCCATCAGCACCTTGTTTTATTTAACCATATAAGCCTGGGGCATGAGGCTTTGTTTTTGGAGCATATTCCGCATCTAAAGTCTCATTTTGTACATCCAGTGTCTATAGAAAATGGAGTCTACCGTACCCCAATGGATGTGGGAAGCAGTTGTGATTTGTTATAAGTTGACATTATGTTAGGAAATTTGGATTTAGGTATCGCCATCTTTTATATTGTGTTGATTTTAACTGTCGGTGTATTGGCTGGATCAGGGCGATTTAAGAAAATGAAGGAAACAAGCGCAGAGGGGTATTTTTTGGCTGGAAAGACACTCCGTTGGCCAGCCATTGGACTAGCGCTTTTTGCAACCAATATTTCAACAGTGCATCTGGTCAGTTTGGCACAGAGTGGATTCGATACCGGTTTGCTAAACGGCAATTTTGAATGGATGGCGGCCTTTACTTTAATCTTACTGGCGCTTTTTTTTGTGCCATTCTACCTCAAGTCGGGTGTTGCCACCTTGCCCGACTTTCTGGAACGACGCTATGATCGTGCCAGCAGAGATTGGCTTACGTTTATTTCTATACTATCGGCAATTGTTATTCATATCGCTTTTTCGATGTTGGCTGGAGGGATTGTGCTGCGAACACTTTTTGGATTTAATATGTATTTAAGTATTACAGTAATCTGTGTGATAACTGGAATATATACGATTTTAGGTGGATTGCGTGCTGTTGTGGTGACGGAATCTATCCAGACAATTGTGTTGCTTGCGGGGGCTTTCATTATCAGCTTTGCGGCTTTTGACAAGATGGGCGGTTGGACGCCGATGAAAGCTGTACTGTTACAGGATAATGCCCTTGATCGTCTTTCGATGCTTCGTGGGAGTAACGATGGAAGTGGAATGCCTTGGTATGCCGTTTTGTTTGGCTATCCTATTTTGGGTATTTGGTACTGGTGTGCCGATCAGACCATTGTTCAGCGTGTTTTAGGGGCGAAAGACGAAAACCATGGACGTGTGGGCGCTCTTTTTTGTGGTTTTCTAAAAATCTTGCCTGTTTTTATTTTTGTGCTTCCGGGCCTATTTGCGTACACCTTGTTTAAAACAGGTCAATTGGATTTAAGCAGTCTGGGCGTGGACCATCAAGGGCAGGTCAATTCAAAAGGTATCTATACACTTATGATTACACAACTTTTGCCTTCCGGATTGATCGGTGTTTTGGTAGCGGCGCTCTTGTCGGGTTTAATGAGTCAGATATCGGGTGCGCTAAATTCGATATCGACCATGGTGAGTTACGATATCTTTAAACAGCGACGGCCTGCTGCTTCCGATGATCAGTTGATTCGTGTCGGGAAAATTGCTGCAGTTATTGCCATGGGATTTTCCTTGGCTCTTTTACCACTATTGGATCGCTACGAGAGTATTTTTTATGGTATAAATGATGTAATTGCGCACATTGCACCACCAATAACCTGCGTATTTCTTTTAGGTGTGTTCTGGAAAGGGGCATCGGCAACAGCTGCAAAACTTACCTTGTGGATAGGTTCTGTTTTGGGGGTTGCTGTATTTTTACTGAACAAGCTGCTGCCCGATTCGTGGGTAGGCCAAACCCCATTTATGATGATGGCTTTTTATCTGTTTTTGATCTGTATGGTACTGCAGGTATTATTATCGTATAAGTATCCCGTGCAGCATACTGCGCAAAGTCGGGATTTGTACTGGAAGAACCCCATAGATCCACTTCGGGGTAAAGCCTGGCCGGGTATCGGGAATTATCGTATTTTGTCGGCGTTGTTACTCGCTATTGTCGTGATTTTATATGTAATTTTCAACTGATTTTTTAATGTGTTCCGATTCTTTGGAACTTGGTGCTAAATACAAGAATAATAAAACGTGAAAACCTTAGAAGATAAAATCATATTGGTTACCGGAGGAAGTGCTGGTATCGGTTTGGAATGTGTAAAAGCCTATGTCAAAGCAGGGGCAAAGGTTGTCTTTATTGGTCTCGATCAAGCATCCGTGGATGCAACAGCTGAACTGATCGGTGCACCGCATATGGGCATCTGTGCGGATGTCACGCAGGCCAGGGAAGTTGATTTGGCTATCCAGAAGACTGTTGCTGTTTTTGGGCGGCTTGATGCAATCCACAACAACGCTGGTCTAGCAAGCCCATCCAAGCCTTTGCATGAAACGACGGACGATGAATGGACAAGGTTGCTGGATACCAACATGAAAAGTGTTCTTCTGACTACACGGTATGGTTATCCTCATTTAAAGGAATCTGCCGGTTGTATTTTAAATACGAGTAGCTTAGTAGGGGAAATAGGCCAGGAGAACCATGCGGCATATGCTGCCACAAAGGGGGCTATCAATGCGTTGACAAAATCTATGGCCATAGACTATGCGTCTGTCGGTATACGTGTCAATTCGGTTATGCCTGCAGCAGTTATGACACCCATGCTCAACAAATGGACACTGGAGCAACCACATCCGACACAGGTTTTTGACTTTTTGAAGGATATTCATTTGCTTGGATACTGTCCTGAAGGTGATGTCATTGCTGATGCCTGTGTGTTTCTGCTGTCAAATCAAGCGCGCTTTATTACAGGGGTAAATCTACCTGTAAGTGGAGGTGCTGAATTGGGCTACCGCAGAAATGTATGACAGATTTTTTTATATTAACTATAATTAGCTTGCATTTGAAAAGCAATTTATCTAAGTTTGGCGCGCAGTCGTAGACTGCCTATAAATAATACATCAATCATGAGCCAGAAATTTATATATAATACCCGTTATCCTTCTGTTGAAGATCTAAAGATTAAAGCGAAAAAAAGGATCCCCAAATTTGCATTTGATTATTTGACCGGAGGAGCCAATGAAGAATTGAACCTTGCCCGAAATGAGAACGATTTTGATAACATTCTGTTGAAGCCTCAATATCTGCTTGCGAGTGAAGAAATAGACCTATCTGTCGAACTATTCGGTCGTCGTTACAGTGCGCCTTTTGGGGTTTCACCTATTGGACTTCAGGGATTGATGTGGCCGAATGCGCCGGAGATTCTTGCGAAAGCAGCAGCAAAAAATGATGTACCTTATATTTTGAGTACCGTATCAACAAGTAGTATTGAACGTATTGCCGAGGTATCTGATGGAAAAGCGTGGTTCCAGCTCTATCATCCTACAGAAAACAGGTTGCGCGATGATATTATTCAACGTCTACAGGCTGTTGAATGTCCCGTATTGGTGGTTTTGGTCGATGTTCCTGCTTTTGGACTGCGTTACCGTGAAATTAAAAGCGGATTGTCTATGCCACCTAAAATGAGTATTGCCAATATCTTGCAAACTTTTGCCTGCCCGACTTGGGGGATAGAAACATTAAGACATGGAATTCCTTCATTTGCAACATTGAAACCTTATATGGAAAAAGGTCTTGATTTAGCTCAGCTGGGGCAGTTTATGAATAGGACATTTACGGGTAAAGTGGATGTTGAGAAAATTAAAGCTATCCGGGATCTTTGGAAAGGCCCTTTGGTGCTAAAGGGGATTGCTACCGATGAAGATATGCAGGCTTCTATCGCATTGGGCGTGGATGGAGTCATTGTATCAAATCATGGTGGACGACAGCTCGACGCAAGTGAATCTTCGATCAATTCATTGATCCATTTGGCGAGCAACCCGGAATATAAAAACAAGATAAAAATCATGTTAGATGGCGGTATTCGATCGGGAGTTGACCTAGCCCGCGCCCATGCGGTTGGATCAGATTTCAATTTTATGGGAAGACCATTTATGTATGGCGTTGGTGCATTGGGCAATGAAGGTGGGGAGCATACAATCAATATGTTCAAGACACATTTGTATCAGGTTATGAAGCAATTGAGTCTTTCAAAGATTGAAGATTTGCCGCAGCGTCTACAGGCTGTCCTTTAATTGTTGTCGCAGGTCGAGTTTTCGATCCAGCGTTGAGGTGGGAATCAGGCCCACCATAGAAAGAAGAGAATGTCTCTTATGTTTGTATGAAGCAAATGTAGGAGACATTTTTTTGTTTAATAGTTCGACATAAAAGGTAGTTGGCTTTGATGTAATATGATTAAGTTCCAGATGCAGCAAACGGAGATCAGCTAGTGACCAAATTCATCCTTTTAACAGTGCTTGTTCAGTGCTCGTTCAGTGCTTGTTCAGTGCTTGCTCAGTGCTTGCTCAGTGAAGACTGAATAAACAATGACTAATTACTGTTCAAATATTGATTAAAAACTGTTGTTTCACCTAATTTGGTATGAGTATGTTTCCTGGATAATGTTTATCTTTAATATCTATAACATTATCAAGTAATTATGGCAATCGTTAAAAATGGTGTTAATGGAACTGTTTCCGGGAAAGCAGGTTCTGTTGTATTTGTGTCGACTAAAACAGGAAATTATGTACGATCTCTCCCTCGTGTTAAAAAACGGGAACCCACTCCTGAGCAACTGCTCAGTAGAAAACGCTTCAAAATGGTGAGGTCACATATTAGCCAGTTAAAACCGATCATCAATATGGGGTATAAAGCGTACAGCTATCCTAAACGGGCATACGATGTCGCGATGTCTTATAATTTGAAAGAAGCGCTTATCCAGGAAGAAAATGATTTTGTGATTGACTGGCAGAAATTTATGATTGCCAAAGGAAGCCCCAATCCCATCACTTCCAACACAATGGATTTTGACCAAGAAAACCAAGTACTTCAGGTGACCTGGGAATATGACGCCTATCTGGAGGAAAAGTTCAATACGAGAAATTACGATTCCTTCTTGGTCCTGTATAATGTAGCGGATAACGGGAACGGATATTCACTGGTGATGAACGACTTCAAAGGTAGCTTAATGTCTTGCAAACAACATGTTGAAATACCAAAACATAGAAAGGAAGTGAACTATCAGGTGTATATCTTTTTTATCGAAAGTTATGGTGGGGGTAATACAGACAGTCTGCACTTGGGTACGATAACGATTTGAGTATACATAGCGATGACACGATCGTGTATTATAAAATTGCATAAAAAAGGGGCAGTCCACACTCGGCTAGCCCCTTCCTTTTATCCACATTGGAAATAGTTTACCAGTCGATATTTCTATTATCTGTTGAACCTACTTCCCATTGTTCGCTGACGTTGCCGCTGTTGGCATCTTCTGGTCTGGCGTAGGCCGAACCAGCTGCAATACCTTGTTCAAGTTCGATCGTCGTCACGTTAATTCGAGGGGCGATGTATGCTAATTTCTTTTCCATAATATTTTTTTTATGCTTGCTGAGTTTTCTATTGTTATGCTCAGTATGTATTAGTTTTTCTGATTATTGATCTATTTATTGATTTTTGGTGGCTACTGACAAGGGATTTTCTTCTTTCCAGCACCTACACCTTTGATAATCGTGCGTCCATCAACAAGTTGGGTTACTTTTACGGTGTTACTTTGGGTTGCGCTCCAAGGGAATGTGTTGAAGCTGTTGCCATTAACGAGTTTAAGTTCATATAGAGGACCGCCGGATGTTTTACTACCAAACATGGTAACCTGGCCAGTTCTGCTGATCACGACCTTAACCAAAGGATTCGAGCTGGTCCCTTTCATGTTGTAGACCTCGTCAATTCTTTTGCCCGTTTCGCTATTGTTGCCAGCATATTTACTTCCATCGAGAAACTGGATATTTTGGGAAGAAGCAACTGCATTGGACTGAAATTGAATTTCCTGTTTCGCTAGTTTGACACCGTTAACTTCCAGATTGAATGCGTTGTCCAGTTCGGTAATGTCGAAAACAAAACCATAGTCAGCTGCTGGCGCTGTGAAGCTTCTGTCAATAGCCGTGCCGTTGGGATAGAATTTTCCATCCTTCATAATACCCGTTTTACCTCCCGATGTAGTTGCCGGATAGCTCCAGTCCAGGCCATTGCTGGTTACATTTTGAGTGCAGGTTCTGAAGTTAAGTTTCAGATCGTATTTTTGGCCAGGATTGATCTTAACATTAGGAATGGTGATATTTGTTTTGGTTTCATCATCCAGTGTTAGACTACCGAGCATCAGTGTTCCGTTGCTGGTTGTGGGGTGGATCAATAAAGAGGGGTTACTGATCACGGTACGTAGGCCATTTCCTAAAGCCGGGAATTGCGTGCTCACTCCGGCGTTGTTCAAGCCATTGTATGTTAGTGTTTGGTCTGAGAATTTCAAATTTGCACTACCATGACTAGGTTTTAATACGGCAGTCCCGATTTGAGTAATAGCTCCAGTCATACTTGGATCCATGGTCAATGTTGTGGTGATTTGGCTAAACCGGTGTTTTAATACAACATTTAAGTTGTTTACACCACTTTTTAACGTTAACGTGCCCGTGTGATACATTAAATCACCACTTATGTTGTTTAAGCTTGCTGTGGACAGTGTATTTTGATTGTTAATCCCCGGCAATGCTGTGGTGCTATTGATCGAATACGCAATGAAAGTATAGGACTTCCCAGCGTCAAGAACGATACCTGCAGCAGTAGCTTCCTCACCGTAGTTATAATTCTTTTCCGTTACGTAAGCACCCTGGTTGTCATAAACAACAACTTTATACTTTACATTTTTGTCCAATGGCTTTTCTTGTGTCTGGACAGCCGCTAGTTTGGGGCTGGATGAGGCGACCAGGCTTTTTGTAACTGCTGAATTGTTTGTGAGGACCACGTCGACAGAGCCGCCGTTTTCTAGCGGAACAGTCATTTTCTGTACAGCGGGTGCATCGCTTGATGTGTGTGAAGCGTTTGCAGATGCTTGCTTTTGAACAGCATTGTTGTCTGTTTCATTGTAAGCTTCTACACCCGATAAATTGATTTTAACAACAGTTTCTCCTGTTAATGCCGTATTTTCTCCACTTTTATTACAGGAGTAGAGACTAAGTGCGAAAGCACTACAGCCTAGCATAAATAGGTTAGTCAGTCGGTGATGGGGGATTAGATTCATGTTAATTGACATTTTGTTTTGTTAATGATTTTTGATTATTTGATTTCGTTGTTGATTCATTTGCTAAAACTATCCTTGCAGTTGTATGCCGATTTATATTTAAAATGTGAGGCACCATGCTTTTTAATTGTTGTTGTTTTTTATCGATGCAATTATATAAATAGCATTTTACTTAATATGGTGTGTTTGTGTTATCTTATTTTTCTTGTAGAGAAATGTCTACAATAGTGCTTTTTTGCTTTTTAATGCTGTTTTAAACACATTATTTTCTATTTTTCTGTTAATTACAATTCATTTTATTTGAATAATAATTTACTTATAATTAATAATAATATCAGACTGTGATGCTTTGTTTGATTGTGCGGTTTTGTGTGGATTTAAGGTTGGAAAAAGCGTTCGATAGCGGGTAACTGTCCCATTATTTTTTAGGAAGAACAGGAAGCGACGTTAGCAATAGATTTCTGGGGAGTAAGCGGATATTTTAATTTATTTTTTTAAATTTGTGTATTCATGAGGTTAATTGTTTTCATATTGATAGCATATATTATGGGACTTTCTTTTGTTCCCTGCAGTGATTCTACCAATCGCTGTGAGCAGACTGCTATGGAAACACAATTAAACCAAACTCACAACCATAATGATGATGCATCCGATGCCTGTTCTATTTTCTGCTATTGCAATTGTTGTAGTGGAAATATAACGGCTTATGCGTATCAATTTCCGCAAATAGATGGTGTCCCGGTTTCAATTTATTTTGATAATCGTAATCCTGTCCTCAACACAGCGATTGTTTCCAGTTATTTTGGAAGCATCTGGCAGCCGCCAAAGGTTAATGCTTAATTTTTCGTAAAAATTCTAGAAACAAATCTGATAGAGCATGCTATGCTGTTCTTTATTCAGCTTTGTGCTCGGAATACGCTTGTTGTATGGTATTACGACAAAAGACGAGCTATTCTAACGAGCTATTATTTAAGCATTAATCACGTATAATTGTGTTAGATCATATTATAAAATTTAGCATTAAGAACAAGATTGTTATCGGTTTAATGACCTTGTTGCTTATCATTTGGGGGGTATGGAGTGCGACGAAACTGCCAATAGATGCTGTTCCCGATATTACCAATAATCAAGTCCAGATCTTTACCTCTTGTCCAACGCTTGCCGGGCAGGAGGTGGAGCAATTGGTTACTTTTCCAATTGAACAAAGTATTGCAACTGTACCCAAAATTGAGGAGATCAGGAGTATTTCACGCTTTGGGCTTTCTGTCATTACCGTTGTTTTTGACGATGATGTAGATATCTATTTTGCCCGTCAGCTCATTGGTGAGCGTTTAAAAGAAGCGGTGCATCAGATTCCTCAGGGTATTGGTAAACCTGAGCTGGCTCCAGTAAGTACCGGACTGGGAGAAGTATATCAATATATTATCCATCCCAAAAAGGGAAGTGAAAAGAAATACAATGCAAAAGATCTGCGGACGATGCAAGATTGGATTGTTGCCCGCCAGCTTTATGGAACGCCTGGAATTGCCGAGGTCAATAGCTTCGGTGGTGAGCTCAAACAATATGAAGTAGCTGTTGATCCGAATAGACTTAAGGCAATGAATATCACCATTCCAGAGTTATTTACTGCCCTGGAGAAAAATAATCAAAATACAGGTGGTGCCTATATTGATAAAAAGCCGAATGCTTACTTTATCCGGGGAATTGGGCTGGCGACTTCATTGGAAGATGTCAGAAATATTGCTATCCGAAAATCAGGGTCTATACCGATTTATGTAAAAGATGTTGCGGATGTACGTTTTGGCCATGCAGTGCGCTATGGAGCCTTGACATATAATGGTGAGGTAGACGCTGTAGGGGGCGTAGTCATGATGCTGAAGGGTGAAAATAGTAATGAGGTGGTCAATCGTGTGAAAGAAAAACTACCTACTATTCAAAAGTCTCTGCCTGATGATGTGGTCATAGAGCCCTATTTGGATCGGACAGATCTGGTTGGGCGTGCGATCAGTACCGTTGAAAAAAATCTGATTGAAGGCGCGCTGATCGTCATTTTTGTCCTGGTCTTATTTCTTGGGAACTTGCGGGCAGGTCTTATTGTTGCTTCGGCGATTCCGCTGGCGCTGCTGTTTGCACTTGGACTGATGAACGTCTTTGGCGTAAGCGCCAATTTAATGAGTTTGGGTGCGATAGACTTCGGTTTGATTGTGGACGGAGCTGTCATTGTGGTGGAAGCTACGCTACACCATTTAGGCTTACGAAAGTCAACCGAGAAATTGACCCAGGCTGAAATGGATCATGAGGTATTTGAGTCTGCTTCAAAGATTCGTACCAGTGCAGCGTTTGGTGAGATTATTATTCTTATTGTCTATATTCCAATTTTAACATTGGTGGGGGTTGAAGGGAAAATGTTTCGTCCAATGGCACAAACAGTTGGATTTGCCATTTTCGGAGCATTAATTCTTTCGTTAACCTATATCCCTATGATGTGCGCTTTGTTCCTGCCAAAAAAACACAGCAACAAGAAGACGTTGAGTGACCGGATGATTGCGGGACTGCAGCATATGTACGAGCCTTTATTACAGAAAGCCATTCGGTTTAAATACCTGATCGTGAGTTTAACTGTTGCCATTTTTGCTTTGTCGGCCTTCTTTTTTAAGAATATGGGGGGCGAATTTATTCCACAATTGCAGGAAGGTGATTATGCGTTCCATTGCATACTTCCCCAGGGAAGCTCACTTTCACAAAGTATCGAAACCTCTATGCAGGCTTCCCGGATTATCAAAGAGTTTGATGAAGTGAAGATGGTGGTCGGTAAAACAGGAGCAGCAGAGGTGCCGACAGACCCTATGCCGCCGGAAGCGACAGACATTATGGTGGTATTGAAGCCTCAAAAAGAATGGAAGTCGGGACGTTCTTATGAAGAACTGGGGGCCGCTATTCTGGAAAAACTGGAGGTAATTCCTGGTGTCTTCTTCGAAAAAAATCAACCTATACAGATGCGTTTCAACGAACTAATGACGGGTATCCGTCAGGATGTTGCCGTAAAAATCTTCGGTGAAAATATCGATTCACTGGCCGCCTACGCCAATGTGGTTGCCGCGCAGATTCAATCCGTCCAAGGGGCGACTTCGCCACAAGTGGAACGCGTATCCGGTCTCCCGCAAATCAATATCGTTTATGACCGCACTCGAATTGCAAATTATGGCTTGACAATTCAGGACGTCAATGACGTGGTGAGTACTGCCTTTGCCGGTCGGAGTACGGGACAGATCTATGAAAATGAACGTCGCTTTGATCTGGTCGTCCGGTTAGATACAACGCATCGAAACAGCATTGATGATGTTCGTAATCTGATGATTCCTACAGATACGGGCACGCAGATTCCGCTTTCTCAGGTTGCTGCCATTGATTATAAATTGGGGCCGGCCCAGATCAGCCGCGAAGCGGGTAAACGAAGAATTGTGATTGGATTTAATGTGGCAGGGCGTGATGTTCAAACCGTCGTAAAAGATATCCAACAACAATTGGCTGCAAATGTAAAACTTCCTGCGGGGTATTATTTCACCTATGGGGGGCAGTTTGAGAATTTGCAAAAGGCGAGTTCACGTCTGTTGATTGCTGTGCCAGTTTCGTTATTGCTTATTTTTATGCTGTTGTATTTTACGTTCCATTCCTTTAAGCAGGCGACGCTTATTTTTACCGCAATTCCAATGAGTGCTATCGGGGGGGTATTTGCGTTGATGTTGCGCGGCATGCCTTTCAGTATTAGTGCCGGTATCGGTTTTATTGCCCTGTTTGGGGTAGCCGTGCTCAATGGTATCGTTTTAATTGGGACATTCAATCAGTTGAAAAAAGAGGGTGTCGATGATATTTTTCAACGCGTTAAAGAAGGTACGTTGACTCGTTTACGCCCAGTACTCATGACTGCTACCGTAGCTTCACTGGGCTTTTTACCGATGGCAATAAGTACAAGTGCCGGCGCTGAAGTTCAGAAACCTTTGGCAACGGTTGTTATTGGCGGATTGGTAACGGCAACTTTCCTGACCTTGTTTGTGCTACCCTTATTGTATATAATTTTTAATTCTAAATTGAATATGAAACGAAGTAGAGGTGCTAAGACCATTGTCACAGTACTTGCTTTCCTATTTATGGCTTTGGGATCTCAGGTGTTTGGCCAGGAGCGCATTTCTGTTACAGAAGCTGTGGAAACTGCGCTGAAGAGCAATCGTCAGTTTCAGATCAATCAGGCTGAAATCGTGGGCGCCGGTTTTAATGTTAAAACGGCGACCGAAATCCCCAAGACCGGGATTTTTGCAGAAAATGAAGATTACCGTCCTACGGATAAGGCCGGCTTATTGAAAATTGGTATAACGCAAAGTATTGCCTGGCCGGGGCTCTACGCTGCGCGGAAGGCGTATTTTAAAGAACAACTAAAATATGCGAATTTAAATACGGATGTATTGAAAACTGCGATTACCAAGGACGTGAGGACAGCCTATTTTCAGCTTTGGTATCTTCAGGATCGACAAAAACTGTATATGGAGTTGGATAGTATCTATACTGCCATGTTCAAAGCAACTGAACTTCGATTCAAAACAGGTGATGTAGCTGCGCTGGATAAGATCGCGGCTGAAGCAAAGCTCAAGGAATTGCAGGCACAACTTGTCCAAAACAAAAAGGATATCATTATTCAGCAACAACAATTGATGATGTTGTTAGACCGTAATGAGTGGATGCTCCCATTGGATCAATCCTTGGAGAAGATTGTCGTGGATGCCAGCCCATCGGAAGAAACAGCACATCCTTTACTGGTTTTACAGCAGCAAAATGTAACTATCGCTTCATCGAATATCAGTGTTCAAAAAAATACCAATAAGCCTGAGTTCTCGGGCCGATTTTTCTCCCAACGTGTTTGGGGAGCCAAAGATCCGCTGTCGGGATTTTCTGTCTCCGCATCTTTCCCGGTCTTTAGCCTGGGCGCGTACAAAAGTAAAGTGAAAGCTGCTAACGCTGAAATGGAAGTTCAACAGCGAAAGTTGGAATATGATACCCAGGTATTCCAGACAAATAAAGGAAACGCACTTGCTGAGATTGACAAGAATAGTGCATTACTGCAATTTTACGAGTCTTCGGGTTTAAAACAAGCTGATGCGATCATTAAAGCGGCCAGTTTGGGTTATAGAACAGGGGAGATCAATTTTGCTGAATTAAGTCAATTTTTAAGTCAGGCCATTGGGATTCGTCAGAATTATTTAGAGGTCCTCAATCAGTATAATCAATCAGCAATTCAATATAATTACTTCAATAACAAATAAGTCAACAATGAAAGTTTTCATAAAGATATTTATCGTATGTATAGCCGTTACTCTTTTTTACGGTTGCGGTTCTAATGAGTCGGAGCGTAAAGGTCAACCGGAGGGAAAGGAAGAGCCAAAAGCCGAGGCGGGACATGAGGAAGGGCCGGTTACCGTAGCGGCACTGAGTACTGCGCAATTAAAAGCTGTGGGCATCGTTTTTGGAGATATTGAAGAGAAGGAGCTAACAGCTACCATTAAGGCCAATGGACTTTTGAGTGTACCCAATAACAATAAAGCGAATGCGACGGCGCTTTATGGTGGTGTTGTAAAGACATTGAACGTACAGTTGGGAGACAACGTGCGTAAGGGGCAGGTGATCGCTACGATTACCAACCCCCAGTTTGTACAATTGCAAGAGGAATACGTATCTCTCGCAAGTAAGATTACCCTGGCAGAACAAGAAATGGCAAGGCAACAGGAACTCAATGAAGGTAATGCGGGCGCACGGAAAAATCTGCAGGCCGCGACAGCAGACTTCAACAGTTTACGGGCCCGAAAGGCTTCCTTGCAACAACAGATCCAATTGATGGGCATTAACCCCAATAGCGTGAATCTTTCCAATATGCGAACTTCATTGGCCGTAACAAGCCCTATCAATGGAACAGTTAGTAATGTTTTTGCGAAAATTGGGAGTTATGTGGATGTCTCTTCGCCGGTGATCGAGATTGTTGACAATAGTCTGTTGCATTTGGATCTGCAGGTGTTCGAAAAGGATCTACCTTTGGTTAAAGTCGGACAGCTCATCAACTTTCAGCTGACCAACAATCCGGATAAAACGTATACCGCCAAAGTTTTTACGATTGGATCTTCCTTTGAAAACGATAGTAAGACCATCGCTGTACACAGTACGGTTGTGGGTAGCAAAGTGGGCTTGATTGATGGAATGAACATTACGGGTATGATCGGTGTCAATAATGTGCGGACTCCGGCTGTTCCGAATGACGCAATCGTGGAGGCTGACGGCAAGTATTATATTTTTGTTGAGACCGACAAGAAACCGGAGGAGCATGAGGAGGGGCATGACGATCACGGGCATGCGCACGATGAAGGTGAAACAAAACATGCTCATAAAAATGAGCAGGAAGCCGGGCAGCATGGGGAAGAACAGGCTAAAAACATCAATTTTGAAAAAATTGAGATTCAAAAAGGCGTGTCTGCCTTGGGGTATACGGCAATTACCCCGGTTACAGAAGTGCCCGCTGGAACAAAAATTGTTGTGAAGGGTGCTTTTTTTATCAATGCCAAAATGAGCAATACAGGTGGGCACGAACATTAATTGACCGTATTTGTTAACATAATCAAAGCAAGTGATGGAACATAAACATCGTTATGATGCACAAGGCAGACAGCTTTGTTGTACACAGACAGAAAAAATATATAATCAGGCTGGAGCGGAAGACCTTATTGGGAAAGCTCCGGCTTCCAGCCATGGTCACGATCATAGTCACGATGAGGACGGTCACGATCATTCGACGGCGGGGACCAGTCAGATGCAGCTGTTTCTACCCGCGCTAATTTCTTTTATCTTGCTCATTGCTGCAATAGCCATGGATAATTGGATTGCGCAATCGTGGTTTAGGGATTGGGTCCGTACAGGCTGGTACATATTAGCTTATCTACCGGTTGGGTTTCCTGTTATCAGGGATGCTTTAAAGAGTATAGCTAAAGGGGAAATTTTTTCGGAGTTTTTATTAATGAGTATTGCTACCATAGGCGCTTTTGGGATTAAAGAATACCCCGAGGCTGTAGCGGTGATGTTGTTTTACGCCGTAGGCGAGGTGTTTCAGACCTTGGCGGTGAGTCGGGCTAAAAGCAATATTAAGGCCCTACTGGATCAGCGTCCGGATGAAGTGACCATTTTAGAGAATGGAAAGAGCAAAGTGATCAAAGCTGCCGATGCGGGTATCGGGGCAATAGTGCAGCTGAAACCTGGAGAAAAGCTAGGGCTTGATGGTGAATTGTTGTCTGAACAAGGTACATTTAATACAGCTGCGCTGACCGGCGAAAGTAAGCCAGATACAAAGATGAAGGGTGATGTTGTGCTGGCTGGAATGATTAATATGAACACCGTGAGTCTAATTCAGGTGACAACAGCATATCAGGACAGCAAGTTGAGCAAAATCCTCGAGCTCGTACAGAACGCAACGGCTCAAAAAGCACCCACAGAGCTGTTTATTCGCAAATTTGCTAAGATATATACCCCAATTGTCGTGTTTTTGGCTATTGGAATTTGTCTCCTGCCTTACTTGTTTGTGGATCAATATGTATTTAACGAATGGTTATATAGGGCACTCGTGTTTTTGGTGATCTCTTGCCCCTGTGCACTCGTCATTTCAATTCCTTTGGGGTATTTTGGTGGAATTGGTGCTGCGAGTAGGAACGGTATACTCTTTAAAGGAAGCAATTTTTTGGATGCGATGGCAGCTATCCGCCATGTTGTGATGGATAAAACCGGAACAATGACTGCCGGCGTTTTTAAAGTGCAGGAAATTAAGCTACAAGCCGGTTACGACGAAGCAAGGATTTTAAAGCTTGTCAATAAAATAGAGAGTCACAGTAGCCATCCAGTTGCAACAGCGATTAGAGAATATGTCGGTCCGATCGACGAATCTGTCGATCTCAATACCATAGAAGAAATCCCTGGACACGGATTAAAAGCTATTGCTGAAGGCAAAGAGTTGCTGGTGGGCAACTTTAAATTGCTGGACAAATTTAATGTAGCCTATGATATCGATCCGAATAGTATCGTATATACGACCATCGCGATTGCTTTGGACGGTAAATTTGTAGGATTCTTGACCATCGCTGATAGCATTAAAGCGGATGCTGCGCTTACCATACAGCTACTGCATAAACTCGGTGTAAAAGCTACGATGCTGAGCGGGGACAAGACGACTGTTGTCGCCTATGTTGCCAAGGAACTTGGAATAGATCAGGCCTATGGCGATCTGCTGCCGGAAGATAAAGTGAATAAAGTCAAGGAAATAAAGGGACTAAACGAATCTGTTGCTTTTGTTGGTGATGGCGTTAATGATGCTCCGGTTGTCGCACTGAGTGATGTTGGAATAGCGATGGGGGGACTGGGCAGTGATGCGACCATCGAGACGGCGGATGTCGTGATACAGGATGATAAACCTTCGAAAATTCCAATGGCCATTCGCATTGGAAAAGAGACGAAAAAAGTCGTTTATCAGAATATAGGCCTTGCCTTCATAGTCAAAGGGATCGTGTTGATTCTTGGAGCTGGAGGTTTAGCAACAATGTGGGAGGCAGTCTTTGCCGATGTTGGCGTATCGTTGATTGCGATATTGAATGCCATAAGAATTCAGAAAATGAAATTTTAACGGTTAACGCGAAGTTGCACCCACCCTTTTCATTGGATGAAATGAAGGGTGGGTGTATTCCTATTTTTATTAGTTATCATCTATAAATACTAAATATATTAGTATATTTGAGCGTAATTTTTATTGCTTCTAAGCGATAATAAGACGTCAATACATGAATGATATGGATAGGAGCATCGTACATTGTGATCTTGATACATTTTTTGTATCTGTTGAGCGGCTGATAAACAGTAAACTTAATGGCGTACCGGTACTTATCGGTGGTAGCAGTGACCGGGGCGTGGTGGCCTCGTGTTCCTATGAGGCCAGAAAATCGGGGGTGCATGCCGCAATGCCGATGCGCTTGGCATTAAGAATGTGTCCGGATGCAGTTGTCGTCAAAGGTGACCACGATCTCTACAGCTATTACTCCAATATGGTGACCGAAATTATTTCTCTTGAGACACCGGTTGTAGAGAAAGCAAGCATCGATGAGCATTATCTTGATGTTTCCGGAATGGACCGTTTCTTTGGATGTTGGAAATGGACGCAGGAATTGCGGCAGCGTATTATTCGGGAAACAGGGCTTCCGATCAGTTTCGGCCTTTCTGTTAATAAGACAGTGTCGAAAATAGCGACCGGCCAGGCGAAACCATGTGGTGAGCTGCACGTAAATGGAGGTACAGAGAAGCTGTTTTTGGCACCGCTTTCTATTCGGAAAATACCGATGGTAGGTGATAAGTCATATACCTTGTTGCGTAACATGGGGATTTCGAAAATTGGAACGTTGCAACAAATGGAGATTTTCACCTTACAACAGGTCTTAGGGGAAAATGGTGTCAATATCTGGCGGAAGGCCAATGGTCTGGATGATACACTCGTGGTCCCTTTTCGTGAACAGAAGTCCATGTCCAAAGAAACAACCTATCAGCAGGATACAATTGATATGGATGTATTGCGGCGGACACTCATCGGAATGGTTGATAATCTTGCATTTGAATTACGTAAAGAACAGCGGCTTACCAGCTGTGTTACCTTGAAGATACGCTATAATAATTTTGATACCCATACCCAACAATTGCAGATCGGTTATACCAATTCCGATCGAAAATTGATTGAAGTTGTGCTATCCTTATTTAAAAAGCTATATAGCCGCCGCATGTTAATTCGGTTGGTAGGGGTTAAGTTTTCCGGTATGATCTATGGAGCTTACCAAACTGATCTATTTGCGGATAATGCCGAAGAAGTAAATTTGACGCAGGCTATGGATCGTATTAAAAGTCGTTACGGTACCGCGTTTTTGATGAAAGGGATCTGCGTGCCTATGCCTGGGGAGAAAGGAGGGGTAGATGCTCTTAAATCTTCGTAGTTTTTATAGTTTGCGTTATGGCACATTAAGTCTGGAAGATCTTATTGAAGGTTTGCAGTCCGGTGGTTACGATACTGCCGTGCTAACCGATATTAACAATACTTCCGGATCACTGGACTTTATTCGGTTGGGTCGGAAAAAGGGGCTGAATTTACTTGCAGGGATGGAGTTCCGAGCCGGTGATGAGCTTTGTTTTGTCGCTATAGCTAAAAACGAACGTGGTTTTCAAGAGATTAATGCCTATCGTACCAAACTCAATAGGGAACAACGATCTGTACCGCAACGTGCTCCTGATTTTGAAGAGGTATTTGTTGTTTATCCTTTTTCAGCAATCAGCCATGATGGCTTGCGCGACTATGAATATATTGGCATAAGGCCTTCAGAACGGACCAAAGTACGTCTGCTGGACCGAAAACTTATAGCGAATTGTGTCATATTAGCACCGGTTAGTTTCCAACGAGATGATTATGTGCTGCATAGGCAATTGCGGGCCATTGACAATAATCTGTTAATATCACAATTGGAGACGGATCAGGTGGCCCATCCGGATGAAGTACTTTGGTCAAGAATGACCTTAACGGAAATGTTTTCGGATCTGCCCGAGCTTGTGAACAATACGGAGCAACTGCTTGCTCAATGTTCTTTTAACTTCGACTTTGAGACCGTTAAAAATAAAGCTACATTTACAGACAGTCATTATGCGGATAAGCAATTGCTTTTTAGCCAGGCATTAGCGGGGCTGGAAAGACGTTATGGAAAGAATGATGCCGTTGCAATGGAGCGAATCCAACGGGAATTGGAAATTATAGAACAACTTAAATTTTCAAGCTATTTTCTGATAACGAATGATATCTGCAACTATGCTCGGCAGAGCGATTTTCATTACGTAGGGCGTGGTTCCGGAGCAAATTCTGCCGTTGCTTATTGTTTGGGAATTACCGATGTAGACCCCATCGCGCTGCATCTGCCATTTGAACGTTTTCTAAATCCGAAACGGAAGAGTGCCCCCGATTTTGATATTGACTTTAGCTGGAATGAACGTGACGCTATGTATCGTTATATTTTTAATAAATATAAAAGTGGGCACGTTGCATTGATGGGCGCTATGAGTACGTTTCGATCGCGGAGCATTTTGCGTGAGCTCGGAAAGGTATATGGCCTTCCTAAAAGAGAAATAGATCGGTTGATCAACGAGCCCGAACATATGCTGAATAAAAATGAGGTAACGAATACCATTTTGAATGTATATAATCGGATGGCGGATTTCCCTAATCAACGTTCAATTCATGCAAGTGGGGTACTCATCTCCGAGGCTCCCTTGGTATGTTATGGCGCTATGGACTACCCCCCTAAAGGGCTGCCTACGATGCAATTTGATATGTATGTTGCCGAAGATATTGGTTTTGAAAAATTTGATATCCTATCACAACGGGGAATAGGGCATATCAAAGACTGCAAAGCGATTGTACGGGAAAATCTGGGCGAGCTGATTGATACCGACAACCCCAAGCGTTTCTTTGATGATCCGCTAATAGCGGCACAATTGCAGTCGGCCCATACTATTGGGTGTTTTTATATTGAAAGTCCGGCGATGCGCCAACTATTGACCAAACTGTCCTGTAATACCTATAACACATTAGTGGCAGCATCTTCCATTATTCGTCCCGGTGTAGCGAGTTCAGGAATGATGAGCGAGTATATTCGGCGTCATCACGACCCAGCTGTTGCGAATTATCCGCATCCAGTATTCAAAGAACAGCTGGAGGAAACTTATGGTGTGATGGTTTATCAGGAAGATGTGATGAAAATTGCGAATGCCTACGGTGGTTTGGATATGGCAGATGCGGATGTACTGCGGCGTATGATGTCGGGCAAGTATCGTGATAAAGAGCATCTTGCGGCCATTAAAGGGCGTTTTTTTGCCAATTGCAAGACACGGGGGTACGAGGAGCAGGGAAGTTTAGAAATCTGGAGACAGATGGAGAGCTTTGCCGGCTATTCATTTAATAAGGCACATTCAGCTTCCTATGCTGTGGAGAGTTACCAGAGTTTATACTTAAAAACCTATTTTCCATTGGAATTTATGGTTGCGGTGCTCAATAATTACGGTGGTTTTTATAATCGTAAGGTTTACGTAAATGAAGCGCGGGTTGCGGGTGCCACGATCTGTTTACCCTGTGTCAACCAGTCTCATTTAAATGCACGTATTTTTGGAAGAGATATCTATCTGGGCTTTGATTGCCTGCAGCATCTGGAGGAAAAATTGGCTGTATGGATAGTAAATGAACGGGAATTGAATGGACCCTATCTCAGTTTGGAAAATTTTATTGGCCGGACGGAAATTAGTCTGGAGCAATTGATCATTTTAATTCGTGTGGGTGCCTTGCGTTTTACGGCTATAGGGAAAAAGCAATTATTGTGGGAAGGCCATTTGATGATGAGTAAATATAAACCTCGCGGTGGCGGAAATGTTCTCTTTGAAATCGAGACCAGAAAACCAATACTTCCTTTGCTTGAAGAAAACCCCTTGGAAGACTATTATGATGAATTGGAATTGATTGGTTTTTGTGTCACGGGGACATTGTTTGATTTGGCAAAAAGCAGTTATAGAGGCGATCTTTTTGCAGAAGACATGAAGGCACATGAAGGTGAAACAATTCGGATGGTCGGCGATTTCGTCTGTGAAAAAATAGTCAAGATGCGCAACGGGGGGCAAATGAAATTTGGAACTTTCTTAGATGCAGCAGGGCGTTTTTTTGATACTGTTCATTTCCCGCAGACACTTGTCGAATATCCACTTCGGGGAAACGGTATTTATTTGATCGAAGGGAAAATTGTCGTTGATTATGGATGTCCTTCACTCGAAGTAAGACGATGTGCCAAGATGCCCCTAAAATCTGATCCTCGAAGTGAATAGCCTGTTTTTTAAATTACCTTTGTAAGATCTTACCTGGTGTTAAAGTGATGACGAAAGAGCAAATTGCCGGACTGCTTGAAGGAGTACCCTCTGCAGTCGGCGTATATTATATTTATGATAAGCATGATGCGCTAATTTATGTGGGCAAGAGTATCGATATTAGAAATAGGTTATTGCAGCATTTTAGAAGCACAGATTTTAAAGAACGTAAAATCCAAGAGGCAGCCAGCAGAGTTGAATTTGAACTGACGGGCCATGAATTACTGGCGCTATTGCATGAATCTGACCTGATCAAAAAATACCAACCCTATTACAATCGGGCGCAGCGTCGAACTTACTATGGATTTGGTCTTTATCTAGCAGTAAATCCATTGGGCTATCAAGTGCTTCAAGTTGAAGCGCTTGATCCCGAACGTGAAGAGTTAATGACTTTTTCGAGTTACCAGGAGGGGCGGGAGCATTTATTCCATATTGTGGAAGCTTATCAGCTATGTCAAAAAATAAACAAATTACAGACGTATACGAAACATTGTTTTCAGTATATGTTGAAGACCTGTAAGGGGGCCTGTATTGCGCAGGAGCTTCCGGAAAACTATAATCGAAGAGTGCAGGAATTTGTTGCCTCTTCGGAGCTCCCGCTAGGCGAAATATTTTTGGAGTTTTTAGGGCGTAATCCCAATGAAAAGGGACTTGTTTACTTGTTGGATGGTCGGTATAAAGGATTTGGCTACTGTAATAAGCGTGTATATAGCGAAAAGAAAAAGCGAGAAGCCATCATCTCCAAAGCCGACAACAGAGATGTTAGACGTATTTTGAGACGTTATTTCAAACTCAACCCTGTTTAGATTTTTTATCTCCTGTGGATCTTTTTCTAGTTCGTATAGTTCCCATTCATCTTTTACCTCAAGCTATTATAGCTGTTTTCATTGAGCAGAGACGGTGCTATTAGTTTAATGATACATTGTACTATTTAAATGATTTGTTTATTATATTATTCTGATAGAAATTTGCAGTATTAATAATTTTGCTTATATATGAAGAAGAGTTTATTAGCACTTGCACTAGGGGGATTAGGGATAGGAATTACCGAATTTAGTATGATGGGGATGTTACCGGACGTTGCCCAAAGTCTGCAAGTTTCAATTCCGAAAGCTGGTTATCTCATTACCGCTTATGCTTTGGGCGTTGTTATTGGTGCTCCGCTATTGGTGGTTGCTATGAATCGATTCTCGCCACTTAAGACCTTGATTATCCTGATGGGATTATTTACCCTATTTAATGGATTATCTGCGGTTGCTCCAGACTATGGTCTTTTGTTGGTATCGCGTTTTATTTCGGGATTACCCCATGGTGCTTTCTTCGGTGTAGGGTCTGTCATTGCCAGCCGATTGGCCGATCCTGGTAAAGAAGCGCAGGCCGTAGCGACGATGTATTCAGGATTGACAGTTGCCAATTTATTGGGAGTGCCATTGGGCACCTATATTGGACATCATTTTTCATGGCAGTATACTTTCCTATTGATTGTTATCGTCGGTATTTTGACCATGTTAACCTTAAAGTTGTGGATGCCTAAACTGCAGGCAGCACCTAAAAAAAATCCCTGGAAGGACTTTGGCATTTTTCGCAATGTAAATGTCTGGTTTATGGTTTTGTTATTTTCAGTAGCTCCAGGGGCACTGTTTGCTTGGATAAGTTATATTGCCCCGTTGATGACTGACGTGTCTGGTATTGCTGATAAATACCTGCCTTATATTATGGTGTTGGCTGGATTAGGTATGTTTGTTGGAAATTTGATCGGAGGGAAGCTGACCGATGCTTTTTCGCCGGCAAAGGTGGTCGTGGCCGTATTGGTGGTTCAGATTCTGTGTATGTTGGTTATTTATGGTCTGTCAGACAACGCTTGGGTATCCATGGTAATGACCTTTTTAACCGGAGTCACTACTTTTGCACTTGTACCTTCGTTAACCTTGTTATTGCTTAATTCCGTAAAAAGTGATGCGGAAATGTTGGTAGCTTCTTTAGGGCCTGCATGTTTTAATATTGCAAATGCCCTGGGGGCTTTTTTAGGTGGTGTGCCGATTGATCAAGGTTATGGTTATACTTCTCCGGCTTTAGTCGGTGCGATCATGGCTGCTTTAGGAATCGTAATTTCGTTATGTTACATTCGACGAAGCAAAAAGCAACCCGCTATGGTTAGCAAACAAGTTCTAGAGGATGCCGTTGGTCACCTTTCATAGTGCTTCATGTTGTCTTGAAATTTGCTGTCGGTACTAAAAAAATAGCGAATGGAATTGGTGTTAACCAATATTTCCACCAATTCTATTGAAGATAAACTGAAATTGAACATCGATATTTTCACCCAGATACATGCGTTTGGCCCGACGTTTTATTGGATTTCCTTGGTTCAACAGAAAGGAAACTGCAGTTATATTCTCTTGAGGTAGTACAACTTTGGAATTTTTTCTTAAATGTAGTTTTAACAGCGCCATTCCTGCGGATTGTTTATTGGCGACAATTAGACCTTCTCCTAATGTGGGAAGATAATAGCCGCGGACAGTCTTTTTCTCCACGTAAACAAAGCCTGCAGTGAAATGTGGTTCTATTTCGCATCGTCTATTTTCGGCAGCAGTTGTCCGATCGAGGGCTAAAAGTTGCTCGCTATAACGGGATTGATAGTGCTGAATATTGTGTTCCGGTTCTTCATGCTGCGTTGTTTGTATATCATCGAAGAAAAGATAGGAAGAAGATTCCTTAAAGCCAATTTTTGTGTAAACTGGCGCGCCCATATCCGTTGCAATGAGTTGGATGCTCTTGCATTTTTTGCTGTTTGCAATACGAATAAGTTCTTGGGTGATGTGTTTCCCATAGCCTTTTCCTCGTTCATCGGCAACGACGATAATATGTCCCAACCAAGCAACATCGTTGTGGACAATAGTCGATCCTATGGCAACAATTTTTCGGTCGACCAAAAGTTTTATGGGAAAACAAAAGGGGTTTTCTATATAGTGTTGTATTTTGATCGTGATATTGCCCCATCCTTCTGGACTTAGCGTTGTGATTAAGGGGAGATCGGAAAATTGAATAGGATCAAAATTCATGTAGCGTCTATTTTATTGCGGTTTTATTGTATTTGTTTTTATATTCAAGGGGGGAGAGTCCCGTAAACCGACGGAATATTTCACGAAAAGCCTTTATGTCCGTATACCCTATAGCGTACATTACTTCATTTACCGTTTTTCGTGAGCTTTCCAATTCCTTTTTTGCCGATTCTACTTTTATCCGTTGAAGATATTCCACAGGTGTATTACCTGTCGCTTTAATAAATCTACGGTCGAAATTCCGACGTCCCACGGTGAATTTTTCAGATAACTTCTCCATAGAGATTTTTTCTGAAAAGTTATTCTCGAGATAGTCCTGTGCACGCATCACCATTTCATCGCCATGTGACTTTTGACCATTAAAGATCATAAAATCGGATTGTGTTTGTCTGGCTATATCAATTTGAAATATTTTAGAACAATAAATCGCTGTCTGTCTGTCGTAAAACTTTTCAACCAGGTAAAGGAGGAGGTTGAGGAAGGAATAACCGCCACCATTGGTATAGATTCCCTGTTCATCGGTAATAATTTGTTCTGTTTTTAAGTTGACTTTGGGAAAGAGCTTATGAAAGTTTGCCGCTGATTTCCAATGGATAGAGCAGCTTTTGTTATCTAAAAGTCCCGTGGATGCGAGCAGATATGCACCGGTACACATGCTTGCCACATTTGCTCCTTTGGCATAATGGTCTAATATCCATTCTGAAAGCATGCTATTCCCAGCTTCTATTGCATTAAAGTTGGAAATGACAGCGGGTACAATAATGAGATCTGTCTTTTGAATTGTAGCGATATCTTTCTGCGGCATGACCATTAATAGTCCATTGACAAAGTTACTCTGTTTGGAAACTCCTGCCAATTCTATATTAAATATAGGTTCCCTGTTTAGTTGATCGTAATAGTGGTTCGCTTCTGTGAATACATGGTATGTCCCAATAATGCACGATAGCGTATTAGGGCCTGTCTGACTGTCTGGAACTAAGATCGTTAGATGTTTCATGTTCAAAGTTCATAAGATTGAATAAACAATAGCATGCTTATTTGATACTATTCAAATATACCGAAACGATTTGTCTAAATCAACCGTTGAGAATGTCTATTTTACACCCCTTTTTGTGTTTTGAAGTCCGCTATATTTGATCTATACATTAAAATTAATACAACAAGATGGTACGAATGATCGCAATATATAAGACTCCTACGAATAGGGAGTTTTTTGACAAACACTATTTTGAGACACATATTCCCTTGGCAAAAACGCTTCCGGGACTTATTCGTTATGAAGTGGCCAAGGGAGGAATCCTGTCAACGACGGGACACGAAGATGTTTATTGTATTGGAATCTTATATTTTGAAAGTTTCGCAGCAATTAAAATGGCATTTGCGTCTGAACAGGGAAAGGCTTGCGCAGTTGACCGAAGAATCTTGGCACCTCATGCTCAGGATGTACAGATTTATATATTTGATTCGATTGAAGTATAGGAATATAAGAAGTATGAGTTAACGTATAAAATATGATGAATGATGAAAAAAGACGATTTTAAAATAAGCATTACCGTTGAAGCAGGTGCTCAACGCGTATTTGAAGCAATCAATAATGTCCGGGGATGGTGGTCTCAAAATATTGACGGGCCAACTACTGCTTTGCATGACGAGTTTATATATCATTATCAGGATGTACATCGTTGTCGAATAAGAATAGAAACGATGGAAACGGATCGTAACGTAGTTTGGCGGGTGCTCGAAAACTATTTTAAGTTCACTCAGGATGAACGGGAATGGACTAATAGTTCCATTGTCTTCGATATTGTGGAAGAAGCAGGTACAACTACATTACATTTTACCCATCAGGGGCTTAATTCAGCTATGGAATGTTATAAGGTATGTCAAGATGCATGGACGCATTATATAGTGGATAGCCTAAGACTATTGATTTTATCGGGGCAGGGACAACCTACTCCGAAAGAAGATGAAACGGCGGTGGCTAAGGAAGAGAATCGGGTACCACATGATCCTCGGACTAAAAGTATCTACCATAGATTGTTGATTGAAACGTCAGTAGAGACTGTTTACAGGGCGCTTACAACGGCGGAAGGACTGGCCGGCTGGTGGACGCCAGATACGGTTGCAAAGCCAGAGGTTGGTGCTGTATTGCGGTTTGGGTTTGGTCCCAGCTATTTTAAAAATATGGAAGTTATTGCGCTGAAACCTTACTCCAGGGTCGAGTGGCGCTGTACCAAGGCATTTGAGGAATGGATTGGAACGACACTGACCTTTGAACTTGAACCTCAGCAAAAGGGATGTATGCTGCTGTTCCACCACGATGGCTGGGCAAATTATAGTACGGAATTTGCTTCCTGTAGTTTTGATTGGGCGCTATTTTTCAGGAGTTTAAAATTTTTCTGTGAAAAAGGAAAGGGTTTTCCTTATCCTGAATTTAATGTATAAAATTGCTGCAGGGACATAATGTATTTTGGAGATAAAATAACACTATCGCAATAGCTCGGCAATTGCA
The DNA here is from genome assembly GCA_050281725.1 of Sphingobacterium sp. Lineage (GTDB taxonomy): Bacteria > Bacteroidota > Bacteroidia > Sphingobacteriales > Sphingobacteriaceae > Sphingobacterium. Next base: position 9,882 of record JBMAAL010000022.1, on the reverse strand, counting down.
TGCAGATAGTCTTTATTTTTAGAAAAATCATTATGTCCCTCGTTTGCCAACCGAATCAATTTATCCTGTTTTTTAAAGAATCTACTCAGTTTAATGGAAGAGTCAAAATAGACGGCTTTATCCTGGTCTCCGTGGAAGATAATCGTTCTACATTTTACCTTTTGCAATGCCGAAGCATTGTCGAAATGAAAGGGGAGCCCGCTTGTATCGAGCTCAGGAGCGATATGTTGCGTCCAATCTTCAAAACTATAGTAAGGTGCCTGAAGAATAAGCATTTTTGGAGCATTATGCGAAGCAATAGTTGAAGCCAGCGCCGTACCCATCGATTGACCAATTATGATTATGTTATCTTCCGGATACTGTTGTATTAGTTTATAATATACTGTTTGTAAATCGCTATAAAGTAGTTCTTCATTGGTTACTTTACCTTCACTTTTGCCATAACCTCGGTAGTCCAACATAAAAAGATCATAGCCGTTATCGGTATAGATATTGGCAATTTTACCCCAGGTATCTACAGCACCATTACTGCCATGCAAATAGAAGATTAGTCCTTTGCTTTTGTTTGCCTTAAACAAGATTCCGTGGAGTTTAACATGATCTGCTGTTGTGATAAATTGTTCTTCAAATTTGCCCTGAAAATGGAACGTTGAATCTTGGAGCTTTTTGCCTGGAAACAGTTGTTCCTCAAGGATCTCATTCCAGTTTGGTTTCACTTTAGATTTACTGTTGGGTTGTGCATGTACTACCGAGTATGAAAAGATGAATAGCAGGAGTAATAGCATTGGACGTAACCAAAGGTGACGATAGAATTTTGTTAATGTGGTGGTATTGTTTGCGTGCATAAAGATACTTGGTCTATGATTTTTATTGAAGTTACACATTTCTAGGGTATCCAAAAAGTGTGGGATCTATAGTTTTAGCGGTATCTTTCTTATAAACTTAATCTAGGTTAAGTTTACACCTTAATCTAGGTTGTTGGAAGTAGACTCCTTCTTGTCGTACCTTTGAGATAGCAATTTAAAATGAAGTGAGTCAATTTGGGCTTCAACTTAAATTCATAAAGAACGATAAAAAAGGAGATCATAACATGAAAAAATCAATTGAAAGAATTTTCCAACGTCCAGCTCAACCTGGCATGGTAGGAGATGGATTTCGTGTATTTAATATGATACCAGAGAATGGGATTTCCCAAAAGAGGATGAGTCCATTTCTTTTACTGGATTTCAATGCAGCTTTTGATTTTGGACCTTCGGATCATATTAGAGGCGTGGATGTGCATCCGCATAAAGGATTTGAAACAGTGACTATTGCCTACAAAGGTAGTGTAGCTCATCATGACAGCTCGGGGAACAGCGGTGTTATTCGTCCGGGTGATGTGCAATGGATGACTGCCGGCGCGGGTATATTGCATAAAGAGTATCATGAAGAGGAGTTTTCAAAAAAAGGCGGATTATTTGAAATGGTTCAGCTCTGGGTTAACTTGCCAGCGAAGGATAAATCAACAGCGGCGCATTATCAGGCAATTACAGCCGATCAGATGGGGAAAGTAGTATTGCCTAATGCGGCAGGAATAGTCAATGTCATTGCGGGAAAATTTCAGGATATGGTTGGACCAGCGAGCACCTATACACCTGTTAATCTATTTGACATCAAATTGGAAGAACAACATGAAACGAACTTTTTGGTTCCACAAAATCATAATACGGCGATGCTCGTTGTGAATGGGGAGGTTGTGGTCAACGGTGAAGTTGCTAAGGAGCATAGCTTTGTTTTATTTGGTCATGATGGTGAAGATATTTCGATAAGGGCAAATAAAAATGCAGTTTTACTTGTGTTAAGTGGTGAACCCATTGATGAACCTATCGTGAGTTATGGCCCATTTGTAATGAATACACAGGCGGAGATTTACCAAGCCTTTGAAGATTTTCAAGCTGGCAAGTTTGGCATTCTTGAATAAATGAAATAAGTTTCCATGCATGGCCTACATCCGTAATATGTAGGCTATGCATGAAAATCAAAATAAGAAAGATTGTCCGTTAACTTGCATTTCTTGGGATTGTCGTACTCAACGACTAAGAAAAGTTTTTGGTCGTCTATCATAGCCGACATGGATGATGAGGACCAGTAGTGTACAACAAAAGCCGGTCAATACCACGCCATTCCATTGAAAGTATTTCCAAGCTAGGGAGGCCAAGTAACTACCCAATGATCCACCGGCAAAGTAACTAAACATATAGACTGTATTTAGTCTGTTGGTTGCCCCTAGATTTAAGGCAAAAAAAGCAGATTGATTGCTGATATGCATGGATTGTAAACCCAGGTCGATTAAGATTACACCGCTTATTAATCCGATATAGCTATGTCCACCAATGTAGAATACAATCCAGCTCAATAGTAGAATAAATATGGAACCAAGAATAATGGTATAGGTAGAAACACGCGTTGCAATCCGGCCGACCACTGATGCTGCCAGCGCGCCAACAGCCCCTATTAGTCCGAAGGATCCTGCTACGGCAGAGCCTGCGTGGAAAGGAGCTTCCTGTAAATGAAATACTAATGTAATCCAAAAAGCACTGAATCCAGCAAAGCCTAAAGCCCCTCTGAGTGCAGATAGCCGTAATACCGGTTGAGTTTTTGTCAGATGGACCAATGAGTGCATTAATTGTAGATAAGTGCCTTGAAATGTCGGTTTCACATCAGGGAGTGCGAAAGCTAATAATAACATGAATAAAACCATTAATGCTATCGCTATATAATAGATCGCTTGCCATCCCCAGATATTGCCAATAAATCCTGCTGCGACACGGGAAAGCAGAATCCCTAATAGTAAGCCACTCATGACCATTCCGATTGATGAATTGCGTTTTTCGGGAGCAGCGAGTTCGGCCGTAAGGGGGACGAGCATTTGAGGAACGACTGAGCTAAATCCAACCATAAAGCTTGCGATATAGAGCAACTCGAGGCTGGGAGCGAAGACCATTGCCAATAAGGAGGCTATGATGAGCATAAAAATTGATAATATTAATTTCTTTCTTTTTATCATATCTCCCAAAGGAACGATAAAGAGTAGCCCAGTTGCAAAACCGATCTGGGTGAGCATAGCAATCATGCTAATTGCAGCTTCACTGACGTGAAAGTCTTTTGCCATCAATCCCAAAAGTGGTTGATTATAATAGTTGTTGCCGACGACTATTCCCGTTGTCAAGGTAATAAGCCATAAAAGAGGCTTTGTCAATACAGGTCTATCCGGTTTTGAGTTTACGCGAGGTTCTATGTTTTGATCTGTAATGTTTGTTGTATGTATCATCTCGAATTGTATTTCCTTGGCCGCAAATTTAAAGAGATCATTGTTGGCAAAAATGAAGAATTCGATCCATGAATTGAAGAATTGAAGTTTGATTAACATCAATAGTTTAAAACTCAACAGGCCTATGCATTTAAGAACTGCATTGGCCTGTTGAGTTTTACATGAAAATAGATGAAAATAGTGCAGACTTGATCAATCCGTTTAAAGATTTACTTGCTGATTTCGCTTTTTCCGAGAAGCATTATAGACAATGATCACACTAATCGTCATCAGGATAAATGCTAAGAAAAACGGTGCGCCCGAAAATTTAAATGGGGCTTTGTCATGGGTGAAATAATAAAAAAGGTTTGTCATCATCGGTGGACCAATAATCGATGTGGCACTCATTAAGCTCGTTAATGCACCTTGAAGTTCACCCTGTTCGTTTGAAGGAACATTTTTGGTAATAACAGACTGAAGAGCTGGTCCACAAATACCACCCAGGCAATAGGGGATAAGGAAGACGAACATCATCCATCCTTCGCTTGCAAATGAGAATAACAGTAGTCCAATGGCATACAGGGTCAATCCATAGAAAATGCTTTTTTGTTCACCAAGTTTGGGTGTTGTCCACCGAATTAAAACACCCTGAACCAATCCAATCAATAATCCAATAACACCCAATGAGATACCCACCATTCTTTCTGTCCAGTCGAATTTATACATGGTAAAGAAGTTCCAGTTACTTTGAACCGCATGGCCTGCGATATATATTAAAATTAAGGCAACGATTAATCCCGATATTTCCGGGTGTTTTCCAAGAAACTTAAAGGATCCAATTGGATTTGCGCGTTTCCAGTCAAAAGCTCTGCGTTTTTCTTTATCTAAGCTCTCAGGTAAGATAAAATAGCCATATAGAAAGTTTAGCATACACAATCCTGCGGCCGCATAAAAGGGAACCCTGGCACCATAGTGCCCCAGTAAACCACCAATAACCGGGCCGATGATAAAGCCTAGACCAAATGCAGCACCTATCAAACCAAAGTTCTTTGCCCGATCTTCATCCGTGGATATATCAGCGATATAAGCACTTGCAGTTGTAAAACTAGCGCCTGTCAATCCGGCGATAACGCGTCCTAAGAATAACCAACCTATAGTTGGCGCGAGGGCAAGAAAAATATAGTCTACAGCGAATCCAAAAAGTGAGATCAATATAATTGGCCTTCTACCATATTTATCACTAAGATTACCGACAACGGGAGAAAATATGAATTGCGTGAAAGCATAGGCAAAGCCAAGCCAACCGCCGTACTTTGCAGCTTCACTGATATCGCTATGAATCAATTCCTCGATAAGTTTTGGGACGACGGGAATGATGATTCCCCAACCTGTAATATCGATAAGTAAGGTGATAAATATGAATCCGATTGCTGCTTTTTTCTTGGAATTTTCCATCATGTTTCAAAAGTAATGAAATCCTTAAAAATTTGTCTGTTATTTAATTACTAATTTGTGATGAGTGTCGCATTTTCGGTAGCGTTAACAAATCGAAAATAGGGAGCTTTTTTCTTTCGGTAGCGTGCCCATTTCTGGTTAAATCGCTTGACATTTGGGATGGTGCAGCACCGTAAAATTACATGAATTGGCAATAAAACACAGTTTATTTGCTTGGGTATGTATAGCTAAAGCAAGTTCTATTTGAGACTCATCAGTGATGAGGACCTCGGGGTATAAAGAGACTTCTGTAAAACGACCACTGCCATCTGCATTCGTTTCGAGGGTAGCGATAGCATTGTCCGTATAGGATAATACCTCGATGCTATTTTGCGAGCAGACGTATAAATAGGACATCATGTGGCAAGAAATCAGGCTGCTCAGTAGCAAATCTTCGGGATTGTACAATGCGGGGTCACCCTTGAATGCTTTTGCTGCGGAAACTTGCAGGTCAGCTTTCCCTTCGATTGCGATGTGATGGCTCTTTGTATAAATTTTTGAACCCACAGCACCAGTCTGTTTAGGATGATTCCAAGTTAAGGACGCTTTAAAGATATGTTTGTAACTCATTTTTGTTTTAAATTTAAGGTATTATCCGATTTTATTTGTTAAAAACGAATATGTACCGGGATATTCATTTTATTACCTTGTCGGTGTGCTGATCCAATATAAAATTATTATTATAATTATTACAGTTGAAGTGTAACAAGGATATCATTATATTAGACTGATATTATTGAAAAGTATGCTATCTATGAACAGGTTTTTCCAAAATTACAATACGGGGAAACGTATTATTCTTCATTTGTGTTTTTGGTTTTTGGTTTTGGGAATGCAATTCATTTCCTATCAACGGATTGATATTCATAGTTCGTGGATTTTGTTTATAAAGGACGTATTTTCTTTGTTGACCATATTTTATGTAACAGCGTATGTCATCATTCCGCGCTGGTTTATTCCAGGGAAGTTTGCGTTGTGTATCGTATGGTTGTTGTTTATTTATGCCTGGTGGTCGTTTCTAAGTTACTTTGCTGCCCTATTAACGCTGGACTATTTAACACCAGATGTTCGCCTGTCAAGCTATCTTGAAATAATACTAAGTCAAGGAATCTTTGGTGCTTTTCGGCTTTCTTCCATTAGTGATTATCTGTTAGATTTTATTTTTCTGGTGGCCCTGCCTTTGACCGTAAAAATTGTACAGGCGTTTATGTCTGTCCGAAATTCAAAAATGAAACTCGAATTGAAAAATTCAGCGCTGGAATTGAATAATGTCCAGTTGGAACTTGCTTTTCTAAAATACCAGATTAATCCACATTTTTTACTTAACACACTTTATAGCATCTATGTGTTGGTATCTGATCATGATGAAAGAGGTGGCGAAAGTATGATGCGCTTAAGTAGTATTATGGTGTATTTACTGCATGAAAGTAATCAGCCCAGGATAGAAATTAGTCGCGAATTTCAATTGCTAAAGGATTATGTTGAACTGGAGAAATTACGCTATAATGAAACGGTGCAAATCGATCTAAGTTTGGTGGCTGAAGACGAAAATTGCATGATGGTTCCTTTGATCTTTTTTCCGTTTGTAGAAAATGCATTCAAACACGGACCTCGGCTAAGTTCTTCGGCGGGATGGATATCCATAGACATTAAGGTGAAGGATGATAAGGTATATATGCAGGTGGCTAATGCATATAGGGAACTTTCAAAACCAGAAAATTATATCGGCGGATTAGGGATAGAAAATGTAAAAAAACGACTGGAACTTCATTATCCTCATAATCACAATTTGGAAATAAAGTCGCATGAGGGTGTATTTAGTGTTAATCTTGTTGTAACTTTACATTCGGAAACAGAGCCGTAGCACCAAAGCAGCGGGTTGCGAAGTACTTATGAATAGAATTAAAACTATCCTTATTGAAGATGAACCTATTGCGAGAGGTCGCCTGGAGAAATTAGTTTCCAAATTAGGCCTGATCGAAATATTGGGTGTATTCGAAAACCCATTGCAAGCAATTGACGTTTTAAGGCAGCAGGAGGTAGATCTCATTTTGTCGGATATAGATATGCCTGAAATGGATGGAATTACCTTTCTCAAGGGACTTGCTCATCCACCATTTGTTGTTTTTATAACTGGGCATTATGAGTATGCGGTCGATGGGTTTGAGCTGGATGTAATCGATTATATCTTAAAGCCACTCCTGACGGAAGAGCGGTTGATCAAGGCAATTGAAAAAGTTCAAAAGGCAATCTTGTTTTCTCGAAGAGGGACACAAGGTGAAAGAAAAGCGATTAAGATAAAGGATCGGAACAAAACTATTTTTATAGATCCTGCAGATATTTTCTATCTAAAAGCCTGGGGGGATTACATTCAAATTTATACGTTAGAAGGTATGCAGACTTTACTGTCGACCATGAAAGATATGGAAGCAGAACTGCCTTGGGATATGTTTGCTCGTATGCATCGATCCTATATTGTCAATATCAAACAGATCAAAGGTGTTGAGGCAAGTAAAGTCATTCTGAAAAATGGGACAGAACTCGGTATTGGTTTACAATATCGTAATCAGCTTTTCGCGAAGATGGGACTGATATAATTTACCGGATTCATGCGTTCTTTCTGTTTCCCAATTTTCATTTTATAATAGCCAACCATAAAGTGGTAAACAGCAAGTTCATGTAAGCGTTGATCGGACATGAACAATCGATTAATAAACATATGAATGTAGCTAGATAGTAGGGATGCCCGGGCCGACTGGAATCTGTGTTGGTCGGCATGTCTCCGTAAGGTAGAAAATATGCGATATTGAAGTGCATTTATTTTTTTCCTGGACTCCTCCAGGTTGTCAAGAGGTTTGTCGAACCAGTCTTTTTTCTCTTTAAACTTATTGTTGAGATGAATCCAAAGGTTTTTATTATTATCAAATTCTTGCTGATAAAGGGTATTCATCTGTAGGCAGAAATCTCTTTTTTCGATCAGTGTAAATTTTGCAGCTTCTAATAGCGACTCTATATTTTCGAAAGCTAAACGCCATCGATCGTTTATTGACGTACTCTGTTGAATAACCTTCAGTATCGTTTCGCTTTGTCGAAAGAATAACTCCTCACTAAGTTCCATACATAATGGGGTATACCGTTCAATTTCCCGCGTATAAGTATCAAAAGATATCGTTGAAATCTGACCATCTTGAATGAACTGTTCCAATAGGGTATTCAATGTAGATATAATGGAAGAATACCGACTTGGATCTGTGAGCTCAACTCTAAATCTAAGGTGGGGAGATGGATCGTTGTAGCGTACAAAGAACCATTTTTTTAGGGCATCTTGTTGATTAATGGTCGCTACGATTAAGGGGAAAACATCTTTTAACAGGGTGTCTGCAGCATGTAAACCACAATAGATCTTGGCATAAAGCCATTCACTGCCTAAAGGGAAGCATCTTTTTAGGTTACTTTCTTGAGGGGCTGTTTCATTTGTGAAAGTCTCCTGTTGTGATTCTATTGGAATAATGATTTCGTTGGCAAAAATATGTCCATCTTTATCGCAGGCTACTGATGAATAGTCATTCAGGATATATTCGGTTAATATGATCTCTCTTTTGCACATATGATCCAATACGATATCTATGCAAAAAGGATTGTCTAAATTTATCAACAATTCATTATCGCCACTGCTGATGATGACCATTGAAGGAATTGCTAACTCCGCTTGTATATTTTTTATGAAAGCCTGAGGGTTACTGGGGTATTTCGCTATTTTTTGAATTCGCCATTGTGCTCTAGACAAGATAATATTTTTGTAGCTTATTCTTGGGAGCCTCGGCTGCTCCTTCATAATCCCCCAGTTCCAGGAAAGATCCAATCTATTATTTTGGAACTGAAAATCTGCTAGAAACTTATATATATTCATACCCTGTTCAAAATTGTGGGCGGTGGTTAAACGAGGTATAACCATTTTATTGAATTTATTGGACCATAAGATTAGACGCTGGTCTTTGATGAACAGGTATAAGTCATTAACATCAATTTGCTCTTGTTCTTCATCGATTGTTGGACTTAGACAAATTGATGCTTTTCGTAGCGCAGGTCTATAGATGATATTTCCAGCATTGTTGTCTGGGTAATAACAAATCTCGGCAAGTATCGCATTGGGAAACTGCTGTTGCTCTGTGTCGGCAGATTCCTTCAACTTGTTATTCAATTTTTCATCCAGATGTGCAAATCTGGAAATTAAGTTTCCTGATGACGAACCACCAATAGTACCCAGATTGAAGCATAAATTTTCCTGACATGAACTTCTAAGGAGATTGCCGATGGCATAGAATGAAGAAGGGATAGTATTGACAGTTTGTTTACGCTGTTTAGCGATATGATCTAGATCTTGGCCGGTCAGCCGAATTTCGGTGAACTGATTTTTTACACTTTCTACAAATTTTTCTATGACCAGATCTTGATAATGGTGGTCGCCATATTTTTTTTCGCCCGTAGGAGTGATGTTTTTAACTTCCCCGAGTATTTCATCCGTTATATTGTAGACACCTTCTTGACGTCCGTAACCAATCCCAATATCAGGGTCTAAGGCTGTCATTAGTGGGATCATTCTATCTTCATATTTAACAGAGAACGCAGCTCTAAATTGGTCGAAATCTGTTAACTTAGTCTGGCTGCAAAGTGGTATTAAATCCTGAAATTGATCTCTTATGTGATTTAATGCGGTATCTGATAAATTATTTTCATCCATCCCCATGAGGAGGTCCCCTTGCAACAAATTGGTCATATCGAGGTCGGGAGCCAAAGGCTGCAATAATTTAAGTATGGCGGTTCGTATCTCAATGACAGGTTGAGAACTATGAAGCCATTTTTTTATCGTTAATAAAGGATTTAAATAATTTTCCGCCTTATCCACTCTTTTAAGCGTTGTTATCAGGTTGTCCAGATAACTTCGGCCAATTACATTGGGCTGTAATTCAGAAGAGATGATTCCAAGGCTGATGAGGTTATTGACGAATAGGGTCGCATGCATTGTTGATGCTCCAAGACCTTGCAGCAGATCGATTAATGATTGATAGTGGCTGGTTCTCTTATTGCGTTCAAAGTAT
>JBMAAL010000021.1:0-62265 GCA_050281725.1 Sphingobacterium sp. | reverse complement strand
GAATTTCCAAAAACGTATGATGTGATGGGACATTATTCCAGATTTATCAAAGCAGGTTATATGCGAATCAATGTAGCAGTTCAAAATGGAAATGGATTATTGATTTCGGCTTACAAAGAGCCTCAAACAGGTAAGTTTGTCTTAGTTGTCACCAACACAGGTACCACAGCTGTTCCATTGGATATCAATCTTACAGGTTTTGCAAGCGGAGCATTGAATAATTACCAAACCACCGCAAGCAGTTCGGGGCATTGGGGCAACGTTGGCCCTGTGAATCCCAACAGTTCAGGCGTCTATTCTTTAACAATACCTGCTAAAAGTATAAGTACTTTAGAAGGCAACAAACTTTAGTTTGTTCATTATACTGAGGGAGGACGCTCCCTCAGTATGTAATGTAAATCCGGCATATTTTAAAATCCGATATACTACTGCTCGCCAATTCCTGACAGTTTTATGGATTTAGACCAATATATCGATTCTTTGATTTCTCTGAAATCATATATTCCAATATCTTTGCTACCTGAATTTTGGAAAAACTACTATGAAATTGCGCTACCTTACGGTGCTTACTCTTGGGATATGTACTATCTCTGGATTAAAAGCACAAGAAAAATCAAATCTTATCAAACTAAATCTTTGGCCCCTATCTGTCGGGAATATTGCATTGGAGTATGAAAGATCGCTCAATGAGCACCTATCGATCAATGGAACGATAAGTTATCGTCCAAAAACCAACTTACCTTTTAAATCCCTATGGGAATCTGTTTTTGACGATGATAATAATATTTTGGGCGAAGCGAAATTAGGAGCTTTTTCCATCACCCCCGAAGTACGTTTCTACCTTGGGAATAAAGAAGTGTCAAAAGGATTCTATATCGCGCCCTTTGTCAAATACGCCAATTACAGCCTACACACAAAGATTACCGTCGATGAATCAAATTATCATCGAGAAGTACCTCTATCGGGCAGTTTAGATGCTTTTACCGGTGGGGTGGCTGTTGGCAACCAATGGAAACTTGGACAAAACATCTATTTAGACTGGCGCATTGTCGGTCCCAGTTATGGCTTCAACAATGGAAAGTTCGAAGGGAAAACTCCATTAAATGCAGACGAACAACGCGAAGTAAAAAGACAGCTGGATGAATTTGACAGTAATCTCATGAAAATCAAAAAAGAAGTAAATGCGGATGGCGTAACACTAAGCACTAGTGGACCATTTGCCGGTATTCGCACCGCATTATCCATAGGCTACCGGTTTTAATTACAAAATCCTATGCTACTCGTATTATCCTTTCCATAAGCGCACATTATTGGTGCGCTTTTACTAAAACCGCCATTATCGTGGTGGGCACTGGTCACGCAGCTATCTTTAGGGATTTCCTGAAACATGATGATCGTGTCAATCTAATCGAAGTAAAGGATGCGCTATAAAAACACCCCCATCGCCAGTTTTTTAAATTAGATTATGCTCACGGGCATATTTAAGCATTTGTCCTATGGTTTGACACTCTGCTTTTGCCATCATCTTCCTGCGATGTGCAACAACTGTATGTGGGCTCAAAAAGGTTCTTGAAGCTGTTTCAGCGACGCTATAACCCTCCGAGAAATATTGTAATACTTCGATTTCTCTCGGTGTAAATGTTTTAATTTTTTTATTATATGTGGATAAAATGCGTTCAAATTCGCTACATATATATATATCTTTTTTCTTTATCGCATCAAAGCAGGCCAGTACCTCACTTAATTCACAAGATTTACTTAGCACAGCTTCCGGACGGTATTGAAGAATACTGGATATCACAGCAGGAGCTGTTGCTCCAGTTAAAAAGATGATCTTTGCGTCCCCATTTATACGCCTGATCTCGGTCAGCAACGAAAGTCCATTTTCATTTGGAAGATAGTAATCCAAAAAAACAAACAGATCCTGCTTCCCAAAAGCACGTAAAAACTGAAGGAATTCAGATCCCTGACTAAAGGACTGGACCAATTCTATTCCACATTCCCGCTTCAACAAGAGTGCGAAGGAAAAAGCAACTATTTTCTGGTCATCTAAGATAACAGCATGGCTAGTAGTTTTCATAAGTATGGCTGGTTTAATTAACCTAGTAAGACAAATATAATTATTTAAAACAACCATAATAACCTGTTTTACAAGCGTGTAGACATTCAGCTACAAGCCTAACATATTCCTGTTATATCCTGTTTGAAATATAGCATAAACATGCTATATCCCTCTTAGAACCTACCAAGTAAGGCCATAAAATACGTCTTTTACAACAGAATTTAAGCATGCCATATCATCATAGACTAATTCACTAGCCCTCGAAATAAGCCATTAGGCTAGCGAAAGAACTATAGAATATTTAAACTTATAAAATACATTGTTATGAACAAGAAACTTTTTAAATCTGCAACTGGCAAACTACCCTACCAGGTACCTCAGATTCAAATGACTGTCGTTTTACTAGAAAATGGTATAGCGGCAGGTTCAAATGCCCACACTTCTGGAGATATAAAGCAGACATGGGAAAACGAAGAATCACAGACTCAAAGTAAAAGTGACGGATGGTGGTAGTGCCCCCATTGACGATCAATTAATCAAAAAAAACGAAAAATGAAAAATCAATTTATTCACTTGCTCTCCCTCTTCATTATACTTTTCGCGTCATGTAGCAAAAATGAAAGCAACACGGCTATCGAGACAGATGGGAATGTTAGCATAAAAATGAGTGGAGTCTCTTTCGCTGACGAAGATACCGATCCCCAATTAAAATTATCGACCAACAAAAGTTTAAATAACACACTTTCGAACATCCGGGAGTCCATTGTTCCATTTAACAGTGAACTTTCGGTACTAGCCACTTTGACACCGGAGCCCGCTACTTTATCAAACGCATTGCGTGCATCTACAGGGCTTAAAATGGCAACAACGCCTGTCTCATTGGGTACTGGAGCCAAATATACTATTGCGATCTACAATGCTACAGGAAATTATGTTAAAGATACAGGGATATTGACATATTCGACCAGTGGTACAAATTGGAATCTATCGCTTCCGGCAGGGTCTTATACCTTTGTTGCTATCGCCGTTGCAAATGGTCAAACTTTTCCTTCAATCAATTTTAATCAAGCGTTGGCGAACATTACGTTTAATGTAACTGGTGCAGATACAGACATCTTATGGAAAAAAATGCCGGTTACTGTAATCGCTAACCAAACATTGGCCGTAGATCTGATCTTAAGTCACCTATTTACACAAGTACAGGCCACGCTAGAAAGTACTTCCGCCAATGTAGTTGGCAATATCACCTCCATGACCAGTAGTACAATCTCTCCAAATTATGGAACGGCTTCGGTTAAACTGGTTGACGGGCTTTTCACCCAAGGTGGTTCATCGACGGCACGTAACGTCGCTTTTAGTGGTACAGGGCTCGCGTGGACGAGTAATGCAGCACTGATTATTACCGAAGGAACGACAGTTGGTAAAGTGAATTTTGGAACAGTATCCCTAAACTCCACACAAAATGGCGTACGCTCGGGAACAATAGATTTATCGAATTTAAGCTTGCAAAAAGGTGTAAAATATAGTTTAAAACTTCGCTTGGTACCCAAAGGAGCAATCGACGTACCGACCTCAAATTACTATTGGAGTTCGGCTAACTTGACGGGCACTGCACCCATCACAATCGCATCCGCTCAATATATAAAAGGAGGCGTTTATGGAGGAAATGGATCTGCAACATACTGTGAAGGCGCTTTAGGCACTGGTTGGCGAACAGCTACACAAACGGAATATCAGTCATTGATTAATATGGGTGTCGTTAGAGGTAGTTATAATGGTCAAACAGGCTGGTTCCTCGGGACATCTACTGTACCAACCACAAATAAAGATAATTATATGTTCCTCCCTGACAACAATTTTGTGCGTTCTTCTTCGGGGAGCAACAACATTCCGACTGGAGCATTAGGCGTCTACTGGGCAAGCGCGTCCGTTCAAGGTAACTCCAAGCCAGCATTGATATTAACAGCAACTGGCGTTTCAATCGTAGACATACATCAAAATAATCAAGTCGGTATACGCTGTGTAAAAAGCAAATAAACGACCGTTTATAATCCTATAAAGAAAACGATGGAGCAAGACCTGATCAATTGATCTCATCTTGCTCCATCGTTTTCTTTAAATCATGCTAGATTTTATGAAGTTATTCCATCCCTGATTCTGGTAGTCTCAACAATTAAATCACCTTAGTCCTCAATCCTCTATTTAGAGCGGCCACAGGGAGATATTTTCCAGAATTTTAATAAAATGTCCTTAATTTTATCTTTAATATCATTTTCTCCAAATACTCTTGCTACCTTTGTTCTTCAAATTAAATTAACATGCCAAAAGAGACAAGAACAGGGCTTTATCAGGGAATCATCGAAAAAGATGACAACGGGAATTACTTTTGTGGTCCCTACCTACTGGATTATCAGACCGTAGAAACTTACTATAAATTGGGCGATCGCGTTAGTATCAAAACCATTATCAAAAATACAAGCCGCAAGAGTATGGAAGCTTATCCGCAAAAATCAGTTAAATTTTCCTATGCGACAGAGGATCATGGAGATGATTAAAACCCATTTAGATTGAACAATATAAATAACAAGGCCAGTTCTACAGAATTGGCCTTGTTATTTTCAAGATTGTTTTTGACCTGAGGTGAAAAATCAAAGCCTCTGATTTTTGGTAAATCGAGAGGCTTCTACATAATCAAATGGATCGATTACTTTATAAAATAGGTATATTTTTTTTCAGGATAAAGAATGCACATTCGATAACTTACCTAAACGATGCATCTAAAATTCATTTTCCATAAAAGCTATTCTAAATTCACATTCTTTTCGAGCGACTCATCTTGTCGTCGTTACCATTTAGCGTAAGTGTCATTACTGATTTACTCTTCAAATATAAAAACTAGTTCAATAGTGTCCGAGCGGAGATAATCGCTTGTGTCTCGTTTTTCGTCGAAATCGCAATTCAGTACGATGAAAAATTAAAGACTAACGGACGAGTTCCAAAAATGGCTATTCGCTAAGCATAACTAATTTAATCAGGGCTAATACCTAATCTTCAGGGCAATGGGTTGCAATTCCTCATTTGGTATCTGGGGAACATATACGGTTTGTCCTCCCCTTTCGTCAATCAACAGGGCCAATAGACTACTGATGTCGTCGATCGTATCCAATCCTATAGGGTCGTCTACTATCGCTATATCTCGATCTGAAAGAATCTTTACGGCTTGATGGAAGCTCTCTTGAACCACTAAGATTTCCCCGCGGCCATCTTGACAAGCGCGATAGATTTCTTGGAGATCAGTGATCACTAAGCCCTTGCCCACAGCTGCTTCCAGTTCTTTAAAGTAGTCCTCATTTTTTCGCACAAGCTCCTGTTTCATAAAATTCCAGGCACGACTCTCTAACTGATGTGTTTCAATGTTATTGTAATCAATAGGCAGATACCCGTAGTAGATAGAAGGGCGATCTGCAACCTGTAAAAGCTTACTATAATTGTCCTCCGTGCAGAATACGAGCGTTACGATCTTCTCTTCACCAATAAACCGTAACAGCGCTTTATCAACCCGATTAAGATATTCCCTTAAGAGGTCATCAAGATGTTTGGCATCACTGCTCTTATCCGGAAAAGTATTATAGAACTGATTTTCGGCAATCGGGAACTCTTCGCTACTGATATCCTCAACAATACGACCATTGATGGCTCGAAAAAGATGGACACCGCTTTGCGACAAGAGCATCACAAGATAACTGGTTTGACGGCCAATCTCCTTCACCAAAGGACGTACTGCAAATGTATTGCTTATATGGACACCTTCTTGGTTCGTCTCCCAAGAGGATTTAAAAACTTCGCTAATGGTGTCAGAAACGAAAATATGTAGGCTCTCAAGATTATAATTAATATCGAGCTCTCGCTCTACTTTTTCCAATTTTTCGATCAGCCCAGCAACATCTTTCCGAGCATGTTTATCCAATAACCTATCGATCGCTTCTCTTTTAAAGTTTTTGATTTTTATGCGGTCATTGAGATTATCAGGATGTGTGCGATGGGTATTGACAGAGATGGTGACACATAATTTATCCTGAACTCGAATAAGGGTTTGCAAAAGTTGTTTTTCGAACATTATCATAAAGAAATACGTTAAGAAGTAAATACAGTTGTATGGTAACAACAATTACAGGAAGCTTCTTGTTTGGATAAAATTGAATTGAAACAGTTTTCAAGAACTTATCGTCAAAAAACAATACATCTCCTTGACAGTTATGCTAGGTAAAAAAGCATCTATATGAAAAATATTTTTAGCGCGGAGCGAAAGTTTGCGTAGATCTCCAACACTCCTGTTGATACGATAAAAAATGCCATTGAAGATGTTGATTTTGGTATTCTGATTGACTTTACCACAGCGTTTATTGCAAAGGAAAATGTCCTCTTTCAGGGAATAAAAGCTAGACAATGGAAGCCTAGCTTTTATTTATAGTTGTCGAAACAGTTAATTTAAGCGATACACTTTGAGCTGTTTTTGCAGCTTTTTACGTACCATGTGAATTCTGGTCTTTATAGTGCCTTCCGGCATATTAAAATAGGAAGCAATTTCATGGTATTTATAACCATCTAAAAATAAACGGAAAATTTCATAATTTTCGGGCGTAAGACTGGTCATCGCTTTTTCGATGTCTTCGGCCATAAATTTATTGATCCCTTTATTAAGTTCAGACGTGTTGGTACTTTCTAAGGCAATATAATTATCCTGAATTTCTGTCACCCGCTTGGCTTTTCTATACTTATTAATATAGGTGTGCTTCATAATCACATATAGCCAGCTCATTAACTTCGGATGCTGCACAAAGTTGTCTATGGACTTCAATGCTCTTATCCAGGTTTCTTGGATCAAATCTTCCTTTTCATCCGGATCAGCTGTAAATTTAGCAGCAAAATGATTAAGCAAACTTCTTTTTTCGTTGATGAGTACATTTAAATTGTAGTTGTTCATAACTTATCCTCTTTCTTTTTTCAACTGATTGTTTAAAATGGTTTTACATGAACAGAGGTAACAAGAAGGATGCTAGGTTTGAAACTCCATTTGCGCCAAAAAATAAATAGCAGCGTTGAGGGTAGAAATACGCTTTCCTATTTTTTAAAGCTAATTAAGCAAAGTTTAATAGCTTTTTGACATTTATTTTAAGTAATGATCAAAAAATAAGCAACTAATAAAAAAAGATAATAAGGTATTTATTTACTGCTGAAATGTTAGAAATACGTTTATTCTGCGTTTTAGCAATTTATATTCAAATGAACATTGTATACAGTTGTTGAGAAAACTGAACATCCCATTGATCGAAATACGATATCAAAGCAAACTATCACTCTTCGAATGCTGTTCTAATAAAAAAAATCAAATTATGGGAAATCTATTGTACATCATCGCCGTTATATTGGTCATCATTTGGGCGATAAGTTTTTTTGGAGGTTATGCTACGGGGAATATCATCCACGTGTTATTGGTCATTGCCATTATTGTCGTTTTGTTACGTGTCATTCGTGGTGCTGCTTAAACCGAACTCAAAAGATGAATCAAAGCCGAACGTAAATTACGTTCGGCTTTGTTTATCTTGAAGATTTACAAACTCGCTATTCGATCCATGGTAAAAAGAATAGTCTGATATTGTCGCTAAGTTTATGTTCTTCATCAGTAGCTGAGGTAAGAATAATACCTTGACATTTTAATTAAGTTTTTCAAAACATCCAATGAGCGAAAACGTTTCGGCCCCCGTTTTGTTCAAATTAAAAAGGAACGCCAAGAAGCATTTTTGCCGATCCCATTTAACGCTTTTTACGATATAAACTGAACCATTATGACACAAAACTCAGAAATCATGATCCATGCCGCCCGACTGGGCAATCTCGAAGTCTTACGTGAATTGATCGATCAAAATACCGATGTAAATACACGGGATGGCAAAGGCTATACCCCATTGATCATTGCCTGTTATAACAATAAGCTGGCTGCGGCCCAATTATTGTTGGAAGCTGGTGCCGATGTAAATGCACAGGATAATGGTGGAAACACAGCCCTGATGGGTGTTGCTTTTAAAGGTTATCATGATATTGCCAAATTGTTAATCGGTTATGGCGCAAATTTAAACCTGCAACATGGTAACGGTGGCACCGCCCTGATGTTTGCAGCCATGTTTGGCAGAAATGAAGTACTTAAGCTTTTACTTGACAATGGTGCAAACACCAGGCTACTCGATACCCGTGGCTTGTCGGTGCTAGACCTTGCAGCGCAGCAGGGAAACGATACCGCCCTCTCACTGCTACAGCATTAGTATTTATTTAAATAGGATGGTCCATAAATATGCCCCAAATAGTATAAAACTTTTTGGGGCATATCTTTACGTTGGATATTATTCAAATACTACGCAGGCACTTTGCGCGATTTTTCCCGCTCCCAAAACCGGTGTTGGGCAATTGCTTTAATGAATTTATCCACTAAGGACTTCGGATCCTGATCAACTATGATTCCGTCATCAAGTACAGTCTCTGCTGAAAACTCTTGGTATACCTTGCTAAAAAAATAGGTCGCTTCCAAAACTGGACTTGCCTCGACATCTGCGGCAATTGCTTTACAGTGTTTGAACGCTTCATTTAGAAAATGAACAGCATCGGCATTGGACTGCAGCGTAGCCACGCTATCCTTTCCTCCGGGTATATATATGGCGTCATACAGCACCGATGCTCCCGTTAAAAAGCTTTCTTCAACGGGGATCTTCTTTTTGTCCGTGCCTGTAACCTCCCCAAGCTTAGGTGCAATAACATGGACAATTCCACCCTGAGCCCGGATCGCATCTGCCACGGCCTGAAATGATTTCGTATCTACTCCATCAGCAGCAAGCACGGCAATCTTTCGACTCTTTATAGTATCTTTTATCGTATTTTGCATACTTAAAGCCGCCGACTTTTTTAATTTCTCCTTGACTTGAATAGGTTCATAATCGGAAGGATCAGCATCCGCCGGGAGGCTTTTATTAATCGGCTTTTCAAGTTCTTCTTGCACCTGCAATCCCAAGGCAAAGGCAACTTCAGCTGCCAGCCCCTGATCGACCAGCGATAGTATACCGATCATGCGCTGCCTTACCGAAACGGCCTTCACTTTACCCAGCTCAAAACTAAACGCATCTACAAGATGATTTTTTTCCGGTTCAGACTGACTATTATAAAACAGCCTTGCTTGACTAAAATGGTCGCGGAAACTATCGCTCCTAGCCCGCACTTTTCTGGCATCAATACGCTCTTGATAACTTTTAAAACCACCATCTGCCTCGCCAACCTGCACAGGATTATTATTCCCCAATGAATTTGGTCCATAGCTCGTTTTACCCCGATCAATCCTTTGCCGCATAAATCCGTCACGCTGGTTGTTGTGCGAAGGACAGATGGGCCTATTAATCGGAATTTCATGAAAATTAGGTCCGCCTAAACGAATAAGTTGGGTATCTGTGTAAGAGAACAATCGTCCTTGCAACAACGGATCATTTGTAAAATCAATTCCAGGTACAATATTGCCAATATGAAAGGCAACCTGCTCCGTTTCGGCAAAGAAATTATCGGGATTGCGATTTAAAGTCATTTTTCCAATAGGCTGAACAGGCACCAACTCCTCAGGAACAATCTTCGTTGAATCTAGCAGGTCGAAGTCATACTTAAATTCGTCAGATTCGGGAATGACCTGTATGCCGAGTTCCCATTCTGGAAAGGCTCCGCTTTCAATGGCGTCCCAGAGATCCCTTCGATGAAAATCAGGGTCCTTACCGGATATATTTTGAGCTTCATCCCATGCGACTGAATGGACTCCAAGCAGTGGTTTCCAATGGAACTTAACAAAGTGCGATTCGCCCTTGGCATTGATCAACCGAAAAGTATGAACACCAAATCCCTCCATCATGCGGTAACTGCGCGGTATTGCTCGATCACTCATCAGCCACATGATCATGTGTGTCGACTCGGGCATTAAAGAAATGAAGTCCCAAAATGTATCATGGGCAGAAGCCGCTTGTGGAATTTCATTGTCGGGTTCGGGCTTGACAGCGTGAACAAGATCGGGGAACTTCATTGCATCCTGAATAAAGAATACAGGCATATTATTACCCACCAGATCAAAATTGCCTTCTTGTGTATAAAATTTGACGGCAAAACCACGAACGTCGCGGGCAAGATCCGTCGACCCCCTCGAACCAGCAACCGTAGAGAAACGCACAAACACCGGTGTTTCAGTTTCGATATCGTTAAGAAAACCAGCTTTTGTCCATTCAGCTAAAGGCTTGTATAGTTTGAAAACACCATGCGCGCCCGAACCTCTTGCATGCACAACGCGTTCGGGAATGCGCTCGTGGTCAAAATGTGTGATCTTCTCTCGGAGAATAAAATCTTCCAAAAGCGTAGCGCCCCGATCTCCAGCACGCAGCGAATTTTGGTCGTCATTGATCTTGACTCCCTGATCAGTGGTCATTTGCTGTCCTGTGGCGTCCGCCGTATGTGGTCTTAGGGCGTTGACCTTTTTATTTTCCACTGGATCAACTTGTTCAGTCTTCAATTCTTTTTTTTTCATTATAATCGATTTTTGGGTTTAAACATCGTTTGTTGCATAAACTTTAGAGAAAATTCAGATGTAACTTTTGCATATCCATCTGGACGGGTAATATTCAACATTTCATATAGGAACTTTTCCTATCGACTAATCGTTTGCTTTAATTCTAAAAGTGTTATTAAATTTTCGTCTCCGGGAAGATCGGATGGCCCGTTAATAAGGGAAAGTATAGACTGGATGAAACTTTGAATAGAAGTAGGTTGGGCGCATAGCAACTCTACCTCTGTGAAAGGTTGCTGGTACGTTCAAACAAAAAAAGGAGCTTTAAAGCTCCTTTTATCATTTATTGAATTTTTATCTATCTATTAGCCTTTAAATGTTAAACAAAAAGTTGTGCCTATATTAAGCTCGCTTTCAACGGCAACTTTTGCGTCGAGACGATCTACGATACGTTTTACAATGGAAAGTCCAATACCCGACCCTTCGAATCCCTGCGAGTTAGGCAAGCGTTTAAAAATATCAAATATAGTACTATCATCCTGAATATCCATTCCGATGCCGTTGTCTTTAATGTAGTAGTGAACGAATTGTCCCTGCTTTTCACTATATACCTCGACTCTCGGACGATCTTTTTTACTGCTATATTTTATGGCATTGCTGATCAGATTTAAGAACAACTGATATAACAGTGTTCTTTCCCCTAGAATCGGCAGAGTTTCTCCCAAAACAAATTCAAGACGGGCGCTTTCAAACTGCTGCTTACAGCTTTCGAGAATATTAAGAATTTTATTCCGTGGATCGATCAGTTCCGTTTTAAAGGCTACATAATTCGATTGCGTGAGCTGATACACTTTGTCCATCATCTCAGTGATCAGCGCGGTAGCATCCATAATATTTAGTGCCATTTTACGTAGCATATCCTTCGGAAGATCATCTTTCATCAACATCATCTGGGCAGCAAGCTTTATCGATGAAAGTGGATTTTTAAGATCATGGGTTAATGTATAGCCAAATGTATCCAAGGCATTGTTGGACCTGACAAGTTCTTTATTGAGCTGGGCAATCTCTCCGCCGCGCTGGGCAATAGCTTGTTGGGTTATTTGTGCGACTTTCTCCATAAAAGAAAGCTCGGCATTTTTCCACTGGATGGACTTGCCTTTCATCTTTTCACGCCAAGCTTCAAAAGATGTCCGTGGAGATGGAAATTCTACTTTCCTTTCGGGATCGTAATGATATATTTTTTCGGGTTTTCCAGCCCATACATCTTCATAAACATGTTCTTTGCGGAACAAATAGATGTGCCATTTATTGCTGGGAAGGATATTTATCCGCAAAATGCCAGGCAATACAACTGGCTGCGGGGATTCACTGTCACCATAGACAAAGTTTGATGTGAAAAATAAGTCATTTTGCCCCTCCTCTTCTATAAATCGATCGATCTCACGCAACTGCAATTCAGCGGGCACCTCGCCCCAACTTTTAGAACCCCGGTCATGCTTGATCATTAGTCCATCTGCGCCCACAATTTCTATAATTTGTGGTGCAAAGCGTTCAAGCACAACTCCAATATCACTATTAACCAATAACTCAGACTTCAGATCACGTTCCATAACACCCATAATGGTTTGTGCTACCAGGTTTTCTTTTTGATGTTCTGAAAGATAGTAGTTGATAGCGTATTGCGTTAAAAAAGCGCACAAATGACGTTGGGCGAGATCAACATTCAAAGGCTCGCTATTCTGGCATGCCACCAGGCCCCAAAGTTTTCCTTCGATAACGATGGAAAAACTGGCACTGGCCCGTGCTCCTGCGTTCTTAAGATATTGTAGATGTACTGGAGATAATGCTCTGAGGCTACAGCGTGTCAAGTCTATCTCACCAGCCTCCAAGCCCTGTATAGCAATAGCCGGACCATCAATATCAGCTACGTGGCGCGCAAGAAACTTCACATAGAGTTCTCGTGCTTGCGCCGGAATATCAAATTCCGGATACCGGTATCCCATCAATGGCGTCATTTCATCTGCGATTGACTCTGCAATGACCTGCCCACTATTGTCCTCTTCGAAACGGTATACCATAACTCGATCAAAACCAATGATCTGACGGATCAGTTCAGTCAATGATTGCCAAGCATTGCCATGACGTTCTTCAAGGTACTTCGCATAATAAAATAATCGCGTCGCCTTTAAATGATTTTCATTACAGATTTCTATTTCAAGGTAGGTCCGCTCGTCGTACCGGTAAATACTGAGGTAATAGTCTATATTTTTAATGCGGAGGCGCTCCACAAAACGTGTAAAGATCTCTTCTCTAATTTGCTTTTCAATCTCATTAAGATTCAACTCCTTTTCGGACGATAGCAAAGGTAATAGCTGAGCAATAGATCGTCCGAGGATTTCCTTCATGGGAATATCAAGTAAGATAGATAAGTTTTCACTTGCGGCAATACATCCGCTCTCATCAAAAATACAAAGGAAACCGAAAGATTGGATCTTACCGCATAAGTGAATTTTCTCTTCGTGACACTCCAATTGACGCATAGTTTGCTAGTTTTTAATCTTTTAATCCACTAATAATAGGAAATTCTCGAAAGAGATAATTTGCCATACATCATAAATCTAGCACCCCTCTTCAAACATGTCATATCTTATGCTAAGATATAAAAAAAATTATGACGAGAAATAGATCAAACGTTTGTTCAAAATTTATTCTGAAAAGCTGAGCGTTCAAACCACTGGTATTCAAAACTATGAGCAATTGTTCTTTTTAAAAATAAAAAAGCTAGGTTGGAAAGGACCTAGCTTTTAAAACTTTCTTCACGACTGGACAAGACGTATTTAAATAAGGAACAATATTTTTAACGAAGTTGTTTGAATTATTTGTTTTTATCTTTTAATAGCTTTCATTGCTAAAGATCGACTAACTAAAATCTTTCCAAAACGATCTATTTCGAAGTGTAAGCATATCCTGACCATGGTAATAAGGAACAGTCCTTCGCTGCAACAGCGTCAGTATCTGCCAAAAGGTCTGCGTCCAGCACATTCGTATCAAATAACGAGGTCCATTGTACAGCCGCTGGTAGATTGACATGTTGTATATGAGCTGAAAAGTTCATTAGGATAATCATTTGCCTCTCCTTTTGTTCCACATAGATACAAAGTACCTTCTTATCACAAAGGCACTCAGTCCTTATATCACTTCGTTGCATATTTTTAAGAAACGGATTGCTTTTCCGAAATGCGATCAACGATTTATAATAGGACAACTGTTGCTGATATGGTTGCCTGTTCAATTCGTCCCAGTCCAACACAGCTTGCCTAAATATTGTTTCATCCTGTGGATCGGGAACCTCGTGATCTGTGAGAAAATCTTCAAACTCCCGCTTACGGCCCTGCCGCACCAGTTCGACGAGTTCTGGATCACTGTGGCTGATAAAATACGGAAAAGGTCGCTCTGTCCCCCATTCTTCGCCCATAAATAATAAAGGAAGATAGGGCGACATGAAAACGGCAAAAGTCATAAGACGCGTTATTTCTCTGGCATAAAGCGAGGCAGCACGATCACCCAGCATCCTATTGCCGACCTGATCATGATTCTGACTGAAAACAATGAAGCGATCGCCTGGAATACCCAGCGTATCTGTTCCAAAAAATTTCTCGCGATGGAAAGAATAGTTCCCATCAAAAACATAGGCCTTCTCGTAGGATTTTGCGAGATCTTCCACGCCATTAAACTCCTGATAATAGCCCTTTTTTTGTTCGCCTATTGCTACGCGTAAGGCATGGTGAAACTCATCTAGCCACTGCGCATCCATCGCAAAACCATTTCTTGCCAAGGGGTCTAAAAATCGTCTGTCATTGAGATCGCACTCAACAAAGAGATATCGATTTTTCCCTGACTTGGCGATCACATCATCCGTTTCCGCACGGATTTCCTGAAGGATGTGAATTGGACTAAAATCCTTGATCGCATGTACCGCATCCATCCGCAGCGCATCAATATGGAAGTCTTCAAACCACATCCGTACATTGTTGACTACTAAATCGCGCTGCCCATGACAGAAACGGTCGTCATAATTGAGTGCATCGCCCCAGGGCGTTTGATATTTCTCAGTGAAATAAGGACCGTACTGCGTAAAATAGTTTCCTTCGGGGCCTATATGATTATAGACCACATCGAGAATTACAGCTATACTAGCCTCATGACAGGCATTAACAAGCCGTTGCAATTCGGCAGCGCCACCATAAGAATGCTGTACAGCGAATGGAAATACGCCATCATAACCCCAATTTCTTTCTCCGGGAAACTGAGCGACCGGCATGATTTCGATAGCAGTTATTCCCAAATTTTTCAGATAAGGAATCTTTTTGATAACTCCATCAAAATCATGGGACGACGAGAATGTACCGACATGTAGCTCATAGATGATAAAATCTGACTGTCGCGGCGGCTGATAGTCTTGATCGGTCCATGAAAAAGCGAGGTCTACAGCTCGAGATGGTCCATGGACTCCTTCTGGCTGTGAACGAGAAACCGGATCAGGGAATTCGTTGTCGTCTACCCGTATTTTATACAAATCACCCGTACGGATTAAGTCACTTTCTGCATACCAATATCCGTACGCTTGCTGCTTTAGCGGTATTTGAACAGCCGTATTATAAAGTTGGCAATAAACATTCCTTGCTTTTGGCGCCCATACGCGAATTTCCCACAGCGTACCATTGTATTGAACCCCTAATTGTCTAATTCCTGTTTTGCTCATAATCTAATGGTCCTCCTATTGTGATTGAAATAAAAGAATCGAGCGCGAGGGAACTAAAACCGTATCCCCAGCTGGAAACTGTCCAAAATCAGTTATCCTATCGCTATTCGTATCTAAAATCTTATTCCAAGATGCCCCATAGTTTTCATTAGGGAGTTTATAGGTGACATCTTCCCAATGGGCATTAAATAAGAGGTAAAAATTAGCATCTGCTATTTTATTTCCATCGGTGTCTACCGATCGAATTCCCTGACCGTTGAGAAATACAGCAAGGGAACGGGCATAATCCTCCTGCCAATGATGATCGTCCATTTCAGATGCGTCTGGGAGAAACCATACGATATCTTCGACACCCGTACCACGAATAGGTATACCTTGAAACCATTTGCGGCGGCAGAATACAGGGTGTTCACGGCGAAAATGAATCAATTTTTTAGTAAAATCCAATAAAGTTCCATCCACGCTAGTCCAGTCCAGCCAAGAGATCTCATTGTCCTGGCAATACGCATTATTGTTGCCTTGCTGTTTTCTGCCCAGTTCATCGCCAGCGACGAGCATCGGCACACCTTGCGACACGAACAATGTCACCAGCATATTTCGTTTTTGTTTTTGTCTTAGGCTATTAACTGTAGCATCATCTGTCGGTCCTTCGACCCCGCAATTCCAGGAGCGATTGTGACTTTCACCATCTTGATTATCCTCGCCATTGGCTTCGTTGTGCTTATCGTTATACGATACAAGGTCATGAAGTGTAAATCCATCGTGGGCAGTAATAAAATTAACGCTGGCGGAGGGTGTTCGATTATCACCCCGATATAAATCGGAGGATCCTGTAAGGCGATTGGCAAATTCAGCAATCATGCTATCTGCCCCAATCCAATAATCGCGGATACAATCACGGTATTTTCCATTCCATTCGGCCCAGCCGGCAGGAAATTCGCCAACCTGGTAGCCCCCTTCTCCGATATCCCAAGGTTCTGCAATGAGTTTAACCTGTGAAATCACGGGATCTTGATGAATAACGTCAAAGAAAGAGCTTAATTTATCGACCTCGTGTAACTCCCGTGCCAATGCTGATGCTAAATCAAAGCGGAACCCGTCAACGTGCATTTCCTCAACCCAATAACGCAGACTGTCCATAATCAGACGTAATACATTGGGTTGACGCGTATTTAAGGTGTTGCCAGTTCCGGTAAAATCCATATAATACCGTGGGTCCTCGGCCAAACGATAATAAGAAGCATTATCAATTCCTCTAAAAGAGAGTGTTGGTCCCATTTCGTTACCTTCACCGGTATGGTTGTAGACGACATCCAGGATCACTTCGATACCGGACTCGTGTAAGGCCTTTACCATTTTTTTAAATTCCAGGACCTGCTCACCATGTGTACCTGAAGCTGAATAGCGCACATCGGGAGCAAAAAAACCGATGCTGTTGTATCCCCAGTAGTTAGTGAGTCCTTTGTCCTTTAAATGACGGTCAGTCAAAAAATGATGGATCGGCAACAATTCGACGGCAGTAATACCCAGTTCTTTCAGGTAATTTATAGCAACAGGATGTGCCAAAGCAGCATAGGTTCCCCTTATTTCTTCAGGAATATCAGGGTGCGTAGCTGTAAACCCTTTTACGTGGGTTTCATAAATTATGCTCTGATGCATCGGTACCCGCGGTGGATTGTCGCTCCCCCAATCAAATTTATTATCAATAACAACGGCTTTGGGTACAAAAGGGGCGCTGTCCGTTGTATCGAAACTCATATCGTCCTCCCCTATAGTATACGCGAATAAAGCATCATCCCATTGTACAGTACCTGATATTGCTTTTGCATACGGGTCAATCAACAATTTGTGAGGGTTAAAACGGTGTCCCTGCGATGGATCGTGCGGACCATATACCCGGTAACCATAACGTTGCCCTGGTTTAATTCCCGAGAGATAGATATGCCACACTTGATGCGTTTTCTCAGTTATTTTAAATTTTGCGATTTCCTCCTCATCAGAACTATTGTAGAGGCAAAGTTCAACAGCTTCAGCATGTTCGGAGAAAAGGGCAAAGTTAACCCCTTCCCCATCGTAAGTAGCTCCTAATGGGTAAGGGCTTCCGGTATAAATTTTTGTTTCCATCTGTATGTTTAACGATTGTATAATTTCGTGTAGTAAGCTAATTTCTCCTGTCTGTTTGCTGCAAATGCCCCTTTTTGCATACGCCATACCCAATTGCCGGCTGTGCTGGCGGGACGGTTCATGCGGCAGGATCCATCAAGGTTCAGGATATCTTGCATCGCGATAATAACCCTGTCTGCAACGGATGCATAGAGTGAACGTATGAGGACATCATTTAGATTTGTACTTTCAACGATTTGCCCATAGTAATTATTGATCCCTTCTTTGCCCGCTCTATCGAGATCTTGATTAAACCAAGACAGCGAAGTATTATTGTCGTGGGTGCCCGTATAGGCGACAGTATTGCGGTTATACTGATGCGGGATATGGGGTGAATGGGGCATATCGTTGCCAAAAGCAAATTGTAAGACTGCCATTCCTGGAAAATTATATTCATTACGTAATTCATATACCTCAGCGTCAATGTCACCAAGATCTTCGGCAATAAAAGGCATATGATCCAACATAGTTTTCACATGATCAAAAAAATCCGTGCCAGGCCCTACTACCCAGCTTCCATTTTTTGCGGAAGTTTCTTCATGGGGCACTTCCCAATAGGAAGAAAATGCTCGGAAATGGTCAAGCCGTAACGTATCGAATAGCGCACAGTTATGTGACAAACGTTCCACCCACCATTGATAATCATCTTTTTGAAGTGAGCTCCAATTATAGGTCGGCATCCCCCATAATTGGCCGTCGGCGTTGAAGTAATCGGGTGGTACCCCCGCAACATGATTTATAGCACCGTCTGCTTTGATTGAAAAGTACTGCGGATTGACCCACACATCGGCAGAATCATAGGCAACATAAAATGGGATATCGCCTATAAACCTAATCCCATAATCACGCGCATAGTTCCTTAACGAATTCCATTGCCTAAAAAACAGGAACTGAAACCATTTTTCCTGTTGCAATTCATCTGCAAATCGAGTGGCGAAATCTTGCAGCGCTGCGCTATCGCGAAGCTTATAAAGCGCTGGCCATTGATACCATGGACGATCGTCATGTCTATTTTTCAAAACTTTGAAGAGTGCGTAATCATCAAGCCAGGAAGATTCGCGGTCTACAAACTCGGAAAATTCATGCGTAGGCTGAGTTGGAAGACGATGGAATGCCTTTTCAAGGAGCCGATATCTTGAGCTGTTTATTTCCGTGAAATCTATTGTTTGCGAGCCTTTCTTTTTCAAGGTCTTTAATTCATCCTTATCCAGCAAGCCAAATTTTAATAATTCTTTTAAATCGATGAGTAAGGGATTTCCAGCCCTGCTACTTAAGGTGCTATAAGGCGAATAACATTGTGCTAAGTCTGTAGGCCCCAATGGAAGGATCTGCCACCAGCTTTGGCCGCCACGTTGGAGCTGTTTAACAAACCGGCGGGCTTCATTCCCGAGATCTCCGATCCCATAAGATGACGGCAATGAGCTTATATGCAACAATACACCGGAACTCCTTTTATGAGTGGAATCTTTATATTTTAAAATTGCCATGGGAAGATCCTTAAAAATAGCATTGATAGGAACTTCTGTGCCTTCGCCACTGACATCCATCAAAACATGCTGCCAAGTCACTGAACGATGGGTTAAGAGATGAACTTTTGTATCGGACCAATCAAATGAACAAGGCACAAATTTTGAGATTTTACCAATAGTGGCAAGATGTAGCGGTAAAATCACCGCTAACCACTCATCCCCCGACCTACGTGCGAAAGCCAAAATATGTTTTCGGTATTGACCAGTCACCTTCAGTGGAATATAACTGCTATCCGGTGCAAGTGTATGATCGTCCATCCTCAGTTTCACCAATTCCTTTACCAACCAAAGCTTTATTCTTCCATCATATCTATTTCGCCATAAAAATGGAATTCGCTCTTCTTTAGCTGTCTTTTCGATAGTGTCGAGGAAACTTTTACTTAATTCATACGCTATAGGCCGTCGGTTGTCGGGATCAACAAAGCTATAGTTCCAAAGTTCTGATCCCTGATAGATATCGGGTATACCAGGACAAGTAAACTTTAAAATTTGCTGAATAAGTGAATTCAATATTCCATAATCAGCGACTGCCCCAATAAATTGATAAAAGCTCGTAAAAAAAGGACGGTCTTTGTCCAGCAAAAAAGAAGCGAAGTCCCGAACTGAAGCTTCATAAACTAAATTTGGGTTCTCCCAGCTTGAACGTTCTTTACCTTCGCGTAGGTATTTAACCAAGTAGTCCAAGAAACGTTTTTCAAATGCTGCATTTGCCTTTGCATCCTGTTTCTCCATTGGATAAGAGGAAACCAAAGCCTGGTAGATGAAATATTCATCGTTCGGGTGCGGAAGGTCCTTTCGATATTCATTCCATACCACATCCTGCCAAATGCGTAGTTGTTTTACCCATTTTTGCGCCATAGCAGTCAGGACTAAAAGGCGGCTCCGTGAATCCTCCCCCCGCTTGGTGTCGTGTGTTGAACTTGCGTTGATTGACAGTGGCCAATCTTTTTGCCGATCCTGCATAAATCGGTGAAATTGCTTGATACTAAGCCCTAAATTCTGTGGATGGTCACCCACTTCATTATGTCCAATAAACCGGTTGTAGGTGTACATCAAGGTGTCTTCCACACCCTTTGCCATTACTGGCCCTGTCAATTGCATGCAGCGGAGAAAAAAATCGACGAAAGCAGTTTGGTTCGGCGATTGATACGCTACCTGCGCTTGCTCAAACAGATTCCGGAATTGATCGACCAGCTTTTGGTCGAATTTGGGGTTCTTTGTCAACTTTTCAAAAAGTGAAGACACAAGTTCGAAGTTCGGTATTGACAACGGAAAGCAGTCATCATAAAGCCGATAGACCGGAAAAAGTGCAATAAAGGACTTTAAAATGTCCTTTACCGCTTCCAGCTTATCTTCTTCAGCAATACCTAGAAGTGAAGCCAACGATTTGGCAAGATTGTCGAGCTCTCCCTGCATCTGATCCGTAAGAATCTTACATTTCTTTGCATATTGATCTTTTTTAATTGATAAGTTTTCGCCAGCAACTTTGCGATAATAGTTATCCAATATTTTCTTTCCCGATTTGCAAGAACATACATTATTACAAACCGATAAAAAATCATAGCCCGTTGTTCCCTGTATAGGCCATTCGAGCGGGAGCTTCTCTCCTTTCTCCAGTATCTTTTCAGCGACTATATACGTTTTCGGACCGATATATTTTCTTAAATTGTAGAGGTAGGCTGTGGGATTATATAGTCCATCGATATGATCAATACGGAGTCCATCAATTAGCCCCTCGTCAACGAGCTTTTTTATTAGCTCATGAGACTGCTTGAATACTTCTTCGTCCTGTACATTTAAGCAAATTAGCTCGTTGACCGTAAAAAAACGTCTATAATTTATTCTTTGATGTGTATGCCACCAAGGACAAAGCTCGTAGTTCTGACTAGTTACCAATTCAAGAATACGATCGGGATCAGCATTAAAGCGTTGTACCATAGACGTAAGGATATCGTCCGAAAGATCTTTAAAGATGTGTATTCGTAATTGCTTCCACTCTTCGCTATCTCCATTAGCTTGAGCGGTATTTATCTGAACCAAAAGGCCGTTAAAATCAGTTTGTGTGTCCCGTAAATAATCGCCCAGTATAAAGCCATATGATTCAGGTGAAATTGGATAAACATTTCCTTGATAAGAAAGTCGAAGACTATCATCGGAAGAAACAACTGTAATTTCATTGTCTGATATCGCTTCATCCAAAGTCTTTGCTAAGATAGGTACCATTAATTTTCCCTGCTCAAATAAATTCGAACTATAGCAGGTATCAAAAAAACGGCTAAATGTTGATGACTGTCCAAATTCAAGCAAATCCATGAGCCATTCGTTCGCTGGATGAAACGCCATGTGATTTGGAACGATATCCTGTATCCATTTGATGTTGGATTCTCTTAATTGTTTCTTAATTTCTCTGAGCTCGTCGAGCGTACCTAATTCAGGATTTATCTGTTGCATATTAACACCGTCATAGCCATGGACACTCCCGGGCGTTGATTGTAAAATAGGTGCAGCATAAATCGTATCTATACCTAGATCGAGCAGGTAAGGAATTACCGCTTTAAAATCAGCAAAGTTAAACGCTTTATGAAATTGAATTCTGTAGGTTGTATTTGGCTTATTAATGGATACATTGCTATTCGTCTGCATGGCGGTGGATTTCATTTTAGTTCAGAACGCCAGCCAGCCATTTTAGTTCAATCGTTTTTCAAAAAAGGGAAGTTGAAAAAGAGATGGAAGGATATTGAAAATAATAAAGCAAAAAAATAATTTAAAATTAAAACGAATCCTTCTGAGCTGCGTTCTACCTGTACTTCTTCAATAATTGCAGTTTAAATTATTATAATATGAAAAAAATAGGGATTACGTTTTCCGCTTTTGATCTGCTTCATGCCGGTCACATTAAGATGCTCGAAGATGCCAAAGAACAGTGCGACTTTCTGATTTGCGGTCTGCAGACAGACCCAACTTTGGATCGTCCAGAAAAAAACAAGCCGACACAATCGGTATTTGAACGCTATATGCAATTAAAGGCATGTAAACATGTGGATATGATTATCCCCTACGCTACCGAGCAGGACCTAGAAGATGTTTTACGTTCATACAAAATACATGTTCGCATTTTGGGTGATGAATATATGGATAAGGCATTTACAGGCAGACAGTATTGCGAAGAAAAAGGAATACGGCTCTATTTCAATAGACGGGAAAACAGGTTCTCTAGTTCGTCTTTGCGAAGAATAATTGCATCGAAGGAAAACAATAGTAAGGGGGCCGTAGTCAGTATAAACGAAGGTGCTAATTACGCGTTAAAGCGTGTAAACGCATAAACTAATAGTAAAGATATGATTATAGGTATTATTTTCGGCGTATTTGACATGTTGCATGTAGGCCATATCG
The DNA here is from genome assembly GCA_050281725.1 of Sphingobacterium sp. Taxonomy (GTDB): domain Bacteria; phylum Bacteroidota; class Bacteroidia; order Sphingobacteriales; family Sphingobacteriaceae; genus Sphingobacterium. Next base: position 39,778 of record JBMAAL010000021.1, on the reverse strand, counting down.
TTGCGCTACAGGAAGCCAAGAGTCAGTGTGATTATCTTATTGTGGGACTTAAAACTGATTCAAATGTACAGGAAGCTGATTGCCATGACACGGCTCAGACCATGGTCGAAAGATTCATCAAATTGGAAGGATGTCAATTTGTTGATGAAATCATCCCTTTTGAATCGGATGACGACATTACAGATATGCTTCAGTCGCTACCTGTTCACAAATTCTTTATAGGGGAAGACTATAAGCTGGTTGATTTTTCAGGCAAAGATTATTGTATATCAGAGGGAATTGAAATTTGTTATACCAAAAACAAAAACCGATTTTCAAGTCAGTCACTTCGAAAAATTGTGAGTGAAAAAGAAATTGAGAAGGCGGAAAGGAGTTTTGGCACAAGTCTAAAATGTCATTCCGCAAATATTATTTCAACTACACCCCAATAAAAGAGCAATGAATAGGCGCTGCAGGCTTGTAAACAACAACAATATCGTTCATTATGGAAAAAATCAATATCGGTATTATTACGAGTTTAAGAAAGCTGTTGTTTGCCTATCGCATCCTTTTTTCTGAGCATGTACAAAGTCCCGCAAAGGTTGTACTGGAAGCAGTATCTCTTGAATCTATTAGCAGCAATTCTCTCATCCATGAAAAACCTGAATTGCTGCTGCTCGATTATCGTTTGATATTTAAAGATACTGCCCTTTTCTTTTCGCTTCTAAATGATTTATATCCCAATATAGTTATTTTCCTTATTGTTGATCACACGCACATGCTGGAAGCGAAGCGATGTCGACAATACATTCATTCTTATTTATCGCCAGATGTAGACATTCTCCAGCTTTTTACACAGATTAGGAATCTTACAGTAAATTCCCCCTTCATTAACGCACATTAGCATAAGAATGTTGATCTCGCTTTTCAACGGAATTGCCTGAGATAAACGTATAAATAACGCGTACTTTGAGGCATTACCGAAAAAATTCTACTCGCAAAAATTTAATACGGTTTTACATTTCTGGCTAAACATAAGAGAGCGTTGAACACAGCATTAATTCATTGATTATGAATATATTTAAATTATTTTAAGTATAAATTACATCCTCCGTAATATGTACCTAAAAGCTCTATGAAGGTCCCAAAAGACGTCATTTTCACAAAAATCTGCACTGTTGTTGTTCTATAATTGCCGTAACATTTAGAAAATAACAACATGCAGCACATCGAGATAAACTCATTTTTTAAAGAAAAAAGAAGCCTACTAAAAAATTTCGCTTCGCAATTTACTTCAGATCCGGAGATTAAAAATGATCTTATACAGGACACCATGGTTAATGCATTAAAATCCATCGAAAAGCTTATACATAATCCCAAGGTGGGCTCATGGTTGTATGTGATTATGCGCAACATTTATATTAACCATTACAGAAAAACGAAACGTACCGAGAACTATCATCATGAATATGCAGCTTTAGCCAGTACGGATTCTGTTTCAACAAATTTAAGCAGCAGCAAATTTATCCAGGATGATATCCAAAAAGCATTGCGTCAGCTTTCCGAAGAAAATTATGAAATTTTCAACATGTTTCTAGAAGGTTATAAATATTATGAAATCGCTGAATATATGCAGATGCCTGAAGGTACTATTAAAACACGTATTCATTTTATACGAAAGACCATGAAAAAGCAGTTAGCAATATATCATTAATATAAGGGATATATTAAACTATAAAAAAATAAAAATTAAAACTATTCACAAATAAATCTTGTTATTTAAACATTATCACTAAATAAATAAATATTATGATTTTAAACAAAACATTACTTGCTTCACTAGCTACCGCAGCGATTTTAGTTTCGTGTAATAATCAAACACCGCAGGAAAAGGCGGCTGAGAAGATGGAACATGCGGAGGAGAAAGCAGCCGACGCCAATGAAGAGGCGATGAAAACCTCCGAAGATGCTGCGACGAAAGACGCAGAAGCAGTTATTTATTCCGACAAAGCGGCGGCTAATGCAGCCATTGCTTCTGTGACAGCCCCTGTCCTTTCCAATGATAAAGCCAAGGAGCTTTATACAAAATTAGGTAAAACTTGGGTGGACCGCATCAATGCAGAGTCTGCAGATAAAGCGTTGGATAAGGAGAAATCACTATTGGATATTAAAAACGAGATCGAAAAAAGTCTTGCTGATGGAAAAATATCTGCTTCGGATAAAGATAACATCATGAAATACCAGTCGGATTGCTTAGCCGCTATTAAAGCTGCCCTCTAGAACATACGAGCAATAATAATCAGTAATTCATAGGATATTTTGCGATTTACTTTCAAATCGCAAGATATCCTATTATTTTTGTTGTTATCCTTACGGCTCCTTTTGATTAAAGAAAAATGAAAATTATGAAATCTCATTCGACCAATTATTTTAACACATTGATTGAAGCTGCTGCAGATACCAAAGTAGTTAAAGGTACTATTCCACCATCAAAACCCAATAAAACCGTTGCTGAACGACAATATGAATTAATCGCCTCTGCACCTTATCGGTATACCTCTGACGACATTATTTTCCAAGTCTATGCGGAAAGAAGGGACCTAACGCCAGACGAGTATGCCGAAGCTAGAGCCGTTTTTTTCTCTAGAGGACAAGCTTGCCTGCGAGCCTCCCCGCTTACAAAAACATATGGATATGGGATTCATAGTAATAGTGAAGGCAAGGTTGCTCTATATGGAATGGAAACAGCTACTTATCAGAAATTTGTAGCGGATGATAACACAAAAAAAGTTAAAGCAATGAGATCTACTAGGTAGCACTTGCACAATAAAATGGTGTTGAAATAAATTATCATTTCCCATGAGCAATCACTTGCTCCAAAAAAGAAATTTGTCGTTCGTTTATTTTCTTCCTAGCTTCCGCAAATGTAAACCAATCTCCGCGATCTATTTCTGGATAAGTTTGTATTTTTCCGGATTTCGGTGGCCATTCCATTTCAAAGGTATTGCTTACGAGATTAGCAGGATCTATATCTCCTTCGATTGCCCAGCACTTAACGATTTTTCCTCCTTTCTGTTGAATAGCATGTAGCGCAATAAAATTTCCGCTGGGAAGATAGCCTGTCTCTTCAATAAATTCTCTTTTGGCCGCTTCAAGTTCATCTTCGTACAAATCGATTTCTCCCTTAGGGATTGTCCACGAGCCTTCATCTTTTTTCGTAAAATAGGGACCACCAGGATGTACTAAGAAAAAATAAATTTCTAGCGCCTGAAATTTATACAATAACAATCCTGCACTGGTATTTATCTTTTTAGCCATTGTTGCCGCTATTGCGTAATTTAATCCATGTAGGGGCATGATCGCTGCTTTTCTCCCAGCCGCGAACATCGCGATCGATACCACCTTCAATTAAACGATCCTGAATTGAAGGGCTTAATAGGATATGATCTATACGTAAACCAGCATTTCGACTATAAGCCTGACGAAAGTAATCCCAGAACGTATAAACCTGCTGATCCGGAAAAAGATGTCGAATAGCATCCTGCCAGCCAGCTTCAAGAAGTTGACTGAAAGCCTCTTTAACCTCCTTTCTGAACAATGCATCGTTGATATATTTTTCAGGTTTATAGGTATCCATTTCGGTTGGAATAATGTTAAAATCGCCGATGAGTATCGCTGGAATATCCATACTAAGCAACACTTTGGCCCGCTTAGCTAGGCGTTCGATCCACTTCAACTTATACTCAAATTTGGGCCCGGGAAATGTGTTGCCATTGGGCAGATAAAGACAGCAAATCGCGACTTGCTGGATCATAACCTCCAAATAACGGCTTTGAACATCTTCGGTATCACCTGGAAGCGCTCTAGAGACTTCTTCGATCTCATATTTAGAAAGAACCGCAACCCCGTTCCAGCTTTTCTGACCATGCCAAACGGCATGATACCCGATGGCGTTAATTTCTTTCAGTGGAAAACGTTCCTGCGGAGATTTCAACTCCTGGAGGCATACAACATCAGGCGATTCTTCGGCTAGCCAACGAAGCAAGACCGGTAGACGCGCATTGATACCATTTATATTATAAGTGGCTATTTTCATGAACTCATTTCTAACTTAAATAAACAACCAAAGGAACGTCTTTATTGTTTGAAATTGCTAAGAAAAATTTAAGTGTGAGAAATTGTACAGATTGTTTTTCACGACCGGCGATTTATATTAACACGAGATGTTATCAAGTATATAAAAGTTCCATTCACAAAGAACATCTTCAGCAAAACAGCACTTATTTATGAAATTCGTATGGGATTAAATGACTATTTAAGTGATACGACGGTAAATTCATTTCTCCTACGCTATAAATACGTAATTAACCTGTATTTTTCGGAAGTCCCTTAACTATCCTACGCTATTTCTATTCAAAAACTACGGTTAAAGCTTCATAACCAACCTTTAGGTACAAATTTTGATTCAATTAGATCAAAAGAATTTACACTCAATAGCGTACGGATATGGAAAATATTGAAAAGAAAGCAAAAAAAATAGGTTTGGAAAAAGGCTACTATTTATTGCTAATGGCCATTTTGGATCTTCCAGTTGAAGAAGTGCATAATACAGTAAAGGAGGGTTAAATCATATGAAAAAAATAGCAATTATTAGCACTTGTCCCCCTCAGGAATGTGGGTTAGCAACTTTTACGAAAGACCTTAAACAAGGTATGGAATTCGATCCTACTGTACAAATTGATATAATCGCTTTATCTAAACAGGGATTAGAGGATTTTAATGAATCTGTACGCTTTGTCATCTTTCGGGATCGACTTGATAGTTATCATCAAGCAGCTCGTATCATCAATGAGGAATATGATTATTGTATTGTGCAACATGAATTTGGAATATTTGGTGGTGTAGACGGTATTTTCATCACACAAATCGCCAACAATCTTACTATTCCATTATTAACCGTATTTCATACTATTCTGCAAACCCCTTCATTGCAGCAGAAAGAGATTATGGAATTACTTATGGAAAAATCTCAGGTGGTTGTCAGCCTATCGCCAAAAGGAGTAGAATTGTTAAAGGAGCAATTCGATTCGGCCCTTGCGGATAAGATTAAAGTTATACCACATGGCGTTCCGCAGTTTGACTATAACCAAGGGCTAGCCAAGTACAGATTGAATCTCCAGCAGAACTTTGTGATGATGACTTTTGGTCTAATCGGAAGAAGCAAAGGGCTTGAATATGCCATAAAATCCCTGTCGGGTATTGATCTCCCTGGATTCAAATACTTGATTGTTGGAAAAACACACCCCAATGTGCTTGCCCATGAAGGTGAATCTTACCGTTTCGAACTTCAAAATTTAGTTGATCAATTAGGTTTACAGGATAAAGTTGTTTTTATTGATAAATTCTTAACGGATGAGGAACTTAAGGAGTATCTGACAGCATGCGATATTTACTTATCCCCATATCCTCACGAACAACAAATAAGCAGTGGAACCTTATCTTTTGCAGTAGGCGCGGGAGCTGCAGTAATCTCCACTCCTTACTGGCATGCCAAAGACTTATTGAAAGATGATCGTGGCATTCTTACCCCATTTAACGACATAGAATCCATGCGCACTAACATCAAATTATTGTATACCTCGCATCGACTACTCGCTTGGCATCGTTTCAAAGCGCGCAGCTACGGAGAACAGACTGTATGGAAAAACGTAGCAAAAATGTATATAGAGCTTTTAAATGGAGTAACAACACCGGTGAGATCTTTAATTGATTATGAAAAATACCTCTCTTTTGATTTGAAAAGAGAAGCATAAAGTTAAAAGGGCTGTCCGAAGAGTCTAACTTTTCAGGGCAGTGATTAACGTGGACAGCCCTTCTTTTTTACTATTTTATATATATCCCATCCAATTCAACGGCCTTTCGCGTAATCGATTCTCAAACGGATTGATTTGACTTTTTACACTCCCTATTTAGTCGTAATAGCTTATTTAAAGTTTCGAATGCCTTTATGGTATAAATGGCCTGCGCTTCTTCCATTTTGACACTCGATTGAAGTTCGATTTTTTCGGTGGATATAATCTTGTGCTTTTCAGCAATTGAAATATAGGCGAACAATTTACCAGCTGATTCGGGCACTGCTGTTGCATAACCCGTTGTGGCAACAGCCCATGTTGTGCTAAACAGATTGCTTACTGCAAGTGCCATTTCTTCGGTAATTTTCGGAGATACGCAGTCGCATTTTTCGGCTTCCTTGGCATCTACCTTTAGTATTTTTATCTTAGCATCAATCGTATAGGTGGTCATTCCCCCAGCGAAAACTTCCATTGCTCCCTCCATCTGTGAACAGGCTAATTGCAACAATCCAGCTGTCACACTTTCAGCAACAGCAATACGATCTTTAGCATCTTTGAGATTTTGAGCGACTTCTCGCAGTAACACTTCTGGAAACTCTATTTTCATTATATATTAATATAAGGTCATTTACATATGAAGGCATTGCCTATGCTATCTTTATGCCACATTGTATATTTTAATCTCAGGATTATTGCTTATTAATGGCTTTAGTGCAACGAGGATGATATTGTTGTATAATTCTGTTGACAAAAAGGCCTCAGCATCTTCAAAAGTATCAAAGCCATACAAGAGCTGTATATCCTCATCGCTGAAGAGTAACTCTTGTGTTTTCGCTCCTTTTATTTGTTCTCGAAATAAATCTTTGAACTTATTATATGTACTTGTCAATTCCCCTCTATTGGAAGAATTCATTTTTAAAACAATTTGCAAATATGCTGTCGTCATTTGTTCTTTATTTTTATTGTCCATACTCATTTAAATTTCCCTGACCTGCCACCAATGGATTGGAATTACCCAATCCAAATCTCTCTAAAAACCAAACAGCTTCTAACCGAAGATCGTTTGTAATAAATTAATATTCCTTCATTATTTAAGCGAACTTTAAGTAAGCATAAACATTTTAGGTGATATGCATGTTAAGTAAAAAGACGATCTTTACACACTAACATTCAGATAAAATCTATCAGCACATGATATATTCGAAGATAGCGCTGTCAACTGTTCTTTTCGTATTGATGGCGCTCACTTGTACAGGCCAGATTTTTGATCGCGAACTGAGGAATCAAAAGGAAAAGACGCAAAAGGAATTTTTGAAGTTTATTAATGAAATAGGCGGTAAAATAGCAGATTCGACCTTAACGACCGAACAACAAAATGCATTATTTAACCCGATCGTTGCGTATGCTCATAAAGAACATACTGGCTTAACACGATTGCGCAAAAAATATTTTGAAAAAATACAGGCTCCACCAACAGCACTTAATGCATTTATTTTTGATAGCGAGCCTCCTGAGGAACTATCAAAAATGTTAGAAACCCCACAATTCACGACAGTAACCTTGCTGCAATGTTATCGACCTATCGAAATAGCGCGACTTATCAGCGGAATTATGCAACCTATGATTTACCAACAATCGAACATAGGAACAAACGAATCTACAATAGCTTACACCTTTGGAAATCAAGTCTTCGCTAAGCAATTAAAGGAGGATGTTTGGCAAATTTGGCTACTAAATAGGCTTTATATGCTTAAGTTCAATCTTAATCTACAAACTATGGTTATCCAAAATTCGGAATATACGCTACCCAATAAAGCGGAATATTTACGACTTGGGGTCCCGTTCGTGATTCAGAAGCCTGCCAATGAATTAGAGAAACTCTACCAGGAAATGGATGAAATACGCTGGAACAGCTATTCATCAACTTGGATACAACAACTCAGCCCTAAAGAATGGCAAGATACTATTGATAAGCGATTGGCTGCATTTTACCTAAAAAATCAGCCCCGCTTCATAAAAGTTCAAAATGAAATACTCAAGGATCTGGAAAAAGGAAGCGATTTGGATACGAACTGGCAAGAATTACACTTATCTCCTGATGAAAATATACAATTGACACAAACCTTAAAAAACAATATTCTGCAACCCGATGAAGCTGCACAGCAACTATTTTCATTTTCAAATAGCATTATCCCCTTTAATCAAGATGTTGAAGAAATTGGAAAAAATGCAATGTCAGGCTTCTTACACTATATCGTTGGCCATGAAAAAGACCAGGTGGTGAAAATTAGATCTTTAGGCTATTCCATTGCATTCGAATATAAGTGGGATCTAAAGCAAGGCCGATTCTCTGAAATAAAAATCTTTAAGAGACCATCCTAGTGTAAATTTCCATTGTGGTTACTAACCTTTTTTGATTTAGGTATCGATAAAAAATCAGTACAGAAAACAGAGCTGTCTTTACATTATCATTTTATGCTTGGCGCCCCATTTTTCCAACTGACACCAAATAGGGATAAGTTCTGCCGCAATTTCAGTCAATTGATATTCCACTCGGGGGGGCACTTCAGCATAAGCAATCCTTTTAACCAGTCCTTGCTTTTCCAGCTCTTTGAGCTGCAAAGTGAGCATGCGATCTGTAATCCCTGTAATCAATTGTTTAATCTCACCAAACCGCAGCTTGCCATGCTGCAATTTAGCAAGTATCAACAGCTTCCATCGGCCACCGATCTTACATACAGCATACGCTAAATCACATTCAATAATATACTGTTCATTAATCCTATTGGTTGAACTTTCTTTTCGTTTTCCCATAATTTAAAATCTCTTTAATAGCATCCAATCCGCTGCAAATAGGGACAAATTTAAGACTTCTACCGTACATCTGTGGCACCACATACGTCAATAATATGACACAAAGCGAAAGAAGGTTATAGTTCCAAAGCCAATAGTCATCAGCTATGAAAATAATTGAACACCAAAATTATGATTATGGAGAAAAACAGCTATTTTAGATTTGGTAATCCAATTATGCATTTCAAATATGCCAGATCCAAATTTTAGACTTCGAATATGATCCAACAGTTCTATGCTTATCTAAAAATTTTAATGCTATTCATTTTTTTAGATCTTCTAATCTTTTTAAGAATACGGACATTGTCTACTTGGAAATCCAATAGAAAGCTATTAAACGCAGTTTGGTGGTCTATCAGTATACTTTCCTATCTGTGCATATTTCTTAATTTATTTTTTAAATGGACTAGTTTTGAATCTGCCTGTTTGGTATTTTTTCCACTTTCGTTGCTATTGGGTAAGATAATCTGTCTTTTTTTTATCGGTATTGATACGATTGTATATACTTTCAACGTAATCAACAAACGTTTTAAAAAAACTAAATCTTTGCCTAAACAAATTGGGAATTTACCACCCATAAAAAGATCAGATTTTATAGTCAAAAGCGGTCTCCTGCTAGCCAGTGTCCCCATCGTCGCACTTACACGTGGATTTGTCTTCAATTTGTATAAGTACCAGGTCAACCACCTCGATTTAATTTTACCTAATTTACCGAAATCATTTGAAGGAATTACTATAGCCCAAATTTCCGACATACATGCAGGTAGTCTATTTAATTCAACTGCTGTAAAAAGAGGGATCGACCTATTGTTAGCACAGAACCCTGACATCATCTTTTTTACCGAGGACCTAATCAATGATTTTGCTGCTGAAATGGAAGATTATTTATCCATATTTGATAAAGTGAAGGCTCCATTAGGTACGTTCTCTATACTTGGGAACCATGATTATGGAGATTATCATTTTAACAGACATCATTTCTTTGATCAGAAGCAATTGACCAAAGAACAAAACCTTTCAAATCTCAAAACCATTCATCGACGACTGGGTTGGCAATTACTTCTCAATGAATCGAAAGAACTTGTACTGAATAACGAAAAGATTACCATTATAGGCGTCGAAAATTGGGGCGCAAATAGTCCCCGAAATTATGGGAATATCGATCTGGCCATGTCTAAAGTAGATAAATCCTCGCCTATCAACTTGATGCTTTCACACGATCCCTCCCATTGGCGCGCAGAGATCCTACCCAAATATCCCACAATCGACGTCACTTTCAGCGGGCACACGCATGGGGGACAATTTGGCTATAACAACCCGAATTATCAGTGGAGTCCAGTGAAATATGCTTACCGCGAATGGGCTGGCCTGTACCGTGAAAAGCATCAGGCACTGTACGTAAATGTTGGCTTCGGTTATCTGGATTATCCAAGCCGAGTTGGGATACTACCGGAGATCACCATATTTCACCTGAAGAGTAAAGGTTAAAGCAAATTAAATACTGTCCCTCATGGATTTGTAACCCAGTCCATATTTTCGGGTAACTCTTCAAATTCATCACAGGTTTCAACACTATTTCAAATCGAATTTCCTATCAGACGGCCTGAAATACCAAGAAGTAGCAATTAGAATAATATATAATAGTGCCGGAGCCATTAAAGCGAAAGAATCTCCCGATGCAATATGCGAATACAAGGCGCCAGTAGCCGTAAAGAAAATACCCGCATATGCCCATTCTTTCCAAAGTGGTCTTTTGGGCCAAAGCAAGGCAACCACAGCTAATAGCTTCCAGATACCTAGTAAAGGAAGTATATAACTCGGATATCCCAAATGGTTTATATTTTGTATACCACCTGCTCCTTCCGTTTGAATTTTAAAAATCTGTATGATGGCAGTTGACAATAACCCTACAGCCAACCATATGGTTGCTATCCAATAAATTATCCTATTTCTTTTCATAATGCGATGATTTACTTATTATCCTGTTAATTACTTTACATCCCTAGGCACCTCTCCTATCTTCAACACCCGGTCTTATTCTTGCCACCCAAAATAAAGCAGGTCTTTTACTGACCGCTTCTCATTGTGTAGCTATTTGACTACAAATATAAGTGTAGTTATGTAACTACGCAATATTATTTTTACTTTTTTAAAGCGAGTCATTGACTGCAATAGCTACCCTGTAATACCCCGATTAAACCTGCTAATTATTTTTCATATATTTGAGTTAAGATCAATCCTATGTCACATAGGACCAATATAATAACCGTAGTCAAGGGCGATATAACAAAAATTACAGCCGATGTTATTGTAAATGCCGCCAACACATCGTTACTGGGAGGTGGAGGTGTAGATGGCGCTATTCATCGCGCTAGCGGGCCGGACGTAAGCCTAGCATAAAACTAAGACTACTCCGCTTCAAATTCCCATATATATTCATAGGAAGGTACAGATTTATCAATGTGTGGAAATTGCAGTTTTTTGAGTTCCCTAATATGCTCAAAGTCTTTATTTAGAAGTAAATATATACCTGCGTTCTTACCTATTTCTCTCAATATTTCTGGGGTAATCTCTTTTTCTCGACTGTTGGCAGATACGATCATTTTCACAATTTGCTTGCCCGATGAAGTTATATACGGATTCAGCTTATAGGGCCCCGGAATACCATTATTTTCATGAGATTGTCCTGCCAATACATCATTGATGTAGATAGCATAGTCTACATTTCTTATTTCATGATAGAGGAAATACGATTTTACGACCGAGGCTAATCCGCTATGAGCGACCTCAGCAACCTCATCATTCTCCCTATCTCCACCGCCATTGTTACACGACATAAACAACACAACACAGTACATAGCAATGACGATAATTTTTTTCATTTCGTATTTTCTCCTTATTTTTAAAACTGTCGCAATATTCCTTTGATAGCGATTCTAAGCCAATACGACCAACAAGTTAACAACCCAATTTAAGGCCTTAAAACAAGAAATTGCGGATGGCTATACAGCTTATTAAGATACAAATTAGTCGGAACAAAAAGGGGCTATATAGGTTTATTTTTACCGGAGAAGTAAGAAAAACATAACCCTATTATCGATCTATCGGACATACTTAAAAGAACCAGACACAGCCATCCTTTTAAAATTTCTTTATAAATCATTAGAATTCAATATCTTTAAAAAAATTAAGCACCCTACCAGTATCTGTTTAAAACATTGGTTATCCAATAGCTGGATAACCTTTTTTTTGCAAGGAGCTATCCTAAAGTTGCACCACTCTCAATATAGCATGTCGAACAATATGCAAACACAGCTTCACTATTGTTCAACTATCATCTATCTCGGTAAACTTTCGGGACGGCGCATACGATAAGAAGTCCCTGTGATGGCGTGCAAAAAGGCCTCTATATCTTTTATTTCATCTTTTGTCAGATTTAGGGGTTGCATCAATGGATCGGTTACAGGATAAAGTGGATCTTTTGCTTTCTGCTCAGCAGTAGCAGAATTCATCTGCATACCACTATTGTACATATTCAACAGCCCGGTCATATTCCAAAACAATCCGTTGTGCATCCACGGATCGGTATTCATCACCTCACGTAGGGATGGTGTTCGAAAACGTCCTATATCAGCAGGATCCTTTGTAATCTCGTATCGTCCCAGGTCCTGATATTTCCGTTTGTAATAGGTAAGACCAATATTGTGGTACAGATCATCGGTAAAAAATTGACCATTATGACAATTCATACAGCGCGCTTTGGTGTGAAATAAATGAAGACCGCGAACTTCCTGATCAGACAACACTTTATAATTGCCATCTAAAAACTCATCAAAACGACTCCGTCTACTTGTTAATGTCCGTTGAAAAGCACTCAAGGCTTTCAGCACCTCTGGCATCGAATAATCGGCTTCCCCGAAAGCATCCACAAACAATTTGTTGTATGCGGAAATGGCCTTTAGCTTGGGAATCAGTTTTGTCAATTCCATATCCATTTCATGATGAGCTTCAATAGGCCCTAACGCCTGTTCCTCCAATGAACCAGCACGACCGTCCCAAAACAATTCCTTGCGTGCATACACATTGAGCAACGATGGCGTATTACGCGTGCCTTCAAGATGATCATTACCAACTGGTACGGTAAGCTTGTCAGCCCAGGAAGTCTGGGGGTTGTGGCAGCTACTACAGGATATTTGATTGCTTCCCGATAGAATGGGGTCAAAAAAAAGATATTTCCCCAACTTCACATCAGGCTTTTCCATTAAAGAAAAATAACCGGTATCGATCTTGGGTAGAGACTTAAATTCATTCCAATGAGCCCCTACATCAATTGTTGGTTTTGGCCATTCGCTCACCGGCCGTCGATAATAAAGCTGTATCTCATCATCAAAGGCTTGCTGTTGATCTTTCATAGAAAGCAAACCCACAAAACCAACAATAGTAGCCAATACACAAAACTGCTTTTTCATTCTCTCTTAATTATGCTTATAAACAAGTACGATAACTATTTTAAAATATATAAGAAACTCCCAATTTACCCGAAAACCAATCTTTACCCGGCACACTTGACAATGCATAGTCTATCGGTACCAAATTACCCCTACACTGATAATCCATCTGGAGCTGTATGCTCCAATTATTCTTTGCATGATGCGTGCCCCATACCCAGGACATATTCCAGCTATTACTTGGAGCTGTGTCGTAAAGATAATCTTGATACAGTATCTGCTTTCCAAAATCCCCTGTATTCAACGCAGATACGTAGAGATCATGGCTTGGTGACCATTGTTTAGTATAGCCGATTGTTCCTATTATTTCAGCCGACTCGCCGAGCCGGAATGTACGATTCAGTCCTAGTCCCAGTTTAATTTGATCAAATTCCATTTGGTTACCGCTAACACCATCTTTTTTCTCGGTCTTAAACATACCAGCATGGCCTTCAAACAAATACTGATGTACGCCTAGTTGAGTTTTAAACGAGATGTAATGCCGACGATAGGTGTAGTTATTCGCTAGATAACTATAATTAAAATCCTGTCCATTTTCAATTTGTCCCTGCAGCGCTATTCTTAGCAATCGCTTACGATACATCTGCCGGCTCCATAAAAAATCGATTGTTCCGATATCTTTTTTATAATCATTTAAGGACAAATAGGTCTGTTTAGAATTATTATTTCGTCTGAATGACTGGTCTTCATTTAGATAGCGACTATTGAAATAGATCTTATTCCTATCATTGGGTTTCAGCAAGATATGCGCGCCGACGCCTTTACGGTGAATAATATCGTTGTAATTGATCTCTTTTAGTCGCTCACTCGCACTTCCAAAACCGTTCATCATCCAATTGACATACAATGGGTCTTCTGTATTGGTTGTATACTTGTCATTTTTATAGCCCACGTTGACCCGTTCAGAACCATATCCCCAAATACCAGCAATATGATAAGAAAATGTTGGAAGATTGTGACCAACACTCAATTCAAACTGCAGGTTCATGTCCTTGATATCGCCTCTGGGGTCATTGTTGGAGTAGTGAGAGCCTAATCGATAATCGATGCCCAAGGAAATCGGGAGCTTAGCATCGAAGAATGCTCTTTGGATTCCCGCATCGAGCTTATAGGTCTCTCGATTGTATTTATTTTTTCGCAACGAACCAAAATACAATGGCGCATCGGCATTCCATCGTGATTGATGGCGCAAAGCAGTACTGTCTTCTGCGGAGCGATCATATGAAAATCTTCCCCAAAAGCTAGTTTTGCGCCAATCGGTCTTCCCTTCCGTGTACAATTGGGATTGAATGAGACCATCCGTTCCCTGGGCCGTCTTAAAGTCTCCTTGCCCCCTGCTATGCCGAATACCGAATAGAGAAGATCTATTTTTGATTTCCTCAGGAATCCATACCCTATTTCGTATGGCCATATCATGCATTATCACAAATGATGGCTGATACCAATAGGTCAAAGCTGCTGTTGAATCTAAAGATTTAGACGTATTCTGCCCGATGACAGGGCGGTAGGCTAAGAAAGCCCCCAAAAATAACATGATGTATCTCACACTTTTCATTCAGGTATTTTTTATAAAATACCAGCTTTCCAACGAAAAAGCTGGTATTGGGAATAACCGTTTTTCATTAATCACCAAATCCAAATGGATTCGCTTTTATCGCGATAAAATCTTCAGTGGAATTATTTGTATCTTTTAATTTACGAACTCCATTGTTCGTTTTTTCGGTTTTGCGAATTACAGATTGCGATGAATAGCCACCTAATGGTGCGAAAGTAATACCTGCGTCCTGTGACGCCGTCAATTTTTTAGGAATTCTCGCGTCCTTGGTGTTTGGCTGTACTTCTACGGCATCCATAATCCAACCGACAGGTAACTGTCTGTATTTTTTTGCGGTGGAAGTCGGAACACTGATGGATGGTTCCGTATAGCTCTTCAAATTCTCCACGTCGGAACGATTCCCGTGCTTAAAAATAACATAAGCATCCCGCCCTAAATTATCCAATATCCAGTCATTCCCCGTATAATCCAATATCTCAACATTGGGAACAGCTGGATTGTCAATATCTGTTGCAAAAGGTGTTTTTCCAGGAATATCTCCAAAATAAACCTCAAAATTAGCTTTACTAAGGTCTACTGTAAGATCCGGATTCTTGATGGCTACTTCTTTTCCATTATTACCAACAAACGGTGCTTTATGGTTTAGCGCATTTTGCGCAATTACAATGCTTTTACCAGGTTCCACTGGATAGGTCTTTCCATTGCCAGGAATCATAAATAAATCTCTTAAGTAAACATAGTCTGTATTTGCTGGTTCGTAGCCGCCCATGCCTGAAGATTTACTCCAATCCAATTGGCCATTGGATTGATAGTAATCGGATTGACTGGTCGGAGATTGCCTTCCCCATAACCGGCCAAAGTAAAGACTATCGGCATATAAAACACGTTCTGTATTATTGTAAACTTCAAAAAACTGATCCCTGAATACCGCTCCTTCTTTATTATCAGAACCTGCATAGTAAACCTGCTTGATGACAAAGTCGCCCAATAGACCTGCAACCAATTCCAAATCCAAAGTCGTAGAGCTGGTTAAGCTGATTTTTTTCAGCGAAGCATTGAATGTCACGTCCTCAATACTTGACTCTCCCGTCAAACTGTTGTATTGTGCCTTGGGTATCGTAATCGAAGCATCAATATCATATTCACCCGGTATAATAGCGGACAGGTTGACCACACCTTGCGATGAAGAATATGTACCACTGGTTTTTGTTGCCAGATTGGTTATCTTAACAATAACCTTGCTTAAGTCCAACTTGGTATTAAAATTTTCAGAAGCATATTTTAAATTCAGCTTAATATCCAGCGGTTGTACACCGGGTGTATTATCTTTTTTACAGGAGATAAAAGGTAAAAAGAGAAAAGGAATTAAGTAACGAGTTTTCATTCTATTTAGTTTTTATGTTAAAATTTATAAGTCAGTTGGGCGCCATAGTTGGGGGATGAATTTGGGGCTTGCACTGAAGAAGCTCCTTCCCTATAAAAGCGCGGTTGGTAATCCAGAAAATTATAGACGTTAAATGACAGATAAATATTCTTGCCTATTTCCTTGGCCATATTGAGACCAAAGTTCCAGTAGACGTAGTTGTTTTCAATATTTGCCAAGTCAGCTTCATTTTTCCTTGCTGTGTATAATTCGAGATGCTTCGTGTTGTTTATATCAAATTGATCAATGGTATGATACGTATAATCACGTGTATAATATCCTACAGGAATAATATCTCGGTAATTAGATTTATTGTAGTTTAATAATTCACAGTCTGCACTCAGTTCAATAATCAAACGCAAAGCCGGAAAATGAGTTGAACTTCGTAACTGCGCTCGACTTAAATAGTTCTTGGTAGATTTGGACGGAAAAAATCCAAGGATAACGTCATCTAACGCTGTCTTTTCGGCATTAAAATTCAAACGGCTCAGCGCACTGGAACTAGAATTGGCTAGGGTAAATGCGGCAGTAGCGGAGAAAGTCGTCATAATCTGTTGAATTCTAGGTGTAGAATACATGACTTCCGCACCAATATTTGACGATTTATTACTATTGGCAAAGTACAGATTGGACATTAAATAGCTTCTTGTCCCAGTCTGTTCAACGATTGGCTTGCCTCCGGGCAACGCAGTTGCCGTATAGGTAGGCAAGTCAATGAGTTGATCAGCCGTAACCGTGTTGATTCCGCGCGTATTTTTTTTATAGAAAAGATTCGTACGTAGCTGATGCCCATTCGTATGCCATGAAAGCGATGATTCCAGCGTTTGCCCTACACTACTTTTGAGATTGCTATTATCTTTTTCATAACGCCGCAAGTAAATCAATGCCATACTTTCGTCAACCTTACCATTATAAGAGTTGAGCAATATAATTTCATCAAAAGTAGGCCCGGGATATAGTTGTGCTAATCCAGGAGATTTGAAGGATAAGCCATATGCCAGCCCAATCTGAGTAGATTTAGATAGTGAATAATTGATGTTGGTTCTTGGAGAAATAGAAGAGTGACCATTCATAAGATCCCAGCGAATGCCCGCCCGCATGCTAAGATCCCTTCCCCATACTTTCGTCCGCATGGCATCCTCGGCATACAAGCCCAGGTTTTGCAAAGCGTTTGTTAATGAAAAATCATAATACCTATCCGATCTCGCTCCAAGATCCTTTTTTGGTATAGAAGGATCTGCAATTCGCCCCTTTCCACGGTTGATGTCATAACTATAGTTACTTCCAAAGTTTATTTTATGAATAATATCGCCGGTAATTGCGATGGCATTTCCTTCCAATCGGACATTTAAATTTAATGGCCTATTATCCACATAATCTAGAGCGGTATACTGACCAGGTGCATATTGTCCCTCTACAATTCCGGTTTGCACAGAATCGGTATAAAGTACGACTGCACCATTATAGTAATACTCCCGATAAGTTTTCTGCAGTGTTGAACTTATTCCCGCATTCAGACTAATGCTTTTAAGGAATTTATGGTCCAATTTGTAACTGGTTCGGCTAGCAGCATTCCAACCCCAGCCGCCAAAAGAAATGGCATTCGAGAGTGGGTCATCAGGATCTTTTCGGACCTGATCAATAACTTTATTGTAAGAGCCTGAGAAAGTCTGTTTCAGACGCTTATCTGCGCCAAAATAGTTTGTCCATATCAAAGTTCCATTTACGCGGTCATATTGTTTCAGCTTATCTCTATTGTCTGCGTAAGACTGCACATAACCTAAATCCACATTAATTGTCCCAAGCTTTTTTCCGAGCTGCATTCCCTTAGACAGACCATATGAAGTTGCATTGCTCCGCACTTGAAGCCTAAAAAAAGCCGGAGTCTTGCCTGCCTGCCTTTCAATAATAACGGCACCATTTGATAAATCGCCATAGCGTGCCGGTGCAACGCCAGAAATAACTTCCAAATGTTCGATATTTTCTATCGGAATCTGACGCAGATCCAGACCGCTAAAAACATTTTCTCCAGAATAGAATTTTCCCGTTGTCGGTCGACCGGTTAAACCATAATCTGAAGGTCTAATTGCATTCGTTGAGGAAGACATACCAAATATTCCAGCATTCCGTCCTTGCATATTTCCATTGTTGCCCAAAACCATGTCATCCATTATAATAGCGACACCGAAGGAGTTATTCAGTTCATTCGCGTCTCGAGAGCGTCCCGTAGTCTCACTAAAAGCACCTCTCAGCGTTAGATTTTGCATCTCCTGCACAGAAGGGGCTGTATTCTTTCGGTTTGGCAATCGGTTCAGCAGATCGTTTAAACTTAGCGCCGGATAACGTTCAATCATCTCGCGATCAAACACGAGTGATGAGTTGCTCAACTCCCCTCTCTTCGCCTGTACCCCAACTTCTTCAAGAGCAAGACTCATATCTTGCAACAAAAAATTTTCAATCTTTTGTATCGAATCTAGCAGGACTGTCCTTTCAACCTTTTTCTTACCAATGTAGGAAACCGATAGCGTAACAAGTTTGCCATACTGCTCTTTAGGGATGGTTAAACGATATTCACCACGGCCATCGCTCATACTGGAGAGTCCTAGTTGATCCAAAATAACAGTACTTCCCAATAGCACTTTTTTATTACTATCGGTGATCTTTCCCCGGATGTATATCGCCTGTGCATGCGCAACTGCAATTGTGTAAAATAAAATAAAACTAGTCCAATAGAGCTTTTTCATAAGTGAGAATAAAAGCGCACAAAAAGGCACATCTATTTAAAATGATTCTAAACAGATGCAAATGTAACGTATTTTAATACAGTATTTCAAATTATTTTTAATAATTCTAAATAAACTACTGCATAAAAAATTAAATATGAACTAGAAAGACGCAAAAAACGGAATACTGACACCGGTAATTTTTACTTCGAAATTGTTCGTAATGCTTTTCGAATGATGTAGTGTGTTTCCTTGGTATTACTTTCTTCTTTCCAACGATGACAAAGTGCTCTAACAAAATCAGGTTGGCTTTTGCTTGCGTCATTCAGCCAATTTGCGACACTATCCCGAACATATTTTGAAGGATCGGATTTTAGCAGTTCTAAAATAGGCAAGGCTAGACTTGGTTCCTGCTTCAACCGATCGATGTGCTTACACCATACTCCCCTCGGTCGGGTCGACTCCGAAGCAAAACGCCTCACATTTTCATCCTTCTCCATCGCCCATAGACTCAGATAGGCAATGCTCCTGTCCAAATCAAAGGCTATCCTATTACGGATGGCCATCCAGCTGATTTCTCGTACACCAAAATGTGTATCTGCAGCAAAAGGACGTATTGATGAAAGCAGTTCCTCAATTTCAAGCTGTTTATCATTTCCAATCGCGTAGGTCGCCCAGCAACGCACGAGATCTGCAGCATGATTGGATAATATTGTCAGGAAGGTATTATCACAATTTTGTGTGATTACGTCGAACAGCGCACGTCCGATCGTTTCATTGATGGAATTTACCGTCGGTTTCTGTAACTGCTCCAGCAGCAACAAGATTGGCTTTAGGTAGTGAATGCGCGCATTCTGCTGAAGAATGTGCTCAAGTAAAAGCCGTTGGTCAACAGCTAGCCACTCTACAAGATTTGCAGTCTCAATTTCACCGCGGTTCAGACTGGCTAGGCAGTCTATCGAAATATCAGCTGTCCGCCTTGCCCCTTTACGTTGTACTTTGCTCATAGCTATATGATTAACGCATCAATATTAGCCTTAGCTCGAGATTACAGTAAGGACACCAGTTGCCGCGGAAAAAGGCCACGCTAACCTTTCCGTTCTCCAGAAGTTTTCCGAGCTCAATTTCTCTATGTTGCGAATTCATCAAACCAAAATTCGGGACCTTGTCCCCTATCTGCAGGCTCTTTTCGGTTAGATCTCCAGACTGAAGATCCTGAATGGATCTGCCAAATATTTCTTTTATTTCAAGACGAAGATTAGCTAAATTCGCATTTAATTTAGCAATTTCGTGTTCTAAATTTTTCATGATGCTGTACGTTATTTCTGCAAAGTTTTAAAAGTAAATGCATAATCACAATACCGCATATTATTATCCCTATGGGGCAAAAAAGTCAATTTTATGAGTATAACAGAGAAAGCAATAAAACAAAAAATATGTCCATTGGAATTTGCCGTCAATGCGATTAGTGGGAAATGGAAAATTCCGATTGTCTGGCGTATCAATGAAGGGGAAAAACGCCCAAGTGAAATGCTTCGTGGTATTGCAACAGTTGATAGACGGGTGCTAAACCAACAATTGGCCGAAATGGTCAATGATGGTATTTTAAGTAAACAATCTTTCCATGAGCTTCCTCCCAGAGTGGAGTATTCATTGACACCCTTAGGGAAAAGTTTAGTGGAAGTACTCTGGAAATTAAACGCCTGGGGAGAACTTTTATTGGAAAATTCCAATAAAAATTAGCACAAAGGGGCAGATTCGAGCCACACCGATGCGCTATTTGTGCGAAATGCCTTCACCCCTGCTATAACAGCTACTTACGAAAACTGCAAAACACAAAATGCTGTTCCGTGTCGAAGGGTGTTATATGGTCAACAGCTATACATTCAATTTTCCTAAAACATGTTTGAAATAAATCACTTATCGATTGTGCTGAATACTGTTTAATTGTAATGCCACTACATTTCGTTGGCCCCTGTTCAGAAAAGGTTCCGACAACCAAACTACCTCCCACTGCAATTGCTTGATCTGCGATTTCGATGTAGCGATCAATCTCCTGACGAGCAGTCAAAAAATGAAAGGTGGCCCGATCATGCCAAAAATCATAGTGTGTGTCGGGAACGAAATCTAAGATATCGGAAACAATCCATTTGACTTTAGTCGCCTCACCCCCTAATCGCTTCTTCGCTCGTTCAATGGCAGCCTTGGAAATATCCAATACAGTAATATCTTCAAATTCTGCTTTCAGTAAGAAATCAACCAGGAAACTGTCACCACCACCTATATCAATGATTCTCGCCTTTTTTGGAAGGTTAGCTTGCTGTATAAAATGTAGAGATACTTCTGGATTGGGCTGATACCAGCTCACTGATTCCAGGGGCTTGTTTTCGTATATATCTTCCCAATGCTTCTTTCGATTAAAATTTTCCATCTGTCTATTGTCCTGATAAAATTTGATGACTGATATCTAATGCCTTAAGGTTTAAGGCAAAATTTTTAGCTCCTTAAGGACTTTCCGTGTAATCTCTTTTCGGCAGCGCAAGAAATCAGGGCTATTGAACTTCCGGTCCTGAATAAGCCGTATTGCAAAGAAATAAACCTTTTCTTTTTGTTCAACATAACCGATCCACCATCCGATGTTGATCTGATTGGCCATTGTCCAGCCCGTTTTGGACCAAACTGTACCCGCAATCCTGTTTATTCGAAAATATCCATATTTTCATCATAGATAGGGCTCTTCATATCCAGAAATTTCAATACACTGTGAAATACATGATTTTGTGTCAACGTTTTATTTGGTTTCAACTGTTTTGAATGATCAGACACCCACACGATAAAGGGAATCTCGTATTGCTCTTTTGGTGCAATGCTCATCGGCAATCCGTGCATATACAGGTTGTTTTCACCCAGCGATTCGCCATGATCCGAGACGAACAACATGGCACTATTATATTCCTTCAATTGTTTTAGATCCTCAATCAGATTATGCAAAATATAATCTGTATAAACCACGGTGTTATCATAAGCATTGATCAACTCTTCTTTAGAACAGTTCCCTAGTTCAACACTATTGCAGACAGGTTTAAACAGCTCGAATTGAGCGGGATATTTCTTGCTATATGTTGGCCCATGGCTTGTACTTGTGTGGAGCACAACAAAAATTTTATCTTTTTTACTGGAGGATATCCGCTCCTTTAGACCTGTTAAAAGTACCTCATCGTAAGCACATCCTTCACCCTTACAATTTGCAGCAAGCTGATCATTTGTTTCATATTCTTTAATATGTACAGGTGGCTCCCCCCAATTACTTGTTCGCCAGATCACATCGACATCATTTCTATAGAGATAATTCGGCAAGATTTCATACAAATCATCTGTATTTTTGTGCTCCAATATACATTTTACTCCTGCTGTCGTATAGGTAGAGCAAGAAGTTGCGTCAAAATGATAAAGATTGGGTGTTTTGGAAAGTAGCGGATTTGTATTCTTTTGATAGCCATACAAGGAAAAGTTATCCCTTCGAGCAGATTCACCAATAACAAGGACAACTACTGTCTTTTTGTGGTCAGTTATCGTCGCATCTGGCAATAAAATCTCTTTTTTATTTTTTTGATATTCGTGAATATAAAAACGCGAAATATTGACGGTATAGGACCACGGCATGGCAAGTGCACCCAAAGTCTTCGAATTCTTGTCGATCCACAACCAATTAGTCGCATTGGCGAATATTAAAATAACAATAAATAATAACGAAAGTGACGAAGTGATAAAGAACTTCTTTGGTTTATCCTTTATTATTTTTGCTTTAATAATGAAGATACTAGGAATAATACCGAGAAAAACGAGATAAACGATCAATTTCAGGGAAAAGAAACCGCTGGACTCGGAATATCGGGTATTCAAGATATTGCCGATCATGGTTTCATCCAAAATAACGCTATAGGTATTTACAAAATAAACGGCTACTGAATTGATCAGAAAGAACAACACAAGTATCGATTTCCCGAAGCGACGCGAGGCTGAAAAAAATAGATAAAGTACAAAAGCATTCATCACCAGCATTAGAACCATTAGACTGCCAATGAGAACAATTCCCCCAAAGCTTTTATAATCGATATTATTAAAAACAAAAGTATAAAATGGAAAATGGAAGAATATAAAATTCAACACACTCATGAAAAGGACAAAATGAACTAATTTTAAGCTATTTTTTAGCATAAACGGTAATAATTTTATAAAGTGTACTAATTAAGCAGATAAATGTAAAATAAAATATTAGCAAATTATCATTAATTATTCTATTGATCAATACCATACTGAAAACGAGGAATAATAAAATGAAAATTGGATAATACCGTTGGTCGTTGACCCAATTCCATATTTTAAATTCCCTGCTAAAAAAAATTCCGAGCAACCCCGAAAGATATCCTATAATACATCCACTAACAACATCTAATGGATAATGTGCCCCCAAAGCGACGCGAGATAAAGCAAGCATTAAACCAATACATGTTAAACCGAAAAACCACATTATTTTATAACTCAATCGTCGCGGCATAAAAGCATACATGATAACGGTCAGCGTTGTGAATATCGTAATGGAATGGCCAGAAGGCAAGCTGTTGTTACCAAGAAGCATCTTACCAGTAATCAAAAAACTTGTATGATTAAACACTGCTGCGGGTCGTGGCACAGCAAATGCCACTTTTAAAACGATTGAAAAAAAAGCAGAAATTAGCGATGCTGAAATCAATGCTTCCCATAATTTAGGTGCATATAATACAAAAACACTCAATAGTGAAAGGCTAATTAAACAATCTCCAAACTGCGTAAAATTAGACTCAAGATTTGGATATTGTCCGAGGCAAGCATTTATTGTGAAAAAGCTATTCTTCTGAATGACCGTATAGCCATATACATTCAATGCATGATTAAAATAGAGAAATAGAATGAGCAGAACTAATAGAAGTATAGGTAGAAAGAACAAAGATTTTCTAAGCCTAGCATAATTATGGGTTATCGCCGAATTCATATTCATTGCCTACTCGTCTTTTAATCGAGTAAAGAACGGTTCGAATTCTGTAGAAATTTAGAATTTTAAGCTTGAACACGTTTGCTTAAGCTGTTGGATCCCTTTGCCGTTGGGTCAGGAACGTTCTATATATTGATAAATGCCAAGTCGGTCCATATGTATGGACATATTTTGACGGCTGTAGTTTTTCAATTTGCCGGTATCTGCCGCTAGATATTGTTATTACGGATGTTGCCATGGACTGCGATACCCTCTCTGCAATAATTGAGTTGCTTCAGGGTCATTAATACATATTTTTTGCGTCGGATCATAAACTAGGGGCCGATTCAACTGCATCGACAAATTGGCCAATATGCAACTTGCGGTGGAGATATAGCCTTCTTCAATATCGGCTACAGGTAGGTGATTATTTTCAATTGCTGATAAAAGATCAAGCATATGCCGTCTCGTTGCCGGAGCTGTATGCAATTCTATTCGATGCTCTTCCAGATCTTTGGGGAAAGTCTCTTTTTCTAAGATAACATCCTGTCGGATAGTCTCACCTTCTCCGACGGGAATGAACTCATATTTCATCACACTTCCCTTTAAAGTACCTTTGTCACCGTATATAAAAAATGCCCAAGGATATTCAGGGTCTGTTGCTGCTCCCCATGTCCTATGCTGCCAGACACAGTTGAGATCTTCGTATTCAAATAGAGCGGTCTGCGTATCTGCAATCGTCGATTTGCCTTCTTTTTGGACATAAATACCGCCTTTGGCACTCACGCTTTTGGGCCATTTAAGTTGCAAAAGCCAACGTACTGTATCAAACATATGCATCCCCATATCGCCGGTTATCCCATTTCCATAAGCCATAAAAGTTCGCCACCAGCTGCCATGCGGTAAGCCATCATAAGCGCGTAAAGGTGCCGGTCCCGTCCATAACTCATAATCTAAAAATTCTGGAACTTGCTGTGTAAGTGGATTACCATTTTTTCGCATATGATAGTAGCAGCACATTTCCACGTGTGAAACCTTACCAAGCAGGCCGCTATCGACCACCCGCTTCTTAGCGTCGATGAGATGAGCTGTACTACGCCGTTGGGTTCCTACCTGCACTTTCCGGTTATATTTTCTAGCCGCACGCCATATGGCATCGCCCTCAAGTACATCCACACTGATGGGTTTCTGCAAATAAAGGTGAGCACCTGAGCGCATTGCGTCTATAGCCTGTCTTGCATGCCAGTGATCCGGTGTACCAATAAGAATAAGATCGAATTTATGGTTAGCGAGCATCTCCCTATAATCTCTATAAAGCTTCGGAACCTTTTTTGAAACCTGGCGCTCAGCAGTTAATCGCCCCGCATCCTGCAAATGGTTGTCGTCAACATCACATATGGCGATGACATCGACATCCCGAACCTGCATTAAACGGAACAAATCACTTTTCCCATACCAACCTGCACCGATCAATCCGACCCGAAAATTTTTAATCGCATCGCGAAATGAAAGCCCCTTAACTTCTAAGGCTGATAAAGTTAAAACTGCTCCCGCTCCTTGAATAAATTTTCGCCGATTTAGATTGAACATAGACACAATTTGCTGGTTTATTACCTAATATAAGAAAAATAGGCCATAAACAATAAAATCTTGCATCAACAAACTTAACTATAAGGCTGATAATCTAGGAAATTACGAAAGGAAAGGCTCGGGAATATAGACTTTATACGACGATCGGTGGTCGGGGAATGGAATAAATCCGATTGATGGACTGAGTCCCGGATGTGATTAAAGGCTCCGGGACTTCGTCAATTTCTCTTATAGACTAAAACTATTCAAAAAGCGCTCTAATTCTTCAATTGCTACTTTATTTGCTGAAGAGACAGTTGCAAATCGATTTGATTCGAGATATTGAATGCTAGTCAAATCATCATTTTCGAACATGCTCCAGTCAAAAGATGCCAGCCAACCTTTATAAGGCTTAACCTGCATTTTGGTTCCTAGTTCTTCAATTGATTTTAGGTCGATATAGTTCATTAAATTTAGCTTTACCTGATCCGAACCTGGACCGGCTCCGTCGGTAACCATCAAATAAATATTTTGCCCTCCCTTCACATAGTTCGCTGTTGCGTAAGATCCTGTTTCCGCATCCTCGAAGGCCGTGACCTCTGTGAGCTTAAATCCGTTGATTTCCGGTTTGAACTTCGCCTTAAAATCAGCAGAACTGATAGGCTTCATCTTTCTCAGGGCTGTTGCTAATTGTTCAACCTTCAATGAGTCTGAATTTACCTGCACGTATTCAATGTGTTGAACGGCCAATTGCTCTCCGGCAAATACAGCCTCTGAATTGGCCATACTCGCTAAGGCCGCACATACCATACTAATTCCTAAATAAGGATACTTCATATTATTATTTCTCTAATCTTTCTCCCCTATAAACAAAAAGCACACCACTCTTCTAAATAACTCTCACTATTTCTTCAAAAATAGTGTAAATTCACGTTTACCAAATAGTTAAGGAATGAAAAGAGAAACCATATACCTAAAAGTAATATTATTTTATGTAGCTTCCCTTGTTGCTTTCGCTTTCGCTGCCGCTGTGACCAAACAGACAGCGTTCCCCGATTTACTTTCACTCTGCCTCGCGACATTCCTCAGCTTGGGCTTAGTTTATCTATTTAAAACTTGGGATAAGATCAGTTTTTCTCAAATTGGGTTAGGATTTAACAAAAAGAGTATGCTCAATTTTAGTGCTGGCTTTTGCTTAGGTATTGTTATGGTTGGCCTAATGGTTATGATACTAACAAATTTTGCCGAAGTATCTTTTAAGAAACAGGTCTCTATCGACCCCAAATTATTGGCAATAAATATTCTTCTATACTTTTTCGTCGCCTGTCGGGAAGAGTTGGTTTTTAGAACCTATTTCTTATGGCGCCTGAAAGATAAACTCGGCACTGTTGTGGCCTTCTCAATTATGGTACTTGTTTTTATTATAGAACATTTATTTACCGGTTTTACACTAAAAGCGGCATTCCTGGGTTCAGGACTTGGAGCTGTACTTTTTGGTCTTGCAGTACTAAGAACCCGCAATATCGCACTATCTATTGGACTACACTTCGGCTGGAACCTGACCCATTGGGCGTTTGGATTTAAAAATAGTACGGGACTATGGGTAGAAAGTGTTTCAAAGGGCAGCGAACATCAGTCTGAAAACATCGCGTTTGTTGCCTATACGATCGTAATGCTTTTAGGTATTC
The DNA here is from genome assembly GCA_050281725.1 of Sphingobacterium sp. Lineage (GTDB taxonomy): Bacteria > Bacteroidota > Bacteroidia > Sphingobacteriales > Sphingobacteriaceae > Sphingobacterium. Next base: position 12,617 of record JBMAAL010000021.1, on the reverse strand, counting down.
TGATCGTCAATCAGCTATCAAAAAAAGCATCGTTTCAAGGAAACAATAGTAGCCAGATCCATTAATCCCACAATCGATACATAAGGCATCGGTAAAAGCTTTTTCCATATCATTCACGTATTCATATCGACATCCTGTAGACACGAAGCTACAACAATCAGACTTACTGCAAGTTCTAAAAATAAAGGCACGGCTTTTGTAAACTACTAAGTAAAAAAAAGTATTTATGAGAAGAACGCCTTACACCACATCTGTTATTATATTGCTCGTCTTATGTGCGATTATACTAATGACCACATGTTCAAAAATTGCCTAATTTATATCCAGTTTGGACAAAATTGCAAAACCAGTGATGACGACGAGCTCATCGTTAAAAACAGTATCTAAAAAATAGATTCTTAGGCCTTCCTCATGGCTTTCATCAAGTAGCTAAATTTCGCTTTATTGATCAGGAAAGAACGCGATCCAAACAGATTGTGCAAAATTTCGTTATTCCCGCAGGTATAATTACAAAAAAGCCCTAGAGCGGGGAACTCTAGGGTCTTAGCCATATATTAACCTATTTTATGAAAAGTATTTGTATCAATAACGTCTTAGTTTCCTATTTATTTTGCAAAACATAGAAATTTCTTAAATTTTCTTTTTTAGCACAAATATTCAGTTCCTATCGCTTGCCTTGTACCGATTCCTAGAGCTGTCTTTTACCAATTCATATCGATTACCTTATAGCGGTTGTGCTAAACCAATCAATAATCCCTCTACTCCTCTTAGATAACACAAACGATACGCATTTTCATATTGTACCACTTCCCCGACCAGCACAGCGCCATGATTGCCAACTAGCCGCCGCAACACATCATCTATATCTTCAACGGTAAACATTGCCCGCAAATAGCCCAAGGCATTGACTGGAGCATTTCTATGATCTGCAACTATCGCTGGATCAATAAATCTTGAAAGCTCCAATCGGCTATGTCCATCTGGTGTCACCATCATGGCGATCTCCACATGCTGAGCACCGAGACCTGTTACTCTACCTGCCCATTCACCTTCAATCTGTGCTCTTCCCTCCAAAAGTAAACCAAGTTCTGAAAAGAACGAAATCGCGGTGTCCAACGACTCCACCACGATACCCATATTATCCATTCGAAGTAACTTACTCTTTTCCATAATACATCATTTATAAGGACTTATAATTTCTATTAAAGATACAAAGGAAAATTTTAAAGCTACCATCGTGTCCAGTCTTTAGAATTTATAGCTCAGCCACGCTTTTACCATAAAACTGTTCCAGGGGCGAAATGCTCCTCAGAAACGCGCTGCTGTTCATTACCATCCCAGAAATAACATCCCCGCACCGCAAATTGACAGGACAGCACCACTAATAGCGTGTACATATCGATCAAGTTTTTCGGTATTGAGCAAATTATAACCGTAAATTCCCAACAAGACCATCCCGACCATGGTTGCCACTGTCGTGATGGTAAAAGTGCCAATCAGTGTAATCACCTCCGGCATTGAGCGGTGAACACCTGAAAAAAATAAAAGTGGAATCAATGGTTCCGATGGTCCCATGACGAAAATTGCAAATAATACCAAAGGCGTTACCTTCGTTTTTTGATGATGATGGTGATGCCCTGATGTACTTTTCCCATGCGTGTGTTCATGCACATACACCTCATCACCCATCACATCAAAATGCTTATGAGAATGCTTCTTTGAAATTTTCCAGATCCCGTAAATCAAATATCCAAGTCCAAAAATAAATAGTGCCCAACTCGAAACATTGCCACGCACATCCTGTAACCAGCTGATCTTATTGAGTTGCCATCCTAGATAAACGCCAATAATCCCAAGTATGACCGAACTGAAAACATGCCCAAGCCCACATATAATGGTCCATAATATGGTTTTCCCAAACGACCATTTCTTCGATTTGGACAATACAATAAATGGCAGATAATGATCCGGCCCCGATGCAGTATGAAAAAAACTGATCATAATAGCTGTAATAGCTAATGCGTAAAGTGTTGTGTTCATATAAATGATTTAATAGCAAAGCAGCTGATTAAGCCGCTTTCTTCAAGCAATGATTTATTACATCGATTTATAGCCGTCTGTCGACCCAACCGATGATATTCACGAAAAGGAAAAGGGATTTAACCGAAAATTTTAAAGGAATGGTATAGGATACACCTGTTTGGCAGCCTGTTAGACAGATATTTATTTTGGAGTTCATAAAAACTATGCCATGACTTCTTATCCGTAAATAGCAAGAAAATCGGTAGAATCAGTCCCAAGGCACAGAGTCGAACGGCATATGCTAAATGTTGATCATAACGCCATTCGAATGTGCATTCTTCGATCGATCCGAGATAAAAATCGAAATGGGATTGCGAAGAAGTTATTGCCGTTTTTGACGTGTTTTTATAGGCAGTATGTGAAAAGACACCCTTATTTATTTTACCTGTAAAAAACATACAGAAAAAAACAATGGGCATGAACATTAAAAGATGTCTTAAATACCTATACATAGCATGTAACATCCCTATGGGATTGATAGATCAAATGTATTATAAGTTTGATCGTGGAGAGTAGCACAAATCTTGAATTTTATAGTCTTTTTCTAATCTACTACAAAAAAAGCACACCTAAAAAACCAGCGCAAAAACTTTACTTACACCAATAAAAACGCAATAAAATCTAAAAAACAAAGTATATACGCATAAATCTACATACTTAAAGTAGCACAAATCACGATTTACAACGGTCTTATTACTCATATGTTTTCGGTTATCGACCGGCTTGCCATCCTACTTTTAATTGTAGTCTATCCGGCTATTCTCCCTCTTGCTTCTGTTGCTTCGCGATAAACATATGATCATCAGAAAATTAAGCCACAAAATAACCCTAATTTTCTGACGATCATGCTTAAGCCCCAGGATTTAAAGTATAATTTTAAAGATTTTGTCTGTGGCTAACAGCACAATACTGAGTACACACATCAGCAAGGAGTTGTAGAAATGATGATACTCTTGATGTGCCATATGTGCCGTAAATGCAGCAACCGCAAATGGAAACAACAGCAGTACTGCAGCATTCTTAAATTGCGGGTTATACAAACCTATTAAGAGCAATATTACCCCTGTTAGTTCCCCTATTCCGATAATGATCGTCCAAGTCTTATTAAAACCCAGGGAATGCATGCTTTGCATCATGGAACTCTTCTGAAAAACTTTGAACAATGATGCATAACCAAATACATAAAGGTAGTACGCATAGCTCAACCAATGAGCGACTGATTTAATCGTTTCCATGTTATACTTTTTGTTTTCCTACAAATTTCTTTATTAATTTGCAGGAATAACAGTACATACAAGATTGTATGATACCAACAAAAAAGTTTGTATGAACCCGCGAAAAGAGAATTCAACCAATCACATCAATGAGCTGTACTGGAAAGACCGTTGTGGTATCGCATTTACCTTGGCCACCATAGGCGGCAGATGGAAAATCAACATCCTTTCCTATTTACTAAATGAAGGTAAACTCCGCTATAGTGAGTTGCGAAAAAGGCTCGTAGGAATATCTGAACGTATGCTGATCGCCAAATTAAAGGAACTGGAGCAGGACAACCTGATCACTCGAATAGTATATCAGCAAGTCCCCCCAAAAGTAGAATATGAATTAACCGAGCTCGGCCGTTCGCTCGAGGAAATATTAACCCTCATGGATAAATGGGGAGAAGATAATCTCCCCGAATCAATGCTTTGATAGTGCATAGAGTGCAAACGTACCTAACCAATGTGATCCCATGTAGTCATCCTTGGTTGTAATATTGGGCAAAGAGTACGTTAAATGTTTATTCGCCAACCTATGCAAGTAACTTAACTCAGGCAGCGCCTTGGCGATACCGTTTAAACAGTTTGCGCGACTAAAGTTAAGTCCATCCAGATGGACCAAATGTCCGTCAGTTCGATCTTTCACGATACCCGGTTCTAAATTGAAATCGGGATTAAACAGATCTGGCATAAAATCCTTTAACCATTTACGGTAATCCTCCTGTTGCAGCACCATACTCATACAAAGGGCTTCTTCAAGACAAGGAGAAAGAAAGTCGCTTCCGCTTGGCTCAAAAGAAATGTTGCAGTTCTTATCCTGACTATACAAACGAGAAGCATTCGTCATTAATGATTTTTCAAATGTCACATTTCCCGTGCTTCTTGCATAGTCCAGGGACAGAGAAAGCCCAAAGGCCGAATTATCATGATAGCCTGTCCTGATCGGATAGACCAATTTGGGCAAATATTCCTGATACGATTTTACGACATGTTTCACCAACGGTTCAAGATTCGATGCCCAGCGTTTTGCATCGGCATCTTCCCAAGTTAATAATTCCTTCTGCAGCTGCAACAACCAGGCCCAGCCATACGTACGCTCAAAGTTCTTATTGTTCTTATCTTGAAAGAAATCTAATTCAACAGCCACATTTTCCGCTGTAATATTTCGGTTCAATTGGCGTCGAATTTCACCCGAGCTATCCAAATTTGGAAATTCCTTCAAAATATGCACAATTGACCAATACCCATGTACAGAAGAATGCCAGTCAAAACAACCATAAAAAATTGGATGCAATGTACGCGGAGCTTTTAGATCACGATCACTACCGAGCACCTGTCCCAACTTATTGGGATATTCCACTTCGATGCAATGCAATGGCAAACTGAGCAAATGCTTGGCTTGAACGCTATCCAAGGTTAAAGGCTGATCATTTGAACTCGTATTTACTTTGATCGCCGAATTATTTTGACATGCAACAAAAGCAACGGACACACAAAGAAGCCCTATTATTTTTTTCATAAACCCTTATTTTATAAACTACTATATAATATTTAATTAAGTAATTGTTCTACCAATTTAGGGACAGCTATGGGCGCGGATTCTTCAAAACACTGTATATTACGTAAAGCGTTGTCATGTGGAATCTTTTTGTCAATTAAAAACGATTGGCAGTGACTAGGCGCAAATTCTTTAAGTCCTGCAGCAGGGTAAACCTGTAGGGAAGTTCCCACAATAATCAAAATATCGGCGTTCGAAACCAGACTTATGGCTTCCTCAATGGCCGGAACAGCCTCTCCAAACCAGACGATATTTGGCCTCAGCTGACTACCCTTCTCACAAAGATCCCCCATCTTGATCTCATCACCAACAATGGGATACACCAAACGGTCATCGACAGATGACTTCGACTGATCCAAGCGGCCGTGCAAATGAACGATATGGGATGATCCTGCCTGTTCATGCAGTAGATCTACATTCTGCGTCACAATACTCACCCGGTACGCTGATTCCAATTTTGCCAGCGCATAATGAGCCGCATTTGCCCGTGCTACCAAAGCGGCTTTCCGTCTCAGATTATAAAACTCCTGCACCAAGGCTGGATTTTTGTGCCAACCTTCAATGGAAGCAACTTCCATGACGTCATGTCCTTCCCACAATCCATTGGCATCCCTAAAGGTAGGTATACCGCTTTCAGCCGAAATACCGGCTCCCGTCAATACAACAATATTTTTCTTTTCCATCTTAAATCTATTTGTTACACCGTAGTATGGCTAAGATTGACTTTTTATATGGCCTTCATCATGTGTGCAGATCTGATTTGGATCATTCCTTTATCAGCAAGGATGCATAGTCATCCGGCAGCTCCAGTCGGATCGAATCTTTACTCAAGGCAGCCTTACGGTTCATATCATCAAAAGAACGTTGGTAATACACAAAAGCGCTATTTGGTATATGCAGTTCACTGGCTTTCTGCACGTTGAACTCATAGCGATTATTTTTCAGTCTGACCTGTTGATAAATTCGGTAAGTAACAACTTGAATCTGTACTTTATCAAATTTTGGAATGACCTTTAAATCTGCCGGTTCATGAAAGTATTTTTCATTGAAATACATAAATTCATTTGACTCTGCTAATGTTGTTATAGTTAACCTTCCATTGACAACTTCATTCACTAACGAATCTGCCCGCAGTCGCTCGGATTTACTTCCGTCACCGGAAGAACAACAAACACAAAGAAGAACAAAAATTGGGATTAAAACAGTTTTGATTAGATCCATAGTTCTAAGTTATAATAAAAAATGCTTTTGCGCCACAATTCAGGAGAAAATGCACCGAATACTGAAAGAAAATGGATCAGAATTAATAAATCAGCATAGTTTATATCCCGCAAAAAAGCCCAGGATATTTTGTTATCCCAGGCTTCTTGTATACGCTAAGCGCTTTCCGACCTCTTAAAGGTTATTTTCGATAGCCCCTACTTTCTCGCGATATAGTTGTATTGGCGCATCCAACAACACAGCAATAACTGTCATATTTTTATCCAAGCGCTCCGCCGGTGCCTGAATATAGATAATGCCTGGGATACTACTCCAATAAAGCTTATTGAAAATCTCATGATTTATCATGGAGCCCTCACCGACCACGCGGATCCTAGCGACTCCATTTTTAACACCTTTTAATGCAATAGGGCCCGTAGGTTTTCCCTCAACAAACAGATACAATGTCTGGCGATCTTTGGAGAGCGCACTTAATCCTTCATAATGTCCTTCAGGTAAGCCTTTTCCAGTCTCATAAAGTGCTTCGGCATGATCCTTAATCCACTTTAATACCGTCGGATTAGTCGCGTTACTACTTGGCAATTTGGTATCTAAGCCATCTACTGTCAATCCGGAATTATCAAAAATATTTTTTCCTGCATGCAGTGCTGTAGCAATCTGACCTAAAGCACGATCTGTCAACTTATTATCCAGCACAGACTTCAACGTAACTTCAGTATCCTGAGGTGCAGTCCAACGAAGCGCCTCCGCAAAGCTCAGTGCAATCACAGTCACATCCTGATCAAAGTTTACTTTCGTCAAATCGACTTGAACGGTTCCATTTTCCGACTTAACGTTCACTTTCGCTGATGCATCACCGACAACTGAAACTCCTTTAATGGCTGTATGATTGACCAAACCTCTGAGCTGCAATTCGGGTTTCTGTTCATATACATACAGATAAAGTGTCTTTCCGTCCTTTGATAAAGCAGATTTCCCGCCGTAGTTCACAAATGGAATACCGGCTCTTGTACCGTAGATCGCAGCCGCATGCTTATGCGTCCATCGCCCCAGCTGTTTCAAAATATTTAATTGTTCCTCAGGGATTGTTCCATCTGCCTTTGGACCGATATCCAACAATAAGTTTCCACCCATGGAAATACAATCTACCAACGTTCGAATGATCATATTGGGTGATTTGTACTTTTTATCAAAAGGTTGATAGCCCCAAGAATCATTCATGGTATAACAGAGTTCCCAAAATTTGGCATCAGGACGGGTGACCGGAATCCCTTGCTCGGGTGTATCGTAATCTCCATGATGGTTCAATCGCGAGTTTATAATAATATTCGGATTATATTTCCGCAAAAGATTCAAGGTTTCTTTAGCTTTCCACTCCTCGGCACTATGCTCCCAATCCCCGTCAAACCAAAGTAATTCCGGCTTATACTGTTCGGATAGCTCGGTCAATTGCTTTTGGTAATATTTTACATAACTATCCCAACGAGAAGGTTCACTTTTCAATTCATAACGCTTTCTATTGCGCGTAAAAACATCATAATAGGGATGGCTCCAATCGGGCAAAGAATAATACAGTCCAGTGTGCAAACCCTCTTCTTGTATGGCTTTCACAAATGGTGTGATTACATCCTGTTTGGCAGCTGCGTCTTGTAATGTCGTGATTGCCTTATCAGCCTTCGTATTCCACATCGAGATCCCGTCATGGTGTTTGGTCGTAATCACCGTGTATTTCGCACCAGCTTCTTTGATCAATTTGGCCCATTCCTTCGGTCTATAATTCTTTGCTGTAAAGCCATTCAGTTGCTTGATATAATTGTCATGGTTGATGTAATTATTGAAGAATGACCAAGATTCTGATATTCCATCGACAGAATAAATCCCCCAGTGAATAAAAATACCCAATTTGGCATCTTCAAACCAATCCATTTTTTGCGTTGATACATTGTTCTGCGCTGAAACGTTTAAGCACGCGGACGCCAAAAGAACAAAAAGAGAAATCTTTCGAAACTTCATAAAGCTATTTTATCGATTACATAACGAGTTTAAGCGGGCAAAATACACATAAATCAGCACAATCCAACTATGTAAGGGATAAATTACGTTGGAGAGCGGTTGAAATCGAACATCATATTTCCCTTAGTTCAAGCTCAAAAAAACACGAAGGGAATGTTCCTTATATTTGAACGGACCTAATAGGGACTTTATAGGGACCTCATTCGGACCTCATTCGGATAGAACCGTCTAAAGTCCCTTTTAAATACCTATAAAACTAGTCCTAAATACCTGTTACTTTTGATGCTTGTAGAACTATGCCCCATCGTTGAATTGATTGAACGTGCAACGGTGTTGAGTTCTTCTACTTCGAGCACCAAAATATGGACTAGTCTTGATCATTTTTATCTGTTTGTATGTGCTTACAAAAACTTCATGTATATTTGGCAGGTATGATTGAATTATATACAGATGGGGCTTCAAGTGGAAATCCGGGCCCTGGAGGTTACGGAACCATCTTAAGAACTATTTATACAGGCGATAATGAAGCCTTTAAAGGCAAGCTTATCGAAAAAGAATTTTCGGGCGGTTACCGCAAAACGACTAACAACAGGATGGAATTGATGGCGGTGATCGTTGGCCTCGAAGCACTTAAAAATCTACAGCAACACGTTACCGTATATTCAGACTCCAAATATGTCATTGATGCCATTGACAAGAAATGGGTATATGGTTGGATGCAAAAAGGTTTTGCGGGAAAAAAGAATAAAGATCTTTGGTTGCGCTTAATGAGCGCCTATAAGCTCCATACCGTACGTCTTGTTTGGGTAAAAGGTCATGCTGGGCATCCGTTAAATGAGCGCTGTGATCGTTTAGCTGTCGCGGCATCCAAAGATAAGGCAAATTGGAAAATCGATAGTGTTTTTGAAATGGAAGAAGGCAAATAAAAACGGGGCATTGTACAATGCCCCGTTTTTATTATTTCAATGCGATTACTCGCCGCTTTCTTTAGCTGCTAAGTATCTTTCAGCTTCCAAAGCTGCCATACAACCTGTACCTGCAGCGGTAATTGCCTGACGGAAGATATTATCTTGAACATCACCACAAGCAAAAACACCCGGGATATTTGTTGCAGTACTATCTGGTTTTGTAATTAAATAACCTGTTTCATCCATATCCAATACACCTGTGAAAAGCTCGGTATTAGGCTTATGTCCAATAGCAACAAAGAAACCTGTTACTTCGATATCTTTTTCAGACTGGTCTTTATTGTTAACAACACGTATTCCGGTTACCACTTGACCATCTCCTAGGACCTCTTTTGCCTCAGAATTGTAGTGAACTTCGATATTTGGTGTATTCATAACACGATGTACCATTGCTTTAGAAGCACGAAACTCGTCACGACGAACCAACATATGTACTTTTGAGCACAATTTTGCAAGATATGTTGCTTCTTCTGCCGCTGTATCCCCAGCACCTACAATAGCAACCTCTTGGTTTTTAAAGAAGAACCCATCACATACAGCACATGCTGAAACACCAAAACCATTGTATTTTTGTTCAGATTCCAAGCCTAACCATTTTGCTGTAGCTCCTGTTGCAATAATCACAGTATCTGCAGTAACTTGTACCGTTCCGTCGATCTCAACACGGTGTACCTCACCTGTAAAATCCACTTTAGTCACATATCCAAAACGCACTGAAGTTCCGAAGCGTTCAGCTTGCTCACGCAAATCTTCCATCATCACTGGTCCAGTAATACCTTTTGGATAACCAGGGAAATTGTCCACTTCAGTTGTTTGAGTCAACTGTCCCCCAGGCACAATACCGGTATAAACGACTGGTTTCATATCCGCACGGGCTGCATAAATCGCGGCAGTATAACCTGCTGGTCCCGAACCAATAATCAAACACTGTACATGTTCCACTTCTTGTTTGAATTCCATAATCCTTTTTCTAAGCTATTAATTAACGTTATTTTTTAAATTTATCTTGCAATCCTTTCAACATATCCAAAGAAATGTTCTGCGGCGCTTCTTCTTTTTGCTGATTGAATTCCTTTTTCGCAAGTTTTTTATCTTCTACAGTATGGGTAGCTGCTGCTGCTTTTGCTTTTTGCTCACTCTTTTCCTTTTTATACCGATTCCAGATATTCTCCAAGACCTTCTTGGTATACAATGGAAAATCACCATTCTGCATCCAAGCGTAGTAACTAGGCTCCTGCTCAAATACTTCTATAACAGGTTTTCCTTTATGTTTACCAAAATTAATCGTTTCCAGTCCCTCCGCATTATATACGAGACGTCCGGCAAAATCTACGGGCTTACTTAGGTTGGTAAACGTATGCAGCGCCTCAACATCATTTACGACAGGATAGGATACTGTCCCATGTTTATCTTCGAATGCTGCACCTTCATATTTTGTCAGCTGTGCTTTCAAGACCTCATATGTGGCACGAACATCCGCTTCCGCTGTATGCGCATTTTCAAGATTTTCATTGCAATAAAACTTGTATGCAGCTTTCAACGTACGTTGTTCCATCTGATGGAAGATATTTTGAACATCAACAAATGCTCTACCCTCCAATGAAAAATCAACACCTGCCCGTAAAAACTCTTCCATAAGCATTGGGACATCGAATTTATTGGAATTATATCCCGCGAGATCCCCATCGGCAATAAACGCAGCAAGTTCCACTGCGATTGCTTTAAAATTAGGAGCATCCTTCACATCTTCATCATAAATACCGTGAAAAAAAGAGGATTCTGCAGGAATAGGTACTTCTGGATTGATCTTCTTTGTATAGACTGTTTCTTCACCACTGGGCATCACTTTCAGAAATGATACTTCCACAATACGATCGGTCGCCACATTAACACCTGTAGTTTCCAAATCGAAAAATACCAATGGTCTTTTTAATTTTAATTCCATGCTGGATAATACACTTTTTTATCAAAAACCAAAAATACAAAGTAGTATTCGATTTTTGTAGTCTAAGAAATTTAATTTACAACCGCTTGATGAACTGGTTCTACTTGACTGATTTTCCCAACAATAACCTTCACCATGGCATCGTAGTCCAAGTATTTATTGGCAAGATGCTGCACCTTCTCTGGCGACATGTTTCTGATCTGTTCCATATAATAGGAATAATAGTTCAATGTCATCCCATTTAACAAAACACTTTTGAACTTGTCGGCATGCGAAAAGATACTTTCTAACGAACCCAACATAGAACCTTCCATATAGGTCTTAACAAGATTTACCTCATCCTCGGAGGCTAATGTTGTTTTCAACAGTCTGATCTCCTTTTCTATTTCAGTCAACGTAGCCTGTGTTACATCTACCCCTACTTCAGTTACAATGGTCATAAAACCAGTATGTTTCAAGGTAGCAACGGCCGAACCAATGCTATAGGTATACCCTTTTTCTTCTCGGATATTGCGCATTAGACGGGAACCGAAAAAACCACCTAATAATGTGTTGACAAATTGTAATGCCGGATAATCGGGATGTTCCCTTCCAATGGTCCGACAGCCTAACCGAATGGCAGACTGCAAGGCATTATCTTTTTCCTCATAAGCCAGGTCATTTGAACCTTGTACCAAAACAGGGATTTCCGAAGGAGATACAGGAGCTGCTCCCTGCCAATCGACACCGAATATTTGCTCCAACTCCTGCAAAAGCTCATCAGAAACATTACCTGAAACAATTAAAGTACAATTCGCAGGAACAATTTCCTTACGGTACAATTCGATCAGCTGCGCGCGCGTAATTGCATCGTAATCTGCTAGTTTTGGTGTGCGCCCATAACGATTATTCTCACCAAAGATCAAATTATAAAATTTGCGTCTCGCCAGATAATCATTTTTCTGAATAGAGACTTGAAACTTTTGTTTGTTATTGCGTAAATAGGTATCCAATTCCTGTTGTGGAATCGATGCTTCCGTCAGAATATCTTTTACAAGCGGCAAGAGTACTTGACTATGTCTATTCAATGTATAAAGCGACAAAGAAGTTACGTCAAAAGAATATTCAGGAACAAGAAATGCACCATAGAAATCCACTTTATCTGCAATCTCCGCACTGGACATGGTCTTCGTTCCCTCCTTAAGCAATGCACTTAAAGCACTATTTAACAAAGGGTTTTCAACCTGTCCTTCAAGATAGGTATTCTCAAAGATCCATTCTATTCGCACAAGCTCCTGCTCGGGCGACTGGAACACATAGACAGGCAATCCGTTTACAAACCGCTTCTTGATTGGTTCTTTTAAACTTATATTTCCAATTTCACGGAACTCGGGTGCTTTTGTTCTATCCAACATGTACAGCCTCCTCTTCTTTTGATTTATACATTAATATAGAAGCATTCTCTGGTCTAAAAATAACCTGAGCTTGCTGTTGAACTTCCTCGGCACTCACCGTCAAATATTTTGAGACCTCCGTGTTAATACCATCTGCATCACCCAGCAACTCATGGAAAGCCAAGTTCATGGCTTTAT